>JAEUKB010000031.1 GCA_016794365.1 Myxococcales bacterium
GGCGGCTACACCGGCAAGTCCTCCGGCGGTCCGCCCGGCATCATCGTCCTGACGCGAGGCCTCCAGCGCATCGAACTCCTCGCCGCCCACCTCCGCCAAAACCCCCCTCATCCCAATTACTTGTGATCAATGGTGAGAGCCAGCCACGGGTGGCCAGCATCCTTTGGCCCGAATGAAACATCCAGCCGCGTAGCGCCACCGCTTGCAGACAGACGGCCCCCTATCCGCTGCTGCGAGGTGCCACAGGAGCCCTGTCCGTCCGACTTCTGGCTAGGCGATCTGCACGACCACTTTGCCCGCAGCGTGTCCGCTCTGCACAAACGCCAACGCGTCGCGGGTCTGGGCCAGCGGAAACGTCTGGGCGATCACGGGCCGCAGGACGCCGCGCTCTGCCAGCTCTGCCAGCTGCACCAAGTCAGCGTGGTTGGGCATCGACAGATAGCGACGCAGCTTGTGACGAACAAACGGATTGAGCAGCAAGGGCCGCACCAGCCGCACAAGCATCCGCAGGCCGGTCGCCCCCGTACCGCTGTTGCAGATCAGCATCCCATCTGCGGTTAGGACGCTGCGACAGTCGGCCACCGAGCGATTTTCGACGTTGTCAAAGACCAGATCGTAGCGAGCACTGCCCTTGGCAAAGTCTTCGCGGGTGTAGTCAATGACATGGTCGGCCCCGATGGAGCGCACCAGATCGACGTTGCGACCGCTGCACACGCCGGTCACTTCCGCGCCGAGCGACTTGGCAATCTGCACGGCAAACATACCAACGCCCCCGGACGCGCCCACAACAAGCACGCGCTGACCCCGGCCCAGCTTCGCGATATCACGCAGCGCATGCAGGGCCGCCAGTCCAGATGTCGGAAGTACAGCCGACTCTGCAAACGACAGCCGCTTTGGTCGAAGAGCCAGCGTGCTCGCGTCGGCACAGACCAGCTCTGCACAGGTGCCGTTCCCAACGCCAAAGACTTCGTCACCGGGTGCAAACGTACGCACGCTCTGTCCCACGGACTCGACCACACCGGACACGTCAAAGCCCGGCACGCCGGTCTTGGGACGAAAAAGCCCTGTCTGCAAGCGCATCGCGTAAGGCTCACCGTGAACTGCGAAGCAGTCCCCGACATGAACCGCAGCGGCCTTGGCACGGATCAAGACCTGACCCGCTGCTGGGACGGGATCTGCGACCTGTTTGTAAGACAGGACATCGAAGCTGCCATAGCGATCGTAGACAACGGCGTTCATGACTTCACTTCCCCCAACTGGTTTGAGCTTACAGCGTAAGCTTACGGCGTAAGCTATACTCTGGCAATGCCAACCATCAAAACCAAGTCCGTCAAGGCAGCTCGCGAGCCGCTGCGCAAAGAGCGGGTGCTAGATACCGCTGTCCTGCTGGCCGATGAGCAGGGGCTGGAAGCACTCTCGATGCGCAGGCTGGGGCAGGCGCTGGGCGTGGAAGCGATGTCGCTCTACAAGCATGTGCGCAGCAAGGAAGACATCTTGGACGGCATCGTGGATCGCGTGGTCAGCGAGATCGAAGCGCCCGACTTGCGCGCAGAGTGGCAAGACGCCATCAGGCGGCGTGCGCTGTCCGCCCACAAGGTGCTGATGCGACATCCGTGGGCCACGATGCTGCTGGTCAGCCGCAAGAACATGGGCCCGGCGATGCTGCGCTACGTCGATGCGACCATCGGCTGCCTGACCCAAGCGGGCTTTTCCTATCCGCTGGCCGACCATGCCTGGAACGCGATCGACAGCTACGTCTACGGCTTTACGCTGCAACAGCTCAACTTTCCGTTTCAGCCGCACGAGTATGCCACCGCCGCCAAGCAGTTTCTGCCGATGCTGCCGCCTGGCCTGTATCCGCACCTACGCGGGATGTCAGAACAGATCATCAGCGGCGCGCACGACGGACTGCACGAGCTTTCGTTTGGCCTCTCACTGCTGCTGGCCGGACTGGAACAGCTACTTCCTCGCCAGCAGGTGGACTAGACTGCGTAAGCTGTGAACGCACTTCTTCGCAATCTGTATGCAGAGCTGCCGCCCGTGTACTGGACCATCTGGTTTGGGACGCTGGTGAACAAGCTGGGCAGCGTGGTGGTGCCGTTTTTGGCGCTCTATCTTACGCAAGAGCGCGGTCTTCCCAACGCAGAGGCAGGCGCGCTGCTGTCCCTGTTTGGTGCAGGCTCGATCTTGGCGGGCCTGACCGGCGGTGTGCTGGCCGATCGGCACGGACGCAGGCTGACGCTCATCATCTCGCTGCTCGGTGGAGCAGCGGCCAGCCTTGGCATTGGCTTTGCGCGGTCGCTGGGGATGATCTCGCTGCTTACGTTTCTGCTCGGCTGGCTGGGAGAGATGTATCGACCGGCGGTCGCAGCCCTGATCTCGGATGTCGTGCCGCCCGAAAAAAGAACCCGCGCCTTTGGGTTGCTCTACTGGGTGGTGAACCTGGGGTTTGCGGTGGCGATGACGCTGGGGGGACTGCTGGCATCGACGAGCTTTTTGGGGCTGTTTGTCTTTGATGCGGTGACGATGGCGCTCTATGGCCTGTTGGTGCTGTGGAAGGTGCCGGAAACCCGTCCCACAGAGAGACATCCCGGCGCGGCGCAAGCGGGCCTGGGGACGGTCCTCAAAGACGGTACGTTCCTTGTGTGTGTGCTGCTGGCGTTTGGCTTTGCCCTGGTGATGTGGCAGACCGGAACGAGTGCGCCCATCGACATGACCGCCAAGGGACTGTCGAAGACGACGTACGGCCTGCTGTTTGCCATCAACGGCGTGCTGATCGCGCTGCTTCAGCCGCGCATGACATCTTGGCTGGCTCCCAAGCGGCGCGATGCGGTGCTGGCGGTCGCTGCGCTGTGGTTCGGTATGGGCTTTGGGCTGTTTGGCTTTGTCTCGGGCGCGATCGGATATGCGGTGGGCATCACCATCTGGACGATTGGCGAGATTGCCTACCTACCCACAGCCAACACCGTCGTGTCGGACCTGGCTCCGGCTTCGCTGCGTGGTCGCTATCAGGGGGTGTATTCGATGTCGTGGGGCTTTGCCTCGGTCGCCGCGCCCGTGGTGGGAGGTGCCGCGCTCGATGGCCCAGGCCCGCGCACACTCTGGGTCGGCTGTGCCGTGCTGATGGTCGCCGTCGCAGTCTGTCAGCTCGCCATCGGCCCCGCGATCGCCCGCCGCGCCGCCAAGTAGCGGCCACTCGATCCCCTAACACACAGGCTGGATCTGGGGGGTCGGGGCTCGGTATTGTGCCGCTTCCAAGATGAGCTTCCGCACTTCTGTTTCCGGCACGCCCAGTCCTTTGCTGTTTACGCCTGGCCCGCTATCGACGACGCCGTCCGTGAAAGCGGCGATGCAGGTGGACTTGGGGTCGCGCGATCCGGCCTTTTTGTCAGCCGTCGCAGCGCTTCGCAGCGAGCTGTTGGCGCTGGCCGAGGTCAGTGAGCCGTCCTATGCGGCGATTCCGATGCAAGGCAGCGGCACGTTCGCGCTGGAGTCGGCACTGGGATCGGTGGTGGATGCGCCTAGGCGCCTGCTGATTCTGTCAAACGGTGCGTACGGTGACCGCCTGGTCGAGCTGGCCGAGCGACTGCGCCTGTTGCCCGTTGTGCGGCGCGTCTCCGAGACAGAGCCGCTCGACCCGCGTGACATCGCAGCGCTGAAGACCGAGCAGCCGCAGCTTACGCACCTGGCGTTCGTTCACTGTGAGACCTCGACCGGACGGCTGAATCCGCTCCCCGCGCTGTGCGAAGCGGCTCGGCACGCGGGGCTGTCGGTCCTGGTCGATGCCATGAGCAGCTTCGGAGCCGTGCCGATCCAGATGGCCGAGCTGGGCATCGATGTGCTGGTGACTTCCCCGAACAAGTGCCTGCAAGGCGTCCCGGGCTGCGGTCTTGTGCTGGCTCGTCGGGCGGTGCTTCAGCCAGGACGCAGCCCGAGTGTCAGCCTGGATCTGGCGGCTCAGCTGGAAGGACTGACCCGGACCGGCCAGTTTCGCTTTACCCCACCGACGCATGTGCTGCTGGCGCTGCGTCAGGCGCTCCGCGAGCTGCGCAGCGAAGGCGGCATCCTGTCGCGACAGGCACGCTACCAAAACAATGCGTCGGTCCTGAGAGAGGGCATGGCCGCGCTTGGCTTTCGGACCCTGCTAGGCGACCACGAGCAGAGCCCGATCATCAGCGCCTTTTACTACCCGGACGATCCGCGCTTTGACTTTTCACGCTTCTACGAGTCGCTGAGCGCGCGCGGCCTGTGCATCTATCCCGGCAAGGTCAGCAGCGCCGCCTGTTTCCGCATCGGCACGATTGGCGACCTACACGAAGCCGACGTACGGACGCTGCTCGCCGCCATCCGTGACGTCCTGTCCGAGCAAGGCATTGCCGTGCCGCTCGATCCCTCTTTACGAAAGTCACCATGACCACAGCATCAGAGCCATCTTCGTTTGTGCCGCTGCGCGCGGTGATCTTTGACTGGGCCGGAACGGTGTGCGACTTCGGCAGCCTCGCGCCGGTGCTCGCGCTTCAGAAGCTATTTGCCGCCGCCGGGGTTCCGATTTCGATGGCAGAGGCGCGGGGTCCGATGGGACGAGCCAAGCGCGATCACATCGCGGACGTGCTGGCGATGCCCGAAGTCTCTCTGCGCTGGCAGGCCGCCAGGGGCCACCTTCCGGGGGACGCCGATGTCGATCACCTGTACGCGCAGTTTCTGCCGGTGCAGCTTGCCGAGCTGCGCCTTCGGGCCACGCTGATTCCCGGGGTCGTGCCGATGATCAGCGAGCTACGGCGACGCGGCATCCGCATCGGATCGACCACCGGCTACACCCGCGAGCTGATGGCCGAGCTTGCGCCCCTGGCCGCGCAGCTTGGTTACGCGCCGGACGCGATGGTCACGGTGTCGGATGTGCCAGCGGGACGACCGGCACCATGGATGGCGCTGCGCTGTGCCGAAAAGCTGGGCGCGTGGCCGCTGTCCGCCGTCGTCAAGGTCGGAGACACCGTGGCCGATGTCCAAGAAGGTCTCCATGCCGGGATGTGGACGGTCGGCTTTGCGCGCTGCGGCAACGAGGTCGGGCTGGATGAAGGGTCGCTCTCGGCGTTGCCCCAGCCAGAGCAGCAGCGAGTCATCGACGCGGCCCGCAGTCGCCTGCGTCACGCCGGAGCACACTTCGTCGTCGATGGCCCCGCCGAGCTGCTCAGCGCCCTAGACACGCTCGATCTGCGCCGCCGCCGAGGTGACAGGCCGTAACAGCCCCCCGCTGCGACGGCCTTGGGCGAAGCCAGGCTGGCTAGCGGCGGGCGCGTTCGCAGACGACCTGGCGGGATCCGAGTGGCTTGCCGGAGAGGGCGGCGATGGTGGAATCGACCTGTTCCTCGGGCACAAACAAGTAGGCGTGCGAGCTGTGTAGCTCCATCGGAATCGAGGTGATGCCTTGGGAAGCCACAAACTGGTGCAGCCCGGAGTCGTCGAGGTTGTCACGTCGTCCGATGTTCAGGTACAGGCGCACTTCACCGGGCAGCGGTGGGCGGCTGTCACGCTGGGGACGGCGCGGACGGCGATCGCCTTCTTCGCTGGCAGCCAGCGCGGACTCAGGAATCCGGCCTGACTCAGACGATGGCGCATCGGCAGACTTTGGCGCAGACGGGCCCTTGGCGCGGGAATCGGCCCAGGCTTCCCAGAACTCGCGGCCATCGTCGGCGTGAATGATATCGAGCGAACCGGACGGCGAGCCGACCGGCGCAGGCACGGGATCGCCCAGGCGCTCAGCTGGCTCCTCTCGGCGGGGCGGACGGGTGCGGTCGCGGTCCCCATCGCGGCGACGACGGTCGTCCCGGCCTCGGTCATCCCGGCGGCGGTCGTCTTCACGGGGCGGACGACGGTCATCGCGCGGACGGCGATCGTCACCACGGACGGGGGCATCGGTACGCGGCGCAGGCGCTTCAGCGCGCGGGGCGGACGGCTCGGTACGCGGTACGGACGACTCAGCACGCGGTACGGACGACTCAGCGCGCGGTACGGACGGCTCGGTACGCGGTACGGACGGCTCGGTGCGCGGTACGGACGGCTCGGTGCGCGGTACAAACGACTCAGCACGCGGTACGGACGACTCAGCACGCGGTACGGACGACTCAGCGCGCGGTACGGACGACTCAGCACGCGGTACGGACGACTCAGCGCGCGGTACGGACGGCTCGGTGCGCGGTACGGACGGCTCGGTACGCGGTACAAACGACTCGGCACGCGGGGACTCGGCACGGGGCGGACGCGGGCGACCTTCGTCGCTGCGGCGCTCGTCATCTCGGCGGCGATCATCTTCTCGGTGCGGACGACGCTCGCTTGCGCGCGCGGACGAATCCCCATGCGGACGGCTGCTGCGCTGATTGAGGTGCTGGTCAAGCAGCGTCGCCAGGATCGTCTCGCCGGACTCACTGGCGAGCAGCCGTCGCAGCAGCGAGCGATACTCTGGCGCTGGATGCTTGCTGCCCAGATCCTTTTGCAGCTTGTCCATGAACTGACCTTCGCGCAGCGTCTGAAGCTCGGCTTCGGACGGCAGCGCGCGCTCTTCGGGACGAATCTTGTAGGTCAGCTTGAGGTAGTAGAAGTTCCCCAGCTCTCGCGGGCTGATGAGCGACACCGCGATGCCGCGCTTGCCCGCCCGTCCGGTGCGTCCGGTGCGGTGGACGTAGACTTCAGCGGACTCTGGGAAGGTGTAGTTGATGACAAACGGCAGATCCGAGATGTCGATGCCGCGAGCGGCAACGTCGGTGGCACACAGGAACTTGAGATCCTTGGCCTTCATCCGCTTCATCACCCGCTCGCGCTCGGACTGATTGAGATCCGACGAGATGGGCTCGGCATCGTGGCCGTGGTTGCGCAGAAACTCGGCGACGGCGGATGTCTCTTCGCGGGTGTTGCAGAAGATGATGGCGCTGTCGGGTCGCTCTAGCTCGATGACGCGCAGCAGGTCGCGCATCCGACCCATGCCGGTGACCATGTAGTAGGCATGGATGATCTCCGCCGAGGAAATGCCTTCGCCCGAGAGCTGAATGTTCAGCGGTGCGCGCAGGTAGCGATGCTGAAGGCGCAGGACCTCGTCAGGCATCGTGGCGGAAAACAGCAGGGTCTGACGCTCGGGCGGGCAGCGACGCAGGATCTCGGTGATGTCTTCGAGAAAGCCCATCGACAGCATCTCGTCGGCTTCATCGAGCACCAGCGCCTTGACCCGCGACAGGTTCAAGGTTCCGCGTCGGATGTGATCGAGCACTCGGCCCGGTGTACCCGACACCAGGTGCGCACCGGCTTTGAGCGCTTCGACCTGACGACCCATGGGCGCGCCGCCGTACACCGCCGTAATCGACAGCTTGCGCCGCGCGGCAATGCGACCGATCTCGTTGGCCACTTGCAGTGCCAGCTCACGCGTGGGGCCAAGGGTCAGCACCTGCGGGAAGCCGTTTTTCACATCGGCAGCGGGATCGAGTACCGACTGCACAAACGGAATGCCAAACGCGGCGGTCTTTCCCGAGCCAGTGCGCGACTGAACGATCAGATCACGACCGGCGACTGTGGGCTTGAAGACCCGCTGCTGGACGGGCATTGGCTCCGAAAAGCCCATGTCGCGCAGCGCGGCGGACACGTCTTGGGACAGGCCCATCTCATCAAAGGTGCGGGGAATCGGACCGTAGTCTGCTTCGCTTGGCTCACTCTTGGCGGCTTCGGCGGAAGGAGCAGCGGGCGCTGGGGCAGTCGGCTGGACCGGCGGCGCAGCGGGCGTGGCGACCGGAACTTCGGGCACAGCGCCATCGGCTAGGGTCGGAGCTTGTGGGGTCGAGCTAGCAGGGGCGGCTTGGGCCTCTGCCGCCGCAGCGACCAGCGTGGTGCTGTCGCCCGGCAATCCGTGATCTGGCATAGAAACCTCTTGTGCGTGTCGCCGTGGTGCTCAGCGTGGCATCGTGAGCCAGGCAGGCTCGACGGAAGGGCGGACCGTAGCACCTTCGTCAGGTGGACGGCTCGCCAAGGCCGAGCGCACGGGACAACCATGTCCTTACGGGATCTCTGCGGGAGCGCTACCGACTGTCGGTACGACCCAGATCCCACGGTGAAAGGCGGCAGCCTGTCTTGTCCTTTGATCAAGCTAGCGACGGCGCCTGATTGCGTCGCCAGCAGGTAGACACATCGCCGTTGTCGCAGCAGAGCGACGGGCGGCTGAGCATGTCTGTACACAAGGTCGTGAAGTGGCAAAGGCAGGCTTCGAAAATTCGTTTGGTTTTTGAAAGCTATCTTCCACAAGATCCGCTGTCAAGAAGCACGGTGTGGCAGACAGCTCGCGAGGCTGCGGCGAAAACGGGCGGGCGACTACTCAAACAGGAGCCGACTGTAGCGCTCTGCAAAGGCATCACCAAAGGGACGACGCAGGCGCAAGCGCGGACCGTTCTGGTGAAACGCAGCGAACACCGCGTCTTGATCACCCTTCGAGCGACCGGGCGGCGGATCGCTGAGCACTTGCAGATACTGCGACAGCGCTTGGGTCACGGCGGCAAAGCCTTCTTCGACCTGGCGCGGACGCAGCTTGGCGTGCAGACCATCGCCGGAAGACAGCTTGGCAGCCCACAGCGGTCCAGCCTGTCCGCCCAGCCGCAAAAACGTACCGCGCAGCGAGGTCAGCACCTTCTGGGTCTGCCACTCTCGGCCATAGACTTCGGCATTGACCGACACCCACCAGGGCAGCGCCATCAGATCGGCCAGAAAGCAGGGCACATCCCACTCGTAGTCGGGAAAGATCGTGAGCGACAGTCCTTCGACCGCAGGAAGCGCCGATGGACCGACGACAATGTGGCTTAGCACGATCTTGCGCACCAGCTTGCTGCGATAGGCCCACGTAGCGACCTGTGCGACGCCAAGCGGCAGCGCGTGACTGCGCAGATCGCCATCGATGGGCAGCTCTTCGAGCGTCAGCTGTTCACCGAGCCGTGCGCGCAGACCGTTGACCATCCCGGCGATATCGACTTCGCGACGGGCTTTGAGATCTTCCTCAACGGTGCGGGCGCGGTGACTGGCTTCTTCAATGGCCAGCCGCCCAAACTCCAGCCCCTTTTCAATCAAGCTCATGGCCGGTCAGGCTAACGAGCTTTGTCCCAGCATTCAACAGCGGATACAAAGGGAGCGACTACTCGGCCTGCTGCGCGGGTGCCAGCAGCCGCAGTCCGGTGGGCAGCGAGTCACCGAACGCAAAGCGCTCTTCCCGCTCTTCACGCGGCACCACTTCGAGCACCATCTGGACCAGACGCGCGCCGTCTTCACCGGGCAGAAGTCCACGCAGCCAGTCCGCCACCTTCTGACGCGCAGGCAGCTGGAGGTCGCGCACGCGATCACCGGACAAGCGGGCCAGCTCTGTCACGGCGTGGGCCAGCTGATAGCGCTCCTCTTGGGGCAGCGCATCACTTGGCGAAGGCAACAGCCGCAGCAGCCGTCCGATCCACTTGTCCGCGAGGCTCGGCGGAACCACGGCATCGATCGGACCGTACAGCGGCATCCGTCCACCGATGCGTCCGATCGACCACAGCCCGAACTCACTGCGCTTCTTTTCAAGCAGGAGCAGCAGCGCGTCGCCCAGCTCGATCTTCTTTTTGGGATCGAGTCGCTCACAAGCGGACAGCACTCGGAACACTTCCGCCGTCTCCGAAGGACTGATCGGCTTGCGGTCAGGACGACGCAGCGAGGGCACAACCAGCGGCGCGGCACGCTTCCAGATCTCTTCTTGCTGGTTTCGCGACAGACCCCCGGCAATCCGTCGCCACAAGATCCACCACTCCAGGCGACAGGCATCGTCTTTTTCGTGGCCAAGCCCTGCGTTAAAGACCCGCCAGGCTTCCTTGACGCGCCAGTCGTCGAGCGCATAGCCAAAGCCGGGACGCAGACAGAAGCCCGCGAGGTTACACCACCTGGCCTCATGCGCCGGACTGCGACCGCGTCGCTCACGCTGGACTTTTAGCTCTTCCCACAAGGCTCGCAGCGTCGCCGTGGACCAGCCATCTCGCGGACCGAGCACTTGCGTCAGCGCTTTGGGCAGTCCCGAAGCTGCGGTCTGACCGGCGAACACCGCACGAATCAGCTCCGAGGCAGCAGCAATCAGTCCGGCTTGCTCGGGCGGCAGCGCTGCGACTTCTTCGTCTCCGTCCTGGGTCTGCGTCTGGGTGGAGCCCGTTCCTTCGCCCTGCCGCAGATCAAACTGAAGCCGCCACTTGAGCGGTGCGGTCCCGTCGGGCTCTGGCTCGGTGGCGACGGCCCATAGCTCTAGCGTGCCGATTTCCGACAGGCGCGCGCGCAAAAGCACCGGCACCGGACGAGCCTGCGACGACTTGGGATGACGCAGCACCGTGTACAGCGGCGGCAGCTCTTCTAGCTCGCTGGGATCCAGATGAAGGACATCGCCGGGCTGGTCCCCTTCGCGCAGCACGCTGGAAAACAGGCGAAAGCGCACCGGACGATTGAGGAGCAGCTCAAGCGGCGGCGGCGGCAAGGTCAGCTCGCTGCCTTCTTCCATCCCGCGCGGTAGCAGACACACTTGCTTGGGCGTCTTCTGATCGGAGGCGGCGACCTCGATGTAATAGGCACGCGCGGCACCGCCAGAGATGCGCAGACCTTCTCCCCGTCGAGACAGCGCGTAATAAGCAGCACCCCGAGCCACCGCGAGATCGGGCGCATCGTTGGTGAGCAGCCGAGGACGCTGGCCAGTGACGTCGGCGAGCGCGTCCAAGATTCGCTCGCGAATCCGAGGCGAGCAGAGCACGCCACCGTTGTAAAGAACCGCCGTCGGCGCGGCCCGGTGCTGACGCAGAAACGCCGCAATGTAGCGCGTCACTGCCGCGTCGGCAGCATAGGGAAGCCCGAACTCTTGCAGCCCGGATCGACTGCGCAGCGGCTCAGCGTCGGCAGCGACTTTCGGGAAAAAGCCCTCGAGGATCGCTTGCTCGACATCGGGACGAAGCAGCTCGCTGTGCAGTCCGCCGCCGATGAGACGACTGCTGCGTCCAGCGACGTGAATGCTCCAGCTTGCGGGCGGATCTTCGCTGAGCAGCTTTTCTTTGGCCACCCGGCACGCTTGCAAAAGCCCCGCGAAGGTGTGCGTCGGAAGTCGTCCCGCGCCTTGAAGCTGTTCGACGCGTCGCGCCAGCAGCAAGTCCATGTTGTCGCCGCCGAGCAGCAGGTGTTCGCCGACCGCCGTGCGAGTAAAGCCAATCCGTTTTCCAGCTTTGGCGTCAGAAGTCTGCACCGAGATGAGCGTAAAGTCGGTGGTTCCGCCGCCAATGTCACAGACGAAGATCAGATCGCCAGCTTCGACTTCCTCGGTCAGCCGGGCGTGCTGCGACAGCCAGTGATAAAACGCAGCCTGCGGTTCCTCAAGCAGCGTCAGGGCCGACAGGGGAACGTGCGCGCGCCGGGCTGCTTCGACGGTCAGCTCCCGAGCGACTTCATCAAACGAAGCCGGAACCGTCAGCGTCAGCTCAATGTCTTTTTGCGTCGTCGCCTTGGCATGACAAAACGCCGACAGCATGTGCGACAGATAGCGCGCGGAGACATCGACCGGCGACAGCCTGGGCACATCCGTCGCAGCGCCCCACGGCAAGATCGCAGCGAGCCGATCAACCTTGGGATGACACAGCCAGCTCTTGGCCGACAGCACCGCGCGACCGGGAACCAGCAGAGCCTGCGTCCTGGCCAGCTCACCGACGACAAAATCGGGCGCAGGCTGACCGGATGGCGTCCACGGTACGCGCGTCGAGTCTTTCGGTAGCTCGTGCTCTCCGACGTGATGATGCACGGAAGGCAGCGTCGGACGCGCGGTCACATCCGCCGGACCGACCAGCTGCGGCAGCGCAAAGTCGCGGACCCGTCGCGGCTGCTCGTGGGTATCAATGAACGCCAGCGCCGAGTTGGTCGTCCCCAGATCAATGCCGACCAGATAGCGTGCGCTCAAGGGTTAGCTCCCGTCGCCCAGCTCGGGAGCAAGTGACTCTTCGAGCAGCTCGCCACCATCGACGGAGCCGGTTCGCTCACGGATGTTGTATTCCAGCTTCCAGCGCTTTTGACCGTCGCGCGAGACGCACCACAGCTCAAGCACGCCGACTTCGCTGACATGGCTGGTGAGCCGCACGGGAATCTGACTGCCGGACATCGCGCCTTCACCAAAAGCGAGCACAGTTTCCACCGACGCAAGCTCTTCGATGCCGTGTTCCGCGCTGGGCTCTTCGATGAAGTCACCGACGCGATCGCCTCGTCGTGTCGAGGAAGACAAGAAGCGGAACTCGACCGGCTGACCGACGAACAGTCCAAACTCGCGACCGGGCACTTCGGCGGTGGTGCCTTCTTCCATACCGCGTGGCGCGACGCACAGCGCGTGCAGGACAGGATCCATGCCGGGGACCGCTGGCATCGCAGCTTCGACGCCGATGTAGTACGAGCGAGCGGTGCCACCACGAATGCGCAGCCCGTGACCGCGCCGCACCAGACCGTAATAAGCAGCCCCGAGCGCAACCGAGTGATCGTAGTCGGCTCCCGTCAGTGCGCGCACCGGCTGACCGGCCCAGCTCGACACCACTTGCTCGACGCGCTTGCGCAGCGGTGTGCCCTTCATGACACCCCCGTTGAAGAGCAGCGCCGTCGGCAGCCGATGATCGCCCAGGAACTTGGCCAGGTGACGAGTCACCGCCGGATCGGACGCAAACGGCAGACCGATCTCTTGCAGGCCCATCCGTCGCGCTGCCGTTGGACGCGCGGCAGACTCAACCTGTGGAAAGAAGCCGTCGAGCAGGAACTTTTCCACGTCGCCCCGGCTCAGCTGCGTCTTGATCGATCCGCCAATCACCTTCGAGCCTCGGCCCAAAATGACCACCGGTGCCAGCTCTTTTTGGCGATCGGTCCCGAGCAGCTCTTCTTTGGCGAAGCGACAGCTATGAAGGAGCTGCCGACGCTGCCAGGCTTCCAGCTTGTGACCTTCACGCTCTAGGCGCTTGCCGACGCTCATCGCCAGCATCAGGTCCATGTTGTCGCCGCCGAGCAGGATATGATCTCCGACGGCGATGCGCTCGATCGTCAGGTTGCCCGCTTGATCCGCGACAGAGATCAGCGAAAAGTCGGTCGTCCCACCGCCGACATCACAGACCAGCACGACATCCCCGACGTGCAGCAGATCTCGCCACGAGCGCGGATGTCGTCCCAGCCACGCATAAAACGCAGCCTGCGGCTCCTCGAGCAGCGTCACCTTGTGCAGTCCCGCTTGATGCGCCGCTCGGACCGTCAGCTCCCGCGCGACCTGATCGAACGACGCGGGCACGGTGATCAGCACTTCTTGTTCGTGCAGCGGAAAGCCCGGCATCTGGTGATTCCAGGCATCCTTGAGGTGTTCCAGATAGCGCGCCGACGCATCGACCGGGCTCACCTTCGGCACAGCGTCGGGACCATCGGACGGTGCGGCAAACGGCAAGATCGGTGCGGTGCGATCGACGCCGTCGTACGCCAGCCAGGACTTCGCCGACGACACGAGCCGCATCGGAACACTTCCACCGTGCTGACGAGCCAGCTCTCCGACGGTCCAGGTGCGATCTTCGCGGGTCCACGGCAGCTGAAGCGAGCGCGCGGGAAAGTCCGTCGCTGCCGCCAAATACAAAAACGAAGGCAGCAGAGGCCGCGCTTCGACCTGACCGGGCAGAACGACCTGCGGAACCTCGAACAGAACGGGAACCGGCGGCGGACCTTCTTCGCCAAGCTGCGAAGTGTCCAGATAGGCCATCACCGAGTGAGTGGTGCCCAGATCGATGCCGACGACGTAACGGCTGGTGGTGCTCATCCTGCGATCTCTACTTCGGCTGGACAGATAACGGTCGGATCGTGACCCGCCGGAATGTCTGCCAGGCTGCACTTGGTGGTCCGCCAGCCATGATGCCGCAGCGAGCCTTCAAACGGCGGACGACCTGTCACATGTCCGATCAGCCGAACCTGCGAAGGATCATGCCCAGCGGCAATCTTGACGAGCGCCTCGTCGGGTTCTGGTCGAATCGGCACGATCTGTAGGTGTTCGGACAGACCTTTGCGACAGCCTCGGTGGATGTCACGAACCGCTGCGCCAACTTGTGCGTCGCTGTAGCCGTCGATGTCTTCCAACAAAAAGTCAATCAAGCGACCTTCACGCTGGAGCACCGACAGAAGCTGAACGGCTCCACGCTGACGAAGCGCATCACGATCGGCTGGGCTTGGCTCGGCTGGCTTGGCTGGGCTTGGCTCGGCTGGTTTGGCTTCAGCTGGCTTGGCTTCAACTGGCTTGGCTTCGACGGGCGCAGGCTTGGGTAAAGACGCGGTGTCCGTCCGCTCCGCAGGCTTGGCATCCGACAGCCGCTTTGAGTCGGGCGGAAGCAGTCGCACCGCATCGTCTGGCAACCGAAAGCGAAGCAGCACAGCGAAGAAGCAGCGCAGAGCAAGCAAAAATCGACTCATTTTCCTCAGCTTGTAGTGCCCGCTCTTTGGCTCTGTCAAGGTCTTGTCCCGCTTCGGGTCAGGCATCGGCACCAAGTCGCACACGATTGATCGGGGATGGCTGGCGGGATGGCTGCGTCGAAGCCCGGTCCAGCCATTGCACAGGCCGCTGCTCAGCTTGACCAAACGATGAGGAGGGGGATAAAAAGGCCGCAGTCCTTTCATGGGGAATCCACGTTCCATGACCCAAGTTGCTCTACCGCCCGGTGCGATTGTCGCCGATAAAGCGCCACCACCGTTTTCGATCCTTGACTACGAAGGCAACCTTAGACCCGACATCGATCCGAGCCTGGTGCCTGAAATTCCCGACGCCGACTGTCTGCGTCTGTATCGGGAATTTATCAAGCTTCGTCTCATCGATGACCGCTATCTGAAGCTACAGCGTCAGGGACGACTCGGCTTCTACATGCAGTCCACCGGAGAGGAAGCCACGCAGCTTGGCGTCGCCTACGCGCTCAAGCAGTCCGACTGGATCTATCCGTCGTACCGCGAGCCAGGCATCGCCTTTTTCCGAGGCTACTCGATCCACGACTTCACCAATCAGCTCTTCGGAAATGCCGAAGATCCGATCAAGGGTCGTCAGATGCCGGTTCATCACTCCTTCCGAGCCGGAAACTTTGTATCGATCTCGTCGCCGGTGGGAACGCAGATTCCGCAGGCTGTCGGGACGGCGCGCGCGGCCCAGATCCTCAAGCATGACACGGTGGTGTCGGTGTTCTTCGGGGAAGGAACCACGTCGCCGGGCGACTTCCACGTCGGCTTGAACTTCGCGGGCGTCTGGAAAGCGCCGGTGATCTTCGTTTGTCGCAACAACGGCTGGGCGATCTCAACCCCGCTGGCGCTTCAGACTGCGTCGCCGAGCATCGCGCACAAAGCGCTCGGTTACGGCTTTCCCGGTCTGCTGGTCGATGGCAATGACATCTTGGCGATGATCTCTGCGACGCGAATCGCTGCCGCACGCGCCCGAGCCGGAGAAGGTCCGACGCTCATCGAAGCGCTGACGTATCGCCGAGCGGCGCACTCTTCGTCGGATGATCCGTCGGTGTATCGCAAAGGCAAAGACGACGAAGTCCGCGAGTGGGAACGTCGCGATCCAGTGGCTCGCTTCAGTCGCTATCTGGAGCGCAAAGGCATCCTGACGCCAGCGATTGACGCGCAGTATCGCGAAGAGCTGACCGAAGAGATCAGCGCTGCGCTCAAGCACGTTGAGACCGTTGGAGTACCGCCGCTTATCTCGCTCATCGAGGACGTTTATGCGCAGCCGACGGCTCAGCTACGCGAACAGCTTGCCGAGCTGCTCACCATGCCCCGTCAGAAGCTAGGACACGGTTAGGCCGCCCTTTGAGGAGCTTTCTTCGACATGCCCGTATATAACATCATCCAAGCGGTCAACGACGCCCTGCGCATCGAGATGCGCAAGAACGGAAACATCGTGGTTCTCGGCGAGGACGTCGGCAACTTCGGCGGTGTCTTCCGTGCCACTTCCGGCCTTCAAGAAGAGTTTGGCAAAGAGCGCGTGATGGACACACCGCTCGCCGAGGCTGGCATCATCGGATCAGCCATCGGTATGGCGCTTTATGGCCTGCGTCCCGTCGCTGAGATCCAGTTTTCCGACTTCATCTTCCCGGCGTTCGACCAGATCGTGAACGAGCTGGCCAAGTTTCGCTATCGCTCGGGCGGTGAGTATCCAGCCCCGATGGTCATTCGTACGCCATACGGCGGAGGCATTCGCGGCGGTCACTATCACTCGCAGTCGCCCGAAGCGTACTTTGCGCACACACCGGGTCTGAAGATCGTGATCCCGTCGAGCCCGTACGATGCCAAGGGCCTGCTGCTGTCGGCGATGCGCGAAGAAGATCCGATCCTGTTTATGGAACCCAAGCGGATCTATCGCGCGGCGCGTGGCGAAGTTCCCGAGGGTGAGTACACGATCCCGATTGGCCAGGCCAAGGTGGTTCGTCCCGGCAAAGGCGTGACGGTGCTGTGCTATGGCGCGATGCTCCATACGGTGCTGGAAGCCGTCGAAAAGCAAGGCGCGGGTGAGTTCGATCCCGAGGTCATCGACCTGCGCACGCTGGTGCCGCTCGATACCGATACGATTTTGGAATCGGTGCGCAAGACGGGCCGCGTCGTGATTGTCTACGAAGCGCCGAAGACCTGCGGGTTTGGTGCTGAGCTGTCCGCGATCATCGCGGAAAAAGCGCTGCTGCACCTGGAAGCGCCGATTGCTCGCGTCGCTGGACTCGATACGCCGTTCCCTTACACGCTGGAAATGGAATATCTGCCGTCGCCTGAGCGCGTTGCCAAAGCAATCGCCGAGACCGCGAGGTTTTAGTCATGGCCCTCGAGTTTAGACTTCCCGACATTGGCGAAGGCGTCGTCGAAGGCGAGATCGTCCGCTGGCTGGTGAAAGAGGGTGACACCCTCCGTGAAGACCAGCCGATGGTCGAAGTCATGACCGACAAAGCGACCGTCGAGATTCCGACGCCGCGCGCTGGCAAAGTTTCCAAGCTGATGGTCGAAGCAGGCAAGATCTGCGCCGTCGGTCAGGTCATGATTGTCATCGACACCGATGGTGCTGGCAGCCAGCCTGCGACGACGCACCAGCCTGCAACGACGCACCAGCCTGCACCGGCTCAGCCCGCACCTGTCGCAGCGTCGGTTGTGTCCGGTTCTGCACCGGTTGTGACGGTTTCAGCAGCGGAAGCAGCCGGTCGAAAAGTGCTTGCGACTCCAGCGACGAGACAGCTTGCTCGCAACTTCGGCATCGACATCCGCACGATCGTCGGCAGTGGCCCAGGTGGACGGATCACCCGCGATGATGTCCGTCGAGCGTCCGCTGAAAAGAGCGCTCCGCCCGTCGCACAGACCAAAGCAGCACCTGTTGCGCAGGCTATGGAATCAGCGCCAGCAGCACCAAAGCCCGTCGCACTGCCGCAGATTGTGCCGGTTTCGGTGGCCGTCCATCCCGAAGACGAGCGCGTTCCGTTCCGAGGGCTGCGCAAAAAGATCGCCGACAACATGGTTCGCTCGAAGCTTCAGACGGCGGACTTTACCTACGTCGAAGAGTGCGATGTCACCGAGCTGGTGGCGCTGCGCAAGCGAGCCCAGAAGCGCGCCGCCGAGCGAGGCATCAAGCTGTCGTTTTTGCCATTCCTCATCAAGGCGGTGGTGTCGGGGCTGAAGAAGTACCCGATCCTGAACTCGACGCTGGATACCGAAAAAGACGAGATCGTCCTGCGCAAGAGCTATCACATCGGCGTGGCCGCAGCGACGGACGCAGGCCTGATGGTTCCGGTGCTGCGCAATGCCGATCGGATGTCGCTGTTCCAGATCGCAGCGGCGCTTGAGCCTCTCGCAGAGCGCGCTCGCACCGGCAAAGCCAGTCGCGAGGAGCTGAGCGGATCGACGTTCACCATTTCGTCGCTCGGTAAGCTGGGCGGTGTGCTGGCAACTCCGGTCATCAACTTCCCCGAAGTGGCGGTGCTGGGCGTTCACAAGATCAAGGAAACGCCGGTGGTACGCGACGGACAGATCGTGATCCGAGAGATCATGAACCTGTCGATCTCGCTCGATCACCGCATCGTCGATGGCTACGAGGGCGCGCTGTTTTTGCAGCATGTCATCTCGATGCTGGAAGACCCGACGCTGATGTTTATGGAGCTGGTCTAGCCCATGCGCAGCGTTGGCTCGATAGAGGGCTGCGTACCACCGACGGAGCGCTTTACGCCACAGCAGTACATTGCGCCTGACGGAAGCTTCGATCCGACGAAAGTGGCAGCGCTTGGCATCCCGAGAGAGCAGCTTCTGAAGCTGTATCGCGGCATGCTGCTCATTCGGATCATCGACGAGAGAATGCTGACGCTACAGCGCCAAGGTCGCATCAGCTTCTACGGCGAAGCGCGCGGTCAGGAAGCGGCTGTCGTCGGAACGGCGGCGGCATTTGGTCCCAGCGACTACGTGCTTCCGGCGCTGCGTGAAGCTGGCGTGGCGCTCTATCGAGGCCTTCCGCTTCAGTCCTACATCGCGCAGATCTACGGCAACAGCAACGACCTGACCAAAGGTCGGCAGATGCCCTGTCATCCCGGCAATCGAGCGTCTCGCTACGTCACGATGTCGTCGTGCATTGCCACTCAGCTTCCGCATGCAGTCGGTATCGCGATGGCAGCCAAGATCAAGCACGATCCGATCGTCGTCGCTGGCTACATGGGCGACGGAGCCACCAGCGAAGGAGACTTTCACGTCGCGCTCAACTTTGCGGCGGTGTTTCGTGCCCCGGTGGTGTTCATCTGTCAGAACAATCAGTGGGCGATCTCGACGCCGGTGACGGGACAGACGGCATCACCGACGATGGCGCACAAAGCGATGGGCTATGGCATTCCCGCGCTGCGCGTCGATGGAAACGACGTGCTGGCTTGCTACGCAGCGACGAAAGAAGCCGCAGCCTATGCGCGCGCTGGAGGCGGACCGATCTTCGTCGAAGCGCTCACCTATCGTGTCAGTGCTCACTCGACATCAGACGATCCGTCTCGCTATCGTGATGAGTCCGTCACTGCGGTCTGGAAAAACGAGCGCGATCCGCTCGCTCGCTTCCGTCACTTTTTGCGAGTCATCGGCGCGCTGTCCGAAGGTGTCGATGCTGCGCTACATGAAGCCATCGAGGCCGAGATCAAGTCCGCAGTCGTGACCGAAGAAGCCGCAGGCCCACCGCTGCTTCAGACGCTGATCGAAGATGTCTTTGCCAAGCCCACAGCGGCTCTCCGCGAGCAGCTCGCCGAAGTAGCCGCCGCCCTGCCCTCCCGTCCCCAGCACTAGCCAGTCTCGTCCCCAGGCGCTGTCTCCCGGCAGTCGTCGCAGCGCTTGTCCAACAGCCAAACGCTCCGTCGTCACGCTCTCCGTCGTCACGCTCTCCGTCGAGCGCTCACCACTTTTCTGCATCGCCGTCTTCTACGTAGAAGCACCGATCCAGATCCCCCGCTTGCTCGTCCAGCGCAGCCAGATCCACTGCGTAGACAAGAACGATTGGATTATCTGTCATTTCAAAAAGATTTAGTCCAATACAAATTTTCGCGCCAATTCGGTAGACATCGACCAGCGACTGACCGACGCGAATGCAGCATTCAAAGTCTTGCTCTTGGAGTCGCAGGATGCGCTCACGCAAGATAGCAGTTTCCTCTCTCGGAGACAGCAGCGTGAGATCCGCAAAGCCCAGCGCATTCAGCAGCACTCTGTCGTCGCTGCTAAACACCCCGATGCGCATTAGCGCACACCGCTTGATCACGAATAGCGAGCATATCTGTGGATACCGATTCAGCATCTCGATGGTGTCAGTGTCGAGTTGGATTAAAACTTTTTCACAGATCCCTTATGGCGTCATTGCCCTGTTCTGTGCAATCGGATCTTCTCTTTGTAACAGCTATTTCATCTCAAGTTGACTGGATATTAAGTATCCACACATTGTTTACGTAAGCATCACTACACAATCGCTTGACACCACCGTTTGTTCGTCTGAAGACTCGCAACCGCCCGCACGAACGACCCGGTGTGATTGCGATGTCAGCCAAGCCCAGAACTCCCAGCGAGACAGCCCCTTCCACTTCGACGTTGCGTCGCTGTGTGCGCTGCGGAGCCCGAGCGGTCAAGCCGCGTACCGGACCTGGACGGACCACGCGCTATCGCACCATGCCCGCGATGGCGATTCCCGACGATGTCGCCATTCCTGCTTGTGGCCGCTGTCAAAGCGAATACATCGACGAGCAGACCAGCGACGCGATCGCGCCACGGCTTCAGCAAGCATTTCTACAGTCGCTGCGCACACGAGCACGGATCGCGATTGACATTTTGTCAAAGCACATCTCGCAGCGACGGCTTGAACAGCTCCTCGGGCTTTCGCAAGGCTATCTGTCACGAATCCGTGCGGGCGCAGGCAATCCCAGCCCCGAGCTGGTCAGTCACCTGGCCATCTTGTGCCAAGATCCAGCGACGAGACTCAACGAGCTAGAGCGCTTCTGGGCACTTCCCGACGAAGAATGGCAGCCGCTGCCGGTTCCGCAAGGCCGACCGACGCTCGCAGCACAGAGAGCCCAAGCGCGGAGCCAGCTGTTTCACGATGGCGGTCACGTCGCCCGCTGATTTGCTTTTGACCGCGCCCCAAGGGTCGATTTACCCTCGCGACTACATGACGACTCTCTCCCTGCTTGCGCTGACCAATCCGGCGCCCGTCGGCAAGGAACTGGACCTGTTTCAGCTGGTTCTAAGCTCCGGCGGTGTGGTGCTGTTTGTGCTGTTTCTGCTGATCGCATTTTTCGTCGTGACGACGTTCGTGATTGGCTACAAGGGCTATCAGCTGGTGCTGGCGACGAAGGAAACCGACCAGTTTCTCGATGCGTTTTGGCAGGTCAAGCGCCTGGAAAAGGTCTACGACCGAGCCAAAGAGCTGACGCGCTCGCCGGTGGCGGGACTGTTTCGCGCCGGTTATCTGGAGCTGATGCGCGTCACCAAAAAGCGCGACGGCGCGGAAGGCAGCAGCAGCGATGCCGAGAGTGATCTGGAAAACATCGAGCGCGCGCTCCGTCGAGCAGCCATTGCGGAAACGACATCCCTAGAGTCGCTGACACCGCTGCTGGCCACCGTCGGATCTTCCGCCCCGTTTATCGGTCTGTTTGGCACGGTGTGGGGCATCATGGACTCGTTTCGCAACATCGGAAGCAAGGGCACGGCCAACCTGGCCACCGTCGCTCCGGGCATTGCCGAAGCGCTGATCGCAACCGCGATCGGACTGGTCGCCGCGATTCCTGCCGTCATGGCGTTCAACTACTTCGCGCGCAGGCTGAAGGTGCTCGTCGGAGAGATGGACACCTTCCACAACGACTTCCTCAACATCGTCAAGCGCAACCACCTGCACTAACCGCTAATCGAGCGACTTGGCGCAGCGGAAGCCCAGCCGGTGCGGTCCGCGATTCGAGGGAGGAACGCCGCGACGCTCCGAGCCGCGCATGCGCTCGCCGGTGAAGTACCAAGATCCACCCTTGAGCAGCTTTTCGGACACGCCCTTGCAGTACTTGGGACCACCGCCGCACGGACCTTGGGGATCGGGTCCGTCGCAGGCCGCGCCACACTCGTGAGCACAGCCGTGATAGCAGTCGGTCTTCCAGTCGTTTACCCATTCCCAGCTGTTGCCCGCCATGTCAAACAGGCCGTAGCGAAATGCGCCGCGCGTGCCGACATCTTGCGTGGTGCCCGTGCCACAGCCTTTGGCGCCGAGCGGCTCTTCGTACACCGCGAGCTTGCAGTTGGGAGTCTCGTTGCCCCAAGGATAGATTTCTCCCTCGGGACCGCGCGCGGCCTTTTCCCATTCAGCCTCGGTGGGCAAGCGCTTTCCGGCGTAGTGACAGAAGTCGTAGGACTGATACCAGCTCACAGCGACGACGGGCTGCTTGGGACGAACGTACAGACCGAAGTGCTTGATCGGAGGCTCACACTTTCCAGCCTCGACGCAGCGGTTGTACTGTTCGTTGGTGACCTCGGTGATGTCCATGAAGAACGGCGACACCGCGATCCGCATCCGAGGCCGCTCGTCGGGCTTTCCGCCATGATCCGAGCCGCGAAAAAACGGTCCACCCGGAATGCAGACCATGCCCGGCGGCGGATCTTTTCCACAGGGAACTTCCGTCGAGGTCAGCTTGGTGATCTGCGCTTTCGGATCGCTCGGATCGTTCTGTGGTTCGCCGCTTGGCACAAAGCCGGTCGGTGGTGGCTCGTCGCTCGGTGCGTCGGCAAAGACTTTCAGCGTCGCCAGCTTGACCGTTTTGCGCGGACGCGGCTTGGCGGTGGCGGATTTGTGCTCGCAGGACAGGTTAAACAGAAGCCCCCCGGCGAGCAGTCCAACCACCGGGAGTCGCCAGGCAGAGCCCTGACGACAAGGCAGAAGAGAAGCTGCTTTCATCTGTGAGCTTATCAAAACCGATTCTGAGCGAATCCGTCAACCCCGCACCGAGGGTAGATGGTGGCTACACCTTCTGCGCGCTGGTAGGGCGATAGGGAAGATAGGTAAGAGGGAGAAACACGAATGCTGGCCATCGCTTTTGAGGGCTGTGCCTGTCGCGCAGCGTTTCACACTGGCGTCGCAGCGGCGCTCGCGGAAGCCAAGCTGACGGCGGATTTTACGGCGGGTGCGTCGTCCGGTTCGCTGTGCGCGGCTGCGGTCGCGGCGGGCAAAGGCGAACAGCTGCCGCAGATGTGGCGCGAGCTATCGGGACAGAGCGTGGTGTCGTGGCGCAGGCTGTGGTGGAATCGCTCACCGTTTGACATGAGCTACATCGTTCGCTCGGCGCTCACCAAGCACCTGGGATCGCTCGATCTGCGACAGCATCCGACCGAAGCGCTGATTGTGGCAACGCGGCTGCGGACGTTTTCACGGCTGATCTATTCGAGCCGTCACGAGCCGGATCTGATCGAGCCGCTGCTTGGTTCGTGCTTCATTCCGATCTTGTACGGTCGGCCCGTGCGCGTTGGCGATGATTGGCTGGTCGATGGCGGTGCGGTCGATAACCTGCCGGTCGAGCTGCTGGCCGAGCGCGGTGCCAAAGAGATCATCGCGGTGGTCACAAGCGCAAGCGGAACGGTGAACAAGACGCCGCTTCACAAACGCTGGCGACCGATGGTTCATGGCGCGAAGCTGCACTTGGTCATGCCGAGTCAGCCGCTCGCGATTCGCTCGTGGGACTTTGACGAAAGCCGTATGAACCAAGCCATCGACGAAGGTTACCGGCAAGGTCGCGCGCTCATCCGTTACGGAGGCAGCCCCGCTCCGCGCTAGGTCGGCAGGTCCGCAGCGCTCGTGCTATGTAGCGGCGATGAAGCAGACAGGGAGCGCGTGGCAGGTGTTTGGAACGCGCAAGTGTTCGGACACCCGCAAAGCGCAGCGCTTCTTCAAAGAGCGCGGCATTGCGATTCACGAAGTGGACTTGGCCGAGCGCGGCATGAGTCCGGGCGAGCTAAAGTCGGTGGCGGCGCGGTCAGGCTGGGTGGCGCTGATCGATCGCGGGTCCGAGCGCTTTGTGGCCAAAGGTCTGTCGCATGCGCTGCTCGGGGACAAAGACATCGAGAGGCTGCTGCTCGAGGATCCGCGACTCATCAAGACGCCGGTGGTGCGCTTGGGCAAACAGTCGTCGATCGGCTATCAGCCCGAGCTGTGGAAGTCGTGGATCGATAGCGCGTCGTAGCAGCGTCGGCAGCGTCGGCAGCTTCGGCAGCTTCGGCAGCTTCGGCAGCTTCGATCAATTGGCAACCTGCGCGCACATCGGGTGAGTCCGCCCGTTCAGCCTTGGCCTTGACAGCTTATCGTACGATTGTAATATGATCATTGTACGATGAAGAGGCCGTCATGAATGCCAAGCAAGAACGCAAAGAGCGCTCACATCAGACCATCTTGGAATCAGCGGGACGGCTGCTGCGATCGCGCGGAATCGTCGGTGCGCGGGTCGCAGATGTCATGCAAGGAGCCGGGCTCACCGTCGGTGGGTTCTATGCGCACTTTGCGTCCAAAGACGAGCTGGTGAGCGAAGTCCTGCATCGCCTGGGTGCCGAGTATCGCGAGCGGCTGTTTACCAACATCGACGAAAAGCCTCCGGGCGATCGCGTGACGGTTGTGCTCAAGCGCTATCTGTCTGCGGCGCATCGTGATGCGAGCGATCAAGGCTGTCCGTTTCCTTCGATCGTCGGGGAAGTCGCCACGACAGCGCCCGAGCAGCGAGAAGCGCTCGGTGAAGAGATCGGCGCGCTCATCGAACGTCTCGCGTCGCTCATGCCGCAGCGTCCCGGTCACAAGACGCGCACCCTCGCGATCGGTCTGGTCGCGCTGATGATTGGTGGGCTCAGCCTGTCGAGAGCGCTGCGCGGAACGGCTCTGTCCGACGAAGTGATTCATGCCTGTCGCTTGCTTGGTGTCGCAGCGACGCAAGGGCTGGACTTGTAACGGCACACCGCTCACGCACAAAAAGGAAAAGCTCATGCTGACCAGCTATGTCATCGATGCGGTACGAACCCCACGAGGCCGAGGCAAAGCCGGAAAAGGTGCGCTGTCGAGCGTGCATCCACAAGAGCTGTTTGCGCAGCTTCTGTCGGCACTGGTTGCGCGCGGTCTGGATGCTCAGCGCGTCGAAGATGTCATCGTCGGTTGCGTCTCTCAAGTCGGTGAACAGGGAGCGAACATTGCGCGCAATGCGGTGCTCAGCGCAGGCTGGCCGCAGGAAGTTTCGGCCACCACCGTCAATCGCTTCTGCGGATCGGGCGTCCAAGCGACCCACTTTGCGGCGATGGGCGTGGCCTCGGGAGCGATGGATCTCGTCGTCGCTGGCGGGATCGAAAGCATGTCGCGTGTTCCGATGGGCTCAGACGGCGGCGGTCAAGACGGCGGCAACACGCAGCTTCGCACACGCTATGCCCAAGTGCCGCAAGGCATCAGCGCCGATCTGATCGCGACGCTGGAAGGCTTTGGCCGAGAGCAGCTCGATGCCGTCGCGCTCACGTCGCAACAGCGAGCCGCACGCGCCCTGCGAGAAGGACGCTTTGCGCGATCGATCGTTCCGGTGCGCGATCCTCAGACGGGATCGGTGCTGCTCGCGCAGGATGAGAGCGTTCGTGCGGACACGACGCTGCAAGGGCTTGGCACGCTGGCCCCGTCGTTTGCTGCGCTGGGAGAAGCGTTCGATCCGATTGCACTGCGCGCGTATCCACAAGTTGCGGCAGTTCGGCACGTTCACACGGCGGGAAACTCCAGCGGCCTGGCCGACGGTGCGGCGGCGCTGGTGCTCGCGTCAGAGCGCTATGTTCGCGAAACCGGCATTCGTCCACGCGCACGGATTCGGACCCTGACGGCGCTCGGGAGCGAGCCGGTGATCATGCTGACTGCGCCCGCACCGACGGCAAAAAGAGCGCTTCAGCTCGCGGGACTGACCGCGCAAGACATCGATCTGTGGGAAATCAACGAAGCGTTCGCAGCGGTGGTGCTTCAGACGATACAGGCGCTCGACATCGATCCAGAGCGCGTCAACGTAAACGGCGGTGCGATTGCGCTGGGACATCCGCTCGGAGCGACGGGCGCGATGCTCCTTGGCACTGCACTGGACGAGCTAGAGCGTCGCAATGAAACGCGAGCACTCGTCACCATGTGCATCGGCGGCGGACAAGGCATCGCCACCATCATCGAGCGTGTCTAACCCTCACACGGGAAAGTAGCGGACATGAATCGCCCAGCCCACATCCAAGCCCCAAAGACCACCAAGCACATCGAAGCCATGCACGCGCTCGTCAGAGGAGAAGCCGAGCCACCACCGATTGCCAAGCTGATCGGATTTCAAATGCGCTCCGTCGAGCTGGGCATTTCTGTATTCGAGCTGGACACCGGACCGCAACACGCAAACCCGATGGGAACGCTCCACGGCGGCGTGCTGGGCGACCTGATCGACATCGCGTGCGGAACTGCGATGGCCACGTCGCTCGAAGACAGTGAGTCGTTTACGTCGCTCGATCTAAGCGTGAAGTTTCTAAAGCCAGTCTGGACGACGCGGCTGCGCGCGACAGCGACGCTGGTGAAGCGAACCCGAGCGCTCGGACTGCTCGAATGTGAGGTGACGGACCCGAGCGGCAGCCTGGTTGCACGCGGCTACAGCACCTGCATGGTCCTACGCGGCGACGAGGCGAGCGGTCGTTAGTGACTCGGGCCGTCCACCGGCTCTGTGACCTTGCGCGCGAGCATAAAGATCACCGCCATCGCAAAGTACGCACCGACGAACGGCCAAGCCGGAGCCAGCTTGATCGCGGTATCTGCGGGCGTAAACGTGTAGGAATGAATCAGTCCCGTCGCGCTCACCGCAGCACCGGCCAGACACCACATGCTGGCTCGCTCAAAGCGACGCTCGATCACTTCGACGGTGGCTGCGGCCAAGAGCATCGACGTAAAGATAAAGCCTTGCTCTAGCGCGAATGCGCCTTCGATGAACGTGTCCGACGCATGAAACGCCGGGTAGAGCTTGTCTGAAAACAGCGGACCACTCGACTGACCGGCACCGCCAATGCGCAGTCCATTTTTGACCAGCAGCGAACCCCACGCCGCCACGCCCGGCAAGATCCCGAGCACCACCGCCGGAGCATGCTCTTTCGGTGTCGCCTGAAACGACTGCGCGGTGATGACGATGCCGATCCACAGCACGATCGCCATGCCCGCATCGATCGGAATCGCCCAGCCGATGTAACCGAGCGTTCCGGTCAAGCACACCAGCGTCACAAACGCACCGTTTAGGATCGAGTAGCCCGCGCGCGCGCCCAGCGCTTTCCAGCCCGGATGCCCGATATAAATCGTCGTCGGAAAGCACGATCCAAACAGCGCCGCTGCGATCGCTCCCAGACCGTTTGCAGCCAGCGAGGGTCGCGTCGGATAGGAATCACCAGCCGCTTCGGCAGATTCGACGTTTTGCAGCGAGCCAATCAGATCAAACAGCGCGATCGGCACCACCACCGGCAGAAACTGCCACAGATAGCCCTGGCTCAGCGCCGGAATCAGGTCGCCCAGCACCGGCAGCGGCACATGCACGCCCAGCTTCGCCATCGGCTGACCCACCGGTGCCAGCTTCGTCGCCCACGACAGCGCCGTCCCAAGTCCCACCGCGATCAGACCGCCCGGCAGCCCGCCTTTGAACTTCACCCGTCCAAAGTAGGTCAGCAGCACGATGGCCAGCGTCGCCAGTCCGACGATCGGATGCGCAAAGGTCCGAAACAGAAAGCCCAGCGAGATAAAGCCCAGCGCAATGCCCGACAGCGTCGAAAGCAGCGCGGCCCGAGGCGTGGCTCGTCGAATCTTTTCCGCAAACAGCGATCCAAGCAGCGAGATCACCCCCGAGCCCAGACACGCCGCCAGACCCGCATGCCACGCGAGCAGCGCTGGATTGGGATGACCGGCGGCCTGCGCGCTCAGCTTGGTCGGCAGCATCACCAAAAAAACGTACGAAAGTAGCGAAACCGTGTTGATTCCGTAAGGAAGCGCACAGATATCGCTTCTTCCTGTCGCTTCTGCCAGCTTCAGCGCTTGCCGCGCATAAAAGATGTTTCCCAGCAGCAGCGAGACAGCGACGCCCGGCAAAATCCGTCCATACAGCAGCTCATCAGGAAGCCCAAGAACGTGCGTACAGAGCGACCGGATGAGCAGTAGCTGAACCAGATTGTCGAGCGCGAGGCCGAAAAACCCGTCGATATCCCCGCGCACAAACCAGCGCATGCGTCCCCCCACTTAGGAAACAGAGCCCAGCATAAACCAAAGCGCCCGCAAAGGATACGGCTCTACCGATCGACGATTTCGAGCGCGCCGAGCCGCTCACCGTGACGCAGCCACGCCATCGTTCGTTCCAGATCGCTGCGCCGATCAAGCGGAGCCAAGCGCTGCATCAGGTGCGAAGGTAGGTGGGTAAGCGACTCGGTCAGCTCGGGCTGGCTGTCAAAGCCAAGCTGCGTTGCCAGATCGCTGGCACGAATCGACAGGCGCGGCAAGTCCGTCGGTGGAGGCGCAGGATGCTTGACCAGCTTCGGATCGATCGCTGCCGAGAGATCCGCCGCAGCCGTCATCCGCTTCGAGGTGCTCTCGATGCCAAAGCGCGTTCGCAGCATGGATCCGACGGAAGTGTGATCGTACACCGTCGAATCAACGAAGCCTTGACGCACCGTGGGTCCAATCAGCAGCGTCGGCACACGAAAGCCTGCTTGCGAAAACTCAGCGCGATCGTCGGGCAAAAGCGGCGGCGCAACGTGATCGTAAAAGCCACCGTGCTCGTCGTAGGTGATCACCAGCAGCGTCCTAGACCACTGCGGGCTCTGTAGCAGCGCCGACACCAGCGTCGCAATCAGCGCCTGACCGAGCTGGATGTTGTGACTTGGGTGATCGTCGTTGGTCAAAAAGTCGGGATCAATGATCGACAGCGACGGCAGCGTTCCGTTTTTACAGTCCGCAAAGAACTCGTCGATCTTCGCCGTTGGATTGACGCTGAGCAGCTTGCCCGGATACGCGCCCCAGTACCACGCCGCCGGACCGACGATGTAGTTCTTGCCGGTCAGCCCGCGCTGCTTGAGCCGCTCCCACAACGTCGTCGGACCGCCCACCGCAAAGCCCGAGTTGTCCTTCTTGCCTCCCGACGAGCCCGCGTGCAGATAGAAGCGATTCGGCCAGGTTGGACCCATCACCGACGCAAACCAGCGATCACAGACGGTGAAGTGATCGGCCAGCGCGTAGTAGTACGGAATCTGGCTGCGATCGTGAAAGCCCATCACCTCGGAAGCGTATTTGTCGCCGTGTCGCGCAACGTGTTCCTTGACGAAGCCGTCGTTTTTGCCGCCGCCAAACTGCTTGTGACAGGAATCCCAGCCGTGCGGTGGATCTTTGGGCTCGTAGTTTAGGAGCTTGCTGACCTTGATGAGCTTGCCGCTCGCGTCGGGATTCGATTCGCTGCCGGTCAGTCCGTCGGGACGACGCTTGCCCGGATAGCGCGCATCGCTCGTCAGCGTGCCCAGATAATGGTCAAACGAGCGATTTTCCATCATCAGCACCACCACCGCATCGATTCCCGCGAGCAGCTCAGTCGGTGAGGACGGCAGCGGCTCGGACAGATCGGGCGGCTGGCCCAGATCGACATCCCGATCGCCCAAATCACCCTGATCAGGCAGCGACTCATCGCGATCCGCCAACAGCTCACCGGGACCGCTCACACAGCCCACGGTCAGCGCAGACAGCGACACACCCAGATGTTGTAAGGCGGCTCGTCTGGAAATTCCGTCACGTCGATGCCTGTTTGTCATGGCGTCCTCGCAGGGGTTGTTGTGGAAAAAGGACCATAGGACAAGGTCCGGCTGTCAGACAAGAGCGCATGTCTTCTGACTGTGGCCATCGCTGTCAGACGGTCCGCCAGCGCCAGTGCGCGTCGCCAGCCGCTGGTTTGAAGCGTGTCCGCACAGAGCTCGGGTAAAATGACAGCTCTTGGCTACCGGCCTGAGGTCGCGTAGTCACACAAGGGGGATTCGTGCAGATTGTTTGCGGCAGCCAGGTCTGCCAAGTCACCGTGTTTGCGCGTGGAGCCGTCGTCACCCGTCGCGTCGAGCTGCCTGCTGGGACGACCGTTCCCGAAGGCGACCTTGAGCTGGTGATTCCCGAGGTCACCATTCGCTCGGAACCTGGCAGCTTTCGCGCCCAGCTTGATTCGGGACGGCGCAGCGTCGTGCTGGTGGACACGGTGGTGGTTCCGCCCGTGGGTCCAGTGCAGCCCGGCGGAAGTCAGGCCAAGCTCGACGAGCTAAAGCTGCGCATGGATCGCGTCCAAGCCGAGATCGATCGACTCTCGACGCAGCGTCAGCGGCTGTCGAAGCAGTTTCCCGATCCAGCGCTGCGCACCACGTCGCTGGTTGAAAAAGTCGATGAGCGCATTGCCGACTCGATTGCCACGGCGGGACTGCTGGCGGAAGTGCAGCGACAGCTCGGCGAAAAACAGCAGCTTCTGGAACAAAAGCTGTCGGAGCTGGCGCAAGAAAAAGCAGCGGCAGAGCTACGGCTCAGTCAGTCCCCATCGAGCGAGCGTCAAGGTCGAAGCCAGCCAACGCGCAAAGTGACGGTACGCATCACAGGCAGTGGACCGCTTGCGACGCTGTCGGTGTCGTACGTGATTCCGGCGGCGCGCTTCTTTCCGGCCTATACGCTGCGACTTCTCGACGGTGGAAAGCGCGCAACCTGGACGGTGGAAGCGCATGTGGCCCAGCAGAGCGGTGAAGACTGGAACGGTGTCAGGCTGTCGCTCTCGACCGCCGATCTGATCTTCGACGCACGGCTGCCAGAGCTTCCGTCGCTGCGCTTTGGTCGAGCCCAGCCCACAGCGCGACGCGGCTATCGACCCGCACCGGAAGGACTGGAGCGGCTGTTTGCGGGCTACGATCGCGGCTTTGTACCGGGTCAGAATCCGACGGATGGAGCGGCTCCAGAGCCTGTCGTGCAGGCAGCTTCCGAGCGAACCCCACAGACGGATGCGCTTCAGTTTGACGACAGCTTGAGCGACGAGCCAACGTGGGCAACGCGCGCCGAGACAGCCGAAGCCGAGCTAAGCAAAAAGGGAGCGCTCCCACCACCGTCACCACCGCAGTTTTCAGCGCCCGCAGGCATCCCGCCATCGCCACCGCCCGCACCGATGTATTCCATGCCAGCGCCGGGCGGAGCCCCGATGTCTCTCGCACCAGCACCGCAAGCACCGCCGCTGGCCAAGTCAGCAGGAATGTTTCGCGGCGAAGGCGGCATCGGATCGCTTCAGGGCAAAGCCAAGGAAGCCAAGCGCAGTCGCAGCGTCGCACGCACATTCGCTGGCGGTGGTGGCGGTGGGTACGACGACGACGATGGAAGCCCGTTTGCGGACAGCGTCGGTGCGCTGCCAGCGCTCGAAGAGTCCCCGGCCATGCCCGACGCCATTGAGCCGCAAGATGCTTGGCTGGACTTCGATCAGCTGCTGCTAAGCGGACCCGAAGATCCGCTGTTCCGAGGCAAGCTCAAGCGTCGCAGCGACGATCAAGCACAGCACAAGCTTCAGCAGTCGGTGCGCACGATTGAACAGCTCTCTGCACCGAGCGGGCTCGTCGATCCACTGCACTCGCGCGGACAGTTCGATCATCGCTTCGATGCCGAAGGTCTTTTGAAGATTCCGTCGGACGGAAAGCTCCATCGGGTTGCGATCCTGTCTGCCGAAGGTCAGCCGACGCTGCGCCTGTTGACGGTTCCGCGAGAGCGAGCCGATGTCTATCGCGAAGCCGAGCTACAGAATCCGTGTCACGCACCGCTGCTGGCTGGTCCCGTCGATGTCTACGTCGATGGCGGACTGCTGACCACCGATCACATCAGCCACGTCGATCGCGGTGGCAGCTTGCGCGTCGGAATGGGCGTCGAAGATCGCGTCCGGGTGGCTCGCAATGTCCGCGCCGAAGAAGAGAGCGCAGGTCTTCTCGGTGGCTCGACGGCGATGAATCATACCGTCACGATCGAGCTATCTTCGTCGCTGGGACAGCCGATTCAAATTGAAGTACTCGATCGCCTGCCGGTGAGTGAAGACAAGTCGCTCACCGTCGAGCTGACCGCCGAAAAGCCCGCCCACACACCGTACGACCAAGCAGAGCGCGGAGCGCCCATCCGTCGCGGAATGAAGTGGCGCCTTCTGCTGCCGCCCGCAGGCAAAGCCAAGATCGAATATCAGTACCGTCTGAGCTTTTCCGCCAAGAGCGAGATCATCGGAGGCAATCGTCGTGACTAACCAACCCTCGACCAGCGAAGGACAGCGGATCGAGCTGGATACCAAGCCGCTGCGGGTCACATTCTTCGAGGACCGCGCCGAGGTTGTGCGTAGTGCATCCGCGACGGTGCCCGCCGGAACGGTGCTGATCAGCCTGCGTGGTGTGACGCCGCTCGTCGATGATCAGAGCGTGCTGCCGCTGGTCCAAGGCGCAGCCAAGCTGTTATCGACGCAGGTGACACGACGCAGCCATGAAGTGACCGTCGGTAGCGAAGCAGAGCTACGCGAGTCGGAGCAGGATCAGAAAAAAGCGCTGGCTCGTCGGGTTCTCGCCGAGAGAGCGCTCGAAGTTGCGCAGGTCCACGAAGGTCGCTGTGCAGCGCTGATCTTGGCCTGGGTCGTCGCGCTCGGACGGGTTCCACGCGGCGCAGCGACGGAGCTTTCCGGTTGGCGGTCTGCGCTTGGGCAGCTTCTCGATAGTCAAAGCGAAGCGCTCGACGGTCTTTGTGCCGCCCAAAAAGCACTGTCCGATGCCAAGCTGGACGAAAAGCGCGCCCAGCTTCGCTATCAAGCGGCGCGCAAGCTAAAGCCCCGTCGAGAATCGACCATTGATCTCCAGCTTGAAGTGCCCAGTCCGACGGAGATCGCCCTGGAAGTGACCTACATTACGCCGTGTGCGCTGTGGCGGCCAGAACACCTGGCGCGGCTTTCTACGCACAGCGACGGGACGCATAGCCTGACGATTGTAACCTCGGCGGTGGTGTGGCAGCGCAGCGGCGAGGAATGGTCCGGCGTACAAGCGCGCTTTTCGACGGCACGACCGGCGCAGCATGCCTCGCCCCCACTGCTCAGCGAAGACCCGCTGCGGCTGCGACGAAAGACCGACGCAGAGCGGCGCACCGTGGTCGTCGAAGCGCGCGAGCAGAGCATCGCCCTGGCTGGGCTCGGTCGGGGCAGCCAAAACGTCGAAGAAATGCCCGGCGTAGACGACGGTGGCGAGCCGCTGACCTTCGAGGCCAGCCGTCCGGTGTCCATCTTGTCCACGGGACAGCCCAGCCGCATCGAGATCGCTCAAGTTTCCGTCGCAGCACAGGTTGAGCGCGTGGTCTTCCCCGAGCGCGGCATGGCAGCCCACCTTCGCGCCACCGCCACACTGACGGGACTTCGACCGCTGCTGGCCGGTCCCGTCGTGCTCTCACGCGGCACCGAGCTATGTGGTCGTGGTCGCACCGGCTTCGTCGGTCGCGGCGAGCCCTTCGAGCTGGGCTTCGGTCCCGACGACGGCCTGCGCGTTCGCCGTCAAGTCAGCGAGGAGCGAGAGCAAGCCGCACTCACCGGCACCCAGCGCGTCAGCCGCACCGTCAAGCTGTTCGTCAGCAACCTGAGCGGCACGCCACGCAAGCTGCTCATCACTGAGCGTGTTCCGGTCAGCGAAATTCGCGAAGTCGAAGTCAGCGTCGAGAGAACCAGCGGCATGCGCTGGGACGGCAAAGATGGCTTCGCGCACTTCGATGTCGAGCTGCCCGGACGCGCCACCCGCGAGCTGCTTCTTTTGTACCGAATCGAAGCGCCCAGCCGCGTCCAGCTTCCCTCCATGTAAGCCCCGATTCCTGCTCGATTCCTGACCGATTCCTGACCGATTCCTATTCGATTCCTGCTCGATTCCTGCTCGATTCCTGACCGATTCCTGACCGATTCCTGACCGATTCCTGCTTGATTTCTATTCGTCATCAAATGACAAAGAATTGCATTTGATCTGTGCCATTTCTTCTGGTGATCTTGATCTAAATGCAAAATATTTGCATTATCTAGCCATGCGAATCCCACCACAGACTCAAGATTCGGTGTCTTCCCAAGGGCTCAGCTTCCTTCTTTCGACGCAGCGTGAGTCTCTGCTGCGCATCGCAGAACCACAGTGGAACCTGTGTATCTGGCATCGCCAGACGCTACAGCCGCTGTCGGAAGCTCTGCGCGAGCTGGCCCACTCCCATGAGTTTTTCCTGCGCTACGAAGGCTGGAAGTCCAAGCTCCGCATCGAGGAGTTCCTGGCTCCGATTGCTACGCTGACGCCGCCTGTGCGTACGCAGTGGGCGCAGGACATTTCCCTGCTGCTCGAGCTGTTCTGTGAAGCGGCGGGCAGTGAACACATCACGATGAAGCTGGGCACCAGCTCGCGCACGGACTGTCCGGTGTTTCATACAGACTATGTTCCGCTGCGGATGATCTGCACCTATGCCGGAGCCGGAACAGAGTACCTGGCAGAGCATGATGTACAGCGCGCATCCCTGGGTCAGGGAGCTGGATGTAGCGCGCAGGCCGCCAACGATCGCATCATGAAGGAAGGCGCGGTGGTCCGTCGAGTCGATGCCTTTTCCGTCGCGCTGTGCAAAGGCGCAACCTGGCCCGGCAATCGCAGTCGCGGACTGGTGCATCGCTCTCCGGCTTTTGTGGAAGGAATGCCGCCCCGGATCAAGCTTACGATCGATACGATCGAAGAGTAACCAGACAACGCGCATCCAGACAACGCGCATCCAGGTGTGGTTCGGCGTTCTTATTCACGCGGGGTCTGTGCAGGCAGCACTGCACCTGGCTGCGGAAGCGCTGCGCCACTTGGCACAGAGGACAGCGTGACGTAGTAGCAGCCCGCGATCTTGGCCGTCGCATCTGCTTCGCTAAGCATCGACACAGACAGCGACATGATGGCAGAGACATCGTGATGTACATACACACGACCGCTTGGGGGAACCAGCACCGTCAGATCCTGTTTCGATCCGGTTCCCAAGCGATGATCAATGTCGTCACCGTAAAACGTCGAGAGCAAGTGATATCCCGGCGCGGCCAGATAACAGAAGTAGGAAGGCCCTCTGGTCATTCCCACCAGCGCTCCGTTGTCTTGCACAACCGCAGGAACCAGCGCAGCAAGCTGGCTCGGACGCACCACACAGATCTGTCCAGTTCCCGGCGGTCCCATCGGAAGCTGCGGCGCAGGAGAGTGAAGCTGTAGCTCATAGCTGGTGCAGCCCACAGCCAGCAGCAACAAGGGAATCACCGTTCGCGAGATGATGTTTGTCGTGATGATGTTTGTCATGATGCTTGATGGCTGTAGCTGATGATCAAGAAGCTCGCCATGGATTTTCTTCAGGTTGTATGAAAACGGACTCTGTAACTCCATGTAACGGAATATGTGACGTGCTGTAACGATTGCTGCGTGCTCCAATATGAATGATTTGATACTCCTCTTATCTGTTTGAGCGATTTCGCACAGAGCAGCAGGAATGAATCGTAGCGACGAAGACTTGCAACTTCCGCTTCCTAATTTGATGAATGATTGGGCCATTTTTCAAAAAACGGAGCGCTTTCGCACGGTTCCGTAAAAAAATGCACAGCGCTGTGATAGAGCAGATCGCGAAAGGACAGGAGATGACCAAGACCAAGCGGTACGATCTGCCAAGCTACACCGAAGGCTGGTTCCAGATTGCCTGGAGCAAGCAGCTTCCCGCCCTTGCGATGAAGAAGGTCGAGCAGTTTGGTAAGACCTACGTCTTGTTTCGCAGCGAAGATGGCCAAGTCGGTGTGGTGGACGATGTCTGTCCGCACCTTGGATCGCGCTTTTCAGCGGGCGGCTGCGTCAAAAAAAATGCAGTCCGCTGTCCTTATCATCACTGGAGCTTCGATCGCACCGGCCAGTGTACCGACATTCCGTACGCCAAAAAGATTCCGCCCAAAGCCAAGGTGGGCGCGCATGCTGTCGTCGAGCGCTACGGAATGATCTTCATGTATCGCAACCAAGCGGGCACAGCGCCTTCGTATGATCTGCCACTGATCGATGACTTCGATCCCAGTGACTACGGACAGCCGCACACCTACGAGTTTCGGATTCGCATCCATGGTCAAGACATCATGGAAAACTCGGTGGACAGTCCGCACTTTGCAGCGGTACACGGACACAACCTGCCGGAAAATCGCTTCCAAGCAGACGGTCGATCACTGCGGATTACGCAGCTGACATCGCTCAAGCGCTTTGGCACAACGCTCAAAGGAAGGCTCGAGTTCCACATGATCGAGCCCGGCTTTCACTACTGTCACTTTCCAGAGCTACCGATGACTCCGGCGCTGGTGTTTTCTTCGATCGTTCCGATCGATGGCGAGTTCACCAATCATCGCCTGACTCTGTGGACAAAAAAGACGCGCGTTCCGTTCCTGTCGGATCTGGCCGGAATGTTTGTGCGCTGGCAGATGATGAAGACGTATCACGAAGACATGGAGATCTGGGAGAGCAAGGAGTATCTCACCCAGCCGATCCTGTGCGACGGAGACGGAGCGATCATGAAGCTGCGCCGCTGGTACAGTCAGTTCTACGATGATGCGTCTTCGCAGAGCGCTCAGCTTCCGCTGCGAGCATCCTAACCGACTCTGCACAGCCAGCACAGACGCCGTATATTAGGCGTATCATCTACTTCTTTTTGCTACGCTTTCCGTCGGACTTCTTCTTCGGCGGAGTCGGTTTCTTGATCGGATAGCAGGTCATTCCGCAGGCATCAGGAAACAGCGCGGCACACTCTTTGACCCACTTGCTGGTGATGCGCCACGGACCCACATAGGGAGCCGGTTCCTGTCCGCTGTCACAGAGCTGGGTCTTGTCGTTGTGCAGCTTGCTCGGTCCGCCTTCGAGCTTCTGTTCGCAGCGAACCGCGCAGCTTACTTTCCAGACTCCGTCTTGCGGAACCATCTCTTGGCCCGCTTCATCGTAGACGGTGCGCTCGGGATGCAGCTCAAAGGTGTACAGCGCGGGACGGAATCCGTCGGGACACTTGAGCGGACAGATCGGCTTGGTTGGCTTTGGCTCTACGGGCTTGGCGGTTCCGTTTGCAATCGATCCAAGAAGAACGGTCGCGAAGGCGAGCCTGCAAAGTGATGCGGTCAACATCTCCTTGGTTATCGTCGCACAGGAGCGGTCCCTTCCGCAAGAGCAGCGGGTAAAACGCTGCGTACCGTTCATGGTGTGACAAAGTGCTCGGATCACTGCGCGCCGCGATCTATGATGGTGCTGCGCATGAACGAAAAGCCCAAACCATCCGCCCAACCGTTTACCGCAGCACTGGTACAAGCCATCGAACGCGGACCGAAGAGACCGACGATCGAAAAGCACCTGATGATGTACCTGGACATGGAGGTTCCCGAAGGACTGCTGGCTGTGCTCTCGGCCTGGGCGCGTCATGAGGTCAAGCAGCTACGAATCGGAGCGTTCACGATGGACGATCAAGCGATTGTGCGATCGTTCCGTCTGCCGGTCTGGGTCAAAGACGAGCCCGGACCCGATGCCGACTGCTACATTGATGAGACGCAGATTCGTCAAGATGTGGTGCTGCTTGGAACCTTTCGGACAGAGCGAACCACGGTTTCACTGGGCATCACCCGCGATCGACGATCCATCAAAGACGCAGTGATTGGCATCGAGGGTCCGGTCAACTACACCTACAGCTCGCTCGAAGCATTTTTGCGAAGCTGTCATGGTGGCGCAGTGAAACATGGCACACCGTCCGCGCTCGTGCTTGCGTAGCGACGATTCGATCCTGCTGCGGGCCTGGTATCGCGCGCTAGTTTAGGTAGATGCGCGCACCTGCGGGCCCGGTGGGATTGTGACAGCTTGCGCAGTCTCCCGATGGAACGGGGGACGACATCTCTTTGATCTTGCCGTCTTTGCTCACGCGCGCGATGAGCTTTTGATACTGAAGCGGCTCCGCCGTAAAGAAGTTGCCAGCGCGGTTTGTGTACAGCGTGATGAGGATCTTGCGATTTTCATCTGCCAATTCGACCTTGACGCCTTCGAGTCCGCCGCTGTTGCACGCGCTGCTGCCGCTGCCGTAGACCGTTCCGCTGGCCGTCCAGACCGCGCCGCTCGCTTGTCCGCCTTGACGATGACAAGCCATGCAGCTTCGACCCGGCAGCATCGGAGCCTGCGGAATCAAGTTGTCTTCACTTGGATCTTCACAGCCCGCCGCTGCGCCCGCAGCTTTGTCCAAGTTGACTTCGGCACAAGCCGACAGACCGAGCACCGCAAACAGTAGAGCGCAACAGCGCGTGTTCATCCGCATCACAGACCTCAAAGAAAGCGCAGCGACGGAAGCAGTTACTGGGTAAAGCCAAGGGTTACGTCCACCTGCATCGCATCATCGATCTTGACGAACATCAGACTCGGTCGCTCGACCTTGAACTCATCGAGGCTCAGCGTCAGGTGTGCCTCAGCGCGAATCGCGGTCGCACTGGTATAGGTCAGCTTCACCGGCACATCGAACAGCTTCTTGATTCCGTGAAAGGTCAGCTCTGCTTTGAACGTCCGATCGACAGTGGCCGGAAACGTCGCGGGAGTCGGTGCGTCTCCCTGGGCTTTTAGCTCAACGAGCGGAAAGCGCGCGGCTTCGACGGTTTCTTTCATGTGCGAGTCGCGGTTGGCATTGCCAGAGTCAAACGATTCCACCTTGGCGCGAATCGCAACTTGGACTTTTCCGTCGGGAAGAACGCGTCCGCGACCCTCAACGGCTTTGCTCACGCCATCAAACTTGTGCAGCTTGTGAATGAGCCGATAGGTGATGCTACTGTCCTTGGTGCTCACCGTCAGGTTGGTGGCCGCTGGTGCCACTGCCGGAGCCGTCGGTGCAGCAGGTGCCGGTGCCGTCTGCGCAAAGGCAGGAGAGACAGCAAGTAGAAGCGCAAACAGGATCGAGCTACGCATGGTGTTTCCTCCGCGAACGAAAGACGAGGGATCGGGGTCAAAAGATTCTAGACATCAGAAGACGTACGCGAGCGCTCCCGTCGCCATAAATGCGAAGGTTGCATACCCTGTGATCAAGTGTCCGAGCGCAAGCTGCGGCTGGTCCAGTCGTCCCGTTCGCCAGTCCACAATCGGTCCGAGCACCATCTGCGTCACCATGCCTGCGGTCGCCATCGCCATCGCCACCCGGTGAATCATCGCGGTATCAAGCCGATACTTCTTCGGATACGGGTCCGGGGAAAACCAAGCCAGCGATCCCGTCGTCGCAAACATCACCGAGGTCGCGATCCCCAAGCCCAGGTGTGCGCGCTCAAAGCGGCCCGTAAACTGACCATTTACGTACTTGTCTTGATAGTTGAACTGGCCCACCACCAGGGTTGCGGCCAGCGCGGCCAGCGTCGAAAAACCGAGCGCTTGGTGAGTCGTCAACATCGCGCGACGCACGCGCACGGCTTTTTCGGTCTTCAGCGTTTGTTCGAGCTGCGCTTTGGTCTGTTCGGGAGTCTCTGTCTTCTTCTTGTCGTCTTCAAACAAGTCAAAGCCCAGCTCTCCGCTCGGTGCCGCCGGTGCCGCCGCAGCCGCACTGTCCGTGGAATTCGCCGTCGCTGGAGCACTCTGCGGCTGTCCAGTCTGCGCAAAACAAACGGAAGACATCGCAAGAAGGATCCACAGCACAGCACCGCGCAGGACACGCGGTGGCGGGTTCATCGAACGGACCAAGGCGCGGCGATCTGAAACTCGGTTGCTCACGGACATCACGCTCTCCGAATCCTCTACAGTGGCGGACCACGGTGCTCTGTGTAATCGAACTTCTAGCGCAAGAGAGTGGCCATGTAAAACCTTGCGAGCCACTGCCCGGCCAGCGATGAACCCTCATCATTAAACTGTCGCTTCATTTTTTGTCACGCAGATCTCTTCACAAAATTTTCTGTCGCATGGTGTCTGTTTTGTTGCACGAAATGGACACATCGTGGCCTCTGCTCATAAGGAACGCTGTGATGCGATGTAGCTCTCTTTGTCCTGTCGCATCCGAGCGATCCAGTGGACCCAGTGACCAACTGTCCAAATGACGGAGACCCAAGCCATGACGAACTCCTTTGCATTCTTGTTCCCTGCTGCGCGCACTCCTTTATCCAGCGCTTTGAGCTGCAAGCACAGACAGAAACTCAGACAGAAGTACAGACACAGACTTCTCGCCGGACTGCTGTGCGCAGGACTCTTCATCGGGACCGGATCCGGTTGTCAGCCACAGGAAGAGCCACGCTATCTTGATGTACTCGACATGAGCAGCAGCGACGGAGACAGTGCAAACAGCGGACTCCCTTGCGAGGTCAGCCAAGTGTTCTCGAAGACTTGCACGGCTTGCCACAGCAGCAGCGCATCGGGACTTCCCAAGCTGCTGACGTACGCAGATGTCACGACATCATCAGCGGTGGATCCGTCCAAAAAAATCATCGAGCGCGCGATTGCCCGGATGCAAGATCCAGCACGACCGATGCCGCCATCGGGACTGGCTCCCGCATCGGAGGTCGCCGTCCTACAAGCTTGGCTCAATGCCGGAACGCCCAAAGGAAGCTGCGGACAGTCACCGTAAGATTCCGTAGCGATTCCCTTCACATAGCGCACGCTTGATCCCGACGGTGTTTCATCCAGTATGATGTAACTGCTGGATGATCACCGCATTCGGCGTGAAGGGGGCCAGTATGGCTATCGATGGCAAGCCGTGGACGCGCGTTTCGCAGCAGCTCCTGTGCAGAGTCCTTTTGCTATGCGGAATCGTTGGATTCTTATGTGTCTCCGCTCGTGATGCAGCAGCGGGAAGCACGCTCGTCGTCGAGCCGCAGCTCGAAGGAGAGCTAAGCAAGGAATCGATCACGCTGTTTCGGAACACCACGGAGTCTGCGCTCAAGTCGCAGCAGCTTGGTCTGATTCCAGCAGCGGACTTGGAAGCGACGCTCAGCGGCGAAGCCCAGCTTCAAGGCTGTCACACCGAGCTCTGTTACGAGCGACTGGGACGACTTCTAGATAGTCAGCTCGTCACGCGCTATCGCGTAAAGCGTGGCAGCGTCGAAGGAAAAGGCACGGCGGCGTGGAAGCTGAGCGTGGAAATCCTTGATGTCGAAGTCGGAGCGATGGGAGCCAAGCTCACCGAAGAGTGCGCAAGCTGTACGGACAAACAAGCTGCGGACAAGCTGGGCGATCTGGTCCGGCGCGCAGTGATCGAGTGCGTTGCGCGTCCGCGTGGCAGCCTGGATGTTCGATCCGATCCATCAGGTGCAGCGGTCTTTGTCGATGGCACAGAGCTGGGAATCACTCCGTATAAGCGCGTCACGTTCGCAGGATCACACAAGGTTGTGCTGCGTCATGTTGGCTTCCGGTCCGAACAGGTTGATGTGGTGGTGGAAGACGGACAAAAACAAAAGGTAGAGCGCAAGCTCGCGAGCGGAAGTGATCCGGCTCCTGTCATCGTGATGGAAAAGACGCCGGTCTACAAAAAGTGGTGGTTCTGGGTTGCGCTCGGTGGTGCAGCTGCCGTCGCAGTCGGCGTCACAACCGGAGTGGTTCTGGGTACGCGCACTGGCCCCACCACCACGATGGATCGCATGCTACCGAGCAACACCTTTTCCTTTCAGTTCTAGCTTGTTGATGGCGGCATCGGGTTCGGCGTCGTTCACGCTGATCACGAACACGGAGTCGATTCTTAGCGTAAGGAGGATGTGCGATGGTAAGACACAAACGCGCTCACTGGCTGTCTCGATTCCGTTTGCTTGTGGGAGGTCCGTTCGGAATCCTACTGCTGCTTTTGTCCCTGACTTCCTGTTCCGATCCTGCCACCGACAGCGGACCCGATGGACCGATCGTTCGTCTGCATGTTGCACCTGTAGACGGCGGCACCATCGAAGCAAGGCTCAAGGTATCGATTCCTGATCCCGCCGGAATTTCGCAAGACAGAACCCAGACCTTTGCCAGCGCTCCCTATGATCTGCTGGGTGTGACTTTTCCTGCGGGCACGCGCGGTCAGGCATCTTTTGAAGTCACCCTGTACGGTCTCAATAACTGCATCATCTCGACGGGAACTGCGCTGGTCAACATCGATAGCGATGGTGTCTTTGATCCATCGTTGGCGCTGTCTTCCGTTCCCTTGTGCGGCAACGGTGCCGTGCTGTCCGTTCAAGTGGCCAACATCGGAATGGGTCAGGGAACCGTGTCATCCAGTCCAACCGGAATCAACTGTGATGGACTTGGCAATTTCTGCACGCTCATCGTCAAAAAAGGCACGGAGTACACGCTGACTCCCAACTCAACCGCTGGTGTCTTTACTGGCTGGTCGGGTGGTGGCTGCTCTGGAACGGCTCCCTGCAAAGTCATCGTCAATCAAGACACAGTCATTCAAGCCGCGTTTTCCAGCTGCGTAGGCTGGTGTAAGGAATCGATTCCACCTTCTACTGTGAGTCCCAACTTCTACGGAATTGGTGGAAACGCACCGAGCAACATCTTGGCAGTCGGTGATGGCGGCGCAGTCTATCAGTGGAACGGAGCCGCCTGGAACGCAGTCCAGGTGCCAGCAGCAGCAGCCAACAAGACCTTGCGTGCTGCCGTCGGTAAGCCCGCTGCATCCGTCACCTATGTGGCCGGAGACAGCGGTGTACTCCTCAAGTGGAGCAATGGTGGCTTCACCCAAGTCACAGGTACGCCGGATGCTACCTTGCGCGCCATTGCGATTGGCAACAATGCGTCTCCCAACGTCTTTGTGGTGGGTGACGTAGGAAAGACGCTGATCCTGTCAAGCGGCGGAACGCTGGTCACCGGAAGCATCGGAACGGCCAACATTCATTCCATCTGTCAGCTTCCAGCCAAGACCACATACTCTCTGTTCATGGGCGGTGCTCCCGTCTCAGGAAAGGCCTTTGCAGCCGATTGGGATGGCAACAAGAACGTCGTCACCCAGATGACTTCGGGCAGCAGCATTTCTGGCAACATTCACACCATGCTCTGTGGCACCACCACCGTTCACTATGCAGCGGGCGATGGTGGGGCGATGCTCCAGCGCGTGGTCACAGCCGCAGCCGGAGTGAAGATGGTGGAAAACAGCTGGATGCCGGTCGCAAACACAGGAGCCGGAACCACCACCATCCGCGCCATGTGGTCGAGCAGCGACAACTTCGTCATCGCCGTTGGTGATGGCGGAATGATCCTGCGCTTCGATGGCAACACCTGGACCAAGATGACTTCCAACGTCACGACGAACCTGCGCGCAGTCTGGGGAACCAGTCCCACCAACGTCTATGCGGTTGGTGATAATGCAACCATCTTGCATTACTCTCCGTAGCGACGCTCCTCTCTTTTCAAGCACACTCCTGCTCGATTCCTGATCGATTCCTGCTCGATTCCTGCTCGATTCCTGCTCGATTACTGATTGATTCCTGCTCGATTCCTGCTCGATTCCTGATTGATTCCTGATCGATTCCTGCTCGATTCCTGATTGATTCTTGATTGGTGCTCGCTCGCGTGCTGCGGCTGCTCTGATGTCAGACTGCTACCGTCTCAGAACGACAGGCTCCTTCTTCCCCTCCTAGATACTGTAGAGCTGCCACAAAGACCCTCACGCGGTGCGCCGATCGAATGGAATGGTTGTTGCAATCGACCCCTTTCGATTCCTTTACAAGTGCCAAGTCATGCATGCCTTCAAGCAAGGTCACACTCTCGGTCAGTATGAAATCATCCGCCTTCTCGGAGAAGGTGGGATGGGCGCGGTGTATGAAGCGAGGCACGTCTCCCTCGATCGGAGGGTTGCCATCAAGACGCTTCATCCCAGCGTTGCCTGCAACCAGACCTCGCTTCAGCGCTTCTTTGCAGAGGCCAAGACGCTCAGTCGATTGGAGCATCCCAGCATTGTCCAAGTCTCTGATTTCGGAACGGAACCGGATGGAACGGCGTTCCTGGTCATGGAATACCTACGCGGTGACAGCCTCGGAAAGCGCCTGCGAAAGTTCCACGATCAAGGACAGACCTTTCACCCCGTACAAGCCATTCAAATCTGCTGGCAAGTCGCAGAAGTCCTCACCATCGCCCATTCCAAGGGGATCGTTCACAGAGACATCAAGCCGGACAATCTGATGTTGGTGGCGGACTCTGTGGCGCCCAGCGGAGAGCGGGTCAAGGTACTGGATTTTGGAATTGCGAAGTTGTCTGGTGAGTTTGAACGCGGAGTTGCCAAGACCGACACCAATGCACTGATGGGAACACCGATGTATATGTCTCCCGAGCAGTGCGCAGGTGCAGGCAAGGTAGACGATCGCACCGACGTGTATGCACTCGGTTGTGTCCTGTTCCAGATGCTGACAGGACGGCCTCCCTTTTATGCAGAGGGAGCCGGAGAGCTGATCGGAATGCATCTGTTTCAGCCGCCCCCCGTGCTGCTACAGATCTGTCCGCAGATGTCGAAGCCACTTGCTGCACTGGTCGGCAAGATGCTGACCAAAGAAAAGTCGCAGCGTCCCAACATGGCAACCATCGCGGAAGAGCTGCGCAATCAGCTCACCCAGCTGGTTGGACAGAGCTGCATTGCACCCGTTCCGGTGGCGCTACCTCCCGAGCCTGCATCTGTTTCCAGTCCGGTCATTCCAAGCACAACCATCAGTCTGTCTTCGGGACAAAATACAGCGGAGCCGCGACGCAACTGGAGACCTCTGCTCTTGGGTGGACTTGTCTGTGTGGTGAGCGTGTGCGGAGTCGTCTCTGCTGTGATTCCAAGCGCGATGTTTCGGGCCAAGGCATCGGTACAGACAGCGCCACCAGCGACTCTGCCACGGACAGAAACAGAGAGCGGACAGCAGACTCCCAAGCCGCTTACGCAAGCACCCAGCAGCGACCAGCCAAGCAGCACAGCAATGCCGGGTGACAAGGGAATGGCCGATGCGGTCGTCGTCAATCTTCACAAAGCGCAGACAGCGGAAGGAAAAGGAAGCAGCACCACTGAACAGAGCGGTGAGCCGAAGTCTACCGAGTCTGCCGAGCGACTCCCAACGGACAGCAAGCCAGAGGTTGCGCATCCACAACCTGGGCCCAGACCTGCAAACAAAGGGATCAAGAGTCCGCCGAAAAAGAACGCAGTAGGAGATCCCATCCAAGCAGTGTCAAAGCCCAAACGAGAGATTCGCTATGAAGAGTAATTCCCAGTTTCTGATGCGACTTACCCTGACGGTGGCGATGCTGATTCCTACTGTCTCCTTTGCGCAGACAGAGAGCATGCCGACAGACTGCGCGGAAGACCCGGACTGCTGGTCCCTATCGGAGAGTGCGACGCAGCAGTCCTTAGGCGGGAACCTAAGCGAAGCGCTGCGACTGTATCAAGCGGCCTACGATCGACTCGCGGATCCGCGCCTGCTCTTCAATATCGCGCGCCTTCATCACAGACAGAAGCAGTACGCCGAAGCGATCACGCACTATCAGCAGTATCTGGATTCATCGCTATCTGCGAACGAACAGAAACGGAAAGCGTCTGAGTACCTTGCGCAGTGTCAAGCAGAGCGAACGGAACAGCGCAAGTCTTCGCAGGTTCCCTTTATCGAAAAATCGAGCGAAGTAGAGCCTCCGCCAAGCGAGCTCGTAGTCCGACCCAAGCCGATCTATACCAAGTGGTGGTTTTGGCTGGGCGTCGGTGGCTTCGCAGCAGCAGGAATCACCACCGGAGTCATTCTGGGAACGCGACCCGCTGACACCTCCATGATCAGAGAGCGAATGATTCCTACCAACACGCTGATGTTTTCGTTTTAGAACGCCTAACAAAACCGTCATGAGGAACCCTGGAAGCAAAGAGGAGGACCGGAGCGTACGCAAGTACGTGAGGACCGACGATGCAGCAGCCAGGGTCCGCAATAGGCATTTGTTAGGTGTTCTTAGGAAGGGAATCCAGAACATGAGGACGCACGGCACGTCTGCTCTGTTCCGATGGCTGCGTAGCGCTGTCCCAGTGATGTCTCTGGTCTGTCTGCTCTACGGGATGCTCGGTTGTGTCAAGCCAGAGCCCCCCGCCCAAGGCCCCCTGATTCGTCTGCATCTTCTGAAGGGAGATGCAAAGACAGAGGTAGCGATTTTAACAATCACAGCGACTGATCAGGAAGGAAAGCCCAAGGAAGTGACCCAGCGCTTTCAGAGTGCTCCCTTTGATCTCTTGGGTGCGAGCTTTCCACCGGGAACCCAAGGTGCGGTGTCTGTGGAAGTCAAGCTGTACGGACAAAACGACTGTATCTTGGCCAGCGGAACCGCTCGTCCTATCCTAACCAGCGACGATGAACTGGATGTATCCGTGACGATGTCAGCCATTCCTCTCTGCGGAGAAGGAGCCGTTCTAACGGTCTTGGTTGCCAGCGCTGGAACGGCTTCAGGAACCGTTTCGTCCCAGCCGAGCGGCATTTCCTGCGACGGTCTTGGCAACGGCTGTACGTTGATCGTCAAAAAAGGAAGTGCTTACACGCTGACTCCCCGCATCGGAACTGGAACTTTTTCTGGTTGGTTTGGAGGTGGCTGCGCTGGAACGTCTTCGTGTACGCTCACCGTCGATCAAGACACCATCGTTCACGCCACCTTCACAAGCTGTCAGGGCTGGTGCAAGGAAACGGCTCCTACTTCAGGAAAGTATCCCAACTTGATGGGAATCGGTGGAACCGCTCCGCACAACGTCTTGGCCGTAGGTGATGCCGGAACGGTCTATCGATGGGATGGAGCCAGCTGGAAGTCCGTCACGCTTCCCGGTGAAGCATCGACGCAGACCTTGCGCGCGGTTGCCGCCAAGATCGCAGGCTCTGTGACGTATCTTGCGGGTGATCAGGGAACGCTCCTTCAGCTTCGCGATGGCTCCTATTCACAAGTCCCCGGTGTCCCGAAAACAAACTTTCGCGCCATCGCCATCGATCAGCAGGCTGCATCCACTGCGTTCATTGTTGGTGATTCCGGCACTGTGCTCACGCTGTCTGATGGCGACTCTGTGATGTCGCGGACGCTCGGAACCGCGAACCTGATGGCCGTCTGTCAGCTCCCCAGCAAGACGCCTTCTGCGCTGCTGATTGGCGGTACTCCATCGCTGGGTGGCAGCAGAGCCTTTGTCGCAGAGTGGGATGGCAACCAAAACACCACCGTACAGATGAACGCGGGCACAAGCATCACCGGCAATCTCTACGCCCTGCACTGCGGAACATCACGGCATCACTTCGCATCAGGAGACAACGGAACCTTCCTACAGCGTGACGTGACAGAGAAGAGTCGCGTCGAAGACAGCTGGACCAGCGTAACCGGCGTCAACATTGGATCCAAAAAAATCCGCAGCATGTGGTCAAGCGGAGACAACTTCATCATCGCGGTCGGCGACAGCGGCATGATCCTACGCTTTGATGGCACAAGCTGGATGCCCATGAACTCCAACGCCAGCACCAACCTATACGCAGTCTGGGGAACCAGTCCCACCAACATCTATGCAGTCGGCGACAATGCAACTGTTTTGCATTACACGCCGTAGCAGAGAAGTTGGATTTGTATGGTTGGGAATCGCTTGGGAATCCGTTAGGAATCGCTTGGGAGTCGGTTAGGAATCCGTTGGGAATCGCTTGGGAGTCGGTTAGGAATCGGTTAGGAATCGGTTAGGAATCGCTGCTTCGTACCGGATACTGATCGCGGATGGTCTGCCAGGACGTTGCATCCATCACATGCGGGCGATGCTGTCGAATCTGTCGCACCGCATTCCAGCCGCAAAGACCCGTGACCTTGCCTTGGCTTCCGTACAGCGCGACAAAGGATGCACCATCAGGATCACCATCCACGATCGCAACCTCTGCGTCCGCAGCGATGAAGCCGTGCGCTTGAATCTTTACATCGAACTGATCTGTCCAGAAGTACGGAACCGGCAGATAGGGATTCTCTGTTCCCAAGATGTTGGCAGCCACACAGAGCCCTTGCTCGACGGCATTTGTTCGATTTTCTAGCCGAATCAGCGTGCCCAGTTTTTCGTGCGAAAAGCGCGCAACATCACCGACTGCATAGATGTCTCTGGCTGCACGCAGGTGTGAATCACAGACCACTCCGTCCGCAAGCTGAAGGCCACTTCCCACAAGCCAGTCCGTCGCTGGTCGCGATCCCATTGCGACCACCACCAGATCTGCTGACAGCTCTTCTCCGCTCTGTAGACAGACCCCGGTGACGACCCCCAACGTGCTACGCAGCGACGCAACGCCAACACCTAGTCGCAGGCTTACACCGCGCAAGGTATGCAGCTTGGCCAGACAACTTCCGATCAGTGGACCGAGCTGACTTTGCATCGGAAGCGACTGTGGACCCAAAAGAGTCACATCCAGACCCAAGCTGCATGCCGTCGCTGCGATCTCTGTTCCCAGCACTCCGTCCCCTACGACCAGCAGCTTCTTGCCTGGCTGTAGTGCGCGCTGTAGGGCCACCGCATCATCCAGCGTACGCAGCACATAGACACCAGACAGATCAGCCTGTCCGGGCAGCTTCTTGGGAACAAGTCCCGTCGCTAGCACGATGACATCGGCAGACAGTACGCGACCCGATTCGGTGTGGACTTCATGACGACTTGCATCAAGACGTACCGCTGGATCGGATAGCAGAAACTCTGCTGAGAGTGAATCCAGTGTACTCTGTGGTCGAAGCTGCGTCTGGGACGGAGCCATCGCCGACAGCAGCACCCGCTTGGACAGCGGAGGCCGATCGTACGGCAGATGAGGCTCTGCGCCAAGCAGAGTCAGTCGTCCGGTAAAGCCATCTCTTCGCAGTGCTTCTGCGACGGTCCAGCCGCCCAGAGAAGCACCTACCACCAGCACACTTGTCTTTGTCATCCTGCACGCTCTTGTAGACGAATGGCCGCCCCCGGACAGACGATTGCAGCTTCTCGCACCGCGCGATGCTGTTCCAGGGGAGGCGTTTCATCCAGCAAGATGACCATGCCATCGTCTCTTTGATCAAATACTTTGGGTGCCACCATCACACACTGACCCGCGCCACAGCACTTTGGATGGTCCACGATGACTCGCATGCTCGTCTTCCTTTGTATCGATTCCGCTTCGCTTCCGCTTCGCTGCTATTGCAATTCCTTTGCAATTACCAGCGCACCGGAAGGCGCTCTAGCGCACCGATCAGGAGTCCCTGTTTCATCACAAGCTGCTCTTTGGGAATCGCCAGCGCAAGGCTCGGTAGCCGTCGCAGAAGGACACTGAGCACGGTCTGAAGCTCTGTTCGCGCCAGCGCTTGTCCGATGCAAGAGTGTGGACCCACACCAAACGAAAGATGCGGATTCGGACTCCGGGTGAGATCCATCTGCTCTGGATGCTCGCACGCACGCTCGTCGCGATTGGCCGCAGCCATGTTACAGATCACTGTGGTTCCGCGCGGAATCTGCGTGGTTCCTACCTCAATGTCCGTTGAGATATAGCGCGGCAGTCCAAAGCCCGGATTCATATCAAAGCGCAGCGCTTCTTCGACCGCAGTCCGCACAAGGGACGGATCCAGAAGAAGCAATTCCCAGCGCGAGCGATCCGATAGGAGCATCGCCAGCATCTTGCCAATCATGCTGGATGTCGTCTCATGACCGGCCACCAACAGACCTTTGGCGGTCATCAGAAGAAGCTCTGCGGAAACCGACGGTCCCCCTTCCGCAGCGGCGATCAGATCGCTCAGCAAGTCATCTCCTGGATGCTGACGCTTGGCCGCAATGAGCGTCAGCAGATACTGCGTAAACTCCTGCTGGGCTGCATTGATCTCTGCTTGGCTGTACTGCGTCAGGCTCAGCAGCGTGCTTGACCAGTACGCGAGCTTGTCGCGATCGACATCAGGAATCCCCAGCAGATCACAGATCACCCACACCGGAAGCGGAAACCCGAGCAGCGCTTGCAGATCCGCCGGACTTCCGTGCTGGATCATGCTGTCGATCAGCGCTTCGGTCATGGACTCGATCCGCACCTGCATCGCAGCGATCCGCTTTGCAGTGAACCACTTGAGGATCATCTTCCGCCACGCTTGATGTCGCTCTGCATCCGCCAAGAGCGCCGCATCTTTGTTTTCAAACACGCTTCCGCCTTCGTTCTTCGACGTGCGAGCGGCTCCTTCTGCGCTCAGGTTGTGACTAAAGCGAGGATCCGACAGCACCTGACGCACATCACTGTAGCGAGTCAAAAGGATCGCTTGATCCCCGCTGGGCAGACGAACGTGCGCAACGGGACACTGACTGCGCAGCTGCGCCCACTCTGCTGGTGGTTCCAGCGCGACAGGCGATCGGAAGGGATAGTCCAGAAGCTCTTTGCTGTTGTCCTGGTTCATGAAAACCTCCGCTTTCATTTCTAAGTCGATTGACTTATTAAGTCAAACAGCTTAGCACCACAAACAATGACTCAGCGACGGAAGTTATTTTCGCTTCAGACAGATCCGATCGCGCTGTGCAGGCTGTATCCGCTGCAAGTGCAGACCCAACGGGCAAGCCATTCGGTGGATGCAGTCAGTTCGCAGCGCATCCAGTCTGAAAGGAATAGGAATCGATTAGGAATCGATTAGGAATCGATCAGGAATCGATTAGGAGTCGTTTAGGAATCAGGCAGGAATCAGCGAAGCTAACCTGCGTCCACTCCGAAACCAACAACTTGAGTGAAGAGACTGGGGGCGACCGGAGAGCTTTTTTCGGACCGCCTGCGGGACGGAAAAAGTCTCGCAGGGAAGCGGGGCCCCAGTCGAAAAGTGCGGGTTTGGCAGTG
>JAEUKB010000040.1 GCA_016794365.1 Myxococcales bacterium
AACCAGATAATGTCTTGGTCGGGGAAGACGGTCGGGCGCGGGTGATGGACTTTGGCATTGCACGAGCCCATGACGACAGTGCGCTTGAGATCTCCGGCCCTGCGATCCAGGCAGTTGCAAGCGATGCCGCGCGGCTGACGCAGTTTGGCACCATCTTGGGAACACCCGGCTATATGTCGCCCGAGCAGCTACGCGGCGAGCAAGCCGATGCACGCAGCGATCAGTTCAGCTTCTGCGCCGCGCTGTTTGAAGCGATCTACGGCTACCAGCCCTTTGAAGGCAGCACGGTGGAAGGGTACGGACGCAACGTGCTCGAAGGAAAGCTGCGTCTGCGAGCCCGTACGAGCTTTGGCTTTGAGGTTCCGCTGGAGATCAAGCATGCGCTGCTGCGTGGGCTGTCGCTGGATCCTGCGGAGCGCTTTCCGTCCATGGAGACGCTGACCGCTGAGCTGAGCAAGGGACTGCTTCCCGATGCTGACTCAGAGAGCATGCGCCAGTCCAAGCGACGCTTTCTGTGGGCCTTGGTGGCCAGCTTTCTTGTGTGCTGCTTGGGCGCGCTCATGCTGCTGAGCCACGTCACCAGGACGGACCTACGTCCGGCGCTGTTCAGTGCCAGTGCGCTGCTGTTTGCAACCGTGAGCGTGAACTACGCGCTGCGGGCGCAGATCCACTTGCAGCCGAGCTATCGGCGGCTGAGCTACTTTTTGCAGTCCACCATTGGCTATCTGGTGGTGGGACGCATCATCGCTCAGCTGCTGGGTGTGCCTGCCGACCAGTTCTTGATTCAAGAGACAGTGGGACTGGCCGCGCTGTTTGCGAGCGAGCTACCGAAAGTGGGCCGTCGCTACATCTGGATGGTGCTGCTGTGTCTGGGCTCGGTGGCGCTCCAGATCGTGTGGCCGAGCGGCAGGCGGCTGCACCTTAACATCACCTATGGCGTGATGATGTTTCTATCGGTGTATCTGTACTTTCCCAGAGGGAAGATCGATCTGCGACGCAACCCATCGACACTGGACTGATGGGTGGCGCAGCGGCTACGGCACCAGCTTATAGCCGAAGCCATACACCGTCAGGATGTGGCGGGGGTGGTGCTGGTTTTCTTCCAGCTTCTTGCGCAGCTTGACCACGAAGTTATCGACCGTGCGATTCGAGGGATAGGCTTCGATGCCCCAGATCTTGTCGAGGATCTCATCGCGCGACACCGGCTGACCCTCTCGCTCATGCAGGAGCTTGAGCAGCTCGACCTCGTAAAACGTGAGCATGTGGCTCTTGCGGGCCCGCAAGAGCGTGTGGGTTCGCAGGTTGATCTCGCAGCCACCGATCTTGATGATCTCGGGCTCTTTGCTGACCTGGGCGCGGGTGAGCCGCCGCAGGATGGCTTTGATCCGCGCGAGCAGCTCGCCCACGCTAAAGGGCTTGGTAACGTAGTCATCGGCCCCCGCTTCGAGCCCTCGGATCTTGTCCAGCTCTTGGCCGCGCGCCGTCAGGATGATGATCGGAACGACCTGATTTTCGGCCCGGATCTCTTCGCAGACCTGAAAGCCGTTGATGTCGGGCAGCATCAGGTCGAGGATCACAAGGTCGGCCCCGCGCTCTTTCATTTCTTTGACGCCAGCGCGTCCGAGCATGTGGGTCACCACCTCGTAGCCCTCGAACTCGAGCACGTCGGTGAGTCCGCGCACAATGTCGGGCTCATCTTCCACCAGCAGAATCCGCGCGCGCTTGCCGTGCTCCCCCGAGCCAACGCCAGGCGGACTCGCTCCGCTTGCTGAGCCTGATGAAGGAAGTGCCATCGCCTATTCGACTTCTTTCCCGGCAGCACCATCGCCGCCTTCCGCTTCTTCTTTGACCGGGGTGGCAGGCAGGGTCAGCGTAAACGTCGATCCCTGGCCGCTGTGGCTATCGACCGAGATATAGCCGCCATGCGCTTCCGCGATGTGCTTGACCAGCGCCAGCCCAATGCCAGAGCCGCGAATGTTGGTGTTGCGCACTGCACGGGTTCGATAAAAGCGCTCAAAGACCTTGCGCTGCTCCTCTGGTGCGATTCCAAGTCCCTGATCGGTGACGCTCAGCAAGATCTCTTTGCCGCGTGGCGACACCCGCAGCTTCACCGAGATCGGTCCGCTGCCACCGTACTTGACCGCATTATCTACCAAGTTGAGCAAAAGCAGCGTCATCGCGTTTTCATCCAGCATGGTGCGGGGAATCGGCGCTGCGATATCTACCTCCAGCTGACGACCTTCGCGCTCTAAGCGATAGCGAAAGAAGTCGAGCGCACGCTCCACCACTTCGCCGAGATCGCCCGGCTTCATCTCGTACGCTGCTTTGCCGCGCTCCATCCGTGAAAAGTCGAGCACATTGTCAATAAGCCGAGACAAGCGCTCGGACTCTCGGGTGATGATTCCCGCGTACTCACGCCCTTTTTCTGGGGTCTTCACCTTGCCGAGCATGAGAAGCTCCGCAAACATCCGAATCAGCGACAGTGGCGTCTTCAGCTCATGGCTGACGTTGGAGATAAACTCAGACTTGAGCGCAGAGACTCGCTGCTCTGAAGAGATGGAGTACACCAAAAAGGCTGTACCAATCAGAATCAGCCCGAGCATCAGACCAATCAATATCGTATCAGCCAGCACTTGCTTCTGACCGCCCGCCCGTAGTCGCACATTGTCGAGCGGTGCCATCTGAAGTCGCCACTGATACACAGTTGACTCAAAGCGCTTGTCATATAGGTATTTGCCCGCCCCTGTGATCGGCTGACCGAAGATCACCTCGCCGCGACTGCCGATGACCGATACCAAGAAGCGTCCGGCGATCGGCTGGAACATCTCTGGAAAACAGGTGCCGACCAGATAGTCGAGGTTCACCTTCAAGATGATGTAATAGACGCGATTGCGGGCGGCGTCGTAGCGCTTGATGTAGCTCAGCAGGTAGTCAACGCCATCGACGTTGGTATGCAAGTGCCGGTGAAAGTCGGCGCGCTGCTCTTCGAGCGGCAACGAAGGCCGAATCCGTTCCATAAACAGTCGCAGAAACGCTTCAGCCTCGGGCTTGTTGCGCCGTTTATTGACATAACCACCGCGCACGAGCTGCTGGTTTTCATCGAGCACAATCGCGGCTTCGACCGCGTGCGATAGCCGAACGATTTCCGACCAGCGTCGCGAGAAGTCTTGCAGGTGTTCCAGGTCCACCAAGTTGAACAGCTCACGATCGGAGTCAATGATGAAGCTCTCGACGCGACTGCGGGTCTGGTCACCCAGCGCGAACAAACCAGCTATCACCGAGCCTTCGCTGTTTTGTGCAAGCTGTCGTGCGTTTCGATAGGAGTAACGAGCCAGCGCGAGCGCCGCGATGAGCACGATCGGAAAGCTCAGATAGAGCGGTGAAAAGCGGAGTCGAATTCTCATTGGTCGAAAACGCGCCAATCCTATCATGCGAACTGCGAAGCGCGTTGCTCAAATCGGGCTTGACAAGGCTCGCGCTGGAGCTTTTGAATGCGCGCGACCCAGTTCGTTGTTCACAAACGGACAAGTCCGTTGCACATTAAGCATCAAGTCCTAATCACTGACTTGAAACACCAAACGAGCAACCGCTCAGGAGACTAACAATGGCTGGAAAAAAGACCGCTGGTGCTGGATCCGGTTTGGACATTGCGGCCCTGTTTGAACAAGAGCTTCAGGCTCGCAACGAAGATCTGCGTCGCCAAGCCGCGCTCACGATGTTCTTCAAGCTTCAGCCGAACAACAAAGTGACGGTTGAGCAGTTCATTAGTGGCCTCAAGCAGCACAGTGATGTGTGGGCCGCTGTGTCAGAGATGGGTATCCTTGATTTCGCGGAAAATCTGGTGGGCGGAAGCAAGGTCAAGTCGTCTGCCAAGGTGGACAAAGAGCCAAAGCGAACGCGCCTGTCGGAAAGCCAAAAGAACTCACTCAAAGGCATCATCGTAAGCGTGCTGTCCAGCGCCCGTGATGGCATGAGCCGCACCGAGATCGCCGACAACATCTCTGGCGATCTGCTCAGCACGGTGGGCGTCGATCGGGCAGAGCTGGCCAACAAGCTGCGTCAGCCGCTCGGTGAGCTGGTGGCGGACCACAAGATCCACACCATCGGCGAAAAGCGCCTGATGCGCTACCACCACGGCAAGAAGAAGTAGGCGCAGCCCGTCCCATTTCCCAGCAGTTATCGACCTTTACAAGGTCGGCTGCGGCGTGATAGGTAGATGCCTCTTCATCGGTCGGCGAGGTTGCTGGCCGTCTAACACCAGGCTCAGGGTTCCAAGCTGCCTCAATGCAGGCAGCCCCGATGCCGGTTCACCAGAGGAAACGAACGAGTCATGGCAAGAGCAAAACGAGGTTTTAAGGCACGTCGCCGTCGCAATCGCATCCGTGAGTTTGCCAAAGGCTACCGTGGAGGCCGTGCGACACTGTGGAAAGCGATGGTCGAGACGGTGCGTCATGCGTGGCGATTTGCTACCTGGCACCGTCGTGAGCGCAAGCGCGACTTCCGCCGTCTGTGGATCATCCGCATCAACGCCGCAGCGCGTGAGATCGGAACCACCTACTCGCAGTTCATCCACGCCCTGACCCAGGCCAACATCCGCATCGATCGCAAGATCCTGGCGGACCTGGCCATCAGCGATCCGGCTGGATTTAAGGCGATTGCGACGCAAGCAGGCATCAAAGCTCAGGCATAAGCGTCTGGGGTTTGCATAGTCTGTAGGCGTTTTGAGTGCCCGCTTCGGCGGGCATTGTCATTTCTGGGGGAAGGAATCGGCGATGAACCAAAGTGACAGCCACGCGGGTGAGCTGGCCCGCCTCTTCGATGAGTCCCTGTCCCGCTATCAAGCCGCGCTGGCGGAAGCCAAAGACGAACCGGCGCTGCGCGTTGTCCATGCTCGCTTTGTCGGCAAAGAAGGCGAGATTCGCAAGCGACTCGCCGATGCGCTCAAAGCCGCACCCGGACCGGAAAAGCGCGCCGTCGGTCAAGCAGGCAACACGGTGCTGCAAAAGGCCGAAGAGCTGTTTGCCGAGCGGCTGCGCGAGCTACACGAGCTAAAGCGACAAGCGGAGCTGGCCAAGAAGCTTGATGTGACGATGCCAGGCAGGCCGCACAAGCTGGGTGGGCTGCACCTGCTAACGCAGGTTCGCCTGGAACTGGAAGGCATCTTCGCAGAGCTGGGCTTCCAAGTCGCCACCGGGCCGCAGGTCGAGACGGACTTCCACAACTTCGAAGCGCTGGCGATGCCCAAAGATCACCCAGCGCGCGACATGCAGGACACGTTCTATCTGCGGAGCGCCCCCGGCCAAGACCCGCTGGTGCTGCGTACGCATACGTCGCCGGTTCAGATTCGGACGATGCTCGCGCAGAAGCCGCCGGTTCGCATCATCTCGCCGGGCAAGGTCTATCGCAAAGACGACGATCCGACGCACTCGCCGATGTTTCAGCAGATTGAAGGACTGTGCGTCGATGAAGGCATCACGATGGCGGACCTCAAAGGCACGCTGCTGTACTTCGTGAAGCGCTTCTTTGGTGCAGACGTTGGGCTGCGACTGCGTCCGTCGTTCTTTCCCTTTACCGAGCCGAGCGCCGAGGTCGATATCGAGTGCATCTTCTGCAAAGGCTCCGGCTGTCGGACCTGCAAAGGCTCTGGATACATCGAGATCCTCGGCTGCGGCATGGTCGATCCCGAGGTCTTCCGTCACGTTGGCTACGACAGCGAACGGTATTCGGGCTTCGCGTTCGGCACCGGCATTGAGCGCATGGCCATGCTTCGCTACGGAATCAACGATCTGCGCCTGTTCTTCGCGGGAGACGCCCGCTTCACCGAGCAGTTTCGCTAGCCGGAGGAGTTTGCAATGAAGGTTTCTTGGAACTGGCTGTGTGAGCTTCTCGACATCCCGAGCGGACTGACGCCCCAGACGGTCGCCGCGCGGCTGAGCGTATCGGGTGTAGCCGTCGATGCGATTCATCCGATTGGCAAAGGTCTGCACGGCGCGATCGTGGCGGAAGTGCGCGGCAAGCGTCCTCATCCCAAGGCCGATAAGCTGACGCTCGTCGATGTCTTTGACGGACACGAGGTCACGCAGGTGGTCTGTGGTGCGCCGAACGTGCCAAGTCCGACGGAGCCGGGCAAGTCTCCGCGTGTGGTGTGGGCGCGGCCCGGTGCAACGCTGCCGTCAGGGCTTACGCTGAGTCCGAAGGAAGTCCGAGGCATCTTGTCGCCCGGCATGCTGTGCGCTGAAGACGAGCTGGGTCTGTCCGAGGATCACGCGGGCATCCTGATCTTGCAGCCAAGCGACGGCATCGCGGTCGGCGACGACTTTGCGCAAGCCGCCGGGCTGCCGGACTGGGTGCTGGAGCTGGACATCACGCCGAATCGTCCTGATCTGCTTGGGCACATCGGTGTCGCGCGTGAGATTGCGGCGCTGTTCCGTCACGAAGGGGTGACGTGGAAGACGAGCGCGGTCGATGTCGCGACGCTCAGAGGCTCGCAGGCACGGACGGAAAAGCCGGTCATCTCGCTGGAAGACCCATCGGGCTGCCCACGCTACTTTGCGCACCGACTGAGCGGTGTCACCGTCGGGCCGAGCCCGCTGTTTTATCGCCTGCGGCTTCAGCGTCTGGGCGTGCGTGCGCTGTCCAATGTCGTCGATGCAACCAACCTGGCACTGCTGCTGTACGGACATCCGCTGCATGCGTTCGACTTCGCCAAGCTCGATGGCCACAAGATCGTGGTGCGTCGCGCCCACGCGGGCGAAAAGCTACAGACGCTCGATGGTCAAGAGCGCGAGCTACAGCCGTCGGATCTGCTGATCGCTGATGCCAGCAAAGGGGTAGCCGTCGCGGGAGTGATGGGCGGACAGACCTCGGAAGTGTCTTACACGACGACGGAAGTGCTGCTGGAGTGTGCGTACTTTGCGCCCGCCAGCATCCGTCCGACTGCGCGTCGTCTGAAGCTACACACCGAAGCCTCGCATCGCTTTGAGCGCGGCACCGATCCAAACGGACTTGCGGTGGTTGCGGACGCGTGCGCAGCGCTCATCGTGAAGCTGGCGGGCGGATACCTGTCGTCTGAGCCAACCGATGTGTATCCACACAAGATCCCGACGCACACGCTGACGCTGCGACCCGAGCGAACGTGGGCGATCTTGGGACTTCAGATCCCGGCTCAGGCACAGAAAGAGTGCTTGGAAGCGCTGGGTCTGCCGGTGCGCAGCGAGGGAACCAACCTGCTCGTCGAGATTCCGACGCATCGACCGGATCTGACGCGCGAGATTGATCTCATCGAGGAGGTCGCGCGCATCTACGGAATCCACAACATTCCGACGACGCTGCCCAAGCTGGCGATGACGGCATCGCAGCCTCTGCATCAAGGAATGACGCGCTATCGCAATGCGGATCGTGCGCGGCAGCTCTGTGCGTCGCTGGGGCTGCTTGAAGTGATGCAGTTTTCGATGACCAGCCCAGAGCGCGTGCGCACGGGCGAAGGGAAATCTTCCCCGACCCAGCCGCTGCCGATCGACAACCCGCTGCGAGAAGAGCTGTCGGTGCTGCGGACCAAGCTGCTGCCGGGGCTCGTCGAGCTGCTTCGTCAAAACCTGGCGCACGGACTGGCGGACGTTCGGCTGTTTGAAGTCGGCGAGGTCTTTCTGCCTTCAGGACAGCAGCTTCCGACGGAAAAGACGCACGTTGCAGCGGTGCTGTATGGTCATCGCGATCACTTCCTCAAGCCAACCAGCAGCGACGCGCTCGACTTCTACGATGTCAAAGGCCTGGTCGAGCAGCTTGTCAGCGGGCTGGGTCTTTCGCTGTTGTGGCAGAAACCGGAACAGCCCAGCGCTTCGTCCGTGTATGTCCGTGTCGCAACGAGCACCGAAGCCCCGATGCTGCATCCTGGTGCGGCGGCAGCCCTTCTGTCTGGGTCAAGCGGCGAGGTGATCGGAACCTTCGGAGAGCTACATCCCGATCTGCGCGCATCGCTGGACCTGCACGGCGCGGCGTTCGCATTCGAGCTGGAAGTGCCGGAGCAGCCTCGTCACAAGCCTGGGTACGTTCCGGCATCGCGCTTCCCGGCGGTCAGTCGCGATCTGTCGTTCTTTGTCCACAGTGAGACGGAAGCGGCGAAGCTCCTCGGGACGATGCAGCAGTCGGGAGAGCCACTGCTGCGCGGCGTGACGCTGCTGGAAGACTATCGCCAGGCTGGACATGTCGAGGCGGGCAAAAAAGCGCTGCTCTTTAGCCTGACGTATCGATCGGATGAGCGAACGCTGACCGATGACGAAGTACAGAAAGCGCATCAGCGAGTCATCGATCACCTGGGCAGAGCGTTCCCGCTTCAGCTCCGTCAGTAAGAAAACCTAACAAAACCTACTGCGGACCCAGGCTGCTGCATCGTCGGTCCTCACGTACTTGCGTACGCTCCGGTCCTCCTCTTTGCTTCCAGGGTTCCTCATGACGGTTTTGTTAGGTTTTCGAAGTGCTTGATCGGACCGGTCTTCACCGAGCTTGCGCACAAGCTGCGACGCAAACCAAGGCTCGGTGACATTTCATCTGTAAGAACAGGCGCGCTGCGCTAGGTTGGCTGCCTCATGAATCCGCGCGAAAAACAGGACGCTGAGTTTGACAAGATCGCCGAGGCGATGATTCGTCGCATCGAGCGCGCTGTATCAACCTTCGATCCCGACGAGCTGGAAGTCGAGCTGAGCGGTGATGTGCTCAATCTCACGACGGGATCGGGACAGAAGATCGTGATCAATCGACATCGGGCTGCGCGACAGATCTGGATGGCTGCGCTGCGTCGTGCGTGGCACTTCGATCCCGACACGAGCGGTCAGCTCTGGAAGACGGGCGATGCCGAGCTGGTGACGCAGCTTGAGCAGGTGCTATCGACGCTGTTTTCACGAACCGTCAAGCTTTCGATGGGTGGAAGCTAGGCAGCAAGTCGCGGGGCAACTCGCGCTCAGTCGGGGTAACATAAGGCTGTGCTGGGAATCTTCTTCCTGCTTGTCTGGGTGACCGTGATCGCGGCGCTGACCAGCCACGAGCGCAACCGATCCGCGCTGCTTCTGGCTGAGCACTCGGAAGATGAGCTAAGTCCCAGCTTGCCGAGCGACGATCCGGCGCTGCTGGTTCGCTATTATCGGGTCGCGCTGGCACGGGCGATGCCGGTTCGCGATGAGCAGCTGCTGCGGATCAACCTGGCGTGTGCGCTCAACGCGCTGGCTGATCATCGTCAGGCGCTGGAAGAGCTGGATCGCGTGCAGCTTCAGCAGCTCAACCCGCTGGAAGTGGCGCTGTGGCTCAACAACCGAGCGTACACGCTGGTGTTTTTGGGTCAGCCGGATGATGCGGTCGGTCATCTCGATGATGCGATGGAGCTGCTGCTGGGTGACGACGGGATGTCGCGTGATCCGCTCTTGTCGGCATGCATCAGCGGTACGCGCGGAATCGCCGAGCTGCATCGCAAAAACTACCAAGCGGCGGAAGCGGCGCTCGTATCAGCCCTGCGCAGCGAAGAAGAGTCAGTGTCGCTTCAGTTCGATCCCGAGTGGCAAGTGGATCCAGGACGCACGTCCGAGCGCTGGTTTTGGCTGGGCGAAGTCGCGTATGCCGAGCAAAAGCCAGTCGAAGCCCGTCGTCGCTATGAACGAGCCGCAGCCTATGCGAATACGCCGTTTGGCCGACGCGCGCAGACCAGCTTGGCAATGCTTCGCAGTCAGAAAGAGCTTCCGCCCGCAGCCGCTCCATCGACCACGAGCGCTTAGCGAACGCGCAAGCTGGATCCGCCGACCCACAACAGACCGGGTGCGACAAGACCCGCAAAACCCAGCGCTGTGAGGTAATCCCCGCGCTTCAGCAGCACGATAGCCATTGCCACATAGAGCAGTCCGAGCAAGACCTCGATGCGGGCCAAGCGATCAAACACTGGACGATACTGACCTTGAAGCTGCTTTTGTCCGCCGGTCTTCGGCGTTCGCACAAACTCAGCGGCATTGCGAGACGACAGCGCACCGCGCACAAGCTCACTCGTGAGCGATACGCAGAGTCCCATCGACAAGATCATCACCAGCGGCGACAGCCAAAGCGCCGCAAGTCCCGACTGACCCAGCCGTCGCAGCGCCGCGCCGTAATACACCGACAGCGAAAGCCAGAGGCAAAGCACCGCAGAGAGCAGGCCTCCCGGCGGTGAAAACAGCGCGCTGAGCACACCAAGCGGTCCCAGCGGCAAAAACAGCAGCGCCAGCGCCAGATACGGCTGTCGCGTGTGGCGTGTCAGGTGCAGCAGCATCGTCAGCCGTTCCGAGAGCGATCGTCCTTTCACAAGCAGCTTCGCGACGAGACTTCGCAGCACCTGCGCGCCACCGCGAACCCAGCGCTTTTGCTGGCTACGGAACGCGGCCATTTTCTCGGGAAGCTCTGTCGGAATCGCGACGAAAGGAACAAGCTGCGACGAATACCCGAGCAGACGGACGCGATAGGAAAGGTCCAGATCCTCGGTCACCGACGCAGTCACGTCCGATTCCGGGCCAACCCAGCCGCCCGCACGCCGGAGCGCTTCCTTTCGCCACACACCGCCCGAGCCGTTGAACTGAACCGGCTGATTGTGCGCTGACAGATACGACTGCTCGACGAGAAACAGACCGTGCAGGATCAGCGCTTGGATGCGCAAAAGCAGGCTTTCGTGTTCGTTGAGAAACGACCAGCGACCTTGCACAAACGCGAGCTGCGGCTCCGTCATCAACCGAGGCACAAGCTGCATCAAAAAGTCCGGCGACGGCACAAAGTCCACGTCGAGCACCGCGACAAACTCACCACGGGCCAGCGGGAGTGCAAAGTCCAAGTGCCCAGCTTTGAAGCTGCGACGATCCGCACGACGAACCACCGCGATGTCAAAGCCAGCCTGCTGCGCAACTGCCACCGCTTCATCGACGATGCGAACCGTCTCATCCGTCGCATCCGAGTCATCCAGCACCTGAATCTGTAGTCGCTGTCGCGGCCAGATCAGCGCACACGCCGCCGAGATCGCGCGCGCCGCCACCAAGCGCTCATTGCGCATCGGCAGCTGCACCGTCACATACGGCAGGTCATCGGTCTGAAATGAAGGAATCTGCTCGTCGCGAAGCGGATGCCGCAGCGCCCACAGCCCAAGACGCAGCAGATGCAGGCTCGCGGCCAACAGAAGGAGCCAGAGCCCGAGCGAGAGCAGCGCATAGAGCGCTTCTGCCACACGAAGCAGCGACGGAGACATGGACTACTGATCGTGACGGTTGGATCGAACGTGAGGATGCTGCGACGGGTTCTTGCTGTATTCCGTCCACGGCAAGCGCTCTTCGCCAAACGAGTCGATGCGCTTCATGGTGATGCAGTCATCGACGGGACAGACCAAGCTACAGAGGTTACAGCCGACGCACTTGTGCTCCAAGATCTCGACCGTCGAGCGGCCTTTATCATTGGGTCGTACCGCGATCGCTTGGTGCGCTCCGTCGTAGCAGGCTGCGTAACAGACCCCGCAGCCGATGCACTTGTCCTGCTTGATGTCGGCGATGACTCGGTAGTTTAGGTTGAGCTGCTCCCAGCGCTGATAACGCGGCACGCTCAGACCGACCAGTTCCTGCACGCTTGACAGTCCTTTGCGATCCAGATACGACGACAGCCCGTCGATCATGTCGAGCACGACGCGGAAGCCGTGATGCATCACAGCTGTACAGACTTGCACCGTCGATGCCCCGAGGAGAATAAACTCCACCGCGTCCTGCCAGCTGGCGATGCCACCGATGCCAGAGATCGGGATCTTCACCGTCTGAGCCACCGACGCAACCATCGACAGCGCAATTGGCTTCACCGCTGGACCACAGTAACCACCGTGAGCTGATGCGCCATGCACCGACGGACGAGGCGTCAGCGTTTCCAGATCAATTCCCGTCACCGAGTTGATCGTATTGATGAGCGACACTGCGTCGGCGCCACCTTTTTCAGCCGCTCGTGCAGGAAACGTCACGTCGGTGATGTTCGGCGTCAGCTTGACGATCACCGGGGTATTGGCAACCTCTTTGACCCACTCGACGATCTGACAGGTGTAATCGGGAACTTGTCCGACGGCAGAGCCCATGCCGCGCTCGCTCATTCCATGTGGACAGCCGAAGTTTAGTTCCAGCCCGTCGGCACCAGCGTCTTCGGCACGACGCACGATGTCATGCCACGCCTCGCGCCGCGATTCGACCATCAGCGACACAATCAGCGCGTGCTTGGGATAGCGCTTCTTGACCTCGCTGATCTCTCGCAGATTGACATCGAGCGGACGATCCGTGATGAGCTCAATGTTGTTGAGCCCCATCATCCGTCGCCCAGCATAATCCACCGACGAATAACGCGACGACACGTTGACGATCGGCTGCCCGAGCGTCTTCCACACCGCTCCGCCCCAGCCCGCATCGAAAGCGCGCATGATCTGGTCGCCAGTGTTGGTCGGCGGTGCCGAGGCCAGCCAGAACGGATTCGGCGACTTGATTCCACAAAACTCGACGGACAAATCGGCCATCGTGAAAACCTCCAGCGCCTAACGCGCCCCTCCGAGCTTGCCCAGGACTTCTTCCGCGATGGTGCGCGCCGCACGCTGACCTTCAGCGACGGCATTGACCACCTCTTGGCCACCAGACACGCAGTCGCCCGCCGCAAAATAGCGCGGATTCGATGTCCGTCCGAGCGCGTCTGCAACCACTTTGCCTCCGTCTACACGAACCGACAGCTCAGCGGTCAGCTTGGCGCCTTTTTGTCCCGTCGCACGAATCACCAGGTCCGCAGGCAGGGTCTCTAGCTTTTCTCCACCGTCGGGAAGCTTGCGTCCCAGCTCAAGACCACTTACTCGGCTCATCTTGGGCGACGGTCCGCGCGCGGGACCGAGCACCCGATGCGGCACCGCATGAAGCACCAGCTCGACACCCGCATCCTTGGCCAGCTCTAGCTCGTGCGCGTAGGCCGACAGCTGCTCGCGACCGCGACGATACAAGAGCCACACCTTCCCTGCCCCGCCCCGGCTCGCCTGTGTCACCACGTCGATCGCCGTGTTTCCGCCGCCGATGACCGCGACGCGAGCGCCACGCAGCACCTCGAAGATCTCGCGATCCCCACGCTTGAGCGCAGCGATGAAGTCGAGTCCATCCCACACGCCCGGAAGATCTTCACCGTCGATATGGATGCCGGGAATTGCGCCCATACCGACGCCGATGAAGATCGCGTCGTGACGGCTCTCTAGCTCACTCAGCGAGATGTCTTTTCCGACGGTGACTCCACAGCGGATCGTCACACCTGCATCAATCAGCCAGTCCACTTCCGCCAAAGCAACCTCGGGCGTCATCTTGTACTGCGCCACGCCGTAGGTATTCAGACCGCCGGGACGCTCTGCCGCTTCGTAGATCACCGACTGATAACCGAGCTTGAGCAGCTCTGCCGCACAGGACAGACCCGCCGGACCCGCCCCGATGATGCCCACCGAGCCCGCTTTCGGCGATCCCGGCGTCAGGATCTTCTGATGAACCGCCATCGCATGGTCCGTCGCAAAGCGCTGAAGCGGTCCGATCTGGATTGGCTTGTGCTGATCTTGCAGAACGCACGCACCTTCACAGAGCACTTCCGTCGGACACACGCGCGCACAGCTTGCGCCAAGGATGTTTGCCGACAAGATGGTCCGCGCGGCTCCGCCTGGATTGTTCGTCCCAATCTGACGGATAAACAGCGGCACATCGATGTGGGTGGGACAGGCCTTCATACACGGTGCGTCGTAACAGAACAGACACCGGTTGGCCTCGGCGAGTGCTTCGTCCTTCGACAGCGCAGGGCGAAGCTCGCGAGCAAGCGCTTTTTTGTGAAAACTCTCGGCCATCATGTCGGGGAAATTAGCACAGCCGTATACCTGACAAGTCCCAAAATTGGTACAACCACCGCGCCGTTTGCTGGGTCGCGTCTGGATCGAGTGCATCGCGTCTCAGCGACGGCACTTACTGGCGATTTTTGGCTCGCGGCAAGTCCTTGCCACAGCGGTCTGACACAGCGCGATTGACGTAGAATGACCATATATGTCATGTAGTTTGTGCTTCAGTCGGTCGTTTCGCGTAGGAGCCTACATGACACTCGCCGCCCAGCCTGAGCCCACTGACCTTTCGTTTGCGCTCGCCTCGCTTCAGCAGGTTGCGACTTCGCTGCGAAAGGCGCGATCAGGCAGGATTCCGTCTGGGCAAGAGCGAAGTCAGCTCCTGTCGATGGTGGCGAAGATGGGTCCGTCGGTGTTTCCGCAGCTTCTGCGCTCGCTCGGTTCGGACAGCGACGAAGAAGCAAGCTGGGCAGGACAGCTTCTGCGCCAGACTGAGCTGACGGAAGTGGCTGCGCGGTTGGGTAAGCTTCTGACGACGCCCAGTCACTCTGATGTTGTGAAGGCGCGCGCGCTGGCGATCGTGGCTGACTTGGGGCTTTCCCCACCGCAAGATGTCAAGCTGAGCGATCCGGATCGGTTCATCGCAGATTCCGTCGCAGAGCTGCTGTCCACAATTGAGTCTGCGGATGATCTGCGACGCGCCACAAACGACCTGCTGTGCGCGGTGCCCCCCGACGAGCTGTCCTCGGTGCTGCGCGAAGTGGTCTGCTACGGTGGCGAGCCAGGTCAGGCGCTGCTTGAGTCGGTGCTGATCGATGAACGAACGCCGCGCGCGGTGGTTGCCGAGCTGATTCCGCTCACTCGCCCGAGTCGCAACCTGCCTGTGCGGCGCTCAGTTCCGGTTGTGTCCCAAGCCCGCACCGCTCGTCCAAGCCCGACTGCGAGCCGTTATCCGTCACGGCGCGCGCTGCTCGACGCCTTGCCTTTGTACCGTCGCAGAAAGCCACCGCAAGCTCGCCTGTAGCCACCGCGCATCGCCAATCTATCGTATCGTTAAGGCTGCTGCGGGTTTTCGACCCCTCGCCACCCCTTCGGAGTCCCTTTGAATCGCGCACTCATTCCGATCTTCTTGATCGTTCTCGTTGACGTGTTCGGTCTGACGCTGGTCCTGCCACTTCAGGCCATTTATGCCGAAAAGCTCGGCGCTTCCGCACTGCAAGCCACCATGCTGGTGTCGGTGTTCGCGGTGTGTCAGCTCGTCGCCAGTCCACTGCTTGGAAGCTGGTCCGATCGCATCGGTCGCAAGTCGGTGCTGATCTTTAGCCAAATCGGAGCCGTGATCGGTTACCTGGCGATGGCTTCCGCGTCGTCGATCTGGATGCTGTACCTCGCGCGGGTGATTCAAGGCACCACGGCGGGCAATCTCTCGATCGCGCAGGCTTATATCGCAGACAACTCCGAGGCCAAAGATCGCGCCAAGTCGTTCGCCCTGATCGGCATCGCGTTCGGAATCGGCTTCTTCATCGGTCCGGCGCTGACCGGCATGCTGGTTCGCTACGGTTTGGCTGCACCGATCTTCGTCGCGGCCTTCATGTCAGCGCTGTCGCTCGTCTGTACGCTCGTGCTGCTGCCCGGAGAAGTCAGTGTTCGCTCGGCCCCCAGCGATGTCGCCCTGCCCGGCGGCAAGCGGCTGTCGATCTTCGAGTGGCGCGCCTACCTTCAGTACTTCGAGCGTCCCGTGCTTCGCGCGATGCTCATCCAGTTTCTGTTCTTCGCGATGTGCTTTTCGGTGTTTATGTCCGGCTTTTCGCTCTATGCCGAGCGTCGCTACGTCTACGACGGACATCCGTTCAGCCCGCGAGAGATCGGCTACCTCTTCGCCTACAGCGGCTTTTTGGGCCTGATCCTGCAAGGCGGACTGATCGGTCGGCTCGTGAAGCGCTTTGGCGAGCGCAGCCTGGTGGTGTCCGGGTTCATCTCGATCGTGGTGGGCTTTGTGATCTTGGCGAGCACCGACACCGTGGCTGGTCTGGTGATCTCGACGACGATTTCGACGTACGGAAACGCGGTGGTTCGTCCGATCCTAAGCAGCTTGATTTCCCAGAGCGCGGCGCGGCACGAGCAAGGCACCGTGATTGGACTCACGCAGTCGCTTCAGTCGGTGGCACAGATCGTCGCGCCGTTTTTGGCCGGGCTGCTGCTGGAACATCACATGCTGTGGCAGTGGGGAGCGATGGCCGCCGTTGCGGCGCTGCTTGGGCTGCTGATGGCGCCGCTTGGCTCGCAAAAAGCGGTCTCGGCGGCGCAAGTGGTCGCGACGGACGCGGAGTAACGAGCGCTTGGCCTGGATCGGACAGGCCGCACTCGTTTAGAACGCCTTAGGCGGGCAGGTGACGGACGTACTCGAACTCGAACGGACGGCTGTTGATGCCGCGTGCGGGCGGAGCAATCCAGCCTGCGATCTTTCCAGGCTCGGTCACGCCACGCATGATCTGCTGAAGGTAGACGCGGTCAGTTTCCGTCGGTAGCCACTTGCTGCGGTTGGACTCGAACTCACCCTTTGAGATCGGGTTGCCGCTCGGATCGAAGTAGTTGTCCGAGTTCATGCCGTAGATGCCGATGTGACGGTGGAAGCGACGGCTCGGCAGGCTGAGCTTGAACGCTGCGCCGCGATCCCCAAGCTGACGCTCGATTGTGCGGTTCCACTTATCGACGGCGCGCTGACAGTCGGCGACGTAGCCATCGCGCAGGACTTCGTTCATTGCGTTGCGCAGAGGCACCTGCGTCATCACGATCTTGCCGCCTTCGCTGGGTACGGGCATCTCGTAGAACTGATTGAGACCCGAGTGCTCGCTGTAGCTGTCTTCTTTGTAACGACCCTTGAGACCAGCGGCGAAGAACTCTGCTGCGTTCGACGAAATCTCACCGCCAAACAGATCTTCCGACAGCGAAAACCACAGGTGAAGGTGACGCTGCACCATATCGAGCGGAATGCCTCCCGCTTTGATCACCGCTTCGGGATCGTCGGAGCCCGTCTCTTTCATCAGCTCACAGGCACGCTGCACCACGCGATCGACGCCGGTTTCCCCGACGAACATGTGATGCGCTTCTTCGGTGAGCATGAACTTACAGGTGCGCGACAGCGGATCGAAGCCCGACTCACTGAGCGCGCAGAGCTGAAACTTGCCGTCGCGGTCGGTGAACATCGTGAACATATAAAAATCGAGCCACGACTTCACCGGCTCATTGAACGCCCCCAAGATGCGAGGCTTGTCGCGATCACCGGAACGTCGCTCGAGCATCGCTTCCGCTTCTTCGCGACCGTCTTTGCCAAAGTACGAGTGCAGTAGGTACACCATCGCCCACAGGTGACGACCTTCCTCGACGTTGACTTGGAACAGGTTGCGCAGATCGTACAGCGACGGAGCCGTGTGACCGAGCATGCGCTGCTGCTCGACCGAAGCGGGCTCTGTATCGCCTTGCGTCACGATGATCCGACGCAGCGTGTTGCGATATTCCCCAGGAACTTCCTGCCACGCTGGCTGACCATAGTGATCTCCGAAGCCAATCGTCCGTCCCGCAACCGCCGGTTCAAGGAAGATGCCCCAGCGATATTCCGGCATGCGAACGTAGTCGAAGTGCGCCCAGCCGTCCGTTTCGACGCTGATGGCGGTCCGCAGGTAGACATCGCTTTCCTGGAACTGGTCCGGGCCCATCTCTTTCCACCACGAGATGTAGTTTGGAAGCCACTGCTCCAGCGCCCGCTGTAGACGCTTATCCGCCGAGAGATTGACGTTGTTTGGAATCTTTTCAAAGAGTTCTACGGTCATCTTTGGCTGACCTTTCGTGTGTCGCTGTTCGCGCGTCTCGATGTTGAGATTCCGCAGCCGGAATCTTTGGAGCGGTCTTATCACGACTTGCGGGGGAAGAACCAGTGCGACAGAGCGGCATTTGCGACGAGAAAGTGTTCCTTTTGGGAACACCAACCTGGGCCAAAGCCGCGTAGAACATGCAGCGCGGGAACGCATACAGAACCAGGACGCTTCATCGCGAAGCACGCGAAAAAGGTCCGCAGCGGATCGAAAGCGGTGGGTTAGGTGCGACGCCAGTCAAAGCTCGGTCGCTCGGGACGGCCATAACAGGTCAGCGCTCCGAGTGGACCCGTCGCATTTTCGCGAATGAAGATCCAGTTTTGCCAAGCCGACAGCCGTCCGAAGATCTTGCCCTCGCTCAGATCGGGTCCTGGGAAGCGTAGGTTCTGTTCCATGCCGGTGAGTGCGTCGGGAGACAAGCTCACGCGCTCTTCGACAGCCAGACGCAGCGTATCGTCGAAGTCGAGATCATCGGCCAGCACCGTACACAGGCCCAGCGCATCGGCTTCCGTCGCAGAAATCGGACCTTTTTCGCCGCGTGCCAGCACTTCGGAAACCCGCTCCGGTCGATCGTGAGATCGCAGCGCCAGACGCGTCTGACCGTTGGCCGCCAGAAGCGAGCCCGCGTTCAGGACATCCGTCGCAAACTTCACCTCTTCACTATCGAGCACGTAGCTACGATCCGCCGCGAGCAGTAGCTCTAGCATCGAGCCCGCATAGCAGCTTTCGGGATCGGCCACCGCGAAAAACGACTTCGCCGTCATATCCATCCGACGCAACACACGCGCCATCGCCAAGAGCACTTCGCGTCCCAGCCAGTGATTTCGCTGCGCGTAGAGCGCCGCATCCGCAGCCAGCACATCCGACTGCGAGCCACGCGTGCTCACCATCACCAGACCGATCGTGGCTTCGTGGAAGCGCAGACGACAGAGCGCATCATCCAGCTCACGGAACGCACGCAGCGCCCACAGCTCGCCCCGACTTGCCAGCGCATGCAGCTCGTCTGCGGAACGAACCGCTTGATCCGAGCCCGGACCTCGCAGCGTCAGGTGTGCGGTGCGATGAGCGCGATCGATGTGCAGCGTCACAAAGCGATAGCTCACCGTGTCGCCTTCCACCGTCGGTGCGAGCGGCTCTAGCGTGATGCCCGTCTGTGGGCCCGGTGCGCTGCCATTTGCTGCGCTCGCTTCTTGCGCCAGCTTGCGTGCTCTATCGCTGACGGCTTGGGCAAAGCGACTGCGCGGAGCAATCTGATCGACCAAACGCCACTCGACGGCGCGCTTGCCACGAATGCCTTCCGCCAGCGTCGAAAAGATGTCTGCGCGATCACGACGAACCTTGCGCTTATCGACAAGCCGCGTCAGTCCACCCGTGCCCGGCAGCACCCCGAGCAGTGGAACTTCCGGCAGCGCCACCGTGCTCGAACCGTCGTCGATCAAGATGATCTCGTCACAAGCCATCGCCAGCTCATAGCCACCACCGGCACACGGACCGGACACCGCCGCCAGGTAGCGCTGATTGCTGTTGCGACACGCGTCCTCGATGGAGTTTCGCGTCTCGTTTGTGTACTTGCAAAAGTTGACTTTAAAGCCGTGCGTGGACTGCGCGAGCATGTGGATGTTGGCGCCCGCACAGAAGATGCGATCTCGGCCCGAGCCAACCACGACAGTGCGAACCTCGGGATGCTCAAAGCGCAGCCGCTGCACCGCGTCGCACAGCTCAATGTCTACGCCCAAGTCATACGAGTTGAGCTTCAGCACATAGCCAGGAACCAGCGGCTCGTCTTCACGAACGGCCATCTGTAGACGCGCAACCTCACCGTCGATTTCCAGCTTCCAGTGACGATACTGAGCGGGAGATGTCTCAAACGACGACGGTACCGGATGCGTAGATTCAGTCTTTGCAGCAGTCTCCATGCCCTGCGGTGTACCGCAAGTTGGGCTGCTTCGGCAACCGCTCCGACGCGATCCGGCGTGACTCAGCACGCAAAAAGGTCAGCGCTTTTTGCCTTTGGACTTGGTCTTTTTGACCTTGCCCGCTTTGCCCGCAGGCTTGTCCGCTTCGAGCTGAATTGCGATGAGCACCGCTTTGCCCTTCCCTGCTTTGCGAACCTCGTCGGCCACTTCGACGGACTGACTGTGAAATCCGGTCGCGCTCGCTTCGCACTTGGTGTCTTCGGGAAGCAGCAGCTCACACGACTTGCCGACATCAAGAATGCAGTTCTTCTTCGAGCCACAGAGCAGCGTCACTTTGCCGGTCGATTGGTTCGAGAAGCTCACTTTCTGTTCTTTGGGCGCGGGCGGCTCACCGATGGACGGCGTCTCTACCGAAGCGGGACGTAAGTCGGCGGGCACCGTCACAGCAGGCTTGCCACCACCGCCCAGCTTCAGAACCAAAACCAGCACCAGCAGCACCACCATCGCACCCGCCACACCGAGCAGCACGATCGGAAGCTTGGGACGCTTGGGCAGCACAATCGGCGAGACGCGCTCTGTCGCCAGATGCGGCTTGGGCTCACTTTTGCTCGCTTCAGCGTCTTTGACCCGCGCTCGCTCTTTGGCAATCTCGGCCTTGCTCGGAATCGCAGCTTGCAGCGTCGGCGCAAACATATCGCCCGAGGTCAGCGGTGACAGCTCTGGATGCGCCGTCGGAGCACTCGCGGAAGGATTCGCTGGAACCGTTTGCAGCGACGACGAAGGCCGCATCTGCGCAGGATCGGGCGGCAGCGTTCCACTGTCGATCAGCTCTTGCAGCACGTTCGCCAGCTCGTCCATGTTGGCGTAGCGGTTTTCCTTCTGCTGCGCCATCGCCTTGAGGACGATCTTTTCCAGCGACTCTGGAATGTTCAGGTCCGCCCGCCGCTTCCGAGGAGGCACCGGCTTTTCCGTCAGGTGCTTCATCAGCGTTGACATCGGACCTGTGCCTCGGAACGGAACCTGTCCCGTCAACATTTCGTACATGATGCAGCCGAGCGCGTACTGATCAACCCGCGCATCAAACGCTTCGCCCGCACCTTGTTCTGGCGACAGATATTCCGGTGTTCCTAACACGGTTCCCGTCGCAGTCGCTCGCAGATTTGGCAGGTTTGCACCGCCCGAAAGCGACTCACGAGTGCCCGCCATCACCTTCGCAATGCCAAAGTCGAGGATCTTGACGAAGTCTTTGCGTCCTCTCTCGAGGATAAAGATGTTTCCAGGCTTCAAATCGCGATGGACAATGCCTTTTTCGTGAACGGCGTGCAGTCCGCGCGCAATCTGCTCGGCAATGCGACACGAGCGCAGCGGCGGCAGCGCACCTTTGGCAATCACGCTTTCCAGCGACTGACCTTGCAGAAACTCCATCACCAGATACGGACGTCCATCGTCGAGAACGCCGAAGTCTGTGATGTCTACGATGTTTTCATGTCCAATGTGGCACGCGCTCTTGGCTTCGAGCAAAAAGCGCTGCTGCATCATCGGATCCTGCGCTTCACGAAGCAGCTTGATCGCGAGTGGCTTGTCGAGCACCGAGTGCTTGGCGCGATAGACCACGCCCATTCCGCCCGACGACAAAAACGACTCGATGAGATACCGTCCGCCCAGCGTCGCGCCGATCAGCGGATCGGAAGGAACCTCCGCCGCGCCACCTTTGGGACAGACATGCTTGTCTTTGTATCCGTAGACCTGCTGACAGGTCCCACACACCCGAGTGACGCCGGTCGAAGGTGATTCGCTCATGCGGCACCGTTCGGCGCCTGGGCTAGCCAAGACATCCGGCGAAGGTACGTAGATAGGTCAAAGCGCATTACTGGTATAAGAGCCCAACTTTATGGGACGCCATTTTCATCAGCCGGTCAAGATGCACGAGCCGTTGTTACTTGTTTCGGCCGAGCGAGCTATCGACTTCGCGATACCGCTTGCGTAGCTCCGCCAGGCGCTTGAGCAGCTCGTAGTTGTCGGACCGAAACTCAGCCAAGTAGTGACGCTCACGACGACGAGCCGCTTGGGCCTGCTGAAGCTCCACGAGTCGCTCAGCGAGCTGTTTCGCAGACGTAAACGCGCTCACCAGCGTCGTCACCCGCGAGCCTTCTAGCCGATCGATCCGTCCCGGCTTCCCGCGCGACGGCGGAAAGTACATCATCACCAGCGTCTCAGGCGACTGCGCTTGCAGCGAGCGAATCACGGTCCGACTCGGTAAATCGGGCAGCGTCTCTTTGATGAGTGCCAGGTCAAACGATCGCTCGGACGCACGATCCAGCGCTTCACCGCCACTTACCACCGTCGTCAGCGAAAACGAGCTAGCGACCAGCGGCGACAGCGACTGCGTCAGCCAGCCATCATCTTCGACCAGCAGCACGCTCACGTAATCATCCGTCGGTGCAGCCGGAGATCCCGAGCCTCGCTGGGTCAGCTGCGCCTTCAGCTCTCCGATGCGTCGCGCGGTGTCCGTCAAGCGATAGAGCAGATCTTCGGCCAGCGTGCTGTAGTCGCGCAGCATCTGACTGCGATCCGAGCGCTGCTTGGCATCTTTCATCGACGACAAAATTCGCGAACCCAGCAGGCGAAGATCATCGGTTCCTCGACAGATGATGTCCACCGCACCGCGCCGAACGAGCTGGACCGTGGTTTCAAAGCTCGGTTCGTCAATCAAAGCGATCAGATCGGTACGTGGAGCCAGGACGCGAAGCTCAGTCAGCATCGTCAGCACCGATGACAGAGGCAGCGAGTCCACATCAATCAGCACCACCGGATACGGCGTCTTTGCGATCACTGCGCGGGCGGCATCCGCATCCGCCACCACGACGGAGTTTATCTCGGATTGACTCAGCAGATCCTGCAGCTCGGCTTGGGCCGTCTGCCGCTGTGAGACAATCAGCGCCGAATCGCTCAGCATCGACGCCTGTTTTTCGTCTCCAGGTTTGCTCATCCTAGGCCCCCAAGCACAGCGCAGCTACCGAAAGCTGTGTTGCTTCATTATCAGCCCAATCCATTTCTGCTTGGTATCTCAAAAATCACCAAGCGATGCGACAAAGTCAGGGCCTACTTCCAGAAAAAGCGAACGGAAAGCGAAAGGTACGCAGCGGACCCACTGGTCTTGGAAAGCGCCACTCTGACACGCGCTGCGACAGACACGCACTGAGCACCGGCAGCGCCAGCGTATCGTCGCTGACCGATACATTTTGCGCCATGCCTGCGTCGCTTAGCGTAAAGACCAGCTCGACGCGTCCTCGAGGCGGATCTCCACCGATTCCCCGCACCGCTCGCTCATAACAAGCCCGAACCTGCGCTGTATACGTCGCTGCAACAAACTCAATGTTGGCCAGATCTTGCTGCCAAGCCGCACGCTCAGCGGCGCTCAGCGGTCGATTGAGCTGACTGGCTGGCTGACTGGCTGGCTGACTGGCTGGCTGACTGGCGAACTGACTAACTGGCTGGCTGGCTGGCTGGCTGACCGTGAGCGAAGCAGCTTCTGTCGTCACAGTGCTCGGTGCTGAAGGTGTTCCCAATGGACTTGTCGCAGCTCGGTCAATCGTCGATGCGGATGAAGCGGGCTTGGGGCTCGGTGCGGATGAAGCGATGGCTCCGCTGGGTGCGCCGGTCTTCATCGTCGGTCGAGCAGTCCGCGCTGGATCAGGACGAATCGCTTGCGGCACCATCGATGGTTGCACTTGCGTCTGCGGAGGATGAAGCGGTCGCTCTGGCAACATCCAGATCACCAGCATCGCCACCAGCCCCGCGAGCAGCAGCCAGAGCAGCCCAAACAGCACCGAGCGCAGAGCCCCAAACGCAGCCCGCGATGAGGTCGGACGATACGAAATCGGCAGCGTCGGCTCATCGGTGACTTGTCGCGGTATGGCGCTCACCGGCGGGCGATCTCGTGAACCCGGCGACAGCTGCACAAACAGCGGAGCCGTCTCGACGTGCGGCTGAGGCGTGCTGAGCGACCTACCCGACGATGGACCCGAGGTCTTTGAAGACGAGCGCGGCACCGAAGCTTGCGCAGTCCGACGCGGCGTATCGTCTGAGCGATCGACATGACGATCCGATGTCGCAGCATGCAGCACCGACAGCACATCATCTGGCAGCACCGTTCCAACCGGCGAGGTCTGCACCCGACGGTCCGGCGAAGACGCACGCACTTCATGGCCCGTGCTCGGTGGATCACTGTGCGCGCGCTGCGGATCATATGGTTCGCGCTCTGCATCCGATCGCGAGCTTCCAGACTGCGTGCGCAAAGGACTGCTCTCACGCCGATCCCCGCTCACTGGCGACCCCAGCGGCTGCCCACACATGCCACAGAAGCGACTCCCCAAAGGGGCCTCTGTGCGGCAGGTCGGACACACCAACGGGACCATGTCGGGAAAATCTATCATGAAGGCTCGCGCCGTGATTCCCCGAAGTGGCCACCGCTTGCTGTGATATTATGCTCCAGAGTTTTGATTGGCCCGTGGCAGAACCTCTGAGCACGATGAACTGCCCTCTGTACTTCGTGGAGACCCCATGGTGAGCTTGCGACGCCCCGGTTCTAGGCCCCTCAATTTTTGTCTTCCTTCTTACGCGCATCTACGACGGCTGCCGCATGCCATGTTGGCGATGATGGTCGGTCTGTTTGCGCTTTTGTGGCAGGCGACACCGTCGTTCGCTCAAGACAAAAAGAGCGTCGCGGTGCTCACCATCGAAGGCGGCACACCGAAGCTGCAAAAAGCCATCGAAAACGCGCTGAAGAAGGACTACACGCTCATCCCCGAGACCAAGTGGAACGCGGCAGCCAAGAAGCTGAACGTGACCGGCCACGGTACCGAGGATGTCGCGATGGTCGCCAATGACCAAAAGGTCGATGTCGTCATCACGGGCAAAGTAAAGACCGACAAAGACACTGGAACCTGGAAGCTCAACATCGCAGCGCGACACGGTGCATCCGGAAAGCCCGTCGGAAAGCTCAGCTACGATTTGAAGAGCGAAAAGGTCGATGCGGCCACGATCTCGATGGTCGAAGCAGAGATCGGTCCGGCAGTTGTGCAAGCGATTGCGGGTCCACCGGCAGAAAAGCCCGTCGTCGCGCAGTTTGAGCCACCTCCCTCGACGCCCAATGCCACGCTCGGCAAAGATGAAGATCCGATCGCCAAGCTCGCGCGCGAAGAAGCCGCCAAGCGTCAGCGCGAACAAGAGCTCTCGCGTCCGATCTACTACCCATTTGTGGACGCCAGCGCCGGAGCGATCATCGGTGGCCGCAGCTTCAGCTACACCGAGGATGCCGATCCCGCCTCTACGCTCAAATGCTACGACCTAGACAAGCGCGTTCCCGATCCCAAAGATCCAGGTGGACGAGGCTACGTCTCGCGCTATCTGCCTTACAAGCGCGGCAGCACGCCAGCCTGCCCTGGCTTTGCAACGTCGGTGGCTGCCGGTGTTCGTGCTGATGTCACGGCCTATCCGCTTGCGTTCTTGCGAGTGAACCCGGTGAAGGGTCTCGGCCTGGGCGCGACGTTTGATTACATGTTCTGGCCGGACTCGAAGTACGGCTCGGGCACGTCGCAGGTGCTGCTGAACACCCGAGAGTGGCGCGTCGAAGGCGGTCTGCGCTACCACTACAACATCCTGAACAAGCGCAACATGCCGTCGGTGCTGTTCAATGCTCAGTACGGTGCGCACTTCTTCGCCGTCGCCAAAGAGCAGAAGCAGTACGATTATCTCGACGAAAACTTCAACCCGAAGAAGGCCGACGGAATCAACGACCACGGTCTGCCCGACATCCTGTACCAGTACGTCACCATCGGACTGGGTGCGCGCATTCCGTACTTTGTCACCGAAAAGCTGTACTTCGCGGGCTTGGTCCACTTCAACTTCCACGTTCCGCTCAGCTACGGCGAGATCACGAACCGCTTTGACTCCAGCAACACCGATACGTCGTCGGGTCCGGTTCCCGAGATCTACGGCAACGGTGGCTTCGGTCCCGCCAGTGGCTGGGGTCTGCGCGCCAACGTCACGCTCGTGGAAGCGATGCTCTGGAAAGGTCTGACGGTTCGTCTGAGCGGCTACTACGAAATGTTCCAGTACACGTTCGACCTCGGCAAAAACCTCGCCAGCCAGGATCCCGGCGATGTGGCCACGGGTCGCGACTCGCGTCACCTTGCAGCCGGAGCCAGCGACAACTACTTCGGTGGCGTGATCCAGGTCGGCTACCAGTACTAAGCGAACACGTCCGCGCTTTTCCGCTTTCGCTTCCGCCCCGCCCTTCTTCCGCAGCACGCCACAACAAGCGTCCGAATCCACGCTCGCACAGCCATGCGAGCTGGGCACTTGTGCGCACAGCCACACCGAGCGAGCGCTCAAGACATCCAGGATGGAAACAGCGACGAAATGAACAGGCGAACGAGAGAGGCGGAAGGAAGATGCACTGTGACGAACAAAAGCATCAGTGATGCGAGCAGCAGCTACGGCATATCGCGACCGACATCACCGTCGGGGCTCACCGCTCGCAGCTTGAGCAGACCACGGACTTCTACTTGGCGAATGCGCTCGCGCGTCAGGTTCAGAATCGCACCGACTTCTTCTAGCGTGATTCCGCCGCGATCCGCGACATCGAGCGCACAGGTTTCGCGCATCTCGGTCAGATCTTTGTCGGGGAAGTTCAGCTTGATGCTTCCCGTTTCCGGATTCACATCGAGGAACAAGTGATGTTTACACGACACCCACGGGCACGGTCGCTGACCACTCGCGCAGTCCGCACGCGTCTGCGGACGGTCTGAGTCATCAATGATCGGAAGCAGCGCCGCTTCGCGAAGCTCTTCCTTGGTCAAGCGTCGCGGTGCAATCGTCTTGCTGCGCGAGCGCTTGTGATGCTTGCGAACTTTGCGGCTGACCTCAGGCGTGTCACTGCCCTCGGTTGCCGTCGCCGCAGACTCAGTGCTGTCCGGTGGTTGGGTAATGTCGTGCATACTGCTCCTCATTTCGCATTTCGCCCGGTGGTCAAGACCACCTCATCTACAAAAGTTCGTCGCTGCCGCCGGTCCCAAAGACCCGCTGCCGTGCCGCGCGCTCCAGCGGAGAAACCAGCTCTCGCTCGAGCGCTTCAATTCGCTGCACCACGTCGCTGCCCAGCTTGCGAATGGCCACCACTTCTTTGGACATCGCTCGCCGTCGCTCCGCAGAAAACTGCCCTCGCTCTAGCTCACGCGACAGACCATCGAGCAGACCGCCCAGCACGCGCTGAAGTCCGTCGATTTCATCTGCAAAGCGCAAAAACGAGCGCTGAATGTCCTCGATCGTGTAGTGCGCAGCCAGCATCTGACGAATCGTGTTCAGACGCCGCACTGTCGTCGCTGGATACATTCCCAGCGAGCCTTGGTGCTTGCCTTTGCGCCCGACGCGACGGCTCCGGCCAAGCAGCCCGAGCTGGACATATTTCCGAAACGTCGCTTCTGACAGGTTGATTCCGTGCTCGCCGAACGCCGACAGCACCTGAGACAGCGTCATGCCCTCGGGATGCTTCTGCTCTAGCTCGACCAGATCCGCTTCGAGCAGATGACTGGCACGGCTCTTTTGCGCTGCTGGACGACCGCGCAGTGGCCGACGACCCACCACCGCTCGGGTGTGGGACAGGGCCGCAGGAGGTTGTGTCAGCAGTTCTTCGCTCAGCACTGAATCGATCCTTGTTGTGATGGCACGGCTGCCTTTCTTCGCTACCGAGGATTTCGCGTCGCGTTTCTGGCTCATCCGTACCGCCCCAATTGATAGTTTGAATGTATTCCATTCAATAGAATCGCGGCAAGCGAAAAATGCGAGCTGAACCAATTAGTTAGACGCGCTTGTCGTCGCTGAACTGAGTTCACAAAGATCGCGTGGAACTGTCGAATTGGGCTGAGCGTTGGCCTTCTCAATCCAAGCACTGCGGTCTGACAAACACGCTGCACAGGTTCGAGAGAGCTTCGACGAGCCGAGTCACACTCCGCTGCGAATCACATGGCTTGGGCTTGATTCACTCGATGGTTGAGCCGCACAGCCAGCGCATTTGTGGTCAGAATTTCAGCGTCTACGACGGCCTCGGTCGCAGACGAGACAGCGATCCATCAAACCTGCTATCGTAGAGCTAGTCTCGACGGACACTTCTGTCCGAATCGGCGCAGCGAGATGGGGGAACGAGCCGAAGGATGACGGTCAGCGACGATCTTGGCGCGAATCGAAAGTTCGAGCCGCCACACACAACGCCGGGCAAGTACTGTCCGAGCTGTCATCGCATCTACATCGCCCCCGAGGCAGAGGCGAACTTCTGCGCCAAAGACGGCGCGCAACTTGTGATCGACCAGCGAATCTTCGGCGACAAGTACGTGCTCGGTGAACCGCTCGGCTTCGGTCACATGAGCGAGGTCTACGTCGCGACCCAAGCGGGCATCGGACGAAAGGTCGCGCTCAAGCTGCTGCGCAGTGAGCACGAAACCAGTCCCGAAATGCGCAAGCGCTTCGAGCGAGAAGCGCAGATTGCCAGCTCGCTCGATCATCCCAACGCCGTCACGATCTTTGAAAGCGGCCACACCAGTGACGGACAAAGCTACATCGCGATGGAGCTGCTCAGCGGTGAGACGCTCGATCGACTGATGGAGCGAGAAGCACCAATGCCTGTGGGACGAGCGCTCGAGCTGCTCATTCCTGCGGTGCGAGCCCTCGCCGCCGCCCACAGCCGCAACATCATCCACCGCGATGTGAAGCCGGACAAGCTCAAGTCCGTCGCAAGCGAACGCAGAGACTTCCGTGGTCCGACTCCGGATTGTGCGGAAATCCATCGGAACACAGCCCGCAGGTGCATCGCTGCCCAGCGAACAGACAGGTTCGGTGCGTATTTTACAAAAGCACGCGGTGTCTCTGTTACGTCTCTGTTGTGTCTCTGTTGCGTCTCTGTTGCGTCTCTGTTGTGTCTGCGTGTGCGTCTTGATGCGCACCGGCATCTTTACCCAGGATCCGCTAAGCTCAGGAGTTCATCCTGATGAGCTCGTACTCACGTCCTGAAGACCCCGCGTCATCACAGAATCGACAGCGTCCCAGGTACTTACAAGCCCTTTCACGGCTTGCGGAACCGCAGCGCCTGGCTCTTTATACCGCATCGCTTGCGCTCGCATACAGCGACGGCACACCTGCGGAACAGGAAGTGGAAGCGCTGTATCGGCTGCTCGATCTGCGTGGACTCGATGGCGCGTCCGTTCAGCAAGCACACGCTCGACTCCTTCGCGATCAACAGGTGCGGGATTATCTGGTTCCGCTCACCCAACTCGATGATGAAGCACGTCTAGAGTGTCTGTTTCTGCTGACCGAGATTGCGCACGCGGATGATCGATTCACAGAGAACAAGCGCGCGCTGCTGACAGAAGTTCAGGTGGTGCTGGGTCTACAAGATGAACAGCTGCGCGTCCTGCAAGCCTTTGTCGCCATGGCGCGCGCACTGCGTCATCGCGGGGTCTCACAGCCAGTTGCAGAGAACATTCTTCGACGGGCGCAAGTACGTCTACGATCGGTAGGAATCAGCCTGGAAAGTAGTCCGCAGCATCTGTTTGCACGGCGACATACATGGATGGGAATCGCGCTCGGTGTCACTGTTGCGCTGATCTCTGTGCTGATCGGACAGCGAACAGAAGTCGCGCTGCTTGCGGGCGCTGTCTTTTCTGTCTTGGGAGTGCTTACGCTGCGACGGACACGCGCGCTGCCGCTTCTCTCGCTGGTGAAAGTGGGTCATCGAAAAGGACTCCTTTTGAACCTGCGCAGCATGATCGATACGCTGACCTCCGTGCTGGATTCCCAGGCCAAGCAAGGAACGACTTCGGAGACAGAAAACAACACCACGCGCGCGCTCAAGCAGCATCGGGATCAGCTGATCGCGCTGCTAGAAAAATACGCAAGTGAGACAGCTTCTCCGTCGAAGCTTCTGGCTTCTGCGATCTCTGTTCCGAACGCTCAGTTGGATGCGCCGCAGGGTCCGAAGCTTTCCTATAAACAAGTACGGAAGCAGCTTCTGGATGCAGATGTGCTGCTCTTCCGTGGTACGCGACCGATCTCGCGCATGCTTCAAGCAGGAGCGCGCAGTAGCTATTCCCACTGTGGCATGGTGGCCTGGTGGCACCGTCGGGCGATGCTGCTTCATGCAGAGAGCGCGTGCATCCAAGCTGTGCCGCTGAGTCATGCGCTTCACAGCTATCCGGGGGAAGTGGACTGGTATCAAATCCGTTCAGAGGAACGCGATCCCGCCACGGTGCTGCGGATCATCGAAGAAGCGCAGGTCAATCTTGGTCTGTCTTATGCACACACGGATCTGCTGCGGAGCATCCTCAATGACGTCGCTGGCATGGAACTCCCAGAGGACTGTGAGGAGCCGCGTGCGCTGTTCTGTTCCCAGTATGTTGCGCGCTGTTTCCGCAGAGCCGGACTGCCGCTTCATCCTCAGAGTGACATCGAGACCTTCCCATCAGAGATCGCGCTGTCTCCGGTGCTTCACTTCGTGGGAACCATCGTTCCTGATTTGAATCCAGCAGAGAGGAGAGCTCTCCTTGATCGGAGCCGTGCATGGTAAGTGAACTTAGAAAGAAGCTGCTGACACAGGCCAAGCCGGATGCACGTCGCGCCGTCGCACAGCTAGTCGGAACACTGATTCCGCTTGCGCTGATTTGGATGCTTGCGCTGCATCTGATCGAGCGCTCGCTGCTGCTGTCCCTTGCGCTGACTCCGCTTGCGGCAGCGCTGATGATGCGCGTGTTTGTCTTTGCGCACGACTGCGGCCACGGTGCTTTTTTTCCATCGAAAATCGCCAATGACATCTGCGGATTCTGGCTGGGTGTACTGTCGCTGACACCGTATCGCTACTGGCAGCACACCCACAACGCCCATCACGCGACATCAGGAAACTTGGATCGGCGCGGAAGCGGAGATGTCACCACGCTCACGCTGCGCGAGTATGAAGCACTTCCTTCGCGACAGAAGCTGGCCTATCGGATCGCGCGACATCCTGTGGTGATGTTGGGAATCGGACCGTTTCTGCTGTTTTGGATCAAGCTGCGCTTCCCGTGGGATCTGCCCCGCAGCTACAAAAAGGAATGGGAAAGCATCCTGGCGACAAACGGAGTCCTGCTGCTTGCGCTGCTGCTCGCGCATATCAGCGTGGGAATTGGCTCCGCTGCGATGGTGATGGTTCCGACGCTGTGGCTGGCTCACATGATGGGAATCTTCATCTTCTATGTGCAGCATCAGTTCGAGCACGGATACTGGACGCGCAGTGCAAGCTGGGACTTTGAGCACGCTGCACGCAAAGGGAGTACGTTTCTGGATCTGCCTCCGCTGCTGCGCTGGATCACGGGATCGATTGGCTATCATCACCTGCATCACTTGGTGAGTCGGATTCCCAACTATCAGCTTGCTCAACTTCATGATCAGTTTGAAAGCGAGCTACAGCCAGTGCGGATCGGAGTGCGCGAAGGAATCAGCGCGTTCCGTCTGAAACTCTGGGATGAAGAGGCCGCCAAGATGATTCCGTTTCCGGCTCCGCTGGGTGCGAGTACAGGCAAGATCGACAGCCAGCCAAGGAATCCTGAACGCGGAATGTCCATGTAGAGGACACAGCCACCGCAGCAGCCCCAGTCCGCTTGTCCACACACATCCCGCGCGCCAACGCACGGTCCCTTTCCGACAGACGAGCGGTGGTATCGGCCAGCACTTGCGTTCATCATGAAAAGGAAACGGTGTCGCAAAAGGGGGCGCGATGCACACGCAAGGACGTATTTTGTCTGCGCTGCTGGCTGGTTTTCTGTCGCTGTCTGGCTGCTCTGGGGGAGACCCAACGGGAGGCAGTGATCCAGCGCCCGATCCGGGATGGATGAAGAATCCGCCTGTGATTACGCCGGGTGCGAGCGGTCGGTTCTTGCTGCGCGGAACGCTTCTTTTGCCGCAAGGTCCGCTCAAAGGTGAGCTGCTGGTAGAAGGAAACACCCTGACCTGCGTCGCGGAAAGCTGTGCCAGCGCAACAGGTGCAGCGGGCGCGACGGTGATCGAGACGGGCGGAGTCATCTTCCCCGGCATGCTCGACGGACACAACCACGGTCTGTTTAACATCTTCGACGAAGCAGACTGGAATCCCGGCAGGTTCTACGGCAGCCACAACGACTGGACTTCGGACACGCGCTATCAGCAAGTGCTCGATGCCAAACAGTATTTGAACAAGGACGTGACCTCGCCGGTGGATCTGCGCTGCGAGATCGACAAGTACGCGGAGCTCAAAGCGCTGATTGCGGGAACCACATCGTTTACGCTCGCGCCGGGGGCGGTGGAGCTGGCCTGTTATTCGTCGCTGGCACGGACGATTGATACGTCACGAAACGGGCTCGGAACCGATCTGCTGCGAACGGCGATTTCGGTTCCCAGCACCACGAGCGCCGCGCAGACAATCTGTAACTCGTATGCAGCGGGAACGTGTAATGCCTATGCGGTACATGTCGGCGAAGGCATCAACGCCACCGCACGCAATGAGTTTGCGACGCTGGAAAGTCGCGCTGCTGGCTGTCTGCTCGCGCCGCAGACATCGATCGTGCATGGCACTGCGCTCGGGGACGCAGAGTTTTCCAAGATGGCCGTCGCTGGCATGCGGCTCATCTGGTCGCCGAAGTCGAACCTGTTTCTGTACAACGACACCACGCGGATCGATCTGGCGCTGAAGGCGGGCATCAAGACGATCGCGCTGGCACCCGATTGGTCGCTCGGCGGGAGCGTCAACCTGCTTGATGAGCTGCGCGTCGCCAACCAAGTGAGCCAGAGCAAGTGGAACGGGATTCTGTCGCCGCAGCGACTGTTTGACATGGTGACGATCGATGCGGCGCGGGCGCTCGGGGTCGATGGACTGCTCGGATCGCTGGAGGTTGGCAAGCGCGCAGACCTGGTCTTGGCCCGGATCGATCCGTCGCAGCCGTACACCGCACTGCTGACCGCTTCGCCGCTCGATCTGGACTTGGTGATGGTGGATGGGAAGCCGCTCTACGGAACGCTGGAGCTGAAGGCGGCAGCCCCGAGCACGCCCGGCTGTGAGGAGCTTTCCATCTGTGGCGCCACCAAGTTTGTGTGCGTGGCGGAAAGCTCGACCCAGAACAAGCTGAACCAGACCTATGCCGAGATCGTCGATGTGCTGCGCAGCAACCTGAGCGACTACGACACGATGGTTTCGTCGCTGGGCGTGCAGCCGATGACGCCGCTCGCACCGCTTGTGCGCTGTCCGTAGTCACAGCAGGTACGTCGAATCGCTTCGGCTGGCTGCGATGAAGCGGTCCGGTCCAGCGGTGTTGTCCCGATCGGAATCCCACGATGAAGTGATTCGGTCCAGAGCGCGGACTTGGATCGCGGCATGTAGTCATCGTGCGACCGACAGCCACATCGCGCGTTCCCGCTCCGTTCCGCTACGAAACCAAAAACCTTGCGATCTCGACGAGCAGCGGCGCACAGGCTTTGAGCCGGAAAACATCTTCGTGGCGCAGAAGCGGCTTTCGGTGGGCACGGAAGAAGTGGTGAAGGTGCTCGACTTTGGCATCGCGCGCGTGCTCGGTCGAAAGACGCGCGTGACAGCGACGCAGACCGCGCTTGGAACGCCGCACTACATGGCCCCCGAGACGCTGCAAGGGGAAGAAGCGACCACGCAATCGGATGTCTATGCAGTGGGTGTCATCTTGACAGAGATGCTGACGGGAAAGCTGCCGTGGGGAGAGAGCAGCCGCTCGGAGATTTCGACGGTGATGGCACGAATGGTTGCTGCGCCACAGCGACTGCTCACACTGTTGCCGAATGGACAGTTTCCCGATGATCTTCAGCCTGCGCTGGATCAGTTTCTGTCGCTCACGCGAGAAGACCGACCGGCGGACTGTGCGGTCGCGCTACAGGTGCTGCTCCAGATTGGAATCAGCGTCGGTAGCATCGCGGCGCTTAGCTTGTCTTCGCTTCCAGTGATCTCGGTTCCGCCGCTTGCGTCGGGTCGCCAGCCAGTGAGCGTACCGCCCTCGCAAGAAGGCCCGCAGACTATCGGTGCGGAAGAAGCGACAGTTCGATCCACGCAGCCGATGCGCAGTGCCACAGCGGTCTTGCAAGGTACGCGCGTCATCCTGCCGCCAGAGCGTCCCAAGTGGCTGCCATGGCTGGCGGTGCTCGGCGTCTTGGCGCTCGCATTGCTGTGGTGGACAAACCAGCGAGCATCCCAATCGAACAAGCGTCCCGAGGTCGCAGCCGCAGCCATTCCAGCCCCGGTTTCTTCTGTTGAAACGCCGCCGAAAGAACCGACCAGAGTTGAGGAGCCAGAGCCAAGGCCCGCAGCCAAGAGTGAAGAGGCTCCGGCCAAAGGCGAAAAAAAAGCGTCAGCGCATAAGCACCGACGCCATACCAAACGAACCAAGGTTTCTGGTTCCCAGAGCCTTCTGTATCCCCTCGATACCAAAGGCTACTAACTTGTGGGTGTACCTGGATTCGAACCAGGGACCTCAGCCTTATCAGGGCTGCGCTCTAACCAACTGAGCTATACACCCAAAGCGCAAGTGAGGATTGGCTTACTACCATGCCGTTTTTGGCGCTGTAAAGAAAAAATCCGCACGCGCTTCTTTTTTTCTCGGAGTACGACTGAAGGAGACGCACTCCGAACGCGATTCAGCGACGGAACATACTAGGCCACGGTGTAGATTCGACGCTCGTCTTTGTCGATGCCCGAAAAGCGCGGCAAGCGGTCGGCTTGGGCCAGTGCCGCGCCCATCTCTGCAGCCGTCGGGAATTCAGCCGGTCGCTGATCGACGTTGGCATCGTTGCGACGCAGGTCTTCGTACTGCGGGATGGCCAGCCGCTGCCGATTCGCGAGCGTCTCTTCCACTTCCGCACGCGCAAGCTGGGTCGCAGCCGTGGACAGAACGCGACCGGCGAAGAACTCTGCCGCGCAGCCCGATCCGTAGCTAAACAGGCCGATTCGCTGACCGGCCAGCTCACTCGCTTGGTGATGAAGCAGCGAGAGCAGCGCCAGATACAGCGAGCCCGTGTAGATGTTGCCAACTTGCGAGGGAATGCGCAGCGACGGCTCGACTTGCTCAGCGAAGCTCTTGTCCGCCGCTTCATCGGTCAGTCCGTCAATTTGGCAGCGTCGCTGATGTGCTTTGCGCGCCATCTTGCCGTAGGGAACGTGATAGCAGGTCCGAACCAGCGGCGAGTCATCCTGGTTCAAGCGCTGCCACTCGGCGTACGCACCCGTGAGCGCATCGAGATAGCACTGAACGGAAAACTGACCATCGACGAGCGCATCTTTGCGATACAGCGGACGCCAGAAGTCGTGGACGTTCTGGGAAAAGCTGCCACTGACGCCGGGCTCTAGCTCCAGGACGCGCGGATCTTCGCTGATGAGCATGGCCACGGCACCGGCTCCCTGCGTCGGTTCACCAGCGGTTCCCACCGAATAGCGAGCGATGTCGGTGCAGACAATCAGGGCACAGCGACCGCGCGCCGAACCCGAAGCCAACCAGTCGAGCGCATTCATCAGACCGGCGGTGCCACCAAAGCAGGCATGCTTGGTTTCAAACACTCGGCACGCGCTTGACAGACCGAGCAGACCGTGTAGGTACGACGAAATCGGCTTGGAGTGATCCACCGCCGTCTCTGTACCAACGATACACAGACCGATTTCCGATGGAGAGCGACCGGAAGCTTTCAAACAGCGTCGCGCCGCTTCGGTTGCCAGCGTCACGGGATCTTCATCCGCGTGCGCCACCGACATCTGCGACACACCAAGTCCTTGTATGTACTTGGACGGCTGAACGCCTCGCGCCGTAGCCAGATCGGTCAGGTCCACGTAACCCCGAGGCACCGCGAACGCGATGGCATCGATTCCGATCGGTCGGCGAACGCCGGTCTGCACAGCTTGCGAGGAAGGATTTTGAGAAACGGTAGAAGCTTGGTCTTTGGTCATGGCTGCGTCTTCAGCAAGGTGGGTGCCAATCCTCACTGCGCGCCAGATGACTCGCATCAAATCGCTTGTCTCTCGATGGCGCGAAGCGGCTACGGATTCATGGTCGGATCTCCACATCACCGACGCTTGCGATGTCGCACCGAAGGAGCGCCGCCGCACGAGCCGGGCGATCCCCTGAGCCTCCCCCTATTCGTTTTGTAGGCTTTGAAGATAAGATGGATCCGGGGGGAAAAAGCGTAGGATGCACTCGCACGCACTGCATAGAAAAGGAGACGTGACGATGAACCTACGAACTGCTGTTTGCGCCCTTCTGCTCGCGCTGCCCATGGCTGGCTGCGATAGCGTTGATCTGGATGCGGTCCCTCAAGCCAAAGTCGGCTGCGAGACCCCAACTGCCGATCAGCTCAATGCGGGAGACACCATGCTGCCTGGCCGAAACTGCCTCGCTTGTCACGTATCCGGTGGTCAAGCGGATCACGAGGCATTTGGCACCGCAGGCACGGTCTTCGGCGCGCGCAACAGCAAGACCTGCAACACCGGCGGCGTCAGCGGCGTCACGGTCGAGCTTCTCGATACCGCAGGCAAGGTTGTGGCCAGCACCACGACCAACTCTGTCGGAAACTTCTCTTTCCCGCCGAATGCAACCAACTTTAAGAACGTTTCGGCGCGGGTAACCAAAGGCACCATGAGCGTGAAGATGAACTCGGCGGTTGACGTGTCCGTCGGCTGCGCGAACTGCCACTGGGCCTCTGGCATCGCGGGGGACCGCATTTACATCCAATGATGACCAAAAGGAGTAGTCACTATGAGTTCGCATCGTGGTAATAAGCCGCTCGGTCGGCTGTTGGCGTTGGGCTTTTGCGTGTCTCTGCTGGGGGTTGGAGCTTGCGGAAACGACGACGGACTAACGGTCACCGCTGAGGCCCAAGCCAGTTGCGTGGGCGAAGAACCCACCGAAGCCATGAAACTGGCTGGTGCTGCGATGCTGCCCGGACGTGTGTGTGGTGCTTGTCATCGCACCGGCGGCCAGGCTCAGAACTCTCCGTGGACGGTCTCGGGAACGGTGTTTTCGGGCAAGAACTCACCCTGTAACTCGACCGAAGGACTTCCCGGCGTGTTCGTCGAGATCCTCTACGGACAGGACGATCCGATGGGCTCGTATCGAGCGGGCGCACTTCAGCCCAACGGTCGTCTGAAGACCAACTCCGCAGGCAACTTCTACACTGCGCAAAAGTTCGTGGCTCCGATGCGCGCACGCATCTGCGAATCGACGGGAGCCGACTGTAGCAGCGCCACTCGCGTTGCGACGATGACGCTCAAAGTCGGCTCGGACCCGGTCACGGGAGCGACCCAGCGCGTCGATTGCAACCTGTGCCACTACGCCAGCGGCCAGGCCCTGACCCGCATTTACCTTCCGTAGCTTTCGCACACGTCGCGCGAAATCATCCCAAACCGCATCGATTGTACGCCCTGCAAACGCAGCGGGGCGCAGCGTGCGCGTACAGAGCTGCGACGGTGGAAACACTGTAACTGCGGCGTATCCATATGATAAGCTGCTACGTTGTGCCGCAGCTTTACTCTCAGGCGCGCGAAGTCCTGCTTAAGCTTGTGTTTTACGGGCCAGCCGGAGCCGGAAAAACGTCAGCGCTGACCCAGCTACACAAGCTGCTTCGTCCCGATGTCCGAGGCCAGATCGTCTCGGTGAATACCGGCGCGGATCGAACGCTGTTTTTTGACTTCTTTCCGCCGCCGCCACCGCTGCTCGGAGCGCCGGTTCACGCGCAGGTGTTTGCGGGCTCGGGAACGGTGCAGAACGAATCGACCCGTCGAGCATTGCTGGCTGGCTGTGACGGTGTGCTGTTCATTTGGGACAGCCGACGCGGACGCGAAGCCGACAACACCGCTGCGATGGAAGAGCTGCGAACCTGTCTGTCCGACTTGGGCGTCAAGCCGCAAGATGTGCCGATGGTGGTGGCCTGGAACAAGCGCGACCTGACCGACGCAGTGCCGCTGTCGGATCTGGAGCCGACGTTTGGAATCAAGCGGGCTCAGTCGGTGCCGACGATTGCCCGGACGGGCCAAAGTGTGTTCGATGCCTTTCGTCTGCTGGCGACGGAAGCGCTGGAAAGTGCGCTGCGCAAGCGACCGGAGCTGGGTCAGACCGGATCGATGCCGACGAGCGACTTGTCGTTTGGCAATGACATGGTGACGGCTCGTCGCATGCTCGCAGCCCAGGAAGCCCAACTGGCGCTGCGCAGCTTGGTGGGTCGCTACACGCTCGATCAGCCGCTGCGCATCGATGAATCGGTGCTCATCCGAGAGCAGGCGGCCGGGCGCTCACAAGAGCTGATGCCGGTGAGCGGTCTGTCGGCACCGCCGCTGCCAGCGCTGGAACAGTCCAACGACGCCATTGCAGCGGTCAAGAGCGACAATCCGATCGGTGCGCACGTTCTGGAAGAGACGCTGCGTCCGCGTCCCAATCATCCGCAGCGCTCGACGCCGGGGCCCAGTGATCCGACGATGTCTCAGCCGGGACTGCGACCGCCGGGCGGAGCTGCGCTTGACCGAACCATGCCGGGGGCACGCATTCCGCAGCGAAGCAAGCCCCCCGCCGCGCCGCAGCCGCCGAAGATGGAGTCGAGCACACGCGATCTCGGCATCAGCTTGCTGTTATCGCCCGGTCCTTTGCGCGCGCAGGTTCAGGAAGTCGAGCGGCTGATTCAATCGGCGCAGTTTGTCCAAGCGGTGCGTCGCGCGATGAGCATCTTTTTTTCGCTCCCCGTCAGCGATACGACGAGAGAGCCCGACGAAGGCCCAGCGTGGCGAGCGCTCGCGCTGGGACTGCCCGCCGATCGATACCTGCGCTTCCGTCAGGCGGGACAGAGTGCAGATGCAAGTCGCTCGACGCTGGAAGACGCTCTGTTTGCGCTGTTTTTCTTGGTGGACGCGGTGATGCGCAAAGAAGCGACCGGCCCACGCGGAAGCTAATCGCAGCGAGAGACAAACCTCCGGTTCTGCCCGCCCGCAAGCTGTGCTAAGAGGGTTCGGTGCCGAGTCGAGGAACGCTGCGGTGAGTCGAGGTATCGAGGTCTTTGAAGAGCTGGTCCGAGCCAGTGCGCAGTCCGTGCCGGTGGTGCTCTGCACGGTGATTCGCACAGCGGGCAGCACGCCACGCAAGCACACGACGCGGATGGTGGTTCGCCGTGACGGAAGCATCGTCGGAACCATCGGTGGCGGTCGGGTCGAAAGACAGGTCGTCGAAAGAGCCTTGCAGCTGCTTGCGCTCGGTCCATCGGCTCGCAGTGAGCGTGTTCGCTATCACCTGACCCACGAGCTGGCGATGTGCTGCGGCGGAGAGATGGAGATCTTGATGGAGCCGATTTGTCCCGATCCTGTCGTCGTCGTGTGCGGAGGCGGTCACGTCGGTAAAGCGCTGGTGCCGCTTTTGCCCGCGCTCGATTTTACGCCGATTGTCGTCGAAGACTTGCCAGAGCTGGGCAGTCCCGAGCGCTTTCCCGATGCCAAACAGATCATCGACAGCTTCGATGTGCGCGACTGGAACGGGATTCCGCTCGACGAAAACACCTATGTGGTCATCGTGACAAGAGAGCACGCGACGGATCAGGCGATTTTGGAACAGCTCCTGCCGAAAGATCTGGCCTATGTAGGAATGATTGGCTCACAGCGCAAAGTGCTGACCTTTCGCCAGAGACTCCAAAACAAGGGATTTTCCGACGAGCAGATTGCGCGCATTCATGCACCGATTGGGCTGACGATTGGCGCAGAGACACCGCACGAAATCGCGCTGTCGATTGCCGCAGAGCTGACGCTGGTGCGTAGCAAGCGACGCAAACCATGAGCCACGCGCTGATCTTGTGCGCCGGAGCCTCGATGCGGATGGGAATGCCCAAAGCGCTGTGCTCGCTGGGAAATCAGACGCTGCTGGCGCGAATCCTGGACACACTGGCGCAAAGCGGCGACACGCCGTGTTCCATCAAGCCGATTGTTGTCGTCGCAGAGCCACATGGACACGCGATCTGTTCCTGGCTTTCAAACAGTCGCTTTCAGACGATTCAAGTGGTGTGGAATCAGCAGCCCAGCGACGGAATGCTATCGTCGATTCAGCAAGGACTGCGCGCGCTGCCGACGGAATCAATCGGAACATTGCTGTGGCCGGTGGATGTGCCGCTCGTCGGAGCGCAGACGATTCAGACGCTGATGCAGCACACCACGCAGCGCTGGCTGGTGCCGACGTTTGACGATCGCGGCGGTCATCCTGTCTGGCTGCCTCGCGCGCTGTGCGCAGAAGTGCTGTCGCTGCCGATTGGATCGTCGCTGCGGACGCTCCGTCAGACGCATCCGCCGCTGCGCGTTGCCGTCGATGATCCCGAGATCGTCTTGGATATCGACACGCCGGAAGCGCTCGAGCAGGCCGCGCTGCGACTGCGGCGGTAGCAAACCCGCAAGCGGGCCGATACACTGAGAAGCGTGAGAGGCCTCGGCATGGACAACCCACAGCAGCGCGACGAGTCGCTCATTCCTTCGTTTTCCGCCGCGCACCTGGCAAAGGTCGAGCATGCGGTTGCGCTGGTCCGACGACGGCTTCGTGTTCAAGCAGCGGTCAAAGGGCTGGTCTACGGACTGATCGCAGCAGCGACGGTGATGCTTTTGGCGCTGTCGCTGTTTCGATTCGGTGTGCTGAGCGTGTCGGGGCTGCGTACGGTGGCGTACTGTCTGCCGTTTGGTGTCGTGGCGACGGCGATCCTTTCGGCGCTGCGACGGATTGATTCGCTGTGGGTGGCTTCGCTGATCGACAAAAGTCATGCGCTGAGCGATCGCTTGTCGTCAGCACTACAGCTTGCACAGGGTCGCAGTGCGCTGCCCAAGACCGAGACGGCGCGCGGTTTGGTAGAGCTGGCCATCGCGGACGCAGCCAGGGTCGCGTCGTCGGTGACTTCGTCGCAGGCAGCGCCGTGGAAAAGACCGCCGCTGCTCTCTCTGCTGTGTGGGCTGCTGGTGCTAAACGGTGTGGTGTCGCTGCTGCGCTTCGATCGAACGAAAGCTCCGTCGGGAAAGCCCAAGGTGAGCGCAACCGAGCCAGCAGAAAAAGCGCTGCGCATCGATCCCGAGCTGATTGGGCCCGAAAAAGAAGATCTTTTGCAAAAGCTGGCCGAGGCTGAGCAGCGCGGCGATCACGAAACAGCGCAGCTCTTGAAGGAAATGCTGAGCCTGTTGTCGCAGGTTGAGCGCGGCGAGCTGACGCGACAGCAAGCGTTTGACCGTCTGAGCGAGATCGAGCAGCGGATCTTGCAAGGCAGTGACGCGACGCTGGCCGAGCTGGAACGACGCATTCATCAAGCAGGAAACGAGCTGTCTGAGTCGAAGCTGACCAAAGAGCTGGGCAAAGCGCTGTCGAAAGACGATCTCGACAAAGCCAAGGCAGAGCTCAAAGAGCTGGCGGACAAGGCGCTGGCGAAGGCAGCAGCGACGGACAAGCAGCAGATGGCGGAAGCCTTTGAGCGCGCGGCGCGTGCGCTTCAGAGCCGTCCCGACGACAAGGCCAAAGTCGATCCAAGCGATCCGTCGTCGCAAAAAGACGAGTGGCAGAGCAAAGGCAAGACCGAGGAGCTGATCCAAAAGCTCAACGAGCTGTCGGCGGAGCAGCGCAAGCTCAAAGAGCAGCTCGAAAAGAACCCGCAGGACAAGGAACTTCAGCGCAAGCTCGACGAGCTTCAGCAGCAAGAAAAAAAGCTCAACGAGCAGTTCAAAGAAGAGCGAGCCAAAGAGCAGCAGCAAAAAGAACAGCAGAAAAAAGAGCTGGAAACCCAGCGAGAAGCGCTACGCGAAGAAGAGCGACGGCTGAAAAAGAAGCTGCAAGACAACCCGCAAGACGAAGAGTCTGAGCGACGGCTGAAGAAGACGCAGCGTCAGCTCGAACAGCTGGAGCAGCGCCTGCAAGAAAACAGCGCAAGTGGGGAACGACGACTTCAGCGACTCGGCGACGAAAAGCAGCCGGGATACCAAAACGAAGCGCGCAAGCTGATGTCGGAAATGGAGCGCGAGCAGCAAAAGTTCGAGGACGAGATCCGCAAGCTCAAGGCGCAAAAGCAGAAGCTCGAAGAAGACATCGCGAAGCTCAAAGAGCAGCTCAAAAAGAACCCAAACGATCAGCAGGCGAAGCAGGAGCTCCAGCGCAAGCAGCAGCAGCTTTCCGATGTCGAGCGACAGCTTCGCGAAAAGCAGGAAGCCCAGCGACAGATGGAGCAGCTTCAGCGCGATCTCCAGCGGGCTGCCGAGCAGATGCGTCAGTCGATGGAAAAGATGACGCCGGAGCAGCGTCAGGCGATGGAAGAGCTGGCCAAAGACATCTCGCGCTACCAAGACGAGGTGCGGAAGCTGCAAAAGCAGAAGCAGGGCCAGAAGCAAAACATCGTCACGCTGGACCAGATCAAGCAGGTGCTCAGACGGCTGGGTCGCTCCGGTCAGGGCCAAGGCCAAAAAGGTCAGGGCCAAAAAGACATGCAGGACTTTAAGCGTCGCGCGAGCGGTCAAGGCGACGGCGATGGACAGACGCTGGTGCTCGGTGGCGGCGGTCAAGACGGACAGTCCACGATCGTGCTCATGCCAGGACAAGGTCAGCCGGGCCCAGGTCAATCCGGTCAAGGTCCGTCGGGACAAGGCGACAAAGGCAACCAAAATGGCCAGGGTGGTCCGGGTCAAGGTCCGTCGGGAGACAAGCCAGGTCAAGGTCACGATCCGAACTTCCTCGGTGATGTGACGCAGATTGAGAGCAAGCGAAAGCTCACGCGGGTTTACGGCAAAGAAGGCACTGGACCGAGTCGCTCACAGACGATCTTGGGCGCTGCTGAAAAGGGCTTCGCGACGCAGGCCTATCGCAAGGTCTATGGCGACTACACGTCGGTGTCCGAGGAAGTGATGTCCAAACAGCGCGTCCCGCCCGGCTATCGCTTCTACGTGAAGCGCTACTTTCAGATGATCAAGCCGCGTGGCAACTAGCGCGGTCTGGCCAGCCACCGCTCGCGCAAGGCAGCGAAAACGGTCAGAGATCTTGCGCACGCAAGCGGCCCTACCGTCGGACTTGACACCCGCCTACAGCATCCGGCATGTTGCCCTATCAGGCTGCTTTGTATTGCCTGTGCCCGCCGACAATCGCTTCGATTCGGCGCTTTCGCACCTTGGCAGCCTCAGGAAACAGTGATGAGCACGAACAAGCGAACCTCTTCGCACGAGCAATCGGCTGTCGGTACACGCAAGCGTCTGCCCCGCGTTGCCGCCTTCACTCTCTATGGACTCGGATGTCTGACGAGCCAGGTCTCACTGACTGGCTGCGGTCCATCGACCACATCAGAGGTCAAACCGAGCAGCACCGTCACGGCAGCCAATACCAGCAGCAATGCGCCCGTTCGCGTCCGAAGCTTTTCGGATTCTCGTCCGGTCAAGTCGCTGGCCGCCGCCGCCGGACTGGTTTGGGTCGGAACGCCACGCGGACTGGTTCGCTGGAGCACCACGTCGGAGCCACCCACGCCCGCCGTGCTCACCACCATCGATGGACTGCCCGCCGATCGGATCGAAGGCATCGCACTGGATCAAAAAGGCGGAGTCTGGGTCACTACATCGAAAGGCGTCGGTCACTTCGCCAGTGGAAGCTGGACCAAGTATCCCAAAGCCCCCGTCGGAGATCTTGTCGCTGGCATCGTGGTAACGCCCGATGGTGACAATGTGTGGGTCGGCGGCAGCGACGGTCTGGCTCGGCTCAAAGACGGTCAGTGGGAACGCTATGCCGCAGGTACGACGGTCACTTCGCTGGTCCACGACGGTGGCAGCGGTGTCTGGATCGGCACGAGCGGCAAAGGCATCATGCGCGTCGTCAAGCAGGACATGCTCCAGTACGGCATGGCCGAGGGCAACGATATCGACAACGTGCGTGCCATGGTCGCAGATGCCAATGGCTCGCTGCTGTCGGTAGGCGACGGTCCTGGTGGTCAGCGCGTTGCGTTCTTCGACGGAAATCGCTTCTGGTCGTATCGCGTCGATAACGCCAACGTCATCGAGTGGGTCCAGCGCGTCGGCAGCGATCTGTTCCTGGGCGCTGGTCAGTCGGTGTGGACGATGAAGCGCGTCGCAACCCCGGCGGAAATTCGCGGCCCGGTGAAGTTTACGTATTCGGGAAGTCCGTCGCTGGGTGCTCCGAAAGCGCAGCCGCTGGCTGGCATGCTCGTCAAAGAAGCTGCACCGCCGCCGCCGCCGCCAGAGGCTGCTCCGCCGCCGCCACCCGTCGATCCCAAGGCCAAGGGTGGCAAAAAAGACAAAGGTGGCAAAAAGACGAGCGCTCTGTTTGCGCCATCGACGGAAACCTACGCAGCTTCGACCCAGACTGAACACGCGACTGCGCACGCTGGACCCCGTCCAGTTCGTCCTTGGCTCGTCGCGGGTCCGGGTGGTGCGGGTGGATCTGCGCCGCTGTTTGATACCGACCTTGTGGATGTTCGTCTTCCCGACGGAATCACGACGGTATCGGCGGATGCGGACTCTCTGTACGTCGGCACGCGCTTCCTGGGTGTGATGCGAATTCAGAAAGGCAAGCAGACGCCGCTGCGCTTGTTCGATCTGACCGCCGGAGCCGAGCGTCTCTCCGTCGCATGCGTCAACAACAACGACTGCTACGTCGCGACCGGAGGCACCCAAGCCTGGCGCTTCGACGGACAGACGTTTGAAGTGACCAATGTGGATCCGGAAAAAGGCTCGCACGTCCTGTCGGTGGTTCGCGATCCAATGGGCGCAGTCATTGCCCTTCACCGAGGCGCAACCAGCCGTGTGGTTCGCATCTCTCGCGTCGGTAGCAAAGGAGACTGGGCTCCAGTCGGTCTGACGCCGCTGGAAGTGCCAACCGGCGTGCCGGATCTGTCGTTTGCGAACTTTTCGCCCAAAGGCCAGCTCTGGGTCGGACTTCGCTACGTAGACAAAGAGCAAGACGCGCGTGCGTACGGTGCAGCGGAAGTCTACGTGGACGACGGTCGCGTGGTGTATCACCGACAGCGTCCGACGGGAGCACAGCCCGGTGTCTCGCAAGGCGTGAACGTTCCGTCGGATGTCACCGCGATTGCCTGGAAGGGATCGAGCGAAGCGTGGCTGGCGTCGGGCGCTGGTGCGGTTCGTCTCGTTGACAACAAGACCGTCAAAGTCTTCACCGAAAACGATGGCCTGGAATCAGAGCTGGTTCACGACGTGATCGAAGGTCTAAGCAGTCAGATCTGGATCGCGACGAGCCGAGGCATCGGTGTGTGGGACGGCAATCGCTGGGCGTTTCCAAAAGAGCCGCCGTACAACGTCAAAGCGAGCGCGCTCACTCGTGACCCCGACGGGCGAATTTGGATTGGCACCGATCGCGGCGTGATTCAGGTTCTGTCGGAAAAGCGGACCTATCAGATCGGTACGCGCTCGGGACTGCTCGACGACAAGATCTTGAACATGGGCGTCGATGTCCGTGGTCGCGTCTGGGTGCTCACTGAAAAAGGCATCTCGGTCATCGAGTCACTTCAGGCGAACTAAGCGCGCATCGAACCCCAGTTTCCCGCCGACAACCTTTGCGCCCTGCCCTGTGTTTCGCGGCGCAAAAAGGCCCAGAAAACCCGCGATATCCGTCGTGACAAGGAAAGCCCGGTTGGGCTAGCTTACGGAGCATGAAAGTGATCACCCTACAAGAGATCCAGCAAGCGTTTGCCTACCTGGTTTCAAAGCCGGACTATCTCTTGCGCAGTGCCGTGAATGCGACCAAGCTCCGCTTCGGGGTGCCGATGGATGCGGTGACGTGGCTCCTCGGGAAGCTGAGCAAAGGCAAGCTGCCAGATGACTTGTCGCTGACTGCGGTTCCACCGGGCGTTCGCTTCGCCGCTACGTTCAACGTGATGGGCACGCCGCTGTTTGTGTCGGCGGTGGTGTCGATTGATACGGTTCAGCTGTCCGCCGAGAGCGTGCGCGTGACGCTCCATGTTCGCGAGCTGGCCGTCAAGCCGCCCGCTGACAGTCCGATGGGCTCGATGCTGATGATGATGGACCTGTCGAAGCCCGGTGACATGCTGGCGTTTCTGCCATTCCGTCCGACGGTGATTCTGTCAGCGCAGGGTGATGAGTTTGTGCTTGATCTGCTCCAGTTGCCGAAGCTGAAGCAGAATCCGCTGGCCCGGCGCATCATCTCGGCGGTGTCGGAAGTGCTGGTCATCCGTGAGCTGGCCACCGAGGACGACATGCTGGTGATTGGACTGCGTGCCATGCCGTCGGGAATCGTGTCCGCACTGGGCCATCTACGTGGTGCATAAGCTGGCATTGCAAAGGTTTTGCTGATGAACGTCCTGCATATAGCCTCGGAAGTTGCGCCATTTTCCAAGACGGGCGGTCTGGGTGATGTCCTGGCCGCACTGCCTCGCGCGCTGGCCCAACAAGGTGCGTCGCGCGTCACGGTTGTCTCGGCTCGTTACGGTTCGATCCATCCCCAGCAGCACGGGCTGGCCAAGCGGCTCAAGAAGCTGAGCGTCTCCGTCGGCGCGCAGACCTTCGAGGTCGGCCTGTACGAAGGACGCTTGCCCGGTCCCGGCCCGCTCGTGACAGTGTATCTGATTGAGCATCCGCTGTTTTCCGAGCGTCCTGGCGTCTACGGTCCGCCCGACAATCCTGGCGAAGGCTATGCCGACAATCCGCTGCGCTTTGCGCTGCTGTCGCAAGCCGCGATCTGTCTGGCCAAAGAACTGGTGCCACGTCCCGACGTGATTCACGCGCACGACTGGCAAGCGGGACTCGCGGTGTACTACGCGCAGCAAGCCGAGTGGGACACGCCGCCAGCGACGGTGTTTACGGTTCACAACCTGATGTTCCAAGGGCTGTTTCCGCTGTCCGACGCGCAAGGCTTGGGTGTGCGCCCGGAGCTTTTGACTCCCGACGGCATCGAGTTTTACGGTCAAGCATCGTTTATCAAAGCCGGTCTACAGCTCGCGGATCGACTGACGACGGTGAGCCCGCGCTACGCCCAGGAAATCTGTACGCCAGAGTTTGGCTATGGTCTCGACGGTGTGATGCAAGCGCGCCGAGGCCGACTGACCGGCATCCTCAACGGCGTCGATTACGATCGCTGGAGCCCATGGCTCGACGGAGCGCTGCCGGTTCGCTTCAGTCGCCCGCCCGCAGAGCTGGAAGCGCTGTCCGAAGATGCCTTCGCGGCTGAGCTGGTCGGCAAAGCACGCTGCAAGGCCGAGCTTCAGCGAGAGCTGTCGCTGCCGGTTCGACCGAAGACGCCGCTGCTTGTCTCGATCTCACGGCTGACGGAACAAAAAGGCATCGATCTTTTGATTCAGTGGCTCGAGGCAGAGCTGCACAGCCGCAGCGAGTTCCAGTTTGCGCTCCTTGGCCAAGGTCAGCCCGCGCTCGAGCAGCGACTGCGCATGCTGGCCGAGCGTCATCCGACGCGCGTCGCGATTCGACTGACGTTCGATGAAGCGCTGGCGCACCGAATGGAAGCTGGCGGCGACTTCTTCGTGATGCCGTCGCGGTTCGAGCCGTGCGGACTCAACCAGATCTACAGCATGCGCTACGGAACCATTCCGATTGTGCGCAGCGTCGGTGGTCTGTTCGATACGGTGGTGGACTTCGACGCACGCTCACGCAGCGGCACCGGCTTTACCTTCCAGCCGTTTGAGACGGCAGCGCTCGGCAATGCGATTCGACGCGCGCTGGCGGCCTATCACAGCGACGAACCGAGCATGCTGGCACTGCAAAAACGTGCGATGCGCGCGGACTTTGGCTGGGCCACGTCGGCACGAGCGTATCTAAACGTCTATCGGCAGGCGCAGAGCGGCAAGTAGGTCGTGCTCGAGTTCCGTTCGGTCTGGAAGTCGTTCGGCAGCCAAGCGGTCCTACGCGGCCTGACGCTGCACGTCAAAGAGCGCGAGATCCTGTTTCTGATCGGCGCGTCGGGCGTCGGCAAGTCGGTGGCCATCAAGCATGTCATCGGGCTGCTGCGCGTCGATCGTGGCGAGATCTGGCTCGACGGAGAGCGCATTGATCAGCTCTCGGAGCCGGAGCTATATCGAGTCCGCCGACGCTGCGCGATGGTGTTTCAAAGCTCGACGCTGTTTGATTCGATGTCGGTGGTGGAAAACGTGGCGCTGCCGCTGCGCAAACACCAAGGCATGTCCGACGCAGCAGCCCGTAGCGCAGCGCTGGAATACCTGGCGGAAGTCCATATGGTGGAATTTGCGGAGCACTTGCCCGCGACGCTGTCCGACGGAATGCGCAAGCGCGTTGCGATCGCCCGAGCGCTCACGATGAAGCCGGACTATCTGCTGTTCGATGAGCCGACGACGGGACTCGATCCAGTGAGCGCGCGTCGCGTCGATGCACTGATTCGCAAGCTCAGCAGCTCTCACGGAGTGACATCGATCGTGGTGTCGCACGACCTGACCAGCATCTTTTCGATCGCCGATCGCATCGCGCTGCTCTATCAAGGTCGGGTTCACATGCTTGGAACGCCTGAAGAGTTTCGATCCACAGGCGATCCCGTGGTTCGTCAGTTCGTCAGCGGCAGTAGCATGGGCCCGATGGAAACGCCGGGCTTCTAAGCGCGCGCAAGTCGAGGAGTGACGGTGAATCAGATCGAACAGAGCCTTGCGACGGTTCGGCACAAGATCGCCCAAGCGTGTCAGCGCGCCCATCGCTCGCCGGATGAAGTGACGCTGATCGCGGTGTCGAAGCTTCAGCCGATAGCGCTCATCGAAGCGGCGTATCAAGCGGGCCAGCGTGACTTTGGCGAAAACTATGCGCAAGAGCTACGCGACAAAGCGAGCGAGCTGGCTCACCTGACGGAGCTGCGCTGGCATGCGATCGGCACGCTCCAGTCAAACAAGGTGAAGTACGTTGCCAAGGTCGCGCAGTCGTTTCACGCGCTGTGCAGCCTGGACATCGCACAAGAGCTGGGCAAGCGCCGCAGCGAGGTGCCCATCGATGTCCTGATCGAGGTCAACATCGCGGGCGAAGACAGCAAGAGCGGAATCGCACCTTCTGCGGTGGAAGCACTGGCCGCGCAGGTACGTACAGTGGCAGGTGTGCGCCTTGTGGGGCTGATGTGTATGCCGCCGCAGCCTGAGCCGCCATCGTGCTGGACGCCGGAAGACAACCGACCACACTTTGCAAAGCTACGCGCGCTGGCGAAGTCGCTGGGACTTGCGCAGCTCTCGATGGGCAGCACGTCGGACTATGAAGTTGCGATCGAAGAAGGCGCGACGATTGTTCGCGTCGGACGCTCGATCTTTGGAGAGCGCCTGTAGCCGCGTGGAGAGCGCTTGTAGCTGCGTGGACAGTGCGCGCCGCGCTCGCTCCGATAACCAGGAAGAGAGATCCGTTTCGATGAGCAAGACTGACAAGTACGAAGACTTCAGCCCAAGCAGCGTCGGAGTCCGCAACGGCAAGCTGTTCGGTCTGCCGTTTGAATACGAAGACAGCCAGGTGGTGATCCTGCCAGTGCCGTGGGAAGTGACGGTGTCGTATCGCGCTGGAACCGCACAGGGACCGCAAGCGATCCTCGAAGCTTCGACCCAGGTGGATCTGTTCGATCCGGTCTGGCCGGACGGCTGGCGCGCGGGCTACTACATGCTGCCGATCTCCAGCGAGTGGCAGGCCAAGAACGATTCGCTGCGCACCTTGGCGGCAGCCTGCATCAGCAAGCTGGAAGAAGGCGTCGCGCAAGACGATCCCGAGCTGCTCGTGCCACAGGGCGAAGTGAACGCGGCATCCAGCGAGCTAAACGACTGGGTCGAACGACAAGCGCAGTCACACCTGACTCTTGGCAAAGCGGTCGGCGTGCTCGGAGGCGATCACAGCGTTCCACTGGGACTGATTCGCGCGCTGGCAACTCGCTACGATTCCTTTGGTGTGCTGCACATTGATGCACATGCGGATCTGCGACGCGGTTACGAAGGCTTTCAGTACTCGCACGCATCGATCATGGAAAACGTGCTGCACCTTCCGCACGTCAGCAAGATCACGCAGGTCGGAATCCGCGACTACTGCGATGAAGAAGAACAGACCGTCCGCGAATCTGGAGATCGCATCAGCTTCTTTTCGATGCGCAGCCTTCGCAAGCGCGGCTTTCACGGAGAGCCTTGGGCGCGCACCTGTCAGCACATCGTCGATACCCTGCCCCAGCAGGTGTACATCAGCTTTGATGTAGATGGACTCGATCCCGCGCTGTGTCCGCAGACCGGAACGCCTGTGCCGGGCGGACTTTTGTGGGATGAAGCGCTTCATCTGCTCGATACCGTGGTCGAAAGTGGTCGTCAGGTGATTGGCTTCGATCTGGTCGAAGTCGCCGGTCAGGGAGAGTGGGACGCCATCGTCGGTGCGCGCCTTCTGTCGCGGCTCTGTCTGCTCACCGCGCAGAGCTGTCCCCGTCCGTAAGCTGTCTGGTTTTTGGCTTCGCGCTCCGGTTCCGACTTCCGTCCTTCCGACTTCCGTCCTTCCGACTTCCGTCCTTTCGCCTCTCACCTTTCGCGTTCCGGCTCTGCCTCGGATTCCTTTCCACAAGCTCCGCTACAGCAGCGTACGTTCCGCTTTGTAACGAAGCACAGGAACATTCCCCCGCTGCGCAGTTGCCAGCTATGATCGAGAGAGAAGGACTGCTCCGCAACTGGATGATAGGGATTCCCTGAGCAGCTCTGGTTTGTGCGCTCCGAACAAACAGCCAGTCAACTTCCGGGTCGGAGAATCAGATGGGCAGCTCACGACACATCGCAAAGAGAATCGCGCTGCTGCTGCTGCTGACCTGCATCTACTTTGTCTGTGCGCGACTTGGACTTCTGTTTGCGACCGTTCACAAGCAAGCGTCTCCCGTCTGGCCGGTCACCGGCATCGCGATGGCAGCTTGTCACTTGATCGGTCTGCGCGTCTGGCCCGCGATCGTTGTCGGCGCTTGTTTGGCCAACTACGACAACGGAATCGGACTCCTTCCCAGCGCGATCATCGGTGCTGGCAACATGCTCGAAGCCGTCTTGGGCGCACTGATTCTGCGCTGGGTGCTTCAGCATCGCAGCCAGCTCGGCAGTCAAACAGAGACCTTCGCGATCTGTGCCGCTGCGCTGTTTGCTTCGCTCTGTAGCGCAACCATCGGAGTCGGAGTCCTGACCGCGCAGCGCATCATTGCAGGACCAGAAGCTTCGCGCGCATGGATGGCATGGTGGGTCGGTGATGTGCTGGGCGCACTGATGGTTACACCGACGCTGCTATCGCTGTATCGATCGCAGATTTCGTTACGCAGCGTATCGATTCGGAAAGTAGCAGAGTTCATTGTCTCTTTGGGTCTTCTGACCGCGCTGACGATGTTTCTGTTCGGGACAAACTCTGGCATTTCGTTTCTGTTTTTGATCTTTCCGATCCTGCTGTTCTGCTGCGCACGCTTTGGAGATCTAGCCGCCAAGCTGCTCGCGCTGATTCTGTTCGGATTCTGTGTCTACAAAGCCAGCAAAGGAATCGGTCCGTTCGTCGGTCGCAGCACGAACGAAAACCTGATTCATACCCAGCTCTTTCTGCTGTCTCTGTCGATCACAGTCAACGTCTTGTCCGGCTTTCACGAAACGCGCTCGCTCCGCAGTGCGGTGCCGATGCTGCTGTTTGGCTGGCTGGTGGGAGGCATCATCTTGCACTCCTTCCATCAGACAGAGCGTGCGCGGGATCAGAATCGCATCGAGCAGCTCGCCCACGAAGTCGATCTGCGACTTCAGGATCGGATGACGCTGTATGAAGACGTACTCCTTGGTGGCATCGGGCTCCTGACTGCATCAGAAAGCGTCGGCTTGCGCGAGTGGCAGACCTATCTACAGACCGTCAAACCGGAAGAAAAATATCCAGGTCTCAATGGCATGGGAGTCGTCTGGCCGGTTCATCCCGATCAGATGGAGACGTTCCGAAAAAAAGCGACAGACCTTGGGGTGCTCGATCTAGAGATTCATGCGATTCCTTCGCAGGTACAACAGTCCATATCGCAGCACTATGTGGTGACGTTTATCGAGCCGCTCGCCAACAACCAAGGTGCGGTAGGAATCGATCTGGCCAGTGAGCCGAAGCGTCGGATGGCTGCTGACAAAGCGCGCGATACCGGACGCCCAGTCATGAGCCAAAAGCTGCACCTGGTACAAGACAATAAGAGTCGTGTCGGATTCCTCTTATTCTATCCGTTTTATCAACCGCACAAACCGCTCGACACCGTGGAACAGAGACGGAGTGCCTTTCGCGGCTGGGTGGATGCTCCGCTCTTCATCGCGCGTCTGCTTGATGACGTGATGAAGCCATACAGAAGCGAGCTTCACATCAGCGTTCACGAAAGCACTGCCCCTTCCGCAGACAGTGAAATCTATCAATCATCGGAATGGGATGAGTCGCGATCGACTGCGCTGACTCGATCGATCGAGCTTGCGCAAGCCCAGCTTCAGCTTCGCTTTGCCAAGGCACCGGGATTTGTTTCGGCCCATGACACCACCACATCGTGGGTTGCGACCTGCGGCGCACTGGTGACGCTGCTCTTGGCTGGACTGATTGTGAACCTGCGGGAAAGCGGACAGCGCGCACGCGACATGGTGGAAGAACGCACGCTCCACTTGAATCGCGCACTGGCCGATGCAGAGCGCGCAGCCAATGTAAAGTCTGTCTTTCTGGCCAACATGAGCCATGAGATCCGCACCCCGATGAACGGAATCATCGGAATGACCAGCCTACTGCTGGAGTCGTCGCTCAATCCCGAGCAGCGGATGCAGGTGAAGGTGATCGCATCCAGCTGTGACAGCCTGCTTTCGCTCGTGAACGACATCTTGGATTTTTCCAAGATCGAAGCAGGCAAAGTTGAGATCGAACACAGTCCCTTTGGCGCGATCGAGAGCGCACACGCCGTGATTGAGCTGCTTCGTCCGTTGGCCGCAGAGAAGTCGCTCGAGCTGTCACTTCACAGAGAGCCCGGCTGCGTAGACTGGATCATCGGCGATTCCAATCGCTTCCGCCAAGTGCTGGTCAACTTGGTCAACAACGCGATCAAGTTCACAGCGCGCGGTCAGATCACGGTCAAGCTATCTTCCAAGCGTCTTCCCGGTGGTCGCTACGATCTGCGAACAGAGGTCATCGACACCGGAAAAGGAATCGACAAAGAAGCCCAGCAGCGACTCTTTAAGCCGTTTTCCCAGATCGATGCATCGACCACACGTCAGTTTGGAGGAACCGGACTCGGACTCTCGATCTGCAAAGGACTGGTGACTGCGATGGGCGGAACCATCGGTGTGGACAGTGAGCGCGGCAAAGGATCTACCTTCTGGTTCCGACTCTTGGTAGAGCCCGCGAGCTCATCCTCAAAGCACACCTCATCTCCGAGCATCGCCGCATCGTCGGGAGACATCGATCCCAAGCTGGCAGAAAAGCTACCGCTGCGCATCCTGATTGCCGATGATCACCACGTCAATCAGACCGTTGCACGCAGGTTTCTGGAACGACTGGGATACCAAGCGCACTGTGTCAAAAACGGCCTGGAAGTCCTGCAAGCCATCAAGCTTCGCACCTACGATCTGATCTTGATGGACTGTCACATGCCAGAGCTCGATGGCTTTGACACCACGCAGCGCATCGTCGCGATGTATCCCGCAACGCAGCGTCCCAAGATCGTGGCGATGACCGCGAGCACGATGCAGGAAGAACGCGAGCGCTGTTTCCGCATCGGAATGGATGGCTTTATCAGCAAGCCCATTCGCATCGAAGAGATCATGAAGACGCTGCTTCAGGTCTTTTCCGTAACCTTGCAGAGCAGCAAACACAGCCAAGTGTCCCTCGCAGCCAAGACAACGCGCATGGCTGCAAGAGCCCTGATTGATCGACAGCAGTTCTACGACAACTTGGGGAGGGATTCCTCCGTGATTGCGGAAGTCACCCAAGCGTTTTTGGACAACACGCCGCAGCTCTTGGGAGTGCTCGAAGATGCCATCCGTCGCGCTGATCCCGTCGCTGTTTCATTCGCCGCGCACTCTCTGAAAGGAAGCATCAGCACCTTCTGTTGTAACGCAGTGGTTCAAGCGACGCTCGCGATCGAGCAGCATGGCAAGAGCGGCGATCTGACCCATGCAGCGCAGTCTTTTCAGGATCTCAAGAAGCTGATCGATGCGATGACCGAAGAGCTACGCGAGATCCAGCAGGAACAGAGTCCTTCACAAACGCACTCACAGACTCCCAAATCGCTCTCTGAACAGACTCCTCAACCGAGCACAGGAAAGCCCTAATCTTGCGCGTCCTGCGCGATTCCTATTCGTGCTGTGAGGTACTTGTGGTTTCGGACGTGCGTACTGTGTCCGATTCTCTGTCCGATTCTCTGTCTGATTCTCTGTCCGATGCAGTGGCTTGCATCACCCACAGCGCCACCACGTTGTCCCCCACTGCGTTTAGGAGCGTCGCCATCGGATCAATCAAGATGCTGATGATCGCAAGGAGCGGAAGCGTCTCGGGCGGGAAGCCGAACACAGACAAGATCAGGAGCTCTCCCATCATGCCGCCGCTCGGAATGGCCCCCATCACCACACCGACCAAGATCGCAACCAGAATGATCATCGCGCAGCGTCCGGGTGACAGACTCTGCTGAAACAGGCTCATCGCAAACAGGATCTTCAGAACCCCGCCGATCACCGATCCGTCTTTGTGAAGCACAGCCCCCACCGGAATCACCACATCACGGACTTCCGCAGCGATTCCCATGCGCGTACACGCTTCCAAGTTGACTGGCATTGTGGCCATGCTCGAGCACGTTCCCAGCGCCGTCAGTGAAGGCTCTAGCATCTGCGACCAAAACAGCCGCACGCTGCGCAGACCTCCGCTCAGGTACACGTAGGCGGAAAAGCCCGCGACGAAATAAAGCGCGGAAAATGCATAATATCCGACAAAGCTCCGAAAGTAGATTCCCGCAAGCTGCGATCCTGTATCCATCACTGTCGCTGCGAACCAAGCAAAAAGTCCAAGCGGAGCCAGATACATCACGTAGTCAAGTAGGCGCAGAAACACCGCAGCGCCGCTTTGCAAAAAGCGAATCAGTGGCTCTGCTTGCGATCTCATCGAGCGCGCGCACAGTCCCACCGCCAGCGAAAACAGCAGCAGCGGCAGCATCGACTTGCGCGAAAGCAGCTCCGAAAAGTCTGACACAGACACCATCGCAACAAGCTGCGGAAGCAGTGCGGGAGCGCTCGGCAGTGCAGCCTTTCCTTTGCCAAGAAGGAGCGCCGCCGCATCAATTCCCTGCGCAGGATGCCACACCAACAGAAACGCAAGAGACAGCGATGCAGCGATGATGCTGGTGATCAGAAAGCCAATCATCATGCGCCGCGAGATCCGACCGATCCGCTGCGCACTGGCGGATGACGCAATGCTCGATGAGATCGTAAAAAACGTGAGCGGAACGATCAGCGTAAAGATCAGGTTCAGAAACAGATCACCAAGTGGCCGGATGGTCTGCGCCACACGCGGAGCCAGCTGGCCCAGCGCAAGTCCCAGCGAGATCGCCAGCAAGAGCAGCAACGAAAATCCGTAGGTTCGCCAAAGCCTCACAAGCGTTACTGTAGAAGAAGCCACGCGACGTGAAAAGAAATCCGTCTGTCTTGCAGTCCGTTTCGCAGCTACGGAGCCACTCGCCCAAACGGAGTCGATCGCGCAGCGTGGGACAGATGCAGATACGCTTCCTTCGCCAGCTGTTCGATGAAAAGCTCTGCGGCGCGCTCTTGGTGTGGCATGGCCACCATCACTGCGATTGAAAACGGACGCTGCGGAATCATCACCAGTCCCGCATCGACGCGCAGACCGGGCAGACTTCCGGGCTTACTGTACACAGGAATCTCTTCAGGAATGCTCGCGTCCAGATAGCCGTGCTTGCTCACGGACAGCATCTGTAGCGCAGCGTGCGTCTGTTTCGGATCGAGCAGCTCACCGCGCCAGAGCTTTTCGTACAGCAGCGCCAGCTCATGCGGGGTCGCGACGTTTTCCTTTCCTTGTCGCACCGCTTCGGAGTCCATCATCTTGCGAAGCAGTCGCATCTTGCTAAGCCCCGCGCGATCCAGGAGCTGATTCACGCTGGCAATGCCGACGCGATCAATCAGGATGTTGGTGGCGGTGTTGTCGCTGGTCGCAATCATGATCGCCAAGAGATCACGCGGCTGTAGTGATGTGATTCCCATCGTCAAGCCAGACAAGATCGGACTCGACGGAATCAGATCTTGCGAACGGACAACATACGGACTCCCAAGCGCGCTCCCTTCCGCGCGATCCAGCTTGTCCAGCACCGTCACAAGCAGCGCTGTCTTGATCGCACTCGCGGTCGCAAACACCTGATCCGGATGATGAGAGATCCGCTGTCCGCTGCGCAGATCACACAGCTCAAAGCCCACCACCGCATCGGTCTGCTCGGCCAAGTCCATCAGTCGCTGCGAGAGCTTCTGCCACAACAGTGCATCCAGCGGCAGCACGGACTGGGAATCGCTCGGACTCCGTAGCGGCTGGGACTGCGCACTCTGTTTGGGATTCCCATGCGCAGTCGGACTGTGAACGGACACAAGCGAAAGCAAGCCACACAGCCAAAGGAGCCGCAGTCTGTTCATGACCGGGCATCCTAGGAAAACTGGATGGAAAGGAAAAGGAACGCGAACGGAAAGGAAAAGGAACGCGAACGGAAAGGAACGCGGCAGGAAACAGCGCCGCGCGGCGACAGGCTTAGCGCAGGACAGACTTCAGCGTGACACCCAGCTCGGCAGGTGTCTTGGCGACGGCAATGCCCGCAGCTTGGAGCGCCGAGATCTTGTCCGCAGCCGTACCTTTGCCGCCCGCGATGATTGCGCCCGCGTGACCCATCCGACGACCCGGAGGCGCCGTCTGTCCAGCGATGAACGCAGCGACCGGCTTGGTCATGTGCTGCTTGATGTACGCGGCTGCGTCTTCTTCCGAAGAGCCTCCGATTTCGCCCATCATCAGCACCGCGTGCGTGTCGGGATCGCGCTCGAACATCTCCAGCACGTCGATAAAGTCCATGCCTTTGATCGGATCGCCACCGATGCCCACGCAGGTAGACTGACCGAGTCCAAGCTGCGTCAGCTGATGCACGCCTTCATAGGTCAGCGTGCCCGAGCGCGACACCACACCGATGTGACCCGGCTTGTGGATGTAGCCCGGCATGATACCGATCTTGCACTCTCCCGGCGTAATCACACCGGGGCAGTTCGGTCCCACCAGCCGCGTCCGCTTCGGACCCGTCTGCGCGTCAAGCAATCGCCGCACTTTCAGCATATCCAGCACCGGAATGCCTTCGGTGATGCAGACCACCAGCTCCAGCCCGGCGAGGATCGCTTCGATGATGCTGTCCGCCGCAATCGCCGCAGGAACATAGATCACCGTCGCATTGGCGCCCGTCTGCTTGACCGCTTCGGTGACCGTATCAAACACCGGCAGCTGAAGGTGCGTGGTTCCGCCTTTTCCTGGGGTCACGCCACCGACGACATTGGTTCCGTACTCCACCGCTTTTTCGGTGTGGAACGTACCGTTCTTTCCGGTCAGTCCCTGCACAAGCAGTCGGGTGTTTTTATTGACGAGAATCGACATGACGGACTCCTTACGCCGCGACCTGGCCGGCCAGCGCGACGATCTTTTGGGCGCCATCGGCCATATCAGACGCCGCCACCACGTTTAGCCCCGACTCCGCGAGGATTTGCTTGCCCAGCTCGACGTTGGTTCCTTCGAGCCGAACCACCAGCGGAACCTTCAGACCGACTTCCTTCACCGCCGTGATCACACCCTTGGCGATGGTGTCGCACTTCATGATGCCGCCGAAGATGTTGATGAAGATGCCGCGCACCGCTGGATCCGCCGTGATGATCTTGAACGCAGCGGTCACCTTTTCCGCCGTCGCGCCACCACCGACATCCAGGAAGTTCGCAGGCATTCCGCCGTAGAAACGGATGATGTCCATCGTGGACATCGCCAGGCCCGCGCCGTTGACCATGCAGCCGATGTTGCCCGTCAGCTTCACGTACGACAGATCGAACTTCTTGGCTTCCGTCTCCGCTGGCTCTTCTTCTTCCAGATCGCGCAGCTCTTCGATATCGGGATGACGGATCAGCGCGTTGTCGTCGAAGTTCACCTTCGCATCGAGCGCAATGATCTGACCCTGCTTCGTCAGCACAAGCGGATTGATTTCCAGCAGCGAGCAGTCCAGCTCTTGATACGCGCGAACCATCGTCGCAAAGAACTTCGTCGCTGCGTTCACTGCGTCCATGCCCGCCGACTTCAGACCCAGCGCAAACGCGACTTCCCGCGCCTGACACGGAGCCAGCCCAAGGATCGGATCGAGCACCGCCTTATAGATCTTGTCCGGCTGATGCGCGGCCACTTCCTCGATGTCCATGCCGCCTTCCGTCGAGACCATCAGGACCAAGCGACCCTTCTGACGATCGAGCACCACCGCCGCGTAAAACTCTTTGGCGATGTCCACACCCTGCTCGAGCAGCAGACGACCGACCTTTTTGCCTTCCGGTCCGGTCTGGTGCGTCACCAGCTGCATCCCGAGGATCTTACGAATCGCCGTCGAGCAGTCTTCCGCAGTCTTGGTGACCTTGACGCCGCCACCCTTGCCGCGACCGCCCGCGTGGATCTGCGCCTTCACCACGACCAGCGAGTGTCCCGACTCACTGCGCACCCAAGCAGCCGCGCTCTCGGCTTCCTCAACGGTCAGCGCCGCCTTGCCAATCGGCACCGGCAGACCCTTCTTCCGAAGCAGCTCTTTGGCCTGATACTCATGAATGTTCATTGGCTTCCCCTAAGAGATCCGCCTCGCCGAAGCGACAGCGCCGTCACAGCACGCCGAGCTTCCAGACTGGCGAGGAAGATCTTTGGTTGTTGGTAAAGACGGAGGCTACAGGCGAGCGCTGGCGTCAACCAGCTCACGCACGGCGGCAACGCTCTTGGCAAGCTGCGCCTTCTCTTCGTCGGTCAGCGCGATTTCCAGCACCTTCTCGACGCCGCCCTTGCCGATGACACAGGGCAGACCGATGTACAGGTCGCTGATGCCGTACTCACCGTTACAGAACACAGCCGCCGGAACCAGCCGCTTCTGGTCGTTCAGAAACGACTCCGCCATCACCACTGCTGCCGTCGCTGGCGCATAGTACGCAGAGGTGCCCATCAGCTTGACGATCTCGCCACCGCCACCCGCCGTGCGCGCGCAGATCGCAGCGAGCCGCTCCGGTGCGATGAACTGCTTGACCGGAATGCCGTTGACCGTGCAGTACGACGTGACCGGCACCATCGTGTCGCCGTGTCCACCGAGCACCATCGCCTTGACATCCTTGATGCTGACGCCGATTTCCTGCGCCAAGAACAGCTGGAAGCGCGCCGAATCGAGCACGCCCGCCATACCGGCAACGCGGTTCTTCGGGAAGCCAGTGACCTTGGCGCACTCGTAAACCATCGCGTCGAGCGGGTTCGAGATCACGATCACGAACGCATCCGGGCAGTAGGTCTTGATGTTTTCGGACACGCTGCGCATGATCTTCAGGTTGATCGACAGAAGATCGTCGCGGCTCATGCCCGGCTTGCGCGGCACACCGGCGGTGATGATGACGACGCTTGCGCCAGCAGCGTCCGCCCAGTTCGCTGTGCCTGTGATGGTGCAGTCCCAGCCAAGCAGCGTGCCGTTCTGCATCAGATCGAGCGCCTTGCCCTTGCACAGGCCCTCTTTTTCGGGAATGTCGAGCAGCACGACATCGGCCAGCTCTTTGCGAGCGATGAGCGAAGCCAGCTCGCCGCCGATGTTGCCGCCGCCGATGACGGCGATCTTCTTACGACCAGAAGTGGTTTGGTGCATGGGTAAAGGTCTCCTTGTCTTCGTGCCACAGCCTTCGCCGATAACGAGGCTGGGATATCTCAAGTGTCCGTCAGTGCAACTGCGAAACCGGGCAGGCAGTCTACTCCGAGTTGACAAAAAACGATAGCGCCCTCTTCGTCCGCCCAGTCATCAGCACGCAGCGACGGAAAAACACCGCCTGTTCGCCCGTCAGGGACCGGCAATGACAAACCGCCCAGTCATCGGGTACGCTGTCCCAAATGCTGTACAAACGATGCTCTCCACGGCTTGGTGGCGTCATCTCATCCTGTATTGGCTGTATTGGCTTGCGACGGCTGCGATCGTTTCTGCTGGTCATGTGGTGCGGTGCGCTGCTTCTGTCTACGCACATCGCACATGCCCAGAGTCGAACGATGCGCACCACCGCAGGCTCGATTGGCTCTCGCGGCAAGCACTGCATGGATGAGCAAAAGAACAAGCTCCTCCTTGAGCACTTTATGGGCGGATCGATCAACCCGCTCGGCATCGAGAACCAGCTTGTCCTCACCTACTGCACGCCGTTTATCGAAAAGCCGGGCATCCTGTTTGACTACTCCAAGCTGGAGTTCGGGCTCGCCAACTACATCTCGCCCACGCACGTTCACGTCGGACCAACCGTTCGCTTTGCCCCGCTGTCGTTTCTGATCCTGCGCGCGGAGCTGACCGGCTTTTACATCTGGCCGATTCCGCTGCAAGGCGCGGGCTTCATCATGACCAAGGGCTACGACGACTTTAACAAAGACACCGTCAGTCCCAAGCTCGGCGAAGCCACCGACATGAGCGGCCTGCGCATCGCGCTCGGCGTCACCCTGCAAGGAGCCATTCCACTCGGTCGCTATGTCGATGTCCTGTTCGTCAACGGCCTGACCGGCGAGTTCTGGCGCGTCGCCAACGGAGACAACACCCGCTATCCTTCCAAGTTCTTTTACGCCGCCAAGCTCGACGCGGTCATCGATGGCAGTGGCGACTGGTCGCTGCTCAACAACGCGGCGCTGCTCGTCGCCATCAAGCCGAACAAAAACCACGCGATCCGACTCGGTGTCACCGACAGCTTGGTCTACGTTCCCGGCAGCGGCTACAAGGGCAACATCGTCGCGGGTCTGCTCGCTTGGTCGGTCAACAACCTGCGCGATCTCGCCAAGAGCTTTGCGTTCTTCCTGCGCGTCGGAACCTTTACCCATCACGCATTCCGTGTCGGCTCCGGCATCACCCTGGCTGGTGGACTCGACATCACCTACGAGCTGTTCAGCAAGCCAACCCGTCGCGCCATCGAAGAACAGCAGCCGCAGCCAGCCGATGCAGCGACCTCCGCGACCACCACGCTGGAAGCGCCAAAGCCGACGCCAGATGAAGAATCCAAAGCAGGCTCGCCAGCAGCCAGCCCGGCCCCACAGACCGATGCCGCAGCCCCGACGGCGGAGGGATCGAAATGACACGCGCCAGCCAACGTCTGCTCGGAGCCCTGCTCCTGTCCGTGATGCTGTGTGAAAGCCGCGCCGCACACGCCGACGAAATCACCGTTCTGCCCGGTCAGCAGATGGCGTTCATCCTCGAAGGAGCGATGGCGACCTGTAGCTTGACCTCGATCGTCGGCAACGCCGTCACCGCCGCCCGCAAGACTCCCAGCCGCGCCTGGATGTATTCCGGCTTCATCTGCGGCTTCATCAACACCGCGACGAGCCCCATCGTCATGGTCTACGGTCGCGATCCACAGGTCGAATACGGACTCGGCATGGGCCTGATGCACGGCGTCGTCGGACTCACCAACCTGGGACTCGCGATCTGGAACGCTCACATGTGGCACAAAGCGCGCACCACCCAGACCGATGCGCCGCCGCCTGCGCCCGCTGCTGCTGTGTCGCTCGCACCGATGGTGGGCCGCGATCGACTGGGTGCCAGCGTGCTCGGGCTGAGCCTGTCTGCGTCGTACTAGGAACCGCAATGAGCAGTCGGCGCGCCATCATCATCGGAGCCGGTATCGGCGGTCTGTGCGCTGCGCTGGCCTTGCGCAAGGTCGGCTACAGCGTGCAGATCTTCGAGCGCGCCCCCGAAGTCACCGCACTGCCCACCGGACTCGCGCTGTGGAGCAACGCGATGTTCGCGCTCACCGTCCTGGGTGTCGGTGAAGAAGTGCTGCGACTCGGCTCGGTCATCGACATCACCCGCAGCCAGACCGCCGACGGTTCGGTCCTGTCCGATGTCCACATCGGGCTCATCGGCAAAAAGCTCGGCGTTCCAACGGTCTGCATCCATCGCGCCGATCTGCACCAAATCCTCGTCGCTGCCGTCGGTCGAGAGTCCATCCAGACCGCCATGCCCTGCACCGGCTTTGTCCAAGACGGTCGCCAGGTCATCGCGCTGTTTGAAAACGGAACCACCATGCGCGCCGACCTACTGGTTGGTGCCGATGGCTATCGCTCCGTCGTCCGTCGTCAGCTCTTTCCAAACGAAGAAGCCCGCTATTCCGGCTACACCTGCTATCGCAGCGTCGTGTCCCTGGTTCATCGCGCGCTGCCACCGGGAACTGCGCTCACCGCGCTTGGACATGGCTCGGAGTTTGGACTGTTTCCGTGTGGAATGGGCCGCGTCTACTGGTTTGCCACCCGCAATCAGCCCGCATCCATCAAGGACTCTTCCATCGGTCGCAAAGGAGACTGCCTGGCCGCCTTTGCCGGGTTCAGCGAGCCGTTTGTACAAGTCCTTCATGCCACACCCGATGCCGCGATCGTCCGCCATGATGTCTACGATCGCCCGTCGCTGCCAAGCTGGAGCCAAGGTCGCGTCACCATGCTCGGCGATGCCTGTCATCCGATGACTCCGAACCTGGGCCAAGGTGCCTGCATGGCCATCGAAGATGCGGTGGTGCTGGCCCATGCGCTGCGGGATGAACCGGACTGCGAGCGCGCGCTCCATCAGTACGAACAGATCCGACGCGAGCGAACCGCGCTCATCGCGTCTCGCTCGTATTACCTGGGCAAGATCCTCACGATGGAAGACGGCGTGCTGTCGTGGTTCCGCGATCGCTTGATGAACACCAAGCTCGGCGAAGTCCAGACCGAGTCGATCCTGGAAAAGATCCTGTCCTATCAAGTGCCCGTGCTGTAAGCGCTGCCCGTGCTGTAAGCGCTGTTCGCGATCTTCAATAAGAGTCCTTTGATACTCCTCTTATTGAAGCAAACTTTCCATCGAGACAGCCCAGATCGAAGCGAATAAGAGTCTTTTCATCTGCCTCTTATTCGTGGGCTGCTGCTACACGATCTTGTAGCTCTTCACTTTGAGGATCGGTGTCCCAAAGCTGATGCCAAAGCCCTTGTCTTCGATCTCGCCTTCCACCTCGGCCTTCACACCGGCTTTGCGCAGGTCCGCGCCGCCGCCATCGAGCTTGTAGACCTCTCCGCCCGCGAGGCGCAGCGTGAAGTAACCGCCTTCCAGGTCTACGTAAAAGATGGTCCCGCTCAGCTTCTTGCTCTTGCTCTTCACGATGTGCTCCTTGCCGTTAGCCAAAACCGTTTCCTTAGCGAATATCAAGCGTCGCGCGTCCGCGCAAAAGGACATAAGCGACCACCACACCGGGCCGCGCTTCCACCACAAGCGGTAGCACTTGTACCAGATCCATCTGGAGCGCCACCTGCGATACGCCGACCTGCTGCGCCACGCGCTGCCACGATCCACCTTGGACGTTCAGCGTGCCCGACAGCGACTTTTGGATCTGCGCCAGCTTGTCGGTCACATCCAGCTGCAAGTGCGGTCGTACTTTGTCGGCCAGGTTGCCTTCAATCAGCTCGTACAGCCCCACCTTGAGCTGCTCCAGCCGCGAGCTAGACTCTGCCGCCACTTGCAGATCGGGCACATGCAGGATCTGTCGTCCGCCTTCACTGCGCAGCTGCGGAGTCCCCCACAGATACAGCGCGCCGGTATAGATGCCCGCGACATCGATCCGCAGCAGCACCTGACCGTTTGCATCACCGACCTCGACCCCTTGCACGAGCAGCGACTGCGCCGCACTTCCCAGCTTCTTGCCAATCAGCTGTGGCCCAAGCTGTTGCGTCAGCGCGTTCGTCGGCACCGCGACCGCCACCTGCACCGCAAACTCTTCGCCCAGCGCTTCTTGGCGAACCGTCAGCGACGAAGGCGGCGGACTCTGCTCTTTCGGACAGTCGCCCAGGCTCACCCGAGGCTCGACATCCAAGCCGATTCGCACGCTGATCAGCTTGGCGTTTCCTTCCACTGCGCTCGGCGGAGCCAGCACCAGCGCCGACGGATGAACATCCAGACAGCCACGCTGATCGCCCAGGGAAATCGGACGCGGACGACCCAGCTCGGCAAGCCCCTGCGTCAGCACCGGACCGAGCGGAACCCGCACCACCTGTCCCAGCGACTGCGCCACCGACTGAAGAGGCCGCAGCAGGTTCGTAAAGATCTCTGCCGCTGGAATCGGCAGCCCCGCGCACGACACCTGACCGACCGGCTCGACCGTTGTCCGAATGTCGCGCAGCACCAGATCGCCACCCGATTCGATGGCAGGCCGCGCCGCAATCACCAGCACGCCACCGACGCCGCTCGACTGACAGCGCAGAAACCCGCCGCCCAGCTGTAGCTCGCCCGTCACAGGCACACGAATCGACAGCCCTTCGCCCGCAGGCATCACCGTCGCTGCTTGTCGTCCAAGTCGCCAGCTTAGCTGCGCAAAACCAAGCTGCACACTGCCCTGACTTCCCGTTGGCAAGCTGCGATCGAGCGCGGACTCAATGCCATCCAGGCGCAGCGGCGTCTGCACAAACACCACCGTCCGAGGCGGTCGAATGTCGAGCAGGTTCGGAGGTACCGAGACGTGGTAGTCGGGCCGACCTTTCACACAAGCCGAAGTCGAAAGCACAAGGCCAAGCAGCCCAAACCGAACAAGGCGTCGCATCGACCTAAGTCTACTATGTGACCAAAGGACGAGCCCCCCGATTGACAGCCGAGCGGCCCGCCGCAAATACTCTGGCTCGTGACGACCGCCAGCGCCCAAGCTTCCACGAACGTAGTCGCCATTCGCTTCCGCTTACAGTATCCCGACATCGAGACGTTTATCGCCAAGTACGCGACGAACATCTCGGAAGGCGGCATCTTCTTGGCGTCCATGGACCCGCCCGAGGTCGGATCCCAGGTGCGCTTCGAGCTGATCATCGCCGACAGCCTGACGCTCTTGCACGGCGAAGGTGAGGTGGTCTGGATCGCCCCGTTTGACCCGATGAACCCGATGGCTGTGTGCGGAATGAGCCTGCGCTTTTCGCGGCTCGATGCCGAAGGCCAGCAGCTCATCGCTCGCGTGCTCCAGTACAAGGCCGACCATCCCGAGCGCTTCGTTACCCCCGCGCCCGATCCTTATGCCAGCGTCGCGTACAGGCCGAATCCGCCCGTCAGCCTGGGCAAGACCGATCCGCCCGCAGCGCCGCTTGCTGCCGCCAGTATTCCGACGCCTGAGCCTGCTGCGGCTGCCCCTGCACCGCCGCTTGCGGATGTCTCTAGCGCGGTCACGCCCCGCATGAGCGATGTCACCCCACCGACCAACTTGCTGACGCCCAAGCCCAGCGCGCTGACTCCCAAGCCCAGCGCGGTCACACCCAAAGCAGCGGCGATGGAAGCCGAGCTGGCCGAGCTGCTCAAGCCGCGTTCGCCCTCGTCTGTGACCCCAAACGATGCCAGCCGTCGGCTGTCCGAGCTGCTCGACCGTCGCTTGCGCCCGTCGCGAACTTGACATAGCGTGCCGGGCCATGACGACCGCTAGCAGTTCCGGTGGCCCCGCCCCCATCTCGCTGTTTCCTTCCGCTCAGAGCTGGCTTGTGCCCGGCGAGCGACCCAAGACCATCCTCGACAACCTGCTGGAACGAACCGACGCGACCCGGCTGGTCCGTGCGACGCCCATTCAGCCGCTCTATCTGTTTATCAAGTCGCTCGGCCTGGGCGACGCGCACGAGCTGATTGCGATGTGCCTACCCGAGCAGATTCAAGGCTTTTTGGATCTCGATGTCTGGGACAAAGATCAGCTGGTGCCGTCACGACTGTCGGCGTGGCTCGCGCACCTCATCGAGCTGCCGCCGAGCCGACTCGTCACCCACCTGCGCAAGCTCGACGCCGAGCTGCTGACCACGTTCCTGGCCCCACACATCACCGTCTACGACCTGAGTGAAGAGGATGCGCCCGACGAAGCCCAAGGCATGTTCTACGCCACGCCCGACCGCTTCTTCTTGATCGACATCTTGCCCGCTTCCGACGGAGACAGCGACCGCGCGGTGCTCATCCATCGGCTCTTAGAGCACATCTATAAGGGCGATCTCGACCTGGCACGCGCCATCATCAACGCCGCGCGCTGGGACGCAGGTGCCGCCACCGAGGAAAACGCCTATCAGTTCCGCTCGGGACGCATGGCCGACATGGGCTTTATCGACTTCTACGAAGCGCTCGCGCTCTATCAGGAAGTGGACCCGCGCACGCCCGTCCCCAAGAAGCACTCCGTCGTCGAGCACAAGCATCCCGGCGCGATCGAGCCCAGCGAAGTGCGCAGCACCGGACCCGGCGGCTTCCTTGGCACCGCCAGTGGCCTGTGGGGCACGCTCATGCCCGAGCTACAGACGCCATCGTCCCTGCTCAGAAAGGTCAGCGACGAGCTACCCGATAGCGAGCGCGAAGCGTTCCTGCACGAGCTGCTGTTTTTGGCCAACCAAGCGATGAGCGCCGATCGGATCGCACTCGATGATCTGACCCAGACCGAGCTGACGCTCCAGCGTGCGGCGGGCTATGTCCTGCTCGGGCTTGCCCATCGCAGCGGCGTGGGATCTTCTGGCGACTCGGGCTCTGACGAAAAGCTACGCGCGGTCGAGACGCTGCGCAGCGTGCCGCTCACCTACTTGTTTCGGCTGGGTTACTCGCTGACGCTGGCGGTGCGCAAGCTGGCCAAGCTGCTCGTCGATAGCGGTGCCACCACGCTGATCCCCGGTCAGTCGGCAGTCTCGCTGCTCCCGAGTGACGAAGCGGCGATGCTGTCGGCCTTGCTCGCCCTGCGACCGCTGTATCCCCGGGCACTCGACGGCGTACAGAGTGCGCCCAGCTTGCGACCGTTTTCGACCCTGCGCGATCTGTCAAAAGCGGCGTCTTTCGTCGAGCAGCTCGCCATTCGACCCAAGCTCTTTGCCCTCGGACTGGGGCTGCGACTCGAGACGCTGCGGGCAACGCTTGAGCGCACCACGCCCGATGCCAGCCAAGCGACCTGGGACGATGTGCTGGGAACCATGATCGGCAACCACTTGCTCGGTCGTCCGCCCGCGCTGGTGCCGCTGTCGCGTCAGGATCTGGTGCCGCTGCGCGCGCTCCTGGCCGGTCACGATCAGCCGACGCTGCCCGAGCTGGTTCGCGCCCGCTGTCTCAAGCTGATCGACGACCGCATTGATGAACGAATCACCGACGAGCACGAAGCCAAGAGCCTGCAACACCCCGCCCAGCGCGCCTTCATCGATCGCGTCCTTGGACAGCTTGCGACCTCGCTGCACTCGCTGCCCGACCCGCTCGATCCGGCGGAAGCGGACCTGATTGCCCGCCTGCCCGGTCTGATCATCGCGTAGCCTACTGCCCGCGTGGCCCGCGCGGTGCATAACAAGCCCGTCGCACCGGGTCGCTCAGCACCGCGTAGGCTTCGTCCAGCACCAGCGCAATCTGCCGCAGCTCGCGATCCATCGCCGCCCGACTGCGATAGGACAACACCGCTGGAGACAGCGCCGCCCGCTCTCGCAGATACGCTTCTTTGATCTCTGTCAGCGACGCCTGCGCATCAATCCCCAGCAGCGTAAAGTAGTCCGCTGACTCACACAGCCGCGCCTTGCGCTGAATCGCTGTCATCGCATCGTTGAGCGCCTTGGCCCGCGCCCGCGCCTTCTGCTGCAAGTGCAGCCGCTTCTGCTCGTCTTGCGACAGGTGATGCGGATGCGAAAGCGCCCCCAGCGAAAGCAGACAGTACGACAGCCCGTAGAGCGCGTGCTCCCCCAGGCCCGACGCCGCTGCGATCTCTTGCAGGCTCCGTTCCCCGTCAAAGCGCAGCAGCGCATCTTCTTCCAGCGACGACAGACCCACGCCCTGTAGCACCACCCCGCCCGACTGCGGCAAAGCCTGCGCAACCGGCACCAGCACCGTCGAAAGTGGCCCCACCGCCTGCGCAAGCAGCGCCAGCCCATAGCCACGCCGCACCGCTTGCGTCAGCAGCAGCCGAGGCGACAGCGGCAACATCGTCTGTTCCCCCGGCGGTAGCTCCGTCCCGAGCAGCCGATAAAAGCCCGGCTCTGCCGACGGCCACAGCGCGCGACAAAAGATCTCCATCACGTAGTCTGCCTGACGCTGACAGAAGTCTTTGGCATCGATCAGCCGCGCCGACACCAGCAGATCGAGCTGCTTTCTCAGTCCATCGCCACGCACCTTGCGCAGCACGTCGAGCGCTCGCTTTTTCTGCGCCTGCGTCCACAGCGCGCCCTGAAGCTCCGCCAAGTCATCGGTCTGTAGCGACGATCGCAGCCCCAAGAGCGTCCCCGACTCAAAGAACAGCTCACGGCCCGGCACCGAAGGCGAGCTTCTGTCGGGATGCTGCGACAGCCACAGGCAGCCGGAATAGCCCGTCGCGATCGCCCAGCCGCAGATCTGCGCTGCCGAGATCTCCTGAAGCGACCCCGACGGAGGCAGCAGTCGTCGCCAGCGAAACGTCGGCTCCGGCTCCGGCGGCGCAAGCGACAGCTCCGGCGAGCTGGTCGTTCCAACCGACGGCGGAGCCACCACCGGCTGCATCAGGTTCGCCAGCGCGGCAGGCATCGGCGCACTCTGCTTCGGCGACGAGTACGAAAGCCAGCGACTGTCATCCCCCAGATCGTCTACCCGCAGAAGCCGCAGCTTGGCCAGCGACGCCAGCGGCAGCACGCCACCACTGCGCAGCGCGATCAGCTTCCCTTCCACCAGCGGCGGCGGCGGCGGCCTACGTCCCAGCGGAATCCGCACCGGCAGCGGCGTGTTGTCCTCCTCGATCGGGACAGGCACGGCGGAGTTCGGATCGGCGTCTTGCGTACTCACGATGCCAGTGTAGGACCATTGTCCGGCTCGTTTCAACGCAACCGCGCCGTGAGCCTCGGTCCGCGCGCTACGCCCACGGCAGCGCTGGATCGGCAGGCACTTGGCGCGTCCCCAGCAGATCGGCCACAAACTCCGCAGGCCACGAAGTCCGCGTCTCTTCCGGCAGCCGTCCGTATTTTTCGGCATAGGCGCGCAGAAACCGCCGCGTCGCATCGTTTACATAGCCACCGCCCGCCATCCCTTGCAGCAGCGCTGGGAACTCAGGCCGATAGCGGTCGCAGATCGCCAGCCACAGCGCATCGCGGCGAACCTTGGCACACAGCGAGGCCGCCGCCACCGGCACAAAGCGAGCATCCGCCTTGTCTTCCGCCACCAGCCCAGGCACCACCCGACACAGCGGATCAAACAGACGCTTGCCATCGGCCACGATCAAGCCGCAGCGCGGTGCGCGACCAAACAGCTCCATCGCCACCCGTCGCTCCAAGTGATTGAGCTGCCCTCTGGCGACGTGCGCATCGATCTCGGCCACGTCGATCACCGCGACCTCGATGTGCAGCGCCAGCGACTCCACCTTGCGGACCAGCTCGGAGCGCTTGCGATGCGCCGCTTCCCCCGCGCCAAAGCGCTTGCTGTCCGTCACACCCAGCGCCGCCAGCTCAGCTGCCGCCTGCGAAGACAGCGCCACCACCGCCATCACCATCGGACCCAGCATTGGCCCGCGCCCGGCCTCATCCAGCCCCAGCACGGCATCAACCGCGTCAGGCTGCGCGCCAAGACCCGGCATCGAAAGCTGCAAGTCAGACGAGCCCTTCGTTCGCTTTGCGGACATCGCAGGCTTTTACCAAAGCCAGCACCGCTTACGGAAGGGGATGCCACGACAGACCCAAGCTGATCTGCACCGAGTACGGCGGCAGCCGCGTCGTGTCCGAAAGCCCCTGCACCCGCAGCGACTGCTCGATCACATAGCCCGTGGCCGACAGCGCCACAAACGGAAACAGCGCCTGAAGCCGCGCCCCCAGCTTCGCCCCACCGCCCAGGCCCAGGTCAAAGCCCGTGCTCGAAAAGGTCTGGGGCAGCTCGCGACCGCTCACCAGCACCAGCGCGGGCGACACCACCAAGAACAGATCGCACTGCCACAGCCCCGCAGCGAGCCGCAGCCTGGGCCCCAGCGCCAAGTCAAGCCGCGTCCAGTCCGAAAGCCCCTGCGTCAGCGACACCTGCTTGAGCGACGTGCCACCAAGCCGCAGGATCAGCCCCAGGCGACTCCACGTCCGATGCTGCTGCGGCGATGGACCCACTGACAGCCACAGAAAGCCGCCGCCTCCAGGCCGAGGCAGCGCAAACTCGACGCCGACCGACGCACCGACATCCAGCGCCACCGGCACAGAAGGACGCACCGGCACAGGCGGACTGCGACGAATCACCGGCATGGGAATCGGAACCGGCACAACGCTTGGCAGGGCACCTGTCTGTGGCGCAGAGCCCACCGCTGTCGCAATCACCACCGCCGCCGCAGCAGCCAGGTCATCGCATGATGGACCCAGGGCCAGATCGTGGACCACCAGGAGCGCGCCGCTGCCGCTGCGAACCTCGACCCGCAGGCGATCGTCAAGCGGCTCTAGCTGCGCGGTGGCATCGCTTTCATCCACCAGATCCCCGAGCGCCGCAGCGACCTTGGCTTCGACCTTGGCCACCGCTGGACAGCTCCCTTCCACCGCAATGCGCAGTGCCAACAGAGCCGCAGCAGAACCAAGTACGCTCACAAGTGCTCCCCGCGACCCACACGCTTCCGCGCTAGGCCTTGCTGCCACCCCGACAAGCGGGCGACTCGTAGCTGCCGGACTCAGGCTGCCACTTCGACGGTGCGATCGTCTTGAGCGTCAGCGCATGAATCGCCTGCTTTAGCTCGTCTGCCAGCGTCGAATAGACCAGGCGCTGCTGCTCAATCAGGTTCTTTCCCTCGAACAGCGGCGACACCACGATCACCTTGAAGTGGCTCTCTGCGCCGGGCCCGACACTGTGCTGGTGACTCTCGTTGATTACCTCAAGGTGCGTCGGGGTAAGCGCCGCCCGCAGCTTCGACTCCACACGCTCAGCCATAGACTGCTTCATCATGCAAACCTTTTTACCGCAAAGGCCACGTAGGTGCGCACAACTTCCGCTTTTTATGGCACACTCGCGAGCCGTACGATTGTCCTTGAGGAGTCTGCTTCATGGAGGAATCCCGCTACTTTGAGCTAGACGCCCGCTTGGAGTCCTTGCGCATCCGCAAGGCAGCCGAAGACCCACGGGTCCTCGCGGCGTATGGCGACAAGGTTGATATCGGCTGGATCTACCACGACAACGCGCTGGAAGGCGTTGTTCTTACGTCCGGTGAGATCCGCGATGCGCTGGATCGCAAGATGATTTCAGACGTCAGTCTGGTTTCACTCTACGAAGAGATTCGCAGCCACAAAAGCGCGATGGACTTCGTACGCGACCAAGCCAAAGAGCAAGCCGCGCAGAAAAAGAAGGCCGGCCTGCTCACCGTGGAGCTGATCAAACAGCTTCACGAAATCCTAACCCCCGAAGACAAGGTCAAGGGGAACCCGTATCGCAAGGACAACCCGCTGCATCGCTCGTACTTTCACGAGATCTCGCCAGCGGACAAGATCCCAATGCGGATGCGCAAGCTGTGCGAGTGGCTCGATGAGGAAGAGACAGAGAGCCTGCATCCCATCTCGCGCGCGGCAGGGCTGCACTTTCGGCTGATGGCGATCTATCCGTGGACCAAGAACAGCGGCAAGGTCGCCCGTCTGCTGATGAACCTGCTGCTGCTGCGCGATGGCTATCCGCCCGCTGTGATCCACTCGATGGAACGGCAGCGCTACTACGACAGCCTGCGCGCCGAAAACGGACAGCTTAGCCAGCTGGTCAACGACGCGCTCCTCAACTACGTGAACACCACGCTGCGCTTTTTGGAAGAGCTGGCCGAGCTACGTCGCGCCGCCAGCTAACCGCAGCCAGGGCACCGCCCGACCGTCCCGCGCACGCCCGAGAGCATGCGCACCCTGCTACTTGCGCTCGACCATTTGCAGCATGTCCCGGCGCAGCCGACTGTCGGCGTCCATAAATGCCGGAATCGCGAGCAGCTCTTGGTGAACCACCGCTGACGATCGCTTTTCGAGCTGCACATCCCGAAGCTGAAGCTGTCCCTGCTGGCTTCCAGTCGCGAGCAGCGTCCCGTCCGGGCTAAACGTACACGCCGACAGCACGTCGTTGCGTGCCAGATCATCTAGCTGGGAAAGTAGCTCACCCTGCTGTGCGTCCCAGATGCGCAGATCGTCACCGCACGAAGCGATCAGGCTGCCATCCGGGCTCATCGCGATCGCCGCATACTCACGCGCAGAATGCTTGGCCAGCGCCGCCACCAGCTTGCCGTCCCGTCCGTCTCGCAGCCACGCCCGCTCCCCCGAATCCAGCACCAGCAGCCGCGAGCCATCGCCGGTAAACTGCACCGAGCGGACCTCTCCGCTGTGGCCGGTCATCGTCGCCACCACCTTCTGCGTCAGCGGATCGTACAGCCGCGCCGAAGCGTCCGCCGATCCGCTCGCCAGAAGCGCCCCCGACGGCGAAAACTGGAGAGTCCGCACCGCGCCTTGGTGACTGGGCAAGACAGAGGGCGCAAAGCCGTTCTGTGCGTCGTAGAGCCGCAGCTCTCCCTGCGGACTGCCGGTCGCCAGCCAGCGTCCGTCGGGGCTAAAGACCGCCGCGCTGGGCGCTTCGCGGATCTGGCTGAGCGCGCCACGCGGACTGGGCAGCACGGGCTCCTCTCGATCGGTGGCCGAGGCGTCTACCGGACGGCTCAGATCGAGCTGGGACTGCCACAGCATGCCCTTGCCCTCCTCTGCCGTCGTCAGGATGAACTCTCCGCTGCCGCTGACGGCCAGGATCTGGCCAAACGACAGCTCGCCGCCCAGCGAGCGAATCCGCGCGTAGTTCGTCCCGCTGAAGTAGCGCAGGTAGCTGACGCTGCGCCCCGAGCTACCCACGCCGCCCGGCACGATCGTCAGCAGCGCGGGGGCCTGCGCTGTTTGGGTCAGCCAGCGCGCATCCGACACGCCGCGACTCGGCAGCTCTGCCAGCCGCTCTGAGGTCTTCAGATCCCAGACCGCCGCCGTGCCATCGCGACTGCTGCTGAGCAGCCGCTGTCCATCGGGAGAAAACTGGAGCGACACCACCTCGCTGAGGTGTCCCGACAGCGGGATCGGCAACTCTCCCGCCTGGCTGCGAAACAGGCGAGCGGTGCCATCGCGGCTGCCGGTCAGCACGTACTGTCCGTCCGGGCTAAAGGTCGCCACCGACACCCGCTGCTGGTGGCCGCGCAAGACCAACAGCGACTGGCCGCTGCGTCCATCCCAGATCCGCACCGTGCCGTCCGCCCCGGCAGAGACAATTCGCCGTCCCGTCGGGGAAAACGCCGTCGCCAGCACCGGCCCAACGTGCCCGATGAGCTGCGCGCGCATGTGTCCGACGATGCGCTCCCACAGCTCCAGCACCCCGTTTTCGCTGAGCACGACCATCCGCCCGCCGTCTTTGGTCATCGCCATGACCTGACTGCGTCGCGGGTGACTGACCGGGGCAAACATCCCGGCTCCAGTCGTCGAGTCCCACAGCCGCGCCGTACCATCCGCGCTGATCGTCATCACCGCGCGACCCGACGCCAGCGTAAACGACGCCGAGTGGACCGTGCCGTCATGGCCTTCCAGCTCTGCCACGGGTGCGCCCGTTTCGCCGTCCCACAGCCGCGCCGTCCGGTCCGAGCTAGAGGTCACGATCCGCTTGCCATCGGGCGAAAACACAATGTCGCGGATCTGATCGGTGTGTCCCGACAGCGTCGCCACAAGCGCCCCGCTCTGCGCGTCCCACAGCTTGGCCGTCCCCGGTGAGGCAGTCGCCACCCGCTTGCCCGTCGGGCTCAGCACCGCCGCAAAGATCGGCGCTTCGTGTCCATCGAGCCGCCCAAGCAGCTTGCCGTCTTCTGCATTCCACAGCCGCGCCCCGCGCTGCTTGTCCGCCACAAACAGCCCCAGCACCCGCTGCCCATCGGGCGACAGCGTAAGCTGCTGAAGCGGTGCGCCAGTCATCGCCGGGTCCGCAAGCTGTGCGATCGGGGTCTCGCCGCTCGGTCCGTACAGCCGCGCCGTGCCTTCTTGGTCCAGCGTAAGCAGCCGCTGCCCGCTCTGCGACAGCCACGCCCCCGTGAGCACCCCTTCCACCTTGGCCAGCTTGCGCTCCAGCTTCCCTTCGGGCAAAGACCACAGCCGCGCCATCCCGTCGGCGCTGGTCGTCAGGGCCTGCCGTCCGCCTTGCACAAAGCTCACCGAGGTCACTTCCCCGTCATGCGGCAGCACCGCCACCGTCTGCCGGAGCTTGTGACGAAGCTGCGGCAGCAAAAACCGCATCCGCGCATCGTCGTGACCGCTCTGGTACGCCTTGTCCAGCCACCACAGCGCCGACGTGACATCGCCCCGCCCGATCGACGCCTTCACGGTCGCGTAGTGGTCGCTCACCGACTTTTGGTGACGACGCGCGGCATCTTGCTGCTTCTGCTGCTGGACCGCTTGATAGCCACGGTATCCCAGCAGCGCGGCCCCCGTCACCAGCAGCGCTCCGTACAGCCAGCGCTTGCCGCTTCCCCCACGGACCGATTCATCTTGGTCGCTCATGCTCACCTGGATCTTCTCGCCACTTTATCAGACGCCGCCGCAAAGCCACACTGCGCCGCCCGCAGCGCTGCGTCCGCTCACAAGACAGCCGATGAGGAAGTGGAAACGATGACGAGGGCCCGGCCCAGGCCCAGCGCGGCCGCCGCCGAGCCGAAAAAGCAAAGCCAGGCGGGTGTTCTTACTTGGCGTTGTCCGAGCAGACGTACGACGTGCCGGTCGCGTAGCTACAGCCAGCGTCGTTGAAGGTCAGGTTGCCGTTGCCATCCAGGCCGCCGTTGCTCAGCCAGCAGCCGGGCGTGTAGTCGCCGTTTGGCTCGCTGTAGGTGGCGTCGCGGGCAAACCAAGCGCCCTTGTCGAGCGCCACCCAGTTCATCGCGCACGCGGCGTTGCCCGAGTTCATGATGCAGCCAGTGTAGTTGCCAGCGGCCAGCCCGTAGACGCCGGGCACCGTCTGGAAGTAGGTCGCGCCGTACTTCTTGTACAGCGACGCCAGGTGCGCCTTGGTGCGGGGAATGACCAGCTTCAGACCGATCGCATCGCAGGAGTTGGCCTGGTCAAAGCGGCTCGTGCTGATGCCGCCCGTCACCCCGTACATCGTGTAGCCGCCGCCATCCGTGGTCATGTCGCAGTAGACCCTGATCGGCGCGAGCGGACCGCTGCCATCGGGATCAATCGTGTAGTCGCCGTCCGCTGCTTGCGGCAGCGCGTTCTTGATCGCCTTGCAGTTTGGCGGCGGACCGCACGTCACCATCACGCTGGTCACCGGCCCGGACTGGACCATGCCGCTGCCCGACGCCACGTTACAGACCTGGCCTTGCGGATGGGTCTTCACCGTCACTGCATAGCTTGCGGTCGCCACCACTGGCGTCGCAAACGTAAACGGCCCGTTCATCGACACCGTCAGGTCGTCTCCGCCGCTATTCTGAAGCACCACGGTGCCATTGAGTCCCGCCACGGTGCCACCGACCGGGAACGCGGTGTTGCTGCACTCCACCACCACGTTCGACACGTCCACTGTCCCGATCTGGCCCGCGCCCGCCATCACTGTACAGGTCTGCGGCGGCGAAGACGGCTGGGTCTTCACCGTCACCGCGTAGCTTGTCCCCGTCATCAGCTTGGTGGAAAACGTAAACGGACCAAACGCAGAGATCGGCAAGTCCTCTGTCCCGTTGAGCGACAGCACCAGACCATTGCCCGTCAGGCTGGTCACGTTGCCGCCGACCGCAAACGATCCGAGCGCCATGTCCGTCATCACGGTCGTTCCCGGCCCCGTGCTGCCCGAGTCACACGACGCAAACAGCGAAAGCCCAATACACCCCGAAGCGATAAGACCAAGGACTACTTTAGTGTTCATAGATGCTCCCCCGAGCCATGGTGACGCCCGCTGCCAGATCCAGCGGACGCCGCAGCCGCTTACAGCCAGGCCCCGCCTGCCACCCAAGGGGCCCAAGGGATCGCCCCACATCTGGACTGGCGACGATCTCCCTTGGGGCATCATATCACCGGACCAGCGACCTTCACGCAAGACGCGATGGGGATGTGTTACGCAGGCTGGGCCGGACTGGGGGCAAGCGGCGTGGGGTCGGTGGGCTTTTTGTCGGTCCCGCTCGGCGCGGCCTTTTCGCGGTAGGCATCGATCGCCGCAAAGCTGGGCAGTGCCGCTTTGTAGGCAGAGGCTCCGCCCGCCAGCACCATGGCCACCAGCTGGAACATGTGCGCCGTCAGGGCCTGCTGAAGCTTCTGCCGCTGGGCGCGTAGGTCAGGCAGCTTGCTCCGGGGCGTCTTCACCTTGGTGACACCGACCATCTCGCCGTAGTCCTTGTGACAGCGCTCGATCTCGGTCAGAAAGTCGCCGCCGCCCAGGGCCAGCAGCACCGGCTTGAGCTTGTCGCGCGAGATCCGCCGCAGCCGCTGCTCTGCCTCGGTCCACTGCGCGCCGTATTCCGAGTTCAAAAAGCCCAGCCCAGAAGGAAACAGCGCCTGGAGCAGCGCCTCGGCCTGCACCGCCTTGGGATAGCGATCGTGAGGAAGCTCCGCATAGGCCGATAGCCAGCGATACAGACTCCCCCACGACACATCAGCGGCTTGGTCAATCACGCGGTTGTCTTGAGGGACTGCGATTTGCAGGTGTTCTCCGTAGCACTGCTCGGCCTCTGCCAAGCCAGTGGCCAGTTCATCGGCACTTGCCTTCAGCGCGCTCGAAGGTCGAGCAGGCAGTGCCTGTAACAGTTGATGGCCCAGCGCAATGTACGAGGGCAAATCCAGATTCGGGGTACGGGTATATACGGACGGGTCAAACAGTTCCAACGCAGACATCTCGGACCTCCTGGAAGGGAAAGGTCGAAAGAGCATTCCTTCACTTGGTCAACCGCGCTTGCACTTTTTGTCGTTTCCCGTCGAGATTTTTTTGTGTTTTCGCAGATTTACGTGCAAAGCGAAGACCCTCTACAGGCTTCCGTGCATCCTTTCGCCTATGTCGTAGACCCTCTACAGGCTTCCGCGCATCCTTTCGCCTATGCCTTAAGACCCTCTACAGGCTTCCGCGCATCCTTTCGCCTATGCCGTAGACCCTCTACAGGCTTCCGCGCATCGATTCGCGCGCGCGGGGCGGGTGGCTACTTTACGTAGAACAGCTCGGGGCGGTCCGGCTGGGCGTCGCGGGGATGGCTGTAGCCTGACACCATCAGCGCGATGCCGGGAATCGTCAGCGACAGCCCGATGGTGCCCAGGATCGGCCCCGAGATGAGCAGGCTGAAGTCTTCGTTCATGCAGTACGGGTCTTTGGCACAGCGCGCCGAAGACGCGTACGTCCCCGCCACCTGCCCCGTCAGCGCGATCAGGTGAACCAGCCCGATTGCAAACAGCGTCGTCCCCGCGATGCGCTTGGCGCGGGAGTCCGGGTGATTGATCTTCACCTGCGTGGCGGCGCTCTGGAGCGGTGGCAGCTCGGGCAGGTAGCGGGCGCGCAGAAAGCGCTGCCGGTCCGCGCTGTCCTTGGCCGCGATCGCCAAGCGCTCGACCGGTACGCCGCGCTCACGCTCGCTGCGAAGCTGCGCCAGGTGATCGCCGCGCAGGACGTAGTCTTCGCTACAGCCCAAAAGCACGGCACACAGCGGCACGGTCATACAGGCCAAGGCCCAAGGAAAGCGGGTCTGCCGGGTCATTTGACATCCTCCAAGCAACGCGGATCTACCCAGCATCAAAGCAAGCCGAGTGCCGCCGCGCAGCCCCAAAATGCCCCGTCGCCGCTGCCCCAGAAGCGCCCCACCAAGCCCAGAAGTGCCCGCCCCCCCCGGCAATCCTTGCCAGCAACCCTTGCCATAGGTTGGGTGGCATCCAAGCGCTGGCTGTGTGGGTTGGGAGGGGGCGTGGGGGACGATGTATCTTGTCAGCGCACAAAAAACCTGCGATAGCTTGCGCTCTCATGCGCCAGTTTTCTGCTGATACTGCCGACGAAAACGTCATCACCATCGATACCGACAGCGCCCCGCGCATCTTGTTCTACGGCGAAGACTTCCTGTGTGAAGACCTGCCGGTCGGTACTCGCGTCATCTATCCCCGTCGTCCCATCAGCGGTCTGCCGAACCCCCGCGCTGCCATCCGCTACGCCCTGCACCACCCTGAGGAGATGGAGCCGCTGCACGCGCTGCTGTTTCCGGGGATGAAGGTCACGATTGCGATCGATGACATCTCGCTGCCGCTGCCGCCGATGGCGCGCCCGGACATCCGCGAGACGATTTGCAGCATCGTGCTGGAGATGCTGGCCGATCACGGTGTCGATGACATCCACCTGATCATCGCGACCAGCCTGCATCGCCGCATGACGGAGCGGGAAATCCGCTACATCCTCGGCGACAAGATCGTCGATGCCTACTGGCCGGACAAGCTGTACAACCACGACGCCTGCGACCCGGACGGCATGGTGACGCTGGGCAAGACGCGCCACAACGAGGTGGTCGAGACGAACCGTCGCGCGGTCGAGAGCGACCTGGTCATCTACGTCAACATCAACCTGGTGCCGATGGACGGTGGTCACAAGTCAGTCGGCGTCGGTCTGTGCGGCTACGAGAGCCTGAAGGCGCATCACACGCCCAAGACGATCGTGGACTCGAACTCGTACATGGACCCGAAGAACTCGGCGCTGCATCACTCGGTCAATCGGATCGGTGCGGTGTGCGAGCAGCACATGAAGGTGTTCCACATCGAGACGGTGCTAAACAACCGGATGTTTTCGGGGCCGCTCGACTTCCTGATGAAGAACGAAGACGAGTTCACCGAGGCCGACACGCTGAAGTTCCAGGCCATCAAGTGGTCGCTCAAGAAGACGCCTCGGGCGCTGCGCCGCGAGATCTTCATGCGGGTGCCCGCCCCGTACGAGCTGATTGCGGTTCACGCCGGAAAGACCGATCCGGTCCACCAGAAGATCCTCGCCAAGTCGTGGGAGCAGTACAGCGTCCCGGTCGAAGGCCAGGCCGACATCCTGATCACCGGCATCCCGTACATCTCGCCGTACAACGTGAACTCGAAGGCGCTCAATCCCTTGCTGGTGCAGGTGATGGCGCTCGGTTACTTCTTCAACATGTACCGGAACAAGTGCCCGCTCAAAAAAGGCGGCACGCTGATCTTTACGCATCCTTGCACCGATGCGTTCGACCCGGTCCATCACCCGAGCTACATCGAGTTCTTCAACCGCCTGCTGCCCGAGTCGCGCGACGCCTACTACCTAGAGAAGCGCTACCAGGACGAGTTCGCCTACAACCCGACCTACATCGAGATGTATCGTCGCGGCAACGCCTACCACGGCGCGCACCCGTTCTACATGTATTACTGGGGCCAGGCCGGACGCGAGTGGTGCGGCGATGTCATCGCAGTCGGAGCCGACAACCGCACGGTGCCGGACCTGTTTGGCTGGAAGCGGGCCGATACGCTCGCCGAGGCGATCTCGATGGGGCGATCTCGCCACGGTCGGTCGTCACAGATCACGATGCTGCATCACCCGCCGATCTTCATCAGCGACGTTCGCTAGCACACGGCCCGCAGGCTGCACCCGCTTGGTTAGCCGACCTTCGTCGGAGCGCAGGTGGACACGCCCGCGCCGACGATTCGGGTCGGCAGGTTGTCCTGAACCCTGACCCACTTCATGTTGTCGGGCTGCGAGGGGTCGTAGCGATAGACCCGGCTTACACTACTCTCGGTGACGAAGATGTAGAAGCGTCCGCCCCACTGCGCAAAGGCCCACGCGCCGGGTGCGGTGGCCAGGGCGGGTAGCTGATAGGTCAAGTCGGCCAGGGCGCTGGTCTTGTTGACGCGGATGATGCGATGCGAGGTGTCCGCCGCCGGGAAGTAGGCATATAGCTCTGCCGCGCCGGTGCCGGTCATCTCGGGGGAAGTCGCGCTGGCGGCAAAGGTGCCGATCTTGGACGCCACAATCGGGGCGACATCAAGCGGGTTGAGCTTCCACAGCTGCGACGGGTTGCCAAAGGAAGCAAGATAGAGCGTCTCGATCTTGCTTCCGGGGTTGTCGGACACAAAGCCCATGCCGACCTTGGCGGTGGGGACCACGCCGGTCTGGTAGCCGCTGTCCTGGCAAGAGGCGGGGTTGTTGGTCGGGATTTTGTAGAGCTTGCCGTCGTCGTAGTTGAGCCAGGCGCGGGCGCGGCGATCGACCGACATCGAGTTGGGCGCGGTGGCGGTTGGGCACGAAACCTTGCCGATGACCTTGACGGCGGTGGCGGACGTGTCGCTGCGGGGCTCAAACGACAGCAGCTGGTTCGAGCTATCGAGCAGATAGATGAACTCGCTGGCGGCCAGCTCGCAGGAATCGACGCAGGTGCCGCCTCGGCAGGTCTGGGCGAAGTCGCAAGCCTGAACGAGCGGTCCAGCGGAGCCATCGCTGTTGCACGAGCGGATTTCGTTGCCCACGCACAGGTTTCCGCCGGGCGAGCAGTCCACGCAGCCGAGGGTTGCATCACAGACCTTGGAGCCCGCGCAGTCTAGCTCGGGGACATACGTCCCGTCCGAGGAGCAGGTGTTGAGGGTGTTGCCAAGGCAGGTGCGCTGACCGGGCTGACACAAGGCATCCGAGGGCAGCTCCGTGCCACTGCCGGTGCCTTCTCCCGAGCAGCTACTACCCAGGAGCACGCTCAAGGTCAGTGCGAAGCCCGAAGCCAAGCTGGTGACAAAGCGAAGGCCAAGTGAAGTGTTCATACAGTCCCCCTCTGGTCGTTGGATGCGCGAAAGCGAGCGATTGCAGCTTTCCTAGTTTCGCAAGAAACGACGGGAGCACTCAACAGAGGTGAAGCATCGACAGGGTGACGCTTCGCATCAGGCTGTGCGATACGCGCGCCAGCAGGTCAGGCCAGGCCCCGTGTGCCAGAGCGGTACAGGACCAGCCCAGCAAGCGGCAGACGCAGCCCGCGCAGACGTGACTTATTGCTTCCCGAGAGCGGCGGCGACTTCCGCGCGAATCAGCGAGTAGAGCTTGTCAGCGGGCGGTGTCGCCGAAGCGGGCTGGGTGGGCGGAACCACCACACCGCGCGCTTCGGGACCAAGGCCCGCCTTCTTGCGCGCTTCGAGCAGTGGCCCAAGCATCGCGTCCGGCAGCGGCTTGACCCCGCCCGCAGGCAGCGCGAGCAGGTAGATGCGGCACAAGTGCTCGACCAGCTCCATTCGCAGGTAGGCTTGTTCGATGCTGTCGCCCCAGGAAAGGACGCCGTTGCCCGCGATGAGCACGACATCGTGAAGCGGCACAAGCGGGCTCAAGGCCGCCACCTGGGCACTGCCCGGTGCAGTCAGCGGAACCAGCGGAACCGACCTTCCGAGCGACACCACGGCCTCTGGCACAAACGGCTGGTCCAGTCCATGGCCGGTCGCGCCCAGCGCCATCGCATACGGAGGGTGCGCATGGATCACCGCCAGCGCATCGGGACGGCCACGCAGGACCGCAAGGTGCAGCGACAGCTCCGAAAACGGCTTGCCCTTGCCCGACAGGCGAGTCCCCGCTTCATCGACGATCAAAAGGCCCTCATCGCGGACTTCGGCCTTGGACGTGGCGGTCGGCGTACACAGGATCTGGCCGGGACGCAGCCGCACGCTCAAGTTGCCGTCGTGATTGGCAACCCAGCCGCGCGCGTGCAGGCGATGACAGTAGTCGAGCAGCTCGGCGCGGAGCCGGGCTTCCGGCAGGCTCATGCGGACACCGTCACCCGATCGACGATGCCAACGATGAGCGAACGGATCGGCACCTGGCTGCCCATCTTGAGGAGCTGACGCACGCCGTTTCCTTCCTGCATCACCAGCACGACATCGCCGGGACCAGCCTGGACATCATCGACGGCCAGAAACGAGCTTCCAGTGGCAGCGCCGTGCTCATCGACGGGCTGAACGGACAGAAGCTTGCGACCCGCGTAGGCCTTGTGCTTGGCGGTGGCCACCACGGGACCAATCACGCGACACAGCTTCACAAGGCACCTCCGGTCTTGGCGCTGGAAAACACGTCCGCCAAGGGCTGCGCGGTCTCTGGCGCGACATCATCGACGATGCCCACAATTGCAGCATCGACCGGGACGAAGAAGGGCTCGAGCGCGAGCGCCGCCTCGCGTGAGTTGACAAAGTAGATGAGCTCTCCTTTGCCTGCCTGCACTGTATCGACGGCAACAAGCGGATCTCCGGCTACGCGCAGGGCGTGATCGAGCGGCTGCACGAGCAGGAACTTCTTGCCTTGCAGACCCTCATACTTCTGGGTTGCGACGACGGTACCGATGACGCGACCAAGGTTCATGTGCAGGCGGGAACATAGGCAACGGACGGTCTGTCCGTCAAGCCGGAAAGCCGCCCGATCACTGCGCGGTGCTGCGAAGGAAGGTGATGTTCTGGCTGTTCGAGTTGCACGCGGCCACGTCGAGCTTGCCATCCCGGTCCAAGTCAGCGGCGACCAGGCCCGTGGTGGCATTGCCCGCCGAGAAGCTGACCATCTGGCCGCAGCGACCGTTGCCCAGTCCCGGCAGGACCGAGACGCTGCCCGATGCGGTGTAGTTGGCGACCGCGATGTCGAGACTACCGTCGAGGTTGAAGTCGTCGCTTACGATCTGGTTGGCGTAGACATCCTGTCCACAGGGCAGCGCGGTCAAGAACGTACCGTCGCCGTTGCCGATGTGAACGAGGACTGGCTCTCGGCTGGCGCTGGCGGACACCAGATCCACCTTGCCATCGTTGTTCATATCGACCGCGAGCCCCGACACCGGCTTGGTTCCGGCCAGATACGTCTGTCCGGCGGAAAGCGTCGCATCGCCTCGGTTGAGGAAGATGCTCACGTTCATCGCCGTCTCGGCCCACACCGCAACATCGGGACCATTTCGACCGTCAAAGTCCGCGATGGCGACCGCGCGCGCACCGTTTCCGGCTGGATATGTCACCGGACTTGCGAACTTGCGACCGCCCTGCGAAAGCACCACGCCCAGCGTGTTGTTCAGGGAGTTGGCGGTCACGATGTCGGGCTTGCCATCCCGGTTCAGATCCGCAACCCGCACCGCGCGCGGAGCCTGCAAGGTCGCAACGGCCTGGCTTGGCTCAAAGGTTCCGTCGCCTTTGCCGTAGAGCACTTGCAGCGGATCGGCTGCATACTGCCCGACCACCAAGTCTTTTTTGCCGTCTGCGTCCAGGTCGGCGACCGCAAAGCCAAACGGAGTCTTGCCCGCAAGGTACGTGACCTGCGGACGGAAGGTTCCATTGCCGTTGCCCAGGAAAACGCTCAGGTCCCGGCCACTGTAGTTCGATACGATCAGATCCTGAAGTCCGTCTCCGTTGAGGTCTTCCGCAGCGATGAACCACGGACTGGCTCCGTTGACGGTGGACGCCGGGCCCGCCGCAAAGTCCAAGGTTCCATAAAAGTAGCGAAACGACTTGGGCAGGCTGACAGGAGCCACGTCGGTCATCGGCTGCTCGACGCGAACATCGACCAGACCGGCGCGGCCCAGGTGCGCAGGGACTTTGGCGGTCAGCACACCTTCGCGAACCAGGGTGGGCTGCGTAGCGGCAACGCCATCCACGAAGACCGCTGTCTGCGCAGAAAAACCGCTGCCCAGGAGCTGCACCATGGTGCCTCCGGTTGTCGGTCCGCTCGCTGGCGTCACCGAAAACAGCTCCAGCGCAACCGGCAGCACAGGACTTGGATTGCAAGACACAAGACCCGCCGCCAACCACAGAACGTGCCAGTGCTTCCGCATGGACTCTCCTTTGTCGTAGAGGGAGCGTCTATGGGAAACACAAAGGTTGTCAACTACTTCGGCTACACACGGCTTCGGAATCAGGCTGCGCTACTCGGCATCGGCAATCTCAAGCAGGACATCGAGCAGGACCTGGACTCCGTTTGCGCACTGTTCAGGAGTCGAAAGCTCACGCGGGTTGTGACTGATTCCGTCGTATTCCCCTGGAACAAAGATCATCGCAGCGCGGGTGAGGTGCGCCAGCTCTTGGGCATCATGTCCGGCCCCTGAGACAATCCGTCGAGTGGATAGTCCTCGTCGCTGAGCCGCCGCTTCAATCTGATCTTGGAACGCGGCATCAAACGGCACGCAGCTGGTACGCGCGGTCTGTCGCCAGCGAATCTGCACGCCTTCTTCCGCAGCAACTGTCTCGTAAAACGCGATGATGTCTGCTTCTGCTCTGCGCATCTGCACATCGGAAGGATTGCGCAGATCCACCGTCACCGTCATCTGACCGGGCACGATGTTGACCAGACCCGGAACCGGAACCATCGCGCCCATCGTCGCGCGCAGCTGCTCTCCGTAGTGACCAGATAGCGCCATCTGTCGCAGTCGCAGGTTGATGCGCGAAGCCGCAACGGAAGCATCGGCGCGCAGCTCCATCGGGGTCGTTCCTGCGTGGGCGCTGCGACCCAAGATTGTGACCTCATGCCACGAGATCGACTGCACGCCGGTCACCACACCGATGTCGATGTGTTCACGACGCAGCATTGGACCTTGTTCGATGTGACACTCCAGATACGCAAAGGGAGGCGCAAGCTGTTCCGCTGTTTCGCCCAAAAAGCCGATCGCTTCCAGCTCGGCTTGGACCGACAGCCCGGCGCGATCTCGCAAGGCATACGCGGTCTGTAACGGAATCCGCGCGGTCGCCACCGAGCTTCCGAGCATGTCCGATCCAAAGCGCGAGCCTTCTTCATCCGTGAAGAACGCCGCAACCAGCGGTCGCCGGGTGACATGCTGCGCATCATCCAATGCCTGCATGACCTCGAGTGCGCCCAAGACCCCCAGACAGCCATCGAACTTGCCTGCGGTGGGAACAGAGTCAATGTGCGATCCCATCATCACCGGAGCAAGCGTGTCTTCCCTTCCCTTTCGCCGGGCGTAGACATTGCCAATTCGATCGACGGTCACAGCCAGACCCAGCGACTTCATCTTGGCCACCACATGACGGCGACCTTCCCCATCTTGAGCGGTCAGCGCCAAGCGATTGACCCCGTACAGACCACTTGCTTCATCCAGATAGCGACCGATGCGACCCAGCGCTTCGATCGATTCATACAGACGCAGCGCAGAAACCACTGGAGTCCGATTCATATGAGTCATCCTACATGCTTCATTTTGTGCCTGCTTCATTTTGCCAGCCAAGCGCAGATCCAGCACACCGCAGTCTCTCATCCTGAAGTCGTCACAGCCCGAAGCCCATTGCAGCGACCCTTCCCCAAAGGCCGTAGTCGGCGAAAAGGAATCCGCAGCGAGCGTCGCGCTACAGAGGAGTTTCACAGCAGAGTTTCACAGCAGAGTTTCACAGCAGAAGCTACGAAGAGGCGGGCTGAACCATCATTCGGAGTCGCTGAAGACGATGGCGCACCAGCGGCTCATCGGGCCACAGCGCTTGCGCTTGTTCAAACTCTGAAATGGCCAACGGATAGTTCCGCTCGATCACTGCGCGGACTCCGCGATCGACGAACTGATCGAAGCTGGCGCGTAGCTCCGGTGAGATGGTCCCGCGCGATGCTCCTCGTTTCATGGAAGAGGAAGCGGCAGCATCGATCGCTGCGCTGGGTACGCTGTGCTTGGAACCACCGGACCCCACAGGCTGTGACGGAGCCGGAACCTCTGTAGATGAAGCCGGAACCTCTGTGGATGGAGCCGGAACCTCTGTGGATGGAGCCGGAACCTCTGTAGATGGAGCCGCTGCCGGTCTAGGAGGACGGACTCTGTCTGTTTCATCCTGTTCGCGGACGGCATCTAGGACAAGCTGCTCCCAGCTCTCTTCAATGCTCTGTGGGCCCGGATCTTCCCTGGCAGGAGAGACGCGCAGCAGCATCCGCTTCGAGAGCACCAGTCGCGTAAACGCAGCAACGCCCGATCCCAGCTCATCCTGCGCTGACCACAGGACTCCTTTGTGGATCACAATCTCACCGCAGAGCTCTTCACCAACGCAGTCTATTTCGACGCTGTGCTGTCCCATACAGGCAAGCTGCACGTAATCCAGCGGTGAAAAGGGGGCATGCTGTGTACTAGCGCGCTGTACCGATTCGATGATGCGCTGAAGGTCGCGCAGTGACGCTGGCTTGTTTAGCAAGTGCAGACGCTCACTCACCTTCAAGCGCTGACGGAATCGCTCAATGTGAGAGCTGACGATGATCAGGACAGCCGTGCTGCTTATCTCTGCCAAGCGCGCCATCACATCGATTCCGGTTCCATCTTGAAGCTGAAGATCCAGCACCACCACCTGTGGGGAACGCTGCGCAATGATGGCCAGCGCTTCCATCACACCACCTGCGCCTATCGCCACCACATCGTTCAGTCGAGAAATCGCTCCAAGGTGCGTCATTCGAGCGATCGGTTCATCTTCCACGACCAGCACAAAAAATCCTGGACGAGACATACGCGGAATCCTCTCCCCCCAACCAGGAATCATGTTACCGCTGCTCCATAGTCAGAGTCTATAGCCCACACCGTGCGTCAGGGACGCTCCCCAAAACGCAGCGGAATTTGGTCGAGTCACCTCGGATCTCTGCTACCTTCGATGAGGTGGGGGGAATGTGTCTTTCCGTTTTGGGGCTCGCGCTGGCGTCGGGGGTCACCATTCATATGGCGATCCTGCATCTGGCGCTTGGACGAACAGCGAGCAACCAAGTCCAGCAACAGATCACGGTTCATAGCTGGAGCGCAGCGTGGTGTGTGGTCTCTCAGCTGATCAACATCTGTCGCGGGATTCATTACACAACCCAGAATCCGATTATCGTGACCCTGTGTACCCAGCTGCAAGTCGCGATGATCTTGTGGCTGTCTCTGTGCGCGCTCAAGGTCTGTTACGGATTCTGTGATCAGCAAGTTCCCCGTCGGCTGTGGCTGGGATTACTGGGACTGGCCAGCGTGGGATCTCTGCTTGCGCTGTGGCCAGGTGTAGTGGTGAGCGAGCAGATCTATCTCTGGACCAATGTGCTCGGTCCGCGCATCCTCAAAGCGGAAACCACTCCGGTTCTGTTTCTCTATATTACTCCTTGCATACTCCTCTATTCTTTCTGTATGCGGCTGGTCTGGACAGCCAAGACGATGGTCTTGCCCGAGCGACGAATGGCGCTTGTCACGCTGATGATCTATCTGGTGCTGGCGCTCTACGATCTGATGGTGCTGATGACCCGGACACCAGGGCTGTTTGTCTGGGAATACGGCAACCTACTTGTCACCTTGATGTTCGATACGCTGACGCTGCGTCTGTTTCGCAGGCTGTATCGCGTCTTGACCGCACAGGTGAACGCACACACCCAGCAGCTGACGGAAAAGAACGCAGCGCTGGTTCGTTCCGTCGAAGAAGCTCGCTCTGCGGATCGTGCAAAGTCAGCGTTTCTGGCCAATATGAGCCATGAGATCCGCACTCCGCTCAACGCGGTGATTGGCTATACCTCGCTGCTGCTGGACGCACCGCTTTCTAAGGAACATCTGGAATACGTTCAAGCAGTCCGCACCGCAGCCGATACGCTGCTCAGTCAGCTCAACAACATCTTGGATCTGTCCAAGGTAGAAGCCGACAAGCTAGAGCTAGAGACCATCGCCACAGACATTCGCTTGGCGATGGAAGATGCGGTCGAGATCTTGGCAGAGTCTGCGCGTCAAAAGCGGATCAACATTGTCTGTCTGCTCGATCGCGCGTGCGAAAGCCACATCATGACCGACCCAGGAAGACTGCGGCAGGTGCTGATCAACCTGATTGGCAATGCCGTAAAGTTTTCTGATCGGGGAGAGATCTTGGTGCGCGGCAAGCTGACCGGACAGGGAACGGATCCGCGCCTGCGTATGGAGGTCGTTGATCAGGGGCCAGGGATTCCTGAAGAAGCGCTGTCGCAGCTCTTTCAGCCGTTTTCCCAAGTAGACGCCTCGATCGTTCGTCGTCACAGCGGAACCGGACTGGGACTCGCGCTGTGCAAGCGACTGATCGAAGCCATGGGCGGAGCCATCGGCGTACAGAGCACGCTGGGACAAGGATCGACCTTTTGGTTTGAGCTACCGATGATCGGTGCAGAGGTCTCAAACTCAACAGAGCAGCTTCCCCCCACCACGATGGGCGCGCTGGCGCTGGTGATTGAAGAAAGTGCAGCGACGCGCGAACAGCTCGATCAGCTGCTACAGAAGCTGCTGCTCAGTCCCAAGCTGACCGCCAGCATTGCAGAAGCCAAGGGATTCCTACAGGCCACACCGAACACGCGACCGAGCATCATCTTGCTGTCGGATGGCTTTGCGCTCGAAGAGATCAAGCAGCTCATCAAGCTGTTTCAAGACACGCCAAAGATTCAGAGCATTCCTGTGGTGCTAATGACTTCTGTGCGCAGACCAGCGGACAACATCGCAGCGCTGTTTCCTTCCGTAAGCGGAGAGCTGCTCAAGCCCATTCGGCAGCGTCGCTTGACCCGGATGCTCAGCCAAGCGTTTGGCAGTAGCACGTCATCCGATAGGTCGCGCAAGCGCGCACGATACGATCGCAGCAGCGTAGAAGGAATCCGCGTCAGCGAAAATCCGCCCCGGATCTTGGTCGCGGAAGACAACCGCGCCAGTCAGCGCCTGGCCGCACTGATGCTGGAACGTCTGGGCTGTCGCGTTGATGTGGTTGCCAACGGAAAAGAAGCCAAGAGCGCAGCCAGCAAGTTTCAGTACGACTTGATTCTGATGGACTGTCAGATCACTTCCTACGGACAGAGTGCTCCCCCAGTTCCCCACAGCGACGATGAATCAGGGGACATTAGGAAGCTGCGGTCCGCTTCTGAACCAGTCTGACGAAACGCAGTCCGCCAGCTATCGGCAGCGGACGTTTAGCTCTGTTACCGTGCCTGCTGCCACATAGGTAGGAAGCAGACCCTGTTCGTTCAAATCAAAGCCCCAGTGCGGCAGACAGCCCGGCGGCAGCTTGATGGGATACCAGCCTGGCTTCACATTGACGAAGATCGCAGAGCCTTTGCTGGCCGTGCTCTTGCGATTTTTGTCCAGCCAACTACTGTCATTGAAGTAGTACGGCTCGCCCAGCTTTTCGCCAAAGAGCTGACGGTCTGCGGCCCCCTTCCACTCGTCTCCATCTGGTTCTTGCAGCTCAAAGTACAGAAGGCCGGTTCCTTCCGCGAAGGTTTCGTCCACCCTGCGTGCCTGCAAGTCCACCACAAAGTTATCGAGCATCGCGGGCTCCCAAATGGGCTGTCCTGCGACGCTGCGCTTGGTATCAATCATGCCAATGAGTGGCCAGTATCCGCTCGTCGTCATGTGGATGCGATGCTGGCTCTGCTGCGCCAAGCTGTGCAGCACAAACTCACCACCTGCATCACTCTGCGTGCAGCCCGTTTTCTGATCTTGATCATCGAGCAAGCAGACATCCACGCCACGCAGCGCGATGTTGAACGCTATCCCGCGCACCTTGCCCAAGATGAAGTCACCTTGGTGTTCGCTGTTGATGAAGTCATCGATGGCTTCTCCGCAACCGGAAGCCAGACCCGAAAGCGCAGCCACAAACAGCAGAGCATATCGCGTGTTCATGAACGCGCAGCGTATGCTGTGACATACAGAGACTGTCAAGTCACAAGCGCCGCGACGGTGTTTCTACACGAAAAAAGCAACGCTGCTGGTTGTGTAACTGCTTGTACGCTCAGCGTAGGATTCCCGCGCACAGTCCCTGATGGCAGTCTGTATGGATTGACAGCGACGGATTTAGCGTTTTGAAGATTCTGGACTGTCAGATGCCAGAGATGGATGGACTCACCGCGACGCGAGAGATTCGGGGTCTGTCCTATCCAATGGGAACGGTTCCGATCGTTGCGCTGACAGCCAATGCATTTCGGGAAGATGAAGAGCGCAGCTTGGCCGCAGGCATGAACGACTTTCTGACCAAGCCGGTCACGGTCGATACCCTGATGCGGCTGCTCTATCAGTGGTTACCGAAGCATTTTCCGTCGGGAGACATCAGCACCGCAGCCCAGCTACCACTCAGCGAATCCGCCAAGAGCCTGGATGAACACGACATCAACATGGAACTGGAATCGATTCGCAGCAAGCTCGTGGAGCTGGCCGGAATCATCGGTCAGGAGTCCGCAGAGCAGCTCATCACACTGTTCCATAGCGAGTCAGAGTCCAGCATCACCGCAGCGCAAGTACACCTGCGAACAGAGTCGATGGAAGATCTGCGAAAGGCTGCGCACCGACTGGCAGGGGGCGCGCTGGGAATCGGAGCAAACGGACTCGCGCAGCTGTGCAGACAGCTTGAAGATGCCGCACGCAGTGGTGACAAAGAGCGCTCTGCGCAGCTCCTGTTTGCCATCACCACCCACACCAGCCGTGTTCGCGCAGCGCTCTAATCTAAGTGGTGTGGCACGCAGTGCAGGGTCGCAAGTGCTCTATACACCGCGTCATGTTCCCTGATACACTGCGTCCAAGGATTTCGTTTGCTTAGGAATCCGTCCGTGTAGGTTGGTGAGGAGGGCGCATTGAAGACAACAGAGCACGCAGCAGCGCAGCCCACAGCTACTGCCGACACAACGCCGATTGAATCCACAGCCACGGGAAGCGATGCATCGATCGGATTCCCTGCTGCCAAGATTCTCGACAGCCTCTCTGATCCGATCTTTGTCAAAGACTTGCGACATCGCTGGATCGAAGGAAACAGCGCGTTCTTTTCACTGCTTCAGCTGTCACGCGATCAGGTCCTTGGGAAGAGTGATCCAGACTTCTTTCCGCCCGAACAGGTAGAGGTCTTTTGGAAAAACGATGACCTGCTCTTTGCAAGCGCGCAGCCTTCGGAAAATGAAGAAAAGCTGACGAATGCAGCCGGGCAAGTCCGCTTCATCTGGACGCGCAAGTTTCCGCTGTTTGATGATCACGGACAGGTGATCGGACTGCTGGGAGTCATCACGGATCTGACGCCGATCAAAGTCCGACTGGAGCAAGCCGTTCGTCTGGAATCAGAGGTCGCAGAGCAGCAGCGTGTGATCTCTGCGCAGTCTGCACTGCTCGGTCGCTTGGCGGTTCCGGTGATTCAGATTTGGGAAGGAATCCTGCTGCTACCGCTCGTGGGAGAGCTCAGCAGTCAGCGCAGCGAACAGCTCACAGAGCGACTGCTGGAAGCGATTACGCGACATCGCGCGCAGTTTGCGATCATCGACATCACCGGAATCGATTCCATGGATGCAGGGGTCGCCAAAGGACTGGTCAAAGCGGTGCAAGCGGTGGCGCTGCTCGGCTGTCGCAGCCTGATGGTGGGAATCAGTGCCGGAGTCGCTGTACAGCTCGTCCGAATCGGCGTCGATCTGGCGGGACTCACTACGCACGCAACGCTTCAGCAAGGACTGGAGTTTGCGATGAAGCAGCTCTCGTACGCGGTGGTTCGCAAGTAGCGCAAAGAAGCTTCGCGTGGGCTACGCGCCAGGACTAGGACTGGTTTGCAGCCAGCTTGGTCGGAACGTCGGTCGAAGGCGTGACTTCGCGGAGCCGCAGTCGCACCCGTCGCATCCCGCGATGCGTATCCATCTGCGGCACAAACGTCAGGTTCAGCTTGCCTCCCGACTTGAGATCCGCCGCGCGTCCGCCCAGCCCAAACCCAATCGCATCGCGCAAGGTCGCTCCCGTTCGCAGCGTAAGCTGTAAGTGACCACTTCCGACGACGCGATGTCGCACAAGCTCTGCTTCTCGAATCAGGAGCAGCGGCTCATGGTTGCCGATTCCAAACGGCTCTAGCAGCGAAAGCTCTTGGGTCAGGCGCTCATCAATTTCATCCAGAGACACCGCTGCATCGACGGTGACATCGGTCGAAGTCAGGCGTTCCCCAAGCTGCTGACGATAGGCGGTACACAGCGCTTCCCGTACCGAATCGAGGTTGTCGATGTGAACCGACAGACCAGCCGCTGCCGCGTGACCACCGTAGCGGAGCAGCAGCGATGACACACCGTGCAGTCCTTGATACAAGTGAAAGCCCTGCGCACTGCGCGCCGAGCCTCGGCCCACTTGATCATCAAACGCGATCACCACTGCCGGACGGTTGTAGATATCGACCAGCTTGGCAGCGACGATGCCGACGACACCGGGATGCCAGCCTTGCGCACCGACCAGCAGCACCTCTGGATTGCCTCTACGGAGCTGTTCTTCGACGGCAGCTCGCGCTTCCTTTAGCACCCCTTCCTGCACAAGCTGACGCTTGGTGTTCATCTCGTTGCAGTTTTCGGCGTGCGTACGGGCTTTGCGCTGGTCCGTTTCAATGAGGAGCAGCAGTGCTTCCGTCGCGTCGCCGAGTCGTCCGGGCGCATTTAAGCGCGGAGCCAGTCGAAACGCCACATCCGCCGACGTACTTGCACCTTCTTCGAGCCCGACGATCTCACACAGCGCTCGCAGTCCAGGCCGAGAGCAGCGCTTGAGCTCGCGCAGTCCCGAGTGAACCAGCACGCGATTTTCTTCAGTCAGCGGTGCCAAGTCCGCGATGGTTCCAATCGCCACCAGATCCAAAAAGTCGCGCAGGTCCGGCAGGTGCGGCCAGCCCGCTGCTTTCAGTCGCGTCCGCAGTGCAGCCGCCAAATAGAAAGCAACTCCGACGGAAGCGAGTCCCTTGAACGGAAACGCGCAGCCCGGCTGATGCGGGTTTAGAAGCGCCAGCGCTTGCGGCGGTCGCTCTGGCACTTGGTGATGGTCCACGACGATGACATCGATTCCCATCTGCTTACACAGCGCCAGCGTCTCGTGGTCACTGGTTCCGCAGTCGCCAGTCACGATCACATCACAGCCGAGCCCCGCCAGATCGTGCGCGTCCCCTTTTCCGAAGCCATATCCGTCGCCACGTCGAGCCACACGCGGGACCACGTTCGCTCCGGCTCGGTTTAAAAAGTCAGTCAGCAGCGCACACGTCGTGATGCCATCGACATCGTAGTCGCCAAAGACGCCAACCGTTTCGCGATCGAGCACGGACTTTTTCAGGCGCTCCACCGCTGTCGCAAAGCCAGCCATCGGCTGCATGCCTTCGGGTGGACGCAGATCCGACAGACGCGGGTCCAGGTACTTCCGAGCCTCTTGTTCATCGCGCACTCCGCGATTGATCAGAAGCTGTGCCGTCAGGTGACGGAGTCCCAGGCGCTCGCCGAGCAAACGAGCCCGGCGTGGATCTGCGGGCCGTACAACGTAGCGAGCCAAGCTTGGGTTCATACCGCGATATGGTGGTAGCTTGGCAGGGAAGTCAAGTCTTGCCCTGCGCAAAAACAGAAACTGCGGCGATGGATCGCGCGATTTGCGAGCTGATGGTGAGCTGTTGGTGAGCGGTCAGCATCCTGTCAGCGGCAGCTGCCACAGCCGTGCTTCTAGCTGCTGAAGCAGCCGCAGCGCATCCTGTGCGCGGGGCAACCCAGCGAGCTGCCACAGCGCAGTCTCTGGCTCGTGCTGAAGCTCGTTTCGCAGCGTCTCAATCGCTTGCCGCTTTGCTTGTTCGACCCGCTTTTGCGCATCCGCCGAGAGCTGTCTCTGCACCCAGCGTGCGACCTGCCACGACAGCGCCGCGTGACGACCCTCATCGCGTGCAATCCGCACCATCGCCCGTCGAATCGCTGGATCCGTCGCGCGCAGCGCCTGCCACCGACCGACAAGCACACCGAACGTCTCATGCACACAGCCTTCCTGGATGTTTTCGATCGCCAGCGACTCCAGCGACCGCACCGGCAGCGACCGCACCGACGAAGCCTTCGCCTTCGCACCATAGCGCCGCGCCAGCCGTCGCGTCACCCGCGTATGTCGCACTTCATCTTGGGCCGAGCGCTTGGCCCTTCGCACAAGCGCCGCCGGAGCCCGATGCGCCCGCAGCTCTGCATGCAGCTGATGAAACGCCTTCACCGACGCTTGTTCCAGTCGAGCATTGTCCGCAAAGTACCGGCCCACACAGCTCGCAGCCGAACAAGCAGCGTGCGCCGCGTGCAGCCCTTGTGGACGACGACCCACGATACAGCCCGGAGTCCCCGCCTGAAGCACGTAGCTGCTGCGCTCTTCCACCTGACCGCTCGCGTCCACATGGAGCAGGTGCTGACGAACAGGATCCGACGTACCGCAGCCACTTCCCGTCGAAGTCACCACCTCAAAGCCATCGCCGACGGCCCGCACAGAGCCTCGCTTCTTGTCGCTACAGCTGATGAACTGCCCGGTCGTCAGCGCCGCAAACAGCGCCTCTTGCGGGGTGTCATACGGGGCCAGCAGCGCATCAAGCTTCGCTTTGGTATCGACGACAATCACCTCTGCACCACGGGTTGCGACGATCGCGCCGCTGTCACAGTGATCGGTACAGCGATCGTAAAATCCCGTCGTTGGCTTGGTGCTCGAAAGCGTCGCTTCACAAGTCGCTCGAACCGGAGCCGTCGCACACTTGGTCCCCGTGCTAGAGAGCACCGCGTCGCCGCTGCCCACGCCGTACGGATCGATGCTGCGTAGCTCTACATAATCGAGCGGAATCGCCGGACGAAGTCCATCCACCGACAGCGCATAGCCATTTACACACAGCGGTGCGTCAAACGACGATACATCGACTCCACATCCGCTCGACGCCGCCAGTAGTGCCTGGGACAAGATCCGAAAGAACGTGGCTTGCCTCATGGTCCAAACTCCTGTGTGAAGGAAGGGCTAATATACCAGCCCGTCATGTCTTTTCCTTCCGCGCTCTTTCGCTTTTTGTCTAAGGCTTTTCTCGACGAACATCAGCAGGATCGCTGCGCCACGCTTCGCTTTGCGGATGCTGGGCACGGCTTCGATGTCTTCGGTCTGTCTCCCGATTGGGTGCAGGGGATGTTCGCGCTGTTTCAGCCGATCTATCAGCACTACTTTCGCGTCCAAAGTCACGGCATCGAAAACATTCCGAGCAGTGGTGCTGCGATCTTGGCTGCCAATCACAGTGGAATGCTTCCGATCGACGGAACCATGATCTACTGCGATGTCCTTCACAACAGCCAGCCCGCGCGGATTCCGCGTCCTGTCACCGATCACTTTGTCCCTTCCCTTCCGCTCATCAGCACGCTCTATGCTCGCTGCGGAACCGTCGGAGGAAGCAGAGGAAATGTCCACGCACTCCTTTCACGCGGAGAGCTGATCTTGATCTTTCCTGAAGGCGTTCCAGGCATCGCCAAGCCCTTCCGTGAGCGCTATCAGCTTCGTCCGTTTCGCGTCGGTGTCGTAGAGATGGCCATCCGTCATCGCGTCCCGATCATTCCAGTTGCTGTGATTGGTGCAGAAGAGCAGTTTCCCCTGCGCATGCAGCTTCCGCTTCAGCTCTTTGGTGCTCCCTTTCTTCCTGTCAGTCCGATTCCGTTTCCGCTTCCGGTTCGCTATCACATTCACTACGGAGCCCCGATTTCGCTGTATGAAGGAACCAGCGCTTCCGATGCCGACAGCCCGCAGCTTGTTCAACAAGGAGCCGCGCAGGTTCAGCGTGCTGTCCAAGCGCTCATCGAACACGGACTGCGCACTCGCAAAGGACTCTTTACATGAGCACCGCACTCATCACTGGAGCGACAACTCCCGTCGGTATTGCCATTGCAAAACAGCTCCTTGCGGATCGTGTGTTTGCGCACATTCTCGCGGTCGGAGCCGAGCCACCTGAAGAAGTGAAAGCCCTGTTTCCTACGTCCGGTGTCACCTATCTGCAAGCCGATCTGACCCATCCGCGCGCGCTACGGAATCTGCTGTTTGCACCTGCGGCATCGCATCAAGTGACGACCGTGATTCATACTGCGCTGCATCGTGCGGCCCAGCTCGGCGGACAGCGCGTCCATCAGCTCAACGTAGAGTCTACGCGAGAGCTGCTGCGGCTCTGTGAACAGCATCCCACCATCCGTCGCTTTGTGCTGCGCAGTCATGCAGAGATCTATCGCGTTCGCGCCATCGAGCCCGAGATCTTGGATGAACGTCATCCGATCGATCTGTCAGCGGGTCTTCCGCAGTGGCTCCGCGATCGAGCAGAGGCCGATCTGATCACCTGCGCAGCGATGGCTGTCTCACCGCTCCAGATCACGGTGCTGCGCTGTGCAGAGTGTCTGATTCCCGATGCAGGCAGTCAGCTCTTTGACTATCTGTGCTCGCAGGTCTGTTTGCAGCCGCTCGGCTTTGATCCGATGCTCAACGTCTTGAGCTTGCCAGATCTCGCGCGAGCCTTTTCCTTGGCCGCCGCAAGTCCCGCACACGGTATTTTCAACATCGTGGGCCAAGACACCCTGCCGCTATCCGCCTTGATTCACAAATGGGGTCGCCTGCGCATTCCGCTTCCGTCTACGCTCCTTGGTCCGCTCTACTGGCTGCGCAGCAAGACCCAAGGCACCGACTTCCGCTACGATCTCAATCGCTTCCGCTTTCACTTTAGCGCCATCATGGATGGTCGTCTCGCAGCGCAGCAGCTTCACTACACCCCACAGCACGCAGCGTTTTAACAACTCGCAGCGCTCTGTCCGATTCAGTAGGTCCGATTCAGTATGTTCGCGATTTCCGCACCAAGCGAGTAGGATGCCCGCGCTTCTATGATCCAGCGCTTGGTTCTTCTGCTTCGTGTCATCCTCAAGACCGCCGGTCGCGCAGCCTTTCAGCGTGTGGCCGTGCTGTATCTGGGAATCGGAATCGCCGTAGCGGTGCTCTTTTCCGGCAACGGAATGTCCGCTTCTGATGTCACCAGCATGACAGCGTCCTCACCGCTGTTTCGCATCCTGCTCTGGGTGCTGTGGCTGCTGATTGCGACGCCCGGTGCGCAGGCTGTCATCAATGAGCCGTCTCTGTTTGTGCTCCGCTCGCTGCCCATTGCACGTCTTCACTTTGTGCTGCTGCACGGACTGCTCTTGCTTGTCTGTGAGCTACCTTGGCTGATTCTGTTTGCGCGCGGAGCAGGACTTGTCAGCGGACTGTCTGCGCTGGCCACCGCGATGTCTGCCCATGCGGTGATTGCAGCGAAGCGCAAGACGACACCACTTGTCCTGACAGCCCTGACTTGCGCAGTCCTGATTGTCGTTCCACTTCCAGCTTGGCTGACGCTTCCTATATCCATCGGAGCGCTCGCGCTGTCTCTTCCTACCGCGTTTGTGCTGGCTCCGCTTCAAGCCGCAAAGCCTGGTTCCCTGTCGCTGCGAGGCTCTGCGCTGTCCGCACTGTGCCAGACCTACTTTCTGTCCTTGTGGCGCGCTCATGGCTCTCTGTTTGGCCGTGCGCTGTGGCTTCAAGCGCTGGGTGTTGCGATCGCAGCGCTCGCCATCCGCAACAATAACATCCTCACCGAGCGCACGCGCAGCACCGTCACTGTAGGCGTTCTGTCCGTCGTCCTGATGCTGACACTGTGTAGCTTTTCCGGTCCGATCTTGCGTACAGAACGACGAGCAGAGTGGCTCCTCATCATCTGTCGCGCCTCTGGTTCCTTGCGAGTGTCTGCGATGACGCTGCTTCTGTCTGGCTTGGGAGGACTGTTTGGCGTGCTGTTTGCGATTCCGCTTGGATTCTTCCTGGGATCGCACAGCCAGGCATTGCTTCGTCTGCTGACGCTCTGTCTGAGCGCTGGCATCACGATCGGAATGCTCGCAAGTGGGATCAGCAGGCTGACGCTGCGCGGCACGGAACAGGATCTCGATCGGCTCCTCATCGCACTGATTGTGACGCTGATGATGATAGGAATTGGAACGTGGATGCTGGGACCCTGGTCGATTCTGTGCTTCCTTCTGGGCGGACTGTGGCTGCTTACGCTCTCGATCTCGGTCACCAGTCCAGTGAGTCGCTGGCATCGACTACGCCGTGAGCGCGAACAAGGAGAGCCGTAAGGAAAGCCGTAAGGAAAGCCGTCATGTCGATTGAGCTGACAAACATTCACAAGCGACTCGGTGATCGCGAAGTCCTACGCGGCGTTTCCTTGTCGATCCCAAGCGGACAAGTGGTGGTGATCCTGGGTCCAAACGGCAGCGGAAAGTCCACGCTGCTGAAGATCGTGGCCGGAATCTGGGAACCAGATCAGGGTCAAGTGCGGATTCATGGCAGCGATCTGTCTAACGGAGGAACCGCCGCCCGAGCCCTGCTTGGTTATGTTCCCGATACCTCTGATCCGCTGCCCGAGCTGCTCGTGTCCGAGCTGTGTTCACTGGTCAGCGCGCTCAAACAGGCACCGCTTCCGTCCATCGCGCAACAGCAGCAGCTTGGCGTGCATTCCTACTGGCATCAGAAAATGGGAACGCTGTCGTTTGGTCAGCGCAAGCGCGCGTGTCTGCTCGCCGCCTTGATTGGGAATCCCAAGCTGCTCATCTTGGATGAGCCCAGCAACGGAATCGATCCAGAAGGAATCGCCATGATCGGTGACGTGATTGCCACGCAGAGACAGCGCGGCACCGCCATCATCGTATCCACCAACGATCAGCCGTTTACTGCGTCGCTGGCGGGCCGTCCGCTGCGCATTTCGGAAGGAGTCCTGATCGACGCGACACTGGCTCCTTCCGATTCCTGACTACACTCCGTCCACTCCCAAACCTGCACATTTCGTCGTGGGGCCCCGCTACCCTACGAGACTTTTTCCGTCCCGCAGGCGGTCCGAAAAAAGCTCTCCGGTCGCCCCCACGCTCAGTTCTCAATCCGTTGGTTTCGGAATGGACAGAGGTTAGTACTTGTAGAAGCCGCGTCCGCTCTTGCGACCGAGCCAGCCCGCCGCAACGTAGCTGCGCAGAAGCGGAGCCGGACGGTACTTCGGATCTCCCAGCTCGCGATGCAGCACTTCCGCAATCGCCAGCACCGTATCAAGCCCGATCAAGTCCGCAAGCTGGAGCGGTCCCATCGGATGATTGAGTCCCAGCTTGACTCCCTTGTCGATGTCTTCCGCGCTTCCCAGTCCTTCCGACAGCGCAAAGCACGCTTCGTTCAGCATCGGAATCAGGATGCGATTGACGATGAAGCCCGGTACATCGCGCGCCGTCACCAGCTCCTTCCCGAGCGCTTGCCCAAGCTGGAGCGTCGCTTGATAGGTTGCATCGCTCGTCGCCAGACCACGAATGATCTCGCACAGCGTCATCAGCGGCACCGGGTTCATAAAGTGCATTCCGATGACTTGCTCGGGACGCTTGGTCTTGCTCGCCAGCAGCGTGATCGAGATCGACGACGTGTTGGTTGCCAAGATCGCCGACGGCTTGGCCACTTCATCGATCTGCACAAAGATCTTCTGCTTCAGCTCTTGATTTTCCGTCGCGGCTTCCACAATGAAGTCACAGTCCGCCAGCGCGGCATAGCTGCCTGCCGTCACAATGTTCGCCAGCGTCGCGTCTCGCTTTTCGGCGCTCAGCTTGCCTTTATCGACCAGCTTGCCGAGCGTCACCGCCATCTTGGCTTTGCCTTTGGCCGCAGTCTCATCGTCGCGGTCCAGAAGCACCACCGACACGCCACGCTCTGCTGCCACCTGCGCGATGCCCGCCCCCATCTGACCAGCACCGACGATACCTAGCTTGGAAATCGCACGTTCGCTCATCTGCCCTTGGTTCCTTTTTCTGAAATAACCAGCGAACACCCATCACCGTCGCGTGGCGGAACCCAAGACCAGCCTGGGTCCGCCCGGCGCAGGTGCTGTTAGCGCTCGACCGTCAGAGCAATGCCTTCGCCGCCGCCAATGCACAGCGATACGACGCCTTTGTGCTGGTCCTCTCGCACCAGGCTATACAGCAGCGTCACCAGCAGACGGCACCCCGACGCACCGATGGGATGACCCAGCGCAATCGCACCACCGAGCGGATTCACCTTGTCCGCCGACAGCCCGAGGATCTGGTTGTTCGCCAGCGCCACGACCGCAAACGCTTCGTTGATCTCATAGTGATCCACGTCGCTCGTTTGCCAGCCCGCTCGCTTCAGCGCCTTTTCCATCGCATAGGCCGGTGCCGTCGTAAACCACGCCGGTTCCTGCGCATGCTGTCCCCACGAACGAATCCGCGCGAGCGGCGAAAGTCCTCGTCTCGCCGCCTCTTCCGCAGACATCAGCACCACCGCCGCTGCACCGTCGTTGATGCTCGATGCATTGCCCGCAGTGACGGTACCGTCCTTTTCAAAGGCCGGACGCAGCGTCGCCAGCTTGGCCGCATCCGAGCCACGCGCCGGACCTTCATCGCGAGAGACCACCTTGGCTGGTCCCTTCTTCTGCGGAATCTCGACGGGAATGATCTCTGCGTCGAACTTGCCAGCCGCTTGCGCGCTCTGGGCCCGACGATACGACTCCGCCGCGTAGGCATCTTGGCTCTGGCGATCGATCTTTTTGTCACGCGCACACACTTCCGCCGCCGAGCCCATGTGGAAGTTGTTGTACGGATCCCACAGACCATCGAAGATCATGCCGTCGGTGGCCTGCTGATGACCCATGCGGAATCCGCCCCGCGCGGTCAGCAGGTAATACGGCACATTCGACATCGATTCCATGCCGCCAGCGACGGCAATTTCGACTTCACCCAGGGCAATCGACTGCGCCGCCACGATCACCGCTTTGAGTCCCGAGCCACAGACCTTGTTCAGCGTCTGACACGGAACTGCCGTCGGAATGCCAGCCTTGATCGATGCCTGACGAGCCGGTGCTTGGCCAATTCCCGCTTGCAGCACACAGCCCATCGTCACTTCACCGACCTCGCTGGGGCTGACCCCGGCGCGGCTGAGTGCAGCCTTGATGGCGACGGCACCCAGGTCCGGCGCAGTCACTTGCGCAAGCTCACCCGCAAACGCGCCAATCGGGGTACGAGCGGCGGAAACAATTACAACCTCACGGCCTAGTGCCGAAGCTGTCATGAAAGGACTCCTTGTGGTCTTTGCTGTTGAATCATACGCGATCTGGCTTATGCGGGCGACGCTGCGACGGTCTATCGAGGAATCAAGCCTTTGCGATGCAAATATTAGGCATCGGATACGACTAATATTTGGTGTGCCGTGAAGTCAGTTCCTGCATGTCGCACATCAGGCTGGTTCGATCTGTGTGACCAATCGGTCCGCCCGCAATCAGGGTCCGATCAGCCGCATTGATCTTCAGCCGGTTCGTTAGCTGGTTCGTCGCTAGCCTTTGGACTGATAGCAAGCGCGATCCGCGTGGCAGTCGCTGCTGTGAGCGATCGCACCATCGGGACCAGCGCATTCCATCGTCGCAAGGCACCAGTAGACTGCGGTGCCAGACAGGGCAGCGATCGCAGAGACTGGCTCGCCGTCGCTCCCTTCTATCGCTGAAAAGGCCAGCTTGCTTCGCAGCTTACGGCACAGAAGAAACGCACTGTCTTCTTCCAGCGAAGCGCCCGACACAATCGGCAGCTTCCCTGACGAAGAAGACGACAAAACCAATGGATCGCCCGCAGACTGACTACCTGGCATTTGCGTCACAACCTACCACAAGAAATTGTCTTGTGCGCACCTGGACTTAGCGCAGCCAGCCGCACCGCGTCAGAGACGTGTGCTACCGTCCCCGGTGAGGTTTTTCAGGCATGCGGACACGACGGCTTTGGGGACAGGCATTACAGCTCGGAACAGTGGCCGTTCTGACCACAACACTTGCGGGCTGCGATCTGATGCGGATGGTTCGCGATACCTCCGAAGGCATCAAGGAAACCAACACCCAGCTTCGGGAAGCGAGTGGTCTGATTCGTCAGTCGGGGCAGGTCATCGGTCAAGCGTCCGAATCGATGGCCAAGATGCAGCCGAGCCTCGACAACGTCGCGAACCTGGATGCGTCGATGAAGCAGCTTGCCGATATGAAAGGCTCGATGGACAAGCTGGCGGCGATGCAGCCTTCGTTTGAAGCGATGGCGCGCAACATGCACGATCTGGCGGCGATGCGTCCGGCGATGGAACAGATGGCAACGCTCGGTCCGCAGATGCAGTCTCTTGCGAGCCTGCGTGGCACGATGGGAGACGTGGCATCGCTGCGTCCCACCCTGCAAGCAGTGGCGGACCTGAAGCAGCCGATGGACAACCTGACCAAGCTGGCCGATCCGATGAATCGCGTGTCGCGACTGGAAGGACCGCTCGAAAAGACCGCCGGACTGGTGGCACCGATGAACACGCTGGCCGCACAGGTCGATGGCATCGAAAAAGCGCAGCAGAATGCGGTGTGGCTGGCGCTGCTTGGACTGACGGGCTGGACGCTCGCGACCGCAACGGGAGCAGGCATCGGCGTCTACTTCGGAAACCGGCTCGCCAACCGCCGCCGCAGCGAAGCCCAGCGCGCGTAAAGAATCCCCCAAAAAACAGACTCCTTTCGGACTCCTTTTGGACTCCTTTCGGACTCCTTTCGGACTCCTTTCGGACTCCTTTCGGACTCCTTTCGGACTCCTTTCGGACTCCTTTCGGACTCCTTTCGGACTCCTTTCGGACTCCTTTCGGACTCCTTTCGGACTCCTTTCGGAC
>JAEUKB010000049.1 GCA_016794365.1 Myxococcales bacterium
CATTCCTTCCGCCGCCTGCATGTCCGTGGAAACCCGCACGTATCCTACCGCTTTGCGCGGACTCTGCTGATTCCCTCCGTAATGTCCCTGGGAGTCTCTGTTTCCGATTCCTACGTGGACCCCTTTCGCACTCCTCATGACTGCTCCCTCCGTCGCCAATGTAGGCGCTTAGGAGCCGATCCGTAATTAGGATTGTTGTCCCTATAGCGGACTTATTACACGGCGCATGAACGTACAGCGTAGTACAAGCGGAACCAAGGTGGCGGTGGGATATGTTCGCGTAAGTACGCAGGAGCAGGTGAGTGAGGGTGTCAGCCTCGACGCACAACGCGATAGGCTGCGCGCGTTTTGCAAACACAACCACATAAAACTCATCGACATAAAAGCAGATGAGGGGCTCTCTGGGGGGACTCTGGAGCGGCCCGGACTGCAAGCGGCGCTCGCAATGCTGCGTCGGGGGACGGTGAATACGCTGATCGTGGTGAAGCTCGATCGCTTATCCCGATCGCTGCGTGATGTGTGTGCGCTCGTCGAGGATTACTTTGGGAATGAGCGCTTTCATCTGCTGTCGCTGTGCGGAATGGCGAACACCCACAGCGCAGCGGGACGGATGATGCTGATGAACCTAGCGAACTACGCGCAGTTTGAACGCGAGATGATTTCAGAACGAACGCGCGATGCGCTGCGGCACCTGAAGTCGCAAGGAGTGCGACTTGGTCCAGCGCCTTACGGATATGCGCTCAGCGACGAAGTGGACGCGCACGGACGGAGACTCCTACAGCCGATTCCTAACGAACAGGAAGTGGTGCAGCGGATCAAGAATCTGCGAACAGAGGGGCACTCCTTTGTGGAGATTGCGGGACTCCTAAACGCGGAAGGAACCCCTGCGCGGCGAAACGGAGTGTGGCGAGCGAACCGCGTGTGGATCATTTTGCAGCGCGAAGGAATGCACATTGCGCGGCGAAACAGACCGCACATTCCGCGCCGTTACGATCCTGAAGCAGCGACGGAGATTGCGCAGAAACTGCGGCAAGAAGGACTGAGTCTTGCGCAGATTGGGAAGCGTCTGTGGAAAGAAAAACTGACTCCGCAGCGTGGTGGAAAGTGGCATCCGGCGCAGGTCGCGAAGCTCTTGGAACAGAACACAGACAGACAGTCCGCAGCACGTCGCGCGTGCGAATTGCGAGCAGAAGGAATGACGCTGAAGGAGATAGGAGTGCGGCTCGCGATGGAAGGATTTGCGAGAGAGGATGGCCGGGTTTGGTATCCGTCGCTGGTGCGGACGCTGATTGCGAGCGCGTCCAGTCTGGCGGGGACATTTGATGGTGACTGCGCTCAGCTCGTGGATTCCTGATCGCTGGGCGGCTGTGTTTTCCAGAGCAGCAAAGCCCCCAGCAGTGGCAGACAGATCAGCAGGGTGAGGACTCGCTGCGTAGGCCACTTGGACCAGAGCGCACCGAGCTGTCCACCGACGAGATAGCCGAGCGCACCGGCACCGTACCACAGCCGCTGATGATTCCAGACAAGCGCGATGGAGTACTGCGATGAAGCAGTGCCAATCCGAGCGGAGCAATGAGCAGCTCTGCCAGTACAAATAGAGAGACAGACAGGATTGGCCAACCGATTCCTGCGCGGTTGGATAGGAAGACGGATGGTAGAAGGACAGCGAAACAGAGGGCGGCGCAGAGCAGGCCGTATGCGATATGGCGGAGAGAGAGGCTCCGTCGCCGTTGTCTTTTCATAAGTGCGAGCTGAATGGGCGATAGGCAAAAAACCAGAATCGCGGCATACGTCACGAGCCATGCAGTAGGAATTTCAAAGCGGAAGACGATTCTATCGATGTGCTGAGTAGTCCAGAGTATGAGAGAGCGTTCGATTTGCGCGGTTGAGAGGGTCAAAAGGAACATCGCACTGAGTAGTGAAATCGTACTCGGGAGGTGGAATGGAGTGTGCTTGGTTGCATCGCCGTTGGAATCATTTTCCGACGAAAAATGAGTTGCTTGCGATGCTCTGTGTAGTGAATGAGAGACAGCGATTCCGATGCCTGTGATCAGAGCAGAGATCGCAAAGGTAACGCTCCAACCTGCATGACGAACAAGGAGTCCTGCACAAAAGGAACCAGCCGCTGCACCGATGTTGATGGCGATGTGCAGAGCGACTTGAGCTTGTTCACTGCGTGAGCCTTTCGACGGGAAAATGGCGTGAAGGACTCTCTGGGTGCTCGGCTTGTAGAGAGACTGTCCAAGTGCGAGCAGTCCAAATCCGATGAACGCAGCCACCCGATACGGAATCGTCAAGGAGACGTATCCCAGCAGCAGCAACAGTGAGCCTCCTATCAATCCCAGCGACGGAGAGAATCTGCGGTCGAGCAGATATCCGCCCGGAACAGAGCCGATGTAGCACAAAGCGCTGACCAGACCCCAGAGCCGAAGGGAATCAGCGCGTGAGAGTCCGTATCGCTCACAGAGCATTGCTGCAGCCGTCGAGATCAGTGTGAATGCAGCCCAGCGCTCGCACAAAATGGTGACACAGAGCATGTACATCGCACCGCTACGTTCGCTGGTGCTTGATGCGCAATGCCTGGCCGGTGGCGGATTGAGCTTGGGGGTTTTTGCAGGTGAGGTTGTCGGGCTGGACATGGAGACTCCTTTGATGAAAACACGGGCTTGGGAAGTTAGGAGTCCCAACACAGCGACGGGAGCCTAGTGACCCGTGAAACACCCTTGTAGTCTGTGCGGGAATGTGGTCAAAGCCGAAGGCAAGGAGGTAACACGCGTGTGTCAGTAGAGCCCGCTTTTGAGGTGCCCAACCAACTTCCTGTGGTCCATGCGGAGTCCGCTATTTCGTCGGAGTTCCCTTCGGTGCTCGCAGATGACACGCTAGAGCCGTCCCCGTATCAGGCGGCGCTGTTTCATCTGCGCCAGGGGTTGCAGGCTCTCTGTGATCTGTCCCCTGGGATCGAGCACGACAAGCGTGTTGCACACGAAGAACTCCTGTCGCTGCAAAAGCAGGTGCTACAGCTCCTTCACCTGCACTTCGCACCCGATGGTGAGTCCATTACGTCGCGACCCTTTGGCGAGGTGTTGCGGCAACATCGCGATGAAGCTGGACTCACGCAGGATCAGGTGGCTGAGCATGCCGGACTTTCCCTGAGCCTGGTCCGCAAGCTGGAGCAGGGAAGCAAACCACCGACGCGAGACTCGCTCCTTCGGCTCTGTTCGGTTCCTGAGCTGAAGCTGATTCCGCAAGAGCTGACCACGCTGCCTGCGATGCGCGAGCGGAGCTTTCGACTTGCGCCGAACTGGTACGTATCACCGGGCTTTGACTCGGTTTCGATGCTGAGCGAGCTGTCGGAACAGCTCAACGGTGGCGGCTGCGCGATCGAGCAGACCCACGTCTATCTGGATCACAAGAGTGCGCTCGATTGGATTTCGCTCTGCAACACGCCGAAGTTCACAAGCATGCGGCAGAGCTTTCCGCACGAAGATCTCGCAGCACGAATTCATGAAGTTCTCGGAGAAGCCGGTCTGGATGTCATCGCGCTGGGTCCTGGCGACGGGAAAACGGAAGTCCAGCTTGTCCGCAGCATCTTGGCAGAGGTTGAAAAACCGAACATCCGCTTCTATCTGCTGGACGCCAGTCAACCGCTGCTTAGTCGTGCATTCCGTCACGCCAGTGATTCGTTTGACGACCAACCCGGGATCTTTGTCTGCGGCATTCAGGGAGACTTTCATCACCTGCCGCGGTACATGCAGCTTCACTACACACCGGCTCGATCGCACCGACGGAGAATCTACATGCTTCTCGGCTGTACGTTGGGCAATCTCGAACACGAGCCACAGTTTTTCCGTCACTCTCTTTCCAGTGCTGCGCCTGGCGATCTGCTTCTGTTCGATGTCGATTATCCGTTTACGGAGTCGATGGACCCGGCGGAGATTCGGCGCAAAGATCCGGCGTTTTCCGGTCCTGTTTCAGAGGAGTATCAGCGCTGGTTGGGGGGGCCGATCTCGCGTTACTGCCGCGATGTGCAGTCGGTTTCCTTCTCGATTGGACTCGATACCAATCGCCCGCTGTCTGGTAGCTACGGACTTCAGTTCCTCGCCAAGGTGCATCTCTATGGTGGACAGACCAAAGAGTTTTGCATGCAGCAAGCTCGTCGCTACACGCCGCAAGGTCTTATCGATTGCTTCCGCTCTCTTGGTTGGCAGCACGTCGGTCTGCTACCCTTCCGTGGCACCAAAGTCCGTCCTCGCGCCGTCATGATGTTCCAAAAGCAAATCGGACATCGGTTGTGAAGAGGGTGTGGTGCGGCTGAAGTCTGGGTGTCATCGTTGTCTCAAAGCCCGTCCACTGTGAAAGCGGCACGTTGTGACCATCCGTCGCTGAATTACGACGCGCTGGATTTGGTCAGCTTCCTGAACAGAGACACGTAGCGCATGTCCTGCATCCACAGCGTGTAGTCTTCACACTCCTTCTGTCGAAGATTCACCTTCGGTTCGGTCGGTGGGTCTTTGCCACTGATTCGCGCTTCGTTGCATTCGCACAAGTACTGCAAATAGGAACGCCTGACCGGATGGCGGACGGCCTGGATCATTCGGTCCTGCATCCATTGCTTTAGTCGTGGGAGGGGTTCGGGAAGGGAGTAGAGGACCTCCGCTCCGTGTTGCTGAACGTATCTGCATGCGGCGAGACAACGCTCCGTAAAGTGTGGAGGGAGTCCATCGTGGCTCAGGATGCGCAAGAACTCATCGACATGCTTGGGGACACGCCGCGAGACGAGTCGCATTGGTGGCGGTTCTCCAGCGGCCAGCGCTTGGGCGGTCCGCTCTTCGTGAGCGAGTATCACTGCACACTCAACGGAACTGGCAACCATACCCAGGATCTGTATGGGAGGGTCCGTTTCGATTCGCCCAGGCAGCACCAGACGGTATCCAACCGCATCCTTGGGAACCTGTGACAGAACTTGCAGACGCAAGTCCACGCGCCAGGAATTGTGATTTGGACAGGACGGACAGCGACAAGATTCCTGCTCTGTCTCCAGTCGCTCCTTCGGCACAGGCCTCTGTGTATTGGAACGGACAGGCTTGGGGCTGCTGACGGGAGTCATCCGCGCTTGTGCGTGGGTAGACGGTTCGTTCCTCGTGCGCTGGTTCGCGCGCTCCTGTGACACCGTGATGTCGGTGGACTCTCCGTCCCGAGACTTCTTCTTGCGACACTTGGCGCTGCACGTTTGCCGAAGCGACTTGCTGTTGTCCGGTATGGGATTGGGACACATCCGGCACTTGCGCGGTTCGGATTTGCCCATCTGGTCACAGTAACCTGTGACGCCCTGCCCAAGCCGTTGTGGCAGCGCCGTTTTTGGGAAGCAGAGGGAACGGCGGGACGGCGTGTCACGGCAGACCGCGCCCCCAGTCACAGCAAGTCACGCCGCAAGGAATGCCGTTTTTGGCCAACTGAGGTGGCAGATGGAGGGCCGGTTTGAGGTGGACTGCGCGACGCGTAGTGCGACGGATGGAAGCATGTTGGGGTCGTGCCGCTGGAAGAAGCAAGAAGACCCAGAGGCCAGTCTCTTTGGGAACAGATGGCGGGCCTACTCCGGACAAGATGAAATCTTGATGAAGAACTGCGCGGTGTGGGTCGCTCGCTCCTAGTGTCTGGGGAATGAAGCGCCTTGTGCAACTCGCTGGAACGATACTCGCTGCGCTGGCCTGCGGGCGTCCACCATCAGGTCCTCCGCCAAAAGTCGCAAGCGTTGAGGCTGGACGCATCGTCCTGACAGCGGAAGCCGCGTCTCGACTGGGCATTTCCGCTGGACTGGTCTCGGTCACAAGGCCGACTGGGCTGACTCGTCGTAGCTATCCGGGGGAAGTGATGTCTGCACCTGGACACACGACGATGTTGACTGCTCCGCACGCTGGCACCGTGACCGCAGTGGACGACGCGGGGCTGCCGGTTGCAGGGGCACTGTTGCGAGCCGGACAAGTGCTGCTCACACTGTCGCCGCTGCCTGCCTTGGGAGAACGTGCGCAGGTGGTGACGGTGTTATCGGAGATCGACGCACAGGTTGCTCGCGCCCGGATTCAAGAACAGAGCGCAGCGCTGGCGCTTTCCCGGGCCCAGCGACTCGTGGCGGACGGTCTGGCCGGTGACAAGCTGCTTGAAGAAGCGCGTGCGGGCAGTGCATCCGCGCTCGCCACACGACAAGCGCTGGAGTCCCAACAAGCCGCGCTGCATAACAAGACAACAGCAAGCGGAGTCAGCGCACGCACCGGACTGCTGGCCCCGACTCGCATCGAGGCTCCGTTTGATGGCTTCCTTCGTGATGTACGAGTCGCGCCGCATCAGCATGTCTCTGCGGGAACGCCGCTGTGTGAAGTGGTTCGGCGCGCTGCCCTGTGGGTGCGCGTGCCCATTCCTTCCAGCCAGATTTCAGCCGTTGCCACCGAAGCCCACGCACTGATCGGAGACCTGTCCGTACATCCGAGCCGTGCTCCGCTGCGCGCGATTCCGGTTCCGCACGCACCACAGACCAGTCAGCCCGGCTCGGGCGCGCTCGATGTGTATTTCGCACTGCCAGAGGCTGCGCCTTTCCGCATCGGTCAGCATGTTGCGGCCTGGGTTGCACAATCGACTGGATGGGGAACGGGAGCTGGCGAAGACACGCTCGACCTTACTGCGATTCCGACCGCTGCGCTGCTGTATGGACCCAGTGGCGAGACCTGGGTCTACGAACAAGCCGCTCCACAGATCTATGTTCATCGTCGGGTTGATGTACTCCGCAGCGAAGGGACGCAGATCCTTTTGCAAGGCCCGTCCGCACCAGCCGTTGGGGCACAGCTTGTCACCACCGGCGCAGCCGAGCTGGTCGGCGTCGAATACGGCGTGGGCAAGTAGCGCAGGTCATCGCAAGTCATCGCAAGGAACCGTGAGTCTCAGCCATGCTCTCTTTCATCATTACTGCTGCGCTGCACCGTCGCTTGTGGGTGATGGTTGCGACGGTCGTCCTGCTCGTGCTGGGGGTGCGCACAGCGCGCGACATTCCCCTGGATGTCTTTCCCGAGTTTGCGCGTCCGCTCGTGGAAGTGCAGACCGAAGCGCCGGGTCTGTCCACGCCGGAAGTCGAAGCGCTGATCACCGTTCCGCTCGAAGCGGCGCTGGCCGGTGTGCCGGATGTAGAGACCCAGCGCAGCAAGTCCGTCCTTGGCCTGTCCTCGGTGGTGCTGCTCTTTCGGGAAGGCACCGACCTTGTGCGCGCCCGTCAGCTGGTCCAAGAGCGGCTTGCGCTCGAAGCGGGTCGTCTGCCGATGGTGGCTCGTCCGCCGGTCATCTTGCCGATGCTGTCGTCGATGAGCCGAGCGCTGAAGATTGGCATTACATCGAACAAGCTGTCGCGCATCGAACTCAGTGAACTCGTCCGCTTCACGGTGCGTCCGCGCCTGCTCGCGATTTCAGGAGTCGCAAACGTGTCGGTGTGGGGACAGCGCGATCGCCAGCTTCAGGTCTTGGTGGAACCGGATCGGCTGCACGCGCACGGACTCACGCTGGATGCCGTACAGAGCGCGGTGACGGATGCGACCACCATCACGGCTGGAGGCTTTCTCGATTCCGCGAACCAGAGACTCGCTCTGCGTCACGCAGCAGTTGCTGACAGCCCGGTTACACTCGCCGCGCAGCCGCTGCCCGTGCCAAACGGAACCACCCTGCGCATCGGTGATGTTGCGACGGTTCGCGAAGGTCACGCGCCCGAGATCGGCGATGCCATCATCGGCAACGCGCGCGGCTCGCAGGGCGGACTCCTGCTGATTGTGGAAAAACAGCCGACGGCCAACACCCTAGAGGTCACCCAGCGCGTCGAATCGGCGCTCACGCAGCTTCGTCCCGCGCTTTCGGATGTCGAGATCGATCCGTCGATCTTTCGGCCAGCGGGCTTTATCGAACAGTCGCTGCACAACCTTCACATCGCCATCGTGCTCGGCTGCGGGTTGGTCGTCATCGTCTTGCTGTTCTTTTTGCGAGATCTGCGCGCTGCGATCATCAGCCTGCTCGCCATTCCGCTCTCACTGACCGCTGCGGTGGTCCTTTTGTGGCTGCGCGGCGGCACGCTCAACACGATGTTCCTCGCGGGACTTGTCATTGCACTGGGAGAAGTCGTGGACGATGCCGTGATCGACGTCGAAAACATTCGTCGCCGCTTGCTGGCTGCCCGCTGTTCGCAGCGCGAAGGGAATGCCTCGTCACCACTCGCCGTCGTGCTGGGAGCTTCTTTGGAAGTTCGCAGTGCGGTCGTCTTTTCGACGCTGATTGTCTGCCTGGTCTGTCTGCCGGTTCTTTTGCTCGATGGCTTGGCGGGCGCATTCTTTCGTCCGCTCGCACTGGCCTACATCCTGGCCGTGCTGGCCTCTTTGGTGGTCGCGCTCACCGTCACGCCTGCGCTGTGTCTGTGGCTCCTTCCGCACCGTGGAGACGGCTTGGGAAAGAACACTCCTGAACCTGCGCCGATAGCCCGACTGCGCCGTGCCTATCTGGCTCTGCTTCCGCGCGTGATTGCGCATCCGCGAAAGACCGTGATCTTGCTTGTCTCAGCGACGGTGATTGCCTGTATTTTGATGCCCTTTCTGCGCGAAGAATTTCTGCCCAACTTTCAAGAAAACAACTTCCTTCTGCACTGGATTGAGCGCCCCGGTACGTCGGTCGAAGCCAGCCGTCGATCGACCGAGCAGATCAGCCGCGAGCTGCTGCGCATTCCCGGTGTAGAGCGCTTTGGCGCACACATCGGACGCGCGGAAGTCGGAGACGAAGTGGTCGGTCCCAACTTTACAGAGCACTGGATAAGCATCGATCCACGCGCCGATCATGCCGCGACCGTACGTCGCATCGAAGCCGTCATCGCCAGCTACCCCGGCGTGTTCAGTGATGTGCTGACCTATCTCAAAGAGCGCGTAAAAGAAGTCCTCTCCGGAACAAGCTCTGCCATTGTGGTGCGCATTTATGGTCCTGACCTTGACGGACTGCGTACCCAGGCTCGGACGATCGCGGCAGAGCTTGCGACCGTTTCTGGCATCGCGGATCTGAAAGTCGAGCCGCAGCTGGACGTACCGCAGATCGAAGTACGCCTGCGTCCCGAGCGCGCCGCGCTGTACGGAGTCACCGCCGGTCTGGTACGTCGCGCGCTCCGTACCTTTGTCGCGGGCCTGCGCGTCGGAGAAGTTTATCCCCACGACCGCAGTGTCGATGTCGTCTTGTGGACGCCTCCCGATGTGCGGACCGATCTCGCAGCCCTGCGGGAATTGCGAATCCAGACCCCCAGCGGAGAAGCGGTTCTGATCAGTTCGGTCGCCGAGCTGCGCGTGGTGCCCGCCCCAAACGAGATCAAACGAGAGTCGGGCTCTCGCCGCTTAGATGTCACCTGCAACGTCCGCCATCGTGCGCTCAGTGCGGTCGCCCACGACATCGAAGCGCGGGTCGCCGCCCATGTGTTTCCTCACGGCTACTATCCACAGCTTCTCGGAGAATATGCCGCACAGCGCCGCTCTCGAAATCAGCTCGCACTCTCTTCGCTGCTGGCACTTGCTGGAATCTTCGCCGTCCTGTACCTCGACTTTCGCAGTGTGCGTCAGTCGTTGCTACTGTTTGCGACGCTGCCAGTGGCTCTCATTGGTGGACTGGGTGGCGCGCTGCTGACGGGGGGTGTCCTGTCCCTTGGATCGCTGGTCGGCTTCGTCAGTGTGCTCGGCATCGCCGCGCGCAACGGCATCATGCTGCTCAGTCACTATCGTCACCTGCGCAGTCAGGAAGGAGAGCCATGGGGACCAGCGCTTATCCTGCGTGGTGCCAGCGAACGCCTTGTGCCGATCCTGATGACCGCGCTGTGCGCCGGACTTGCGCTTGTGCCCATTGTCCTGCGCGGCAACGTCCCCGGTTATGAAATCGAGTTTCCCATGGCCACCGTCATCCTCGGAGGACTCATCAGCTCGACCGCGCTCAACCTGCTGGGTGTCCCGGCGCTCTACTACGCCTATGGTGAACCGGATGCTGACCAAATCCCTGGCTGCCAAGGTGAGCGATGATGCGTCTGCTCATACTTTTGCTGGTGCTGTTTCCCAGTCTGCGTTCGTTGCGCGCAGAGCTTCCGAGCTGGGGCACCTCACCGATGCGCTTGGAAGACTGCATCCAGCGCGCGCTGGCCGATGAACCCACAGCGCAGCTTCTGCGCGCTCGCCAGCTTGCAGCGGAAGCGCTCTTGCAGAAAGCACGTACGCTGCCCAATCCAGTGTTTGCTTATACGGCGCAGGACATCGGCGTGCAGACTGCGACCGGCCCCGCGCTGCTGCACCAGCTACAGATCAGCCATCCCGTGCTGGTTTCCTATCTACGCACCCAGGAAGCCCGTGTGGCCCGCGCCGCGCGAGAACAAGCCGAGGCGCAAATCGCTGAAGATCGCCGCCAGATTCGCTTGGCCGTTGGTCGCGCGTATTTCGATGCGGTGTTGTCAGAGCGCTTGGTTGCATTGGAACATCAGGCCGTCGCAGCTGCGGCAGAGCTGGTCGTCCAGACACAGCGCCGCGTACAGCATGGTGACATCGGCACCTTCGACAGCGACCGCGCACAGGCAGAGCAGCTGGACGCTCGTCGCAGGGAAGAGCAAGCCATTCGCCGCAGCGCACTTGCGCGACTTTCTTTGTCTGTCCTGCTTGGGGCAGATGAGCCGTTTCTGGTGTCCGTGCCCGCTGTCTTTGTGGAATCGTCAGAACCGACCATCGAACCCACTGCGCGACTCGCCAGTGCCCGAGCTGTCCGTCCCGATCTTCGTGCTGCTCGCGCTGCACTTGCACAGGCACACGAGCACGAGCGATTGGAAGCCCGCCGCGCCATTCCCATCGCCGAGCTGCAAGTCATCGGAGGCGTACGCATCGCAGCGCCTGGTGTGGGCGGACTGCTTGCGCTGAGTCTGCCGCTGCCTCTTTTCGATCACAACGCCGGTTCGCGCACAGCAGCCGCTGCCCAGGTCCAATCGGCGCGTGCGGCATGGACGATTCTCGAACGGCAGGTCGCTGCGGAACTGGTGGCCGCAGAACGTGACCACCAGAGCGCATCCGAAGCGCTGCTGCGCATCGCCAGACCCCAAGTCACGCTGCGAGAATCGACGCTACGGGGCGCACGTCGTCTGTTTGCGGAAGGCATGGCTTCCCTGCTTGATGTTGTCGCCGCGCAGCGCGATCTGCTGGCTGCTCGTCGCTCACTCGCTGAAGCAGAGCACGATGTTGCCCTGTCTGCGTTTCGCCTGCGCCTGACGCAAGGGATGCAGTGATACACGGTGCTTCATGCGGCTGCTCCTGATTGAAGACGATCGTCGCTTGGCACTTTCGATCGCCGCTGGGCTCTGCGAAGAAGGCTTTGCCGTAGACATCGAGTCCGATGGTCCACCCGGACTCGCCGCGCTGAGGAGCCATTCCTACGACGCTTGCATCCTCGACATCAACCTGCCGACCCCAGCCTGTGATGGCTTTTCGGTCCTCGCATCTTTGCGCGCTGCCCGCTGCCACGTTCCCATCCTCCTTCTCACCGCGCGCGATGCCGTTTCCGATCGCGTGCGCGGGCTCAATGCCGGAGCCGATGACTACTTGGTCAAGCCGTTCGCGTTTGCCGAGCTGCTGGCCCGTCTGCGCTCGATTGTCCGTCGCGGCACTCCGCAGCGTCATTCCCAGCTATCGTGCGGCACGCTCACACTCGACCAGACAACGCGAGAAGTCCGCATTGGCGATCAGCGCATCGAGCTGACGCAAAAGCAGTTCGCGCTGCTCGAGTATCTGCTGCTTTATCGCGACCAGATCGTCACACGATCGATGCTGTGGTCCGGTGTCTGGGGCTATTCCTTTGATCCCGGCACCAACGTCATTGACGCCCACATCGCCCAGCTTCGCCGTCGCCTCGAAGCCGCCGGTCATCGCGGTCCCATCGAAACCATCCGTGGGCTCGGATATCGAATCAGCGCGCCGCAGCCGTCTGGTCTTGCGACGTCTCAAAGTGGGGAAGCGCATGACTGCTAGTGGAAGGTCTTTTTTCCATGTCTTTCATGCGCTGCGTGTCCGGCTCGTGCTCTGTTTCGCGGCGGTGCTCACCGCAGCGCTGCTGGCGTTCGGGGGGACCGTCTACGTCGCTGCCGTGATCGCCGAAGCCGCTGAGCAAGAACCGGAACACGAAAAACAGCGCGAGCTTGCGCACATCAGACGCTTGCTGGTGCTCGCATCCGTCCTTGGCATTCCCATCACCATCACCGCAGCACTTGCTGGGGCGCGTCTGCTCAGCCGTCAGGCGCTCTCTTCGCTGGGTCACATGGTTCGTACGGCCAATTCCCTGTCGCTCGACCAGCTCGATACGCGGATTGCGTGCGATCCGGGGGCTGGTCGAGAAATCGAAGAGCTGGTCGCGGCCCTCAATGCGATGCTCGATCGGATTGCTTGTGCGGCCCACAGCCTGCGTCGCTTCACAGCCGATGCCGCACACGAGCTGCGCACTCCGCTCGCCGTTCTGTCGAGCGAGATCGAGGTCTGTCTGCGTCATCCGCGCGATGTAGAAACCCTGCGCACAACGCTCGGAAATGCCCTGGAAGGACTGGGCAGTTTGTCACGCCTGGTCGATGTCCTTTTGACCCTTTCGCGCAGCGATGCTGGAGAGCTTCCGATCGCTCCTACAGCCGTCGATCCGGTCGCGTTCATCACCCAGCTTGCCGCACCGTTTGACGGCGTCGCAGCGGAACGCAACCTGACCCTGCGAATCGAACTGCCCACACGAACGATAGAGCATCCCACGCTGCACACCGACCCGCTGCTCCTGGGTCGTGCGATCGTTAATCTGCTCGACAATGCGTGCAAGTATGCGAGCGCCGGAGGAACCATCACGGTCACGCTGCGCGAGGCCCCCGACGCCATCCAAGTCATCGTGTCCGACAGCGGCCCCGGCATGAGCGAGCACGACATCGAGCATGCCTGCGACCGCTTCTACCGCAGCCCCATTCACCGTGGCAGCACAGAAGGATTCGGACTCGGTCTGTCACTCGCTCGCGAGTTCACGCGCATCCTGGGTGGCACGCTCACCCTTACCACCGCCCAGAACTCTGGTCTGGTCGCCACGCTGACCCTGCCTAGGAGCACCGCTATTGCCAAGCCCAAAGAACAGCCCAAGGTCTCCATGCAGACAGCCCGTCAAACGGCACTCCAGCGCATCCCTGGTCAAATCCAGAGCGCAGAGCTTGAACGAGAAAAAGGAAAGCTCGTCTATTCTTTCGACATCCTCGACGCTGCGAAGAAGATTCAGGAGGTGCAGGTGGACGCGATGACCAGGGAGGTGGTCTCGATTGAAGAGGAGTCGCCTGAGCACGAGCGGGCAGAGCAGGCTACCAAGGAACAGCGCAAACCGTCGAAGCCATGATGTGACCGAGCAGGAACACTCATCAACCGCCAGCAGTGCCCCGGTCGTGATGACCTTCGGCTTCCGCCGGGATTGGAGCAACCGATGAGCCGCTCCGCATGCGACGCTCGCCCGTAGCCACGGGATATCGACCCCACTGGCCCCCAAGTCTGAGTCCATCCACATAGCGGCAAGGTCGCTATCGACATAGCAAACAACACCCTCCCGAGTCCCCAGGAGCGAGCCGGGTTCAGCGCAGTAGCCATGGCAGCTTGCGTTGTTGAACAGCACCACAGATTCTACGTGCCTATCGAATCAGGAATCCGCGTTGTTCGCTTGATTCACGGACGCTGCGATGTTCGGGCCGACGTCCCCCAGGAGTCTTACGTTTTTCGTGAGACGATGCTCGCGGCGGTCCGCGATGGGTTCACATCTTCCGGTACTTTCACATGGTACAGCTGTCGCGCGTCAGGAGATGATGCTGCACATGGGAATGACGCTCGGTATCATCATCGAGAAGCGCAACACCGCATGCAGCCCGTGGGAGACGGTCACGGTCGATGGTCTGCTCGCACACCGGCAGTTCAGGCGTCTTTCGCTGGTGGCGGTTGTAACGGAATACCCGGTCTATACCTTGGCGGCACCGACGGCGATGGCGGAGCTACTGCGTGGCGGTGTTGGCGCAGAAATTATCTGTACGCCGCTTCAGGAAGGCACGGGCATACCAGAAGATGCTTCTGCGGCGTGCAGACGAGACTTTGAAGCCCTCGCGCAGCCGTCACAGCACTCTGCGGGTTGGTTCACGAACGCCCGCCTTCAACACTATGATTGGGATGCTGAACGTCGTGAGCTTCTGGATGATGAGCTTAACCAATCCGGCCCGGCCCAGGATGCGCACAGCCAGCCAGATCGCGCGTAGAGAGAGACGAGTGTTGTTCTACAGAGCATCCCAGCGTGGGCACCGTCTCGGCATTACGTCGTGCGGTGACAGCGAACAGAGAGCATTGGGAATTTGGGAATGCGGTGTCTGTTACTGGGTGGAACAGACCCAGCCACCTGGTACGTCGGCGTGAAACAGGCGCTTGATATGAATGGCCGGGACTCCGAAACGGACTTCGCCTTTTTTGCCAACCGGCGCGCCCCCTGAACCACAGCCTGCAAGGCCCTCGCAGCGACAGACAGAGCCAGGGTCGGGGAGTCCCTGTACGGTGTGCGGAACCGTTCCAGGGGCGACGCTACAGACCCAGCCGCCGGGTACATCACTGTGGTAGCTATCGACGATAAGTGACGCGGGCACGTTGTTCCTGACTTCTCCTTTTTTGCCGTACGGAGCACCACCGACTCCGCAACCGAGAAGTCCTTCGCAGCGGCACACATAGCCCGAATCTGTGCCTCCCTGTGCCTTTGCGGATGGACTCTGTGTGAGAGCAGTCGGAGCAGGCAAAAGGGACTCTTGCGTGCAGGTCCAGCCCGTCGCCTGCTCCCCCGACCTGTCAGGCCCATAGCTGGATTGAAGACGAGCGAGCGCGATTCCGCTGTGACGCTGTCCTTGCTCGCCTTCCATCACGCCGTCTTTGCCGCCGCAAGTGGAGCGTTCGCACGCGCAAGTGAACTTGGGTGCTGGACCATCTGGCTTGCAAACCCAGCCTGTCGCTTGCTCACCATAGCGCTCTGGCCCGTACTTCGGACTGACTCGAGCCGCCGAGATGCCACTGTGTTTTTGGCCTCTCTCTCCGTCGATGATGCCGTCCTTTCCTCCGCAGCTCGCCTGGGTGCAGGTGCAGGCATATCGAACATTTTGATCGAGCGGGGCGGCTGCGTCCGCTGCCGAAAACACAGCGCCAAGACCGTTTTGGCACTGCCATCCGGTCGCAGTTCCGGGTTGGAAGCGAGCTGCAACAAGACCGGGAGACAGCGATTCGTGACGTTCGTTCTGCGTTCCAGGCATCAGCCCTGCTCCACCGCAGCGAGGCTTTTGACACTGACAGGAAAAGACCGTCTTGGGATCAGACGGCGCAGCAACCGCCATAGCAGGAGCCGTCTTTGCAGAATCGGAGGCCTGCGAAGGCACCGCAGCGGCCTGAACTGCGGGAGCGGAAGGAATATAGTCTGCGATCGAAACGCATTCCCACCCAGTTTTTTCTGCGCCAGTTTTCGCCGGTGCAAACATACGTTCCAGCGATAGAAGCGGGACGCGGTGATAGACCTGATTTTGGGTTCCTGGCGTCGCTCCATTTCCGCAGGTGGGAGCCGCGCAGGTACAGACAAACAGCTGTCCGCTTGGAGCAGCGGCATTCGCATGGCCCACAAGGACGCCTGATGCTACCAACGTCATCCCAATCAAAAAGCTACGACTGACGCTGGCAAGTCGTTCCAAACAGGAAGTCATGTCTAGGAATCATGTCTGACCGGCGATGCGGCTGCAAGTGGTGACGACGGCATCGACGACCGACCGCGCGTGTCCGCCCGACAACTGGCCTTCCGGACCCTGAAGCGCTTGCGCTCTCTCGCTGGTTTTGGTTGACGACGTAAAAGCCCAAACACCTGTTGTCTACGTGTTGTCTACGTGTTGTCTGCCTGTTGTCGCGGTGGCCAGGTCGCTATCTGTACGATGCCGAACGCGGACGCAAAAGTAGTGGATCTACGTGTACTTCTGACAAGGTGTTGATTGATCCATCCCGTCGCTGTAGCATACCTGTGGGGTTGTCTGCGCAAACAGTACAGACAAGGGATACGGACATGACACGGATTGTGGGGGAGCTGTTTGCTGGACGCTTTGCCGTCGAGCGGCTCGCAGGGAGTGGGGGAATGGGAACGGTCTATGCCGCGCGGGATCTTGCGACGGAACGGAAGGTTGCGCTCAAGCTGTTACAGGCCGGAGCGCATACATCCGGTGACATCGAGCGCTTTGGTAGAGAGGCCTCTGTCTTGGCGGAACTGGAGCATCCCGGCATTGTCTCCTACGTCGCGCACGGTGCAGCCCCAGACGGTCAGCGATTCTTGGCGATGGAGTGGTTGGAGGGAGAAGACCTCGCACAGAGACTTCGCAGAGGCCCACTCTCGATTCGTGACACCATCAGTCTGCTTCGGCAGGTTTCCTCTGCTCTGGCCATTGCACACGCACGCGGCGTGGTCCACCGCGATCTCAAGCCCAGCAATCTGTTTTTGACATTTGGAGAGATCGAGCGCGTCAAGATCCTCGACTTTGGGATCGCCAGACGGATGGCTGCCTCACAGGTGATGACGAGAACCGGACTTGTGATTGGAACGCCAGAATACATGGCTCCCGAACAAGCACGCGGTGACAAGGATATTACTGCTGCGTCAGACATCTTTTCCTTGGGCTGTGTCATCTATGAGTGTTTGACCGGACAGCCTCCGTTTGGTGGCGAGCATGTGGCAGCGGTGCTGGTTCGCATCCTGCTAGAGACTCCTGTCTCTTTGCTTGATCGTCGCCCAGGGATTCCTGATTCGCTTGCTAGCATTGTCGAGCAGATGCTCCAAAAGGAACCGAGTCAGCGCTTCACAGACGGACGGACGCTGCTACAAGCAGTGGCCAATCTGCAAGCGCCACTCCCTGCGGAAGATGAGCTGGCCACAACACTGCGGATTGGGAAGACAGAGTCTGAGCCCGCCTTTGCCAGTGATGAACAAGAGCTGCTCTCTGTCGTGATTGCCAGCGCCCCTGGATGGCTTCAAGTAGACGGTCCCACAGCGGATCATCGCACGGGTCCGGTTGAGCAATCTCAGCGTCGAGAACTGCTTGCTACATTGAGTCTGCTTGGGGCACGAGCAGAGTGGCTCCTAGATGGTGCGCTGGTCGCTACGCTGCATGGACTGGGAAGCGCAACAGATCAGATTACACAAGCAGCCAGAGCCGCACTCCTTATCAAAGAGAGATGGCCAGACAGCGTGGTTGCATTGGCTACGGGTCGTGCTGCCATCTTGGGAAATCTGCCAGTGGGTGAAGCGGTGGATCTTGCAGCCAGGCTGCTGCGGACGCATGTCGAACAGAGAGCACTCCTACAGCGTGCTGGCGTCTGGCTGGATGACCTGAGTGCATCTCTTTTGTCGAGAAGGTTTGCCCTTACACGTCAAGACGGAATCGCGCTGCTCCAGGGAGAGGATCTGCCAGCGGATGATGTATCTTTGCTTCTTGGGAAGCCGACTCCGTGCGTCGGCAGAGATCAAGAGCTGGGACTCCTGGATATGCTGCTCACGGGATCAGTCGAGGAGTCCGTTGCCCAAGCAGTGCTTGTGACTGCCAAGAGCGGTGTTGGGAAGTCGCGACTCTGTCGTGAGTTCCTTCGCCGTGTCGCACTGCGCGATGACTCCATCGTCATTGTTCGCGGAGACGGAGATCCGATGACAGGCGGATCTCCCTATGCCATCTTGCGTGTAGCACTGCGTCAGTTTCTGGGACTCTCCCTTCGGGATCAGGAGTCCGTTCGTAACCTGCCCAGTCAGGTGACAGAGCGACTGCGCCACCATCTGCCAAGCGATGAGCAGCGTACCACGATCGCGTTTTTGGGGGAGCTGTGCGGAGTGCCGTTTCCCGACGATGGCCTACCCGCGCTGCGCGCTGCGCGGAACGATCCAAAGATCATGAGCGATCAGATCGCAGAGGCTGTCATTGCCTTCCTGCGGGCGCTGAGCGCACAACATCCGGTTGTGTTTGTGCTGGAAGATCTACACTGGGCCGATGCGCTCACTGTCAAGCTGATTGCATCTGCGCTGCGTGATCTGGCAGAGCAGCCGCTGTTTTTTTTGGCGCTGGCGCGGCCCGAAGTACATGAGCGATTCCCTCGCATGTGGGCGGGGCTGCGTATGCGTGACATCTCGCTAAGCGGACTATCCAGGAAGGCCTGTGAACGTCTCATAGTCGCTGTTTTGGGAAAGGGAATCGCAGCGGAGACTGTGTCTCGAATCATTGAGCAAGCAAGCGGAAATACACTGTTTCTGGAAGAGCTGATTCGCGCTGCGGCAAGTGGTTCTCTGGAACATCTGCCGTCTACACTGCTTGCGATTTTACAAGGAAGAATTGGTCAGCTGGAGCCCGCTGCACGTCGCGTGATCCGTGCTGCCAGCATCTACGGACTGACATTTTGGAAGGGCGGAGTCCGTGCGCTTCTGTCCTCAGAGAAATCTACCCATGACATTGGTCACGCCCTGCGCCAGCTACAGGATGCAGAGCTGATCGCAGTGCGAACAGAGAGCAGACTTCCCGGTGAAGAGGAGTATGCATTCCGCAGTGTCCTGATTCGAGAGTCTGCGTATGGTCTGCTGACAGAAGATGACCGCAGGGTTGGTCATCGTCGCGCGGCTGAGTATCTGGATCATGCTGGGGAAGACGATGCGCTCGCGCTGGCAGAGCACTTTGAAAAAGGACAGCTTCCAATCAAAGCTGCACTGTACTTTCTAAAGGCCGGGCTGCGATCGTTTGAGTGTAATGATCTGGAAGAAGCGCTGCGTAGAGCGCGCAGAGGTCTGGCGTGTAGCGAGAGCGGACAGCTTCAAGCAGAGCTGCGGACGCTGCTTACGATGGCGCACTGCTGGCGGTTCGAGCTGGATGATGCGTTTGCCTATAGCGTCGCGGCGTGGCCTCTGCTGGCGCGAGGATCTCGCTGGGAGTGTTCGGTTCTGTTTCACGGAATGTGGGCCGCGCTGGTGACAGGACATGAACCAGAGTTTGCCAGCATGGCTGAAGCACTCTGTCACTTTCAGCCGGTCGCTGCTGATGCAGCACGAGACTTGGTGTTATGGGGATCTTTGGGAGCGTCTCTGCTGACATCATACGGACGCAGCAGCCTCGCAAGGGATCTGTTACAGAGAGCGCAAGACATCATGGTACAGAGTCCGTGGCTGCATCAGGAAAACGATCTGCGCGGTGCGCTGTACATGGGACAGAGCGACTACATTCGTGCGGTGGAAGGCAATCCTTGGCAGCCGCTTTTGCTAAGCCAGGAGGCCACGCGAGCCTTCGCCGACATCGGTGACCGTCGAGATCAGATCACTGCAATGAATCGCTTGGGACAGTCACAGGGTGAGCTGGGCGATACAGAGAACGGACAGAAGACGCTGCGTGAAGCACTACAGCTTGCCAAGCGGATTCGTGTGCCGTTTGCAGTTCTACAGAGCGAGCTGCACCTCGCAGCACTTCTTCAATCGATTGGAACAGAGCCAGCACTCCGCGAAGCTGCGACGCTTGCAGAGTCCATCCTTCAGACGCCAGGTCTATCGACGGGATACACTGGCTGGTGTTACGGAATCCTGGCCGCAGTTGCGCTCTATCGACATCAGTTTGATCAGTCCGTAGTCCATGCACAAAAGGCGATTCCTCTCTGTGCCCGGGTTCCACTGCGCCTTCTCTGGGTTCAGTCTGTGCTTGCGCGCGCGCTGTCTGCATGCGGAATGCAGAGCGCGGCTGTCCTGTTAACCGATGAGCTGCTCCGTTCACTTGCGCAGCGAGGCGGCGGATACATGGAGGTCACAGTCCGCTTGGTCGCAGCACAGATTCTGGAGCGCGCTGGACAGACAGAGCGAGCAGAGACAGAGAAGCGTCACGCAATCGAGAGCCTGGCACTGCGGGCTCAACAGATTCCTGATGCAGCACTTCGTACGCTGTACCACGACAGTCAGATCAAGACGCTGCACTGAAGCAGCACTGGCACGGTGGGAAGACACAAACGGACGGAATGGTGCAATGACGCTCTGTTCCACTTCATTCTCAACGATAATCTTGCGTTTCGGATGGTCCGCTGCCGCAGTCGCGCACTTCCCATCAGGACGTATGACGCTGCGCACGTCCGGAACTCCTAACCTGCGTCCACTCCGAAACCAACAACTTGAGTGAAGAGACTGGGGGCGACCGGAGAGCTTTTTTCGGACCGCCTGCGGGACGGAAAAAGTCTCGCAGGGAAGCGGGGCCCCAGTCGAAAAGTGCGGGTTTGGCAGTG
>JAEUKB010000073.1 GCA_016794365.1 Myxococcales bacterium
TACCGCAAGCGCTTCAGGAACGCGCTGGAAGTTGAGCTGCTTGCTCTTGCGTGTGTAGGTCAGCTCTGCAATCGCCTGCGCAGACAGCACGATGTTGCTAGGAATCGACTCCCCCTCGGTCGCAAGGTACTGCGCGATGTCGAGCGCACGGCGCTTGTCGTACCGTCTCTGATAGCCCTGCTCAGGGTTTTCACAGAAGCGCTCAACAAAGCTGTAGGGAAACAGATCGTCGATCGGAATCGTCGTGTAGTAGATGTCGCGGCCGTTCTGATGGATCTTGTGAGCGGTATAGGAATGATCCGTGGGTCCGCGCTCGGGCCGCTCCGATTCCGGTTCATCATCTGGCGGATTCTTACTACTCATCCCACACTCCTATTCCGACGTGTCCTCATTCCCAAAGAAGGAAAACGGCTGCGGATTCCGTTTCCGTCTTCCGGTGGGACTCTGTTCGCGCAGCCAGCGCTCCAAGTCTGCGCGACGCCAGCGCCGCATTCGTCCGGTTCCTGCGCTCATCTGATCCAGCTCGGGATAGCGCCGACGCTTCCCTGTGAATCCAGGCACCGTCAGACCAAGCAGCGTCGCGGCCCCCTTTTGGTCGAGCCAAGCGTCTGTCTCGCGTTCCGCCAGCGCATCCTTTACCGCCTGCTTGATGTACGCAGACAGAATCGCGCGCACATCAGGGTCCGTAAGCGCCGTCTGAAGCTCCGCAACCAGATCGATCTTGATGGGCATGGCCGTGCGCATTCATCGTATCAGCAGCGCTGACTCAAGTGGGCGAGAACTTTGCACTTTTCGCAGCCGGCCGCTTGCGATGCATCTTCCCCACACGGGGGTTGTGGATAGGATTCACACATGCGCATCCATCCAACCGATCGTGCAAAGTTACGCCAACTCTTGGAGCAGATTCCGACCGATCCCGACTTTGATGGGTTTTGTCTTGACTATTTTCCCGAGGTGTATCAGCGCATTGGGGCAGGGATGGATCGTGCGGCCAAAATCAACCTGCTGTTTCAGCTCGTTCCAGACCCTGAGCTGGTCGTCGCCAAGCTCACCGAGCGATACCCGACTTGTTCTCAGAAGGTACCCGAATCGGCGTCGCGAAAGTGGTTCGTGGTCGGTCTTGCTGCTGCTGTCGTCGTCTGCCTAGCTTGGTCTCTGGCCACCGGAAAGGACGCGCCGACACCCATCATGGAGCCACTGCAACTCAGCTTGCCAGCGGTAACACCTGTCACTGACGGTGGTCATCCGTCCCGTTTCGATGCTGCGGCAAGCCCGTCTCAGGCAGACGGAACCATCGTTGAACATACCGGGGATATCCAGGCCAAGGGAAGCGTGAGCATCGGCGCTCCTTTTTCGCGGACACAGACGGTGGTCAGGACGCGGGGAGAGATACTAGCAGGCGGCAATGTTCAGATTGGAGTGACTGCACCCTCGGCCCCGATTCGCAGAAAGGAATAGTGATGGAACCTCGTCGCACAGGAATTTCTCTCTCCCACATCCTTGCAGTCACACTGCTACTACATTCGGCAAGCTCTGCGATCGCTGCCCATCCAACACCGACCGAGCGCTTGGGGGCATGTACGCCGCAGATGGGACATCGAGAGGAGCTGTTTCCGAACTCGAAAGGGCTACGCGTCGTCGTCGTTCGTTTCGTCGGCCAGGATGGGCCGTCGGAAAAGATGGGCGCAGACCTAGCGTACTCGCTGAGCCAGGAACTGCCAACGTACATCCGCAGGAGCCTTCAGGGCGATGCCCAGGCGGCAGGGCTGGCCGAGGAAGACGTGCAGGTCAGCTACATCCCGTGCCTCATGTCGTCGCACACACAGGCCCGCGAGGTGGGAAAGGCGTGGGACGCAGACCTTGTGTTTTGGGGGCAAGCAAGCTGCAGCGTCAACAACCCCCAAAGCTGCAAGCTTGCTCCAGTGGTGGACAAAGAAGCGCAGTTCTCGGTGAAGGTAGAGGGTCATGTCGAGGCAAAGCGTGGCAACGTCCAAATCGGCTTCAACGACAACCGAAAAGTGACGCTGGCGCTGCCGGTGAGCACCGGGAAGTTTAGGACTTCGGTGACGCTGGTTCACTGGCGAGGGCTACAAGAACGTAGCGACCAGGCGGTACGAATTGACCCAGCTTCGGTGCTAGATCTCGACTTCCCACGGTTGGCGTCAGAGAGACCGCTGTCGCTATTTCGCTGGGCTGTAGGGGTGTACGCATTCTTCAGTCAGCGTTATGCCTTGGCTGCGGCTCGCTTCGAGGAATCAGCGGCAGAGTTGTATTCCGGTGCAGAGGAGAGGAGCCAACTGTACCGAGTGATGGGTACGAGTTACCTGTACGCTGGTCGTCCAATGCTCGGTCTGGCAGCCATGGAGCAAGCCAGAGCGAGTTGTACCGGCGGTGACGAGCGCTGTCTCGGGACAGCTCTTCAAAACCTGGGCTGGGCCTCGGCGCGTATCGGAGAGAAAGCCAAAGCCCTCAGTTTCTACGAGCAGGCGCTACCTCTACTACGACGGGTGGCCGACCGCTCGGGCGAGTCCACGGCCCTCAACAACCTGGGTGCAGTTTACAATGCACAGGGTGAGTCGGCAAAAGCGCTCAGCTTCTATGAGCAAGCACTTGCGCTCAGCAAGATGATAGGCGACCGATTAGGAGAGGCAACCACTCTAAACAACTTAGGCGCCGCCTACGACACAAGTGGTGAAAAAGCCAAAGCATTAAGCTTCTACGAGCAAGCCCTGCCATTACTTGTGCAAACGGGGGACCGCGCAGGAGAGGCCACCACCCTCAACAACCTGGGTGCTTTGTACTTCGTCCTTGGCGAAAAGGCCAAAGCGCTCAGCTTCTACGAGCAAGCCCTTGTACTAAGAACACTGATAGGCGACCGATTCGGCGAGATGACCACTCTCAATAACTTAGGTGCAGCGCATGACGCGCTAGGGGACTATGAAAAAGCACTTGGCTTCTATGGAAAATCGCTTTTGCTCTCACGGAAAACAGGGAGCGCTCAAAGCGAAGCATCGACACTAATGAACATCGGCAGTATACATGACTCGCTAGGACACCGAGATTCTGCCATCGACTACTACAGTCAAGCCTTGCCGTTGCTGACACAAGAAAGAGACCGGGTTGGGCTTGCCAGAGCATTCAGTCGAATTGGCGTTATATATGACAATATTGGAGCAAAAACCGATGCACTAAGTTCATATAAGAAAGCATTGCCTTTTCTTAGGGTGATAGGGGACCGCAGCGGGACAGCCAGTGTCCTAAATAACATCGGCGCAGTGTATGACGCTTTAGGGGACAAGGTCGAGGCTCTTAGCCACTATGAGCAAGCGCTAGTACTTTTGAAACAGGTTGGCGACTACGCAGGCGCATCACGAACGCTTAACAACATCAGTGGGGTGTATGAGGCACTTGGAGATAAGGCCAAGGCTGTTAGCCGCTAGCTAGCTACGGCTCGAGGACGCAGGGGACGGACGACGGAATCGGCCTCCTCTGTTGTACTGAGTCCAAAAGACAGCCGCGCCATTTCCCCGGCCATGAAGTCGGGGGCGAGGTGGCTGTAGATCTGCGTCATCTCGAACTTGCTGTGACCGAGGATTTTTTGCAGCGCGAGCAGGTTGCCGCCGGACATGACGTAGTGACTCGCGAAGGTGTGACGCAGCGCGTGCCAGGGTCGGACGGGAACGTGACAGCCTGCGGCTAGCAGTAGCTCGTCGATTCCCAGCATGTCATCGGCAGTGCCCATGCGCGGCTTGTGACCACGTTCTAGCACGACGGGAAACACCAGCGGCCCCGGCGAACAGCGGCGCTGCCACTCGCGCAGGATCGGACCTAGCGCGGGATGCATCGGCACCGGACGCCACTTCCCCGACTTCGGCGTCTTGCCGTAGCTGTGCGCCACGTGAATCGCCCCTCGGTCAAACTGCACGTCGATCCAGCGGAGCCCGAACAACTCTCCCTTGCGCATTCCCGTGTAAATCGCCGTCGCCAGCATCGGATGCAAGTCGGGAGCGTGCTCTCGCGTGTGACGGAGCAGCTTGGCCACCTCGTCGGCGCTCAAGTAATCGACCAGTCCCGCAGGTGGCGTCTTGCG
>JAEUKB010000090.1 GCA_016794365.1 Myxococcales bacterium
ATCGGGGCCAGCATCACCGAGTAGTCGAGCCCCTGCTTGTCGCCGTAGTCTTCCAGGTAGGTCCGCGCCGCCGCTCCACCCTGGCTGTACCCCGTGGCCATGGTCGTGACCTTGGAGTCTTTGCCAAAGTAGTTCATGTACTGCGCAAACTTGTCGGCGCCGTCTTTGGGCTTTCCGTCGTTGTTGATGATGTTTTCGACGGTGTTCGAGTATGGAACCACCAGCGAGAACATCTCTTTGCCTTTGCCGCCGTCGCTCTGCTGGAACTGATCGGCGATCTGGGCGTTGCCAAGTCGAATCTGGCTGACCGTCTTGGTCGCCTGCATGTCGCGCAGGGCATCGGGATCGCCGGTCTTGGCGTGCTCCCAGACCTTGCCGAGCGCCGCCTTCTGATCGCCCGTCTCTGTCGGCAGAAACTCACCCATGAACGCCGCTTTGTCACCCAGCTTGGCGGCTTCCTTTAAATAGGTATCGATGACCGTCTGATTGAACGTCGGATCTTTGGCAATCTCGTCGGGCTTTTTGCCCGCAAACTGCTTTTGCCACTCCGGCGAGTCCTTCATTTTATCGTACAGGTAGTGGAGCTTGCCGCCGTCGATCTTGGTCTGCATCGCCCAGGCATCGGGCGTCAGTGGCAGGCCAAACGGGCTGTACTGAAGCTCTTTGGCGTCGGCTCCTTCGGGCGGAATGTACTTTTCGGGCAGCTTGTCCTGCTTCTGATACTTCGTGAAGTCGGGCACTTCGCCGAACATGTCGCCAAACGGGACCGCAGCTTGATCCTCGCTGGGTTCTTTTTCGGACGCTTGCTTGGTCTCTTTGACGTTTTCTTTGATCGTCTCGCCCTGCTTGCCGCTCGGGTTCTGCTGAATGCCCGCGAGGGGAGGCAGCTCGCGCAGCTCTTCGGACTGCTGCTTGGGCGCGTGACCTAGCGTCGGTAGCGCTTGCATCCACGGCGACAGCTTGGGCTCCTCGTCCTGCTTGAACGGATCAAAGATCGGCATACGGACCTCCGATCCTGTTATCGACCGCCCGCCGGTCCGGTTTCGATGCCAGGCCAGAAACGAAAAAGGCCGACCCTTTTGGAGTCGGCCTAACCCCCGCCCGATCGTGGTCAGGATGTTTGAACCCCTACCTAAGTAGGTGGGCTTCACGAAGTTGACCGCTATGGGCTTCCCGACATGCGGGCGTGCACGCTACGGCCAGAGGTGAATCCCAGGTTCAATACATGTAGGGAAAAAACGATCCCAACCGAGGCGATTCAGGCAGCCAGGTCGGAACCTACACTAGGGGGCCGTCGCCCTTCGGTCAAGCCTTGGCTGCGTCCGTGCAGAAGTCTCGTCCCGCAGCGAGTCACGCACGCAGTCCGCTGGTCCAGGGCTTGCTTTTTTGCGCAGCCCATGACGCGTCCTTATCAACCACTTCAATATGTACAGCGTGTGTTCTTCGTTCATCGTTCCTTGCGGGCCGCGCCCGGTCTTTTGGTTTCGCTGCTGCTGTGGCTGAGCGGGTGCATCGATCCCGTCGCACGCTCGGGCTGTGATCCCGATGCCAACACTGGCTGTGCGGCTGGGCAAGTGTGTGAGCCTGTGGTCGGTGCGGCTCCAGCCTGCTTTGCGCCAGTGCTCGTGCGCGGTCAGGTTTTCAATCAGATGGTCGGAATGTCTTCTCCGATTGAATTCGCACGCGTCGTTGCGCTGGATGAAGGCGGCGGGGCCGTCAGCCGGTTTGCACTCACCAGAAGCGACGGCACCTATGAGCTGCGGGTCGTATGTCCTCGCGACAGCAGCGGACTGCCGGTTCACTCGCAGATCTCCTTGCGCGCGGAAGCTGCTGGCTATCAAGCCTATCCGGGCCCGATCCGTCCGAAGCTGCTCCTCGACCCGGCGTCGGCTGCGTCGCTGGGCTCCGCGCTTTTGCTGGGCGCTTCGGCGGCTGACCTGGGCCTGTTTCCACTGCGGGCGGCCAGTCGTGCAACCGTACAAGGACGGATTGATGCCCCCGTGCGCGCGGGTGTGCTGATTACTGGCGGCGGTTCGTCGGCGCTGTCCGATGCCGACGGTCAGTTTGTGCTGCACAACGTCACACCAGGTAGCATCACGCTGCGCGGCTATGCCGCTGGACAGCAGCTCGCCGCCCAGACGGTGCTGGTTGTCGCTGGCGGTCAGGCCGAAGTGACCTTGAGCGCTGCGAGCGCGCCCCTTTCCAAGGTATCGGGCCGCTTGACCGCGCTAGGTGGGCTCTCGTCCACATCGGTGATGCTGATGGTGAAAGAGACATTTTCCGAAAACCTAGAGCGCGGCGAAGTCCCACGCGGCCTGCGCAAAACCGGCGTCACCGCAGACTTTGTCTTTGAAGGAGTTCCCGACGGGGAATACATCGTGATGCCTGCGTTTGACAACGACGGTGCCACTCGCGAGCCCGCCCTCGGTGCGCAAGGAACAAACTACGTGAGCGTCACGGTTCCAAGCGCCGCTGGGCGAGACATCAGCCTGCAAGGCGCGCTCCGCTTGACGACCGCGCTTTCGGTGCGATCGCCTGGCGCAGATCAGCCGGAAGCGGTGACGGTGGCCAAGCCTCTGTTTACCTGGTCCGACGATGCCAGCGAGGACGGCTACGAAGTCCGCGTCTTGGACAGCTTCGGCACACTGGTCTGGGAAAGCCTGGCGGTTCCCAAGGTCACGAGCTCTGCGACGGCCAGCGTGACCTACGCCGGACCTGCGCTGGTGAAGGGAATGTACTACCTGTTTTCGGCGCAGAGCTATCGCATGCAGGGAAGCCGGGTCGCGCTGTCTCGTACCGAAGACCAGCGTGGCGTCTTTTATCTGACCCCGTAGTGCGTGAATGCGTGAAGCGTGCGGGGATCAGCGCGCTGCGAAATGCGTGCAGGTCACTCGCAAGTTGCGCGCGCTTGCGCTGGAAGCTGTGCGAAAATAACCAAGCAACTTGAGTGCCTACAGGGGGCCATCGTGATCGGCGGACGCAATGCCTTGGTTCTGCTTTCGGGGTCGATGTTTTCACTGTGGTCAGCGAGCGCGATGGCGGCAGCTCCCAATTCGTCTGCCAAGCCCTGCGCATCGTCCGACCTGACCGTCGAGGTCTACGCGACCGGCGGCGTGATTCGGCCCAGCCTTTCGGACGCGATGTTTGAGTCGCCTGCGCGGACGACCACCACGGGCGCTGCCGAGCAAGACTTCACCGCGCGCGGCGGCGACATCGGCTTCAACAGCCCGTGGATGCCCGTCATCGAAGGCGGCGCGATCGTCTTTCCGTGTCGCTTCTTTGGCATCGGCATTCACGGTGGCGGATCGTGGAGCGGCATGCCCGATGGTCAGCCGGTCAGCCCACAGCTTGCGCAGCGCAGCTCGCAGCAGCTTACGATGATGCGTCTGTCGGGCTCGATTCATGGGCAGCTACCGATCTCTCGCTACTTTGTGCTGCGTGCGACGGCGCTGGTCGGCTATCGCTACTACAGCCTGGGCGTGTCGGGCGTCGGTCAGCGAGAAGCGCTGCTTCAGCAGTTTTCGCTAGAGCCGAGGCTGGAAGCGCGGCTGCGGCTGCCGGTTGCGGTTCCGTTTGGCGTGTCTGCCTACGTCGGTGGCGAGGTGATTTCCCAGCCCGCGCTGACCGTTGGTGGTGGGCTGTTCCTGATGACCGACTGGCCGTCTCCGATTCGGCGTGCGTCCAGCGGTACGAGCGGTCCGGCTTCGCCTCCGGCGCTGGTCTCTCCGTTTGAGACGCCGGGGGCTGCGCCTGTCCCGTCGCCGATGGAGACGCCCGCAACTGCCCCGAGCGTGAATCCTGTCGTTGAGACGCCGGTGACCCAAGCGCCGGTGACCCAAGTGCCGGTGACCCAAGCGCCAGTGGTGACTGTGCCGGTCGAGACGCCCGTACAGACGGCCCCGGTGGTGACGCCGCCCGTGGAAACGCCCGTGCAGACAGCCCCGGTGGTGACTGCTCCGGTGGAAACGCCGCCCGCGCCGCCCGCCGAGACGCCACCCGCCGCTGTGATAAACGGGGTCGCGTTTATGGATCTGGCCGCAAACGGCATCGTCAACATCCAGAGCGATGTGCTCAATGTTCGCAGCGCGCCGTCACGTACGGCCAGCGTTGTTGGCGGACTTCCCAAGGGCTCGCGCGTGACCATCACCGGCGTTGCTCCCGGCTGGTATCGCATCCGCTTCCGCGACGGCATCGCCTACGTCAGCGCCGACTTCATCCAGCGCGAGCAGTAGTCCTTTCGATTCTTGCCACGTCCGAATCGGTCTGCGCGGTAGCATCCGCGCTGTCGATGTCGCACCCTCAGTCCGCCGCTGTCCCCAGTCCCCCGTTGGCAAGCCCTGTGCTGGCTGCTACGCACACGCGCTGTGCCCCGCCGCTTGATGTTTCCTCCCCGCCACCAGGGCGCGCTGGGCAAGTGGCCGCTGTTCTGTGTGTCCTGCTGACGGCTGTCTACTATCTGCTGTGGCCCAGTCATCGCTACGGCTACGACGCCGTCGAGTACGCCTACGGAGTCAAGCGCGGCCACAGCCTGTTTCATCCGCATCACCTGCTCTATAACGCCGAAGGTCGCTGGCTCTACGTCGCGCTGCGTGCGCTGCATCCCGTCGATGCGATCGCGCTGCTGAGCGCGCAAAATGCCGTGCTGACCGCGCTCTCTGTGGGTCTTCTGTGTCTGCTCCTTCATCGCATCACCCAGCGGATCGGCGTCTCTGTTTGGCTCTGTCTGCTCTTTGCCAGCCTGCGCGGAGTCACCGCGATGGCCACCTCTGTCGAGGTCTATCCAGCGACGACCCTGTGTGAGCTGGGCGCGCTCTGTCTGTTTGTCCGTTCGCCGCGTCTGTCCGGGCCGACCGTCCTCGGAATGGGAATCCTGTGTGCGCTGGCCTGTCTGTTTCATCAGACTGGAATCTTTTTTGTGCTCGCGATGGCGTACGGACTGTGGAACAAGCAGCGCGATGTGCGCACGCTGGGACTGTTTCTACTGTGCGCGCTGGGAGCCTGTGGAAGCGCCTATCTGTGGGTCGGTCTTGTCGTCGAGCAGCGGCCTCTGCTTGGGCTGTGGAAGTGGATCACTGCCTACGCACACTCAGATGAATATCGCTTGGGAATGTGGGGGCACGGACTGCGCTTACAGAATCTTCCAACTGCCTTTGTTGGCATCTTCCAGGTCATCACTGCGCCGTACTATCTGGAACACCTGAGCACGCAGTTTCGCCCGTCGCTGATAGAGTGTGTGCTAACCCTCTCTCTGCTTGCATCGTTGGGACTGTTCCTTTGGTTGTTGTGGCGTGCGATTCGATCCTCTGTCGCAGGAAAAGCTGGGCCAAGCACACCGCCAGCTGTGCGCTTTGACGCGCTGGGACTGCGTCCGTTGGTGCGTGTCTGGCTGATTGCGCATGCAGGCTTTACGCTGTGGTGGGAGCCCGGAAACTTCGAGTTCTGGCTCATGCTTGCGCCCCCCGTGATCTTGATCGTGGCGACGCTGGGTCTGCTTCGTGATGGTGCGTCACGGAACGGACTGCGTCCGCAAGTGGCGGCGCTTGCGCTTCTGTTTGTCGGAAACTTCGGCTTGAGTACCCTGCCGATGCATCGCGGCTACGACAATCCGAACGCAGAGATCTATCGGATTCTGTCCCAGCATCCAGTCGATTCCGAAGACATCTACATCGGAGACTTGGCCACCCTTCAGCTCTACTTTTTCTATTACGAAGACAAGCACGTTCCGCTCTGCTCCCTTCGATTTTCCGGCTACAGCGATCCGTCCCAGAAAGCGGAGGTGCTGGCTGCCTATGCCGCGCGCATTTCCGCCGCCCGGAAGAGTCATCGCGTCTTTTTCCTAGAGCACGAGCTGTACGATCAGTACGACTCCTTCGATCGGGAAGATGTCCAGACGCTCTATGCTCCGATGCTGGCTTCTGCCAAAGAGCTGGGACGGTATCACAAGGGGGCACGCTCCTATCGCATCTGGCAGCTTGCACCCCTGTCTACGCAGGTTTCCAACTAAACCCCGTCCATTCCCAAACCCGCATGTTTCGCGAGGGGCCCCGCTACCCTGCGAGACTTTTTTCCGTTCCGCAGGCGGCCCGAAAAAAAGCTCTCCGGTCGCCCCCACGCTCTTTGCTCAAACTGTTGGTTTCGTAG
>JAEUKB010000101.1 GCA_016794365.1 Myxococcales bacterium
TACTGCGCGATGATGGGAATCAAGCTGGTGAAGCTCTGCAAAGATGTGATGTCCGGCGGGAAAGATGTCCGGCCAGGACTCGCAGAGGCGCTGCGAACGTTGCAGACATCTGCGGATGTTTTGATCGTGCTGAAGTTCGACCGACTCTCGCGTTCGATCAAGCACTTCTGCGAATTGTACGAAACGTACTTCAAAGACGGGACCAAGGAACTCGTTGCGATTCGGGAATCGATCCGGCTTGATTCGTCGCTGGGGCGGGCGCTGGTGGGAATCCTCCTGGTGTTTGCGCAGATGGAACGGGAAGCGACAGGAGAGCGTACGAAGGAGGCGATTGGGCACATCAAAAGGAGTGGGTATCACTTTGGGAAGGTGCCCTATGGGAAGCGGGCGATTCCGGCGCCGGACAATCCTCGGATGAAGGTTCTCGTCGAGGATGAGGAGGAACAGAAAGTCATCACGCAGATTCAGGAATGGGCGCTCTCTAGTGTGAAAGTGACAGAGATGGCGCGGCGACTGAACGCGAAGGGAGTGCTGCCACCGCAAGGAAAGGAGTGGACGAAGAGCCTGGTCTACAACCTCCGTTTGCGGCTCAGTCACATCACGCCGAGGCCGCACAACGCGCGAAGTCACGACGACAATCAGGTGCGCGAGCGGATTCTGGAGCTGCGCGCGAACGGTCATACGCTCAAACAGACAGCGTCGATTCTGAACGAACAGGGATGGATTCCGCTCAAGGGTCGCTGCTTTACGGAACGGAGTGTGCATGGACTCCTCCGATCGAGTGACGCCGCGAAGATCCTGAGTCCCAGACAGTATTTGCAGATGATGCTGACGAAGATGGAACGCGCGCACGCAGCGGAGAATCCAAAGGAACCGTTCGAGCAACCGAGCCTGGCAGAGTTGGCGAAGTTGCTGACCGAAGCGGGTTACAAGACACCGAGAGGAAAGGACCAGTGGTGGCCAGCCCAGGTGGCGCAGGTGATGGACGGGCGGTTTGAGGGGTATTACGCGACCCTGAACAAACAGCCCACAGCGATCTACCCATGAGCTGGCGGCAGTCACGAATCGCTCGGGCTGCTCGATGAACATCGATCGGCGATGCTGGCCCGTCGTAAGAGTCAGGCGCGTCGGTGGGCTGTTCGGTCAGACCCACGAACGAAGCGCCAGCATCCACGACTCGGCGCGTCTGGCACGTCTCGGGGAAGCATTCACTGGTCAACCTCACGAAGCCAAACAAGTGCAACTAAGAGCTTTTGAAGGGATTAGGCTTTGACAGGCCTGTGAGAGCCTGCTTGTCCCCCCCACCGGGCCGTGCTACGAGGGTCTGGATGGAGGCAATCGTTGTCGGCTTCGCAAGCTCAAGTTTCTAGTTGGGTCCGTCTCATGAGTCGACTGGGCACCAGCTTCACGGGACTGGATGCACACGTCCACACATCGTCGTGCGCAGGGGGCCCGCATCAAACTGCTCTGGCACCTGTTGTCGCATGGGTGCAGATGCTTCGGGCGCAATTATCCGAAACTCCCTCCCTCGAGGGATTCGCTGATATCGATCATACGCTAGCAGCCATCGAATCGCATTGTGAACCACTCCAAGTAAGAAGACCCGAGTTCCGTCCGCCTTGGGTTGCGACTGCGCTTCGACTTGTCCGAGAAATGCGCAAAATGCTGGAATCCATAGTCACCATCCATGATTTGGCCGATACGGTCAAGCAGTTCGTATCAGTATCTACCCTTTATGATTTGCCACTAGGAGCGTCAGGGGAAAAATCGCAGTCACCATCGAAGTCGACGCCGACGGTCGTTACGCGCAGCAAGGCACGGTTGTTCATCGGATCTTCGGTCGAAGGCTTGTCCGTTGCAAACGAGCTCCAAGCGCTCTTGGACCACGACGCTGAAGTCACTGTCTGGCACCAGGGGGTCTTCGATCCTTCGGGAGGTACTTTGGAGAGGTTGGTGCAGATGGCTCCGACGTTTGATTTTGCCGTGCTCGTCCTGACGCCAGACGATGTACAGACGAAGCGTGACAAGAGTAAGAACGCCCCACGAGACAACGTCTTGTTTGAGTTGGGTCTGTTCATCGGAACCCTTGGTCGAGAACGAACCTATTTTGTTCATCCCCGGAGTGACATGGCGCTGCCATCTGACCTGGATGGAATCACCCCGATCACCTATGACGCCAACCGGAGCGACAACAACCTCCAAGCAGCTATCGGACCCGTGGCCACGTCGATCCGAAACCAAGTGGCTAAGTTAGGTTCTCGTCCGAAACAGTGACGGCGGCAATTAACGTCGCGTGTCGCAGGGACGACCAGCGGACACTGGTGCTGCACTGGTGCATCCCTGACACCGGGATCGCAGGCGATCCAGCTACAATCGGGACTCTGTTTGGGATCTCGTGGACTTCGGCTTTGGGGAATCGGCTGTCCACACCGTCCGCAGATCAGATCTCGAATTGATCCAGCGCGCCACGTGATGTCGTGGGCGGTGTGTCCTTCCTGATCCGGCTCTGTTCTTGCGCTGCGGTTCAGCGTTCTTTCTTTGCGAACGGACTACACAGAGCGGCTTGGATCTAAACCGCGTCCACTGCCAAACCCGCACTTTTCGACTGGGGCCCCGCTTCCCTGCGAGATTTTTTCCGTCCCGCAGGCGGTCCGAAAAAAGCTCTCCGGTCGCCCCCAGTCTCTTCACTCAAGTTGTTGGTTTCGGAGTGGACGCAGGTTAGATCCGGATCTGTTCTGGTTTGGGAGTCCTTGGCGCGCTCGCAAAGGAGTGACGTAGGGAGTCCTGTTCCTCGCTCCCTACAGACTCCTTCCTTGACGTTTGAGGAGGCGTTAGGAGTCGTCCGAAACAGACCCTCTGTTTCGATTCATTCCTTGGATGCTGCCCAGAAAAATCGGTACTCTGTTTTGGGGCAAGTGTGATGTCAACCCTGGCGTCAGGGGGGACACCAAGAGAGACATCCGGGGGGGATCAACATGAAGTCTGTCGTGTTCTACAACAACAAGGGTGGCGTCGGCAAAACCACCTTTGCCGTACACTGTGCGCTGCGTGCTGCGCTCCATCATCGGCTGCGCACGGTTGCGATCGGACTGGACCGCCAGGGGGACATCCTGCGCTGGATCTCAGGTGGCGAGGTGTGGGTGGGAGATGGCACGGTGCATCAGCACAGTCCCCACCTGACCGTGATCTATTCACCGAACCAGCAACCCAACCTGCGGCTGAATGCGGACCTCGTGGTGATGGACTCCTCACCGAGCTTGGCGCTGGCGGGCTCTGTGCGGGCGGATCTGGTGGTGGTTCCGATCGATGGTCGGCTTGCGCTGGATGACTTGCAGAATGCGCTTCCTGATCTGATCGAGAGTCAGGCGAAGCTGCTGGTCGTCATGAACCGGGCCGACGCCGGAGGAGCCCGAACCCTTGCGGCTCTGAAGCGAGCCTGTACGAAGGTGCCCAAGATGACGGTCTGGTCGGCGCTCGTGCCCGACTCCGCTGCCATCAAGCGCTCTGCTGAGTATTACCGGCCTGTGTGGGATGTGCCGTATGGCGAGAACTCGGAGGGAGCCAAGGCCTTGACGGCGCTGTGTGATGACATCTTGCGGACGCTGGGTCTAGGAGCGCGCCGATGAGCGACCGCAAGAAAGGGGGAGGACTGGACTACACGCCGCAAGCATTCCCAGGTGCGCGAGCCCCCGACGGACCCGCGCCGGACTTGGGAGACAAGCTGGCGAAGATGGGTCTGGTGGAAGGAACGGAGGCCACGGACGCGCGAATGGACGCCAGGGTTGACAGCAGCGCTGGCACAAGCCGTGGTGCGAAAAGGCGCGGAGCGCTGGACTACACGCCGCAAGCGTTCCCCGGTGCGCGAGTGCCAGATGGGCCAGCTCCCGACCTGCAAGCTCGGCTTGCGCAGATGGGCTTGGCCGAGCAGACCGCGACACCTGCTGTCAGGTCTGACGCCAGGCAAGACATCAGCGATGCGCCAGCTCCGCCACACCGGGCAGAACCCGCTGCGCCGCGTTTCGAGCCGTCACCGGCCCCGGCTGCTCGTCGTGAGCCAGCCAAAGCCGCCGAGCCGCAAGCTCGTTCGTCTCCGTCTACTTCGGCTCCAGTGGAATCCAGCCGACGAATCGCGACTCCGCCCCCGATGCCGGAACCACCGCGCCGCACCGAGCGAGCCGTAGCACCA
>JAEUKB010000102.1 GCA_016794365.1 Myxococcales bacterium
CGTGCAAAGGAGTGCGCCATCACCGTCGGATTTGCAGTGTGATCGCAGCGCGGAAAATGCAGACGGAGTCCACAGCGCGGCGTTGTGCTGCGGCGAAAACGGATCATAGAAGATCAGCTCTGCATCATGTGGAGCATGCGACAGACAAGACAGATAGTCCCCCTGATGAAGCACCCAGCGGATTCCAGGCTCTGACCACTCTCCGCAGCGCATCAGCTCATGCGCAGCTTGATGAAACGGAATCAGAAACGGAAAGCCTTCGGTGTCACGTAGCGCCAGCCGCAGTGGTGCGAGATCCAGCTCAAAGCTGTGGACTTCAACCTGACCGCCATGGGCTCTGGCACAGGTCAGTGCAGCGACGGCATTGGTGGCTGCTCCCAGTCCAACATCGAAGATCCGAATCGGGGTCTGTGGTCGATCGAGCAGCCGAGCAGAGAGCTGGGGCTGCTCGACATACAGACGGTTTGCTTCCTGCCACGGACCACCTGCGGGATGCATGACTTCGCCGTGAACCATGTGACGGACCGCGCGACTTCCGCTGCGGAGTGTGATCAGCTCAAAGTCTCCGTCACGCATCAGTCCTGTCCTTTTTCCGTTCGTTTGAGCAGCGGAAACAGCTCTTGATACAGCGCATCAAACGTCCCTTGCTGAATCGCGGCGCGCATCTTCTGCATCAGCACTTGATAGTGCGTGACGTTGTGAATCGCGAGCAGCCGGGCTCCCAGCGCATGTTTGCCGCGCATCAGGTGATGCAGATAGCCTCGGGTATAGCGCGTACAGACAAAGCAGTGACAGCTTGCATCCAGCGGACCGTCATCCAAGCGGAAGACCGATCGCGTGACGCGCAAGAGGCCAGTGAAGGTATACGCGTAGCCTTGCTGCGCCATCTTGGTTGGCAAGATACAGTCGAACATATCGACGCCGCGACGGACACAGTCGAGTAGATCATTGGGAGTTCCGACTCCCATCAAGTAGCGCGGCTTGTTTGTAGGAAGCAGTCCGGTGGATAGCTCGCAGATCTCGTTGCGAATCTCTCGACCTTCACCAACAGCGAGTCCACCGACGGCGAATCCTTCAAAAGGAAGCTCGGTTAGGAAGGCTGCACTCTCTTTGCGAAGGTGCGCAAAGATGCCTCCTTGCACGATTCCAAACAGCGCTTGTCCGGTAGGAACCGCATCCCGCGCGGCCAGACTGCGGACCGCCCAGCGATGGGTGCGCTCCATCGCTTCTTTGGTTCCTGCTTCTTCCGTTGTGGAATCGATGCAGACATCCAGCACCATCATGATGTCAGAGCCAATTGCTTGCTGCATCGCGATGCTGCTCTCTGGACTGAGCAACTGCCGACTGTTGTCGTAAAAGCTGCGGAACAGAGCCCCCTGTTCGGTGATTTCTCGACGATCAGGCAAGGAAAAGATCTGGAATCCGCCCGAGTCTGTCAGCACCAGTCCGTCCCATTTCATCATCGCGTGAATGCCACAGAGCTTGCGAAATACTTCGGCTCCGGGACGCAGCATCAGGTGATAGGTATTCGACAGCAGAATGCGCGCGCCAGTGTCCCAGACTTCGCTGGAGTGCATTCCGCGAATCTCTGCATGCGTGGCAACCGGCATAAACACGGGCGTTTGGACAATGCCTCGACGGGTGTGTAGCAGTCCGGCGCGGGCTCCAGTTGGGTCAGTCGCTTCCAGTTCAAAGTGCAGTGGCATCGGATTGCGTCGAGTACCACGAACCACGGCTGCGGAGATAGGCGCGTTTTGGATCCCGTGCTGGCTACGTAGGATTCAGGATGCAAGTTCCCTGAACGTGGACTCGCTCACAGGGAAGGAATGACTGGTTCTGTGCGACGGAAAAACTGGTTATCCGGTTTTTGGTCACGCGCTCTTTCTTGGCCGGATTCCCGTCGCGGTATCGTCTTTCCTTGCGCAAGCGGGAGCCCACGGGGAAGCGCTCTTGGCATCGGCGGACGCGGATCCTGGTGTACGTAGGTCGGTCGTTTCACTTGTGCATTGTCTGTTATATTGTACGATGTCTGTTATGTCGGATCTTTCCTCTGAGCCGAGCAACAAGATCGTGTCGTCGAGTGCGCTGCACAGAGCCTTCGCTGTGGCTTCGCCGGTCGAGCTGCACGCGGGCTGGCTGCGCGTCTATTTCCCGATGGGAACACCGCGCTGGGCGGACTTTCACTATCTGTGGCTGCGCCATCAGTGCGACCGCGATCGGCATCCCAAGACCCAAGAGCGCACCATCGATCCGAGCGAGATTGCCGAGGACATTCGTCCGCTGGCGGCATTCCTGAGCCCGCGCGATGGCGGTCAGTTGGTGGTGCGCTGGGATGAGCCAAGCCGTCGAGAAAGCATCTATTCCCTGGTGTTTTTGCAGCAGCACGCCTACGCCGCAGAGCAGCCCGGTCCGCGTCCGCCTCCGTCGGATACACAGCTTATTACGCTTGATGCGCGTCGCTATCAGCAGCCGAGCGTGCTCGTCGAAGATGTCCTGGCACTGCTTCAGTCTGCTGGAGCGTCCATCGTCCGTTATTACGGACGTTCGCACGATCACCTGGATGAGCCGGTCGATCCCGACGACACTGAGCGCTTGATCGAGGCTTTTTCTATCGCTGGGCTGTCCGTCGTCGGAACCCACTTTGGCCGCATCGAAGATCTGCGCACCGACAACACCACCAACCAGAACACCGACCAGCTTGGCTACACCGACGCATCGATCGAGGCTCACACCGATCAGCCGTTTCTGGATGAGCCGCCGCGCTACCAGCTCCTTCACTGCATTCGGGCGGCGGACAGCGGCGGAGAAAACTACGTGGTTGATGCGCAAGCGGCGGCGGAATATCTGGCAGCCCTCGACGAGGATGCGTATCAGCTCCTGCTGACCCAGTCGGTGCGCTTTCATCGCAAGCAGCAGGCCTTTGAGCGCATCGTCGAGTCCCCGATCTTGACGCGTCGAGCCGATGGATCCCTGCTGGTGCGCTATTCGTACTTTACAATGGCACCGCAGCGGACGTCGTTCGCTAAAATGGACGCCTTCTACCGAGCGTATCGGCGCTTTGCCAAGCTGGTGCGTGAGCCTCGGCATCAGTATCGGCTGCGGCTCGCAGCATCGGACTTTCTGATCTACGACAACCACCGAATGCTGCATGCGCGGACTGGCTTTACGGGTCCGCGCTGGGTGCGTGGCGTTTACTTCAATCCGTAGCGCTTTTTCCGTCGCCACAGGATTCCGAACAAGGGTGCAAGCAGCCAGCCTGCGGGGGACACGGGACTGTGGACGCTGCTCAGCATGCAGCCGCTGGCTCCTTCAGACACTTCGTCCTGAACCGGCGGATCGGGCGGCGTTGGAATCGGTGCAGGACGTAGGCTGACTTCAACCTGACGCGCGCGCGCACCGCGAACGGCTCCTGTGATCACAAGATAGAGAGCCTGACCGGGCGAAAGCGTGAATGTCTGACCGCTACCCAGCTCGATCAGCTCGCCGATTTTTCCGTCGCTGGCTGCGATGGCTGCTGCGGCTACAGGGGTCGCACTGGCTGGATCGCTGACCGTTACGCGCACCGCCTTCGGCTCTGTCAGGTTCGGACGCAGCTTCAGATAGCGCGCAGACAGTCCGTTTACTTCGACAGAGACTGTCTTGGACAGCTCACCAAGCTCTGACTCGAGGCGCACGCTCGGATACTGCTCGGCATGCTGATAACCGCGTCCTGTGACTGCGCGCTCTGCGGTCAGCAGATTCCAGCGCGTAAACTCAGTCCATGCTGCGGCCAGACTGCTTCCGTACCGTCGCTGAAGCTGTTCATCGATGACATCCAGAAACAGGCGCTCTTCACCACCCGGATTCTGCTCGCAGCCTTCCCAGATCTGCCGGATGAATTGCGGAGAAAAGCGCTCGGACAGATACTCCACAAACACTGCGCTTCCGTACGCATAGGACACGGCGGGACCGGCTCCCATGCTCTTGTCAAACGGACGCTCTGGCTCACGGAAGAAGGCTGGGACAAAGCCCAGGTAGTCCTTCCAGGTTCCGGTGCTGTTTGGGAATACTTGCAGCTCGTTCCAGACTGCGGTTCCTTCGCTGAACGTGCGCCACTGACCGCTTGCGTAGGCATCCTGTACGCTGTGAAACAGCTCGTGACTGGTGAGCACGCGGATTCCATCCAGCTCGCTTGGATAGTGACTGTCTTTGTAGCTGGGATTCATCACAAAGTAGCCCGCGCAGCGACCCGGACTTTTGCCATCGCTGCCGTCGGTGCAAGACTCGGTGACACGGTAGCCATCGCTGCCTTTTCCTGACCAGCGAAGATAGATGTCGTAGCGTCCGTCTCCGCCATAGTCTGGGCGATCGTGATACTGGCTGTCATCCAGCGGAGGCCGAAAGCCACGCATTCCGATCGTGCTCTGATAGGTCTGTTCCGCTGCTTCACCGACGGAAAATACAAAGTCAGGAACGCCATCTTTGGGCGCTACATCGGTCAGATCGACTGCGTTGTCTGTGCTGGTTACGTAGTAGATACGGAAGTGTCCGCCCGGTGGATCATAGACCTGAGCGGGGACTCCGTAGCCGTTTCCGTTCCAGCCTGTTCCGTCGGTGGGACGAATCTGCTGGCGCAGCTCTGTCACCCGATGCGGAATCGTCTCTGCGTTGTGCGTATCTCCGCAACCGATCGAGAGTCCCATCAGCGACAGCAGAAAAGAGCCCCAGCAGGCTTGGATCGGCATGCGCTTTGGCAGCCGTGTACGCTTCATGGCAGATAGCTCCAGCTCAGGCTGTAGTTTGCGCTGGTGGTGCCTTTGTAGTAGCTCGAAAGCTGAACCTTGATGTGGCCTTTTCCGTCGCGGCGCTTGAGTACCCAGACTTCCTTTTTGGGTACCAAGCGACTGGTTCCACTTTCGTATTCATACCAGTCACTGAGCTCGGTTCCGATGCCACCAATCGGATCAAACGAGAACTTGCACTTTTCGTCAAAGTAGCTGTCTGCTTTGTACATGTCGGTGGGCGCGCTGGTCACTTCCGACAGTGTCTTGCCAGCGACGCGGGATACGGTGACTCCGCCTGGTCCAGAGTCTCCGCTGTTGATCTTGATCTGCCAGCGCTTGAAAGCGATGTCCCAGTCTTTGCTGTTGTCCGCTTGAACATCGGTGATCTCGACCTTTTTGCGGTTGATCAAATCGATGTAGACAAACGGATTTTCACTGGCTTTCATGGAACCACCAGCGACGGCATCCACTTCTGCATTGTAGCTGGCTGGATCGCTCGGAGCTGGAGTGATGGTGACCGCTCCCGTTGCGATCTTGTCGATGGCTCGAACATCGTACGGAAGCTCGCAGCGGGCAGGCAGAAGATCAGGGGCCATCTGTAAATCAGGGGCTGTACCCAAGTCTTGCGCGACAGACTGATCGGGAAGCGTTGCAGCGTCGGAAAGTGCATCATCGGAAGACGTGCTGGTGCAGGCAAGCAGACCAAGGAACGGAATCGCAAGGGAGAGCGAAAGGGAATGGCTCATGGTGTCCTCTGTTCGCACAGGGCGACGTGTTGTTGGGAAGACGTGCGCTCAACGTAGTGCTGCTTGGACGACTCTGTAAAGAAGAGAGCGCCAAAAAAGGACAGATTTTGTCTGTTCAGGAAAACTGCGGATGACGGCGAATGTAGGCTTCGTCTTCGTCGCTGAGTGCGTTCATTCCGATCGGTGCGCGGGCACTCGATCGTTCCCAGCGTGAAAACCAGCGCGCGCCAAGTGGATGTAACAGACTGGCTCGGACAGTTGCGCCCACGGTGGTCTCTTGCTTGGTTCCTGTAGACGATCCGGCGCCGACAAAAAAGCCTCCGAGCAGCAGCGAGACACGCATCGGAGTCGCTGCGCTGTACGTGCAAAGGAGTGCGCCATCACCGTCGGATTTGCAGTGTGATCGCAGCGCGGAAAATGCAGACGGAGTCCACAGCGCGGCGTTGTGCTGCGGCGAAAACGGATCATAGAAGATCAGCTCTGCATCATGTGGAGCATGCGA
>JAEUKB010000103.1 GCA_016794365.1 Myxococcales bacterium
CTCTGCATCCACCACTTGAGGCGACAGCGGCAGCAGCGTGACGCCGGACAGACGCGGGGTCGCACTCGGTGCTGAACCTTGATCGATCCACTCGGCAAGCTGACAGATGGGGCTCTGCTGAAGCAGTCCGCCTTCAATGAAGCGACAGTGAAACGCTCCATCGAGTCGGGCCAGTAGCTCCGCCAGCGATAGCGAGTCCCCACCGAGGGCTTCCAAGCTGTCGTGACGCCCAATGTGTCGCTGTCCGAGCACCTGAGCATACAGCGCGACCAGTCGCTGTTCCGTCTCGGTCTGCGGCTGCTCAGTGGGAACCAGGACGCGCGCCTTGCGCTGTAGACCTTGCGACAGCGTCGGACGATCCAGCTTTCCATTTGGCAGAAGCGGCAAGCGGTCCATCGCGACAAACTCGGTCGGACGCATGCCGACAGGCAGGCTGTGCTCTGCGGACTGGCGAAGCTGCGCTACGTCAAAGTCGGGCGGTGTGTAGAAGGCGCACAGATGACGCGACACGGGCTCACCGGGTTCCCCAACGACAACCACGGCCAGCTCTCCGAGTCCGACTGTGTTTGCGAGCAGCGTGCGCTCGATCTCTTCCAGCTCGATGCGAACACCGCGCAGCTTGATCTGATTGTCTTGTCGTCCCAGGTAGTAGAGCTGTCCATCTGTACCGCGACGGACGCGATCGCCGGTCCGAAACAGCGTGGCGTCTGGCTTGCGAGGATCGGCGACAAAGCGACGGGCTTGCTCGCTGGGTCTGCGCAGATAACCGCCAGATAGCACCGGACCACCGACGTACAGCTCGCCGCTTTCTCCATCGGGAACTGGCTGCATCTGTTCATCAAGGATCAGCAGCTCGGCACCGGCCATCGACACGCCAATCGGAACGCGCTCTGTCGGCAGCGGCTCACCGGGGGGAAACAGCGCATACGTGACATCGGCGGTGACTTCGGTGCTTCCGTAGATGTTGACCAGCGTGGCCAAGGGATGCGCGATCCGAAACTGCTGTAGCAGCGACGCGGGAAGCTCTTCTCCGCTACAGGTCCACAGTCGCAGCTTGGGCAGTGCATCGGATAGCGCGGGTGCCGCTCGCAAAAGGGCCGCCAACACCGACGGAACCACCGTCAGCCGGGTCACTTGCAGCGTACGGAGCGCGACAATCAGTCGGCCCAGATCGCCGGTTTCTTCGGGATACAGCAGTGCAGTGGGAATGCCGCTGAGCAGCCCGGAAAACAGCTCTGCCACCGAGTCCACGAAGTTGAGCGACGAGCGATGCGCGATGACTTCCGGTTCGCTCGGGTCAAAAGGCAGCGCAGCTAGGCCCCAGCGCAAGCGATTCAGCGTCGCACCGTGGGTTCCGCACACACCATTGGGTCGCCCGGTGCTGCCGGATGTGTACAGCACATACAGCAGGTCGCGCGCGTGCGTCGGCGTAGGCACAAACTGTAAGACGCGCTCTGGCGAAAGCGGCGCGATGCTGTCCATATCGAGGAGCGTCACTTCCCCGAGCGCCAGCTTCGGCATGCCCTGCTTCTGCGACATCACCATCAGCGACAGCTGCGAGTCCTCGATCAAAAACTGCTGTCGCTGCGTCGGATAGGTCGGATCGATGGGAACGTAGGCTGCCCCACACAGCAGCGTTCCCAGCACCGCGATCACCGACTCTACCGAGCGTGAGAGCCAGATTCCGACCAGCGTTCCTTTGGCTGCACCACGGCTGCGGAGGACTTCGGCCAGGCTTACCGCAGCAGACAGCAGCTCACGGTAGGTCAGGCTTCCTCGGCACGATGTCAGCGCCACTGAGTCCGGGCGAGACATCGCAGTCTGTAGAAAAAGTGAAGAAAGAGAATCGTCGTCGTACTCAGAAGTGGGTGCCGCTGGCATCCAGACCTATCCTTAGTGGTCCCAATGTTGGGGCTGATGGTTTTCAGGAAAACATGCTTGCAGCCGCCAAGTGGGTATCAGCGATCGCAGCCTGGAAACAGTCCTGACCACTCGGGAATTATGCACAGAAAACCCGCAGCGAGACAATTGCTACGTTGCGCAAGAAAAGTGGTCGAACGAGTCGGCGCGCGGGGTGGCCTTCTGTAGGCAGTGGTAGGTCAGCGTGCGAGCCGTCGTTCCGTTGCGCCGATCCTGGGTCAACGTGAGCCGCTGGAGGTCATTGTACGTTTTCAAAAAAAGCAAGGATTTTCGTCAAATAGCTGACTTGCTCGGGCGACGGCTGCGCTAACATCCTTGATTCTCTGGGCGCAGCATCGATCGCGATCCGTGGCCCAGCGCTGTGACGCATGAACGTGATGACCGGGCCCGCGCTGACTCTGTCCGATGCCGTCCACTTGCCTCGCTGGGCAGGTGAAGCCGGCGCGTCTGTCGTCGTGTCTGGCGTCGCGTCTGTCGTTGCTGCGCCGCTGACCGTGCCGTCGGGAGCCCAGCATGCACGATGACAGCGGAAGGGAAGGGCTCCCGCTTGACCGGACTGCGACGCTTTTGTACTCGCTGATTGCTTGCTCGCTCGGGATGGCGGGCGGATTTTTTCTCAGCGAGGTTCCGTACCTGATGCGAACCTTCGGGATCCCGCTGGAGTCGATTGGCTGGTACAGCACCGCGTCGGTCTTTCCCTATGTGATTCAGCCGCTGTTTAACCCGATGACCGATTTGGGGATGAAGCGGAAGTCGTGGTTTGTGTGGCTTTCCGTTGCATGTGTGATGTCGATTGCGATGGCGCTGTACTACCTGGAGCACGGGCCGCGATCGCTGTTTTACATCTGGGTCTTTACGGGACAGGTGATGTATGGGCTGGCGACCAGCTGCTATGGCGGGCTCGCAGCGACGACGCTGGATCGAATGGGACGGCTGCGCGCGTCGAACCTGCTGAACATGGGCGCGCAAGCGGGCGGTGCGGTGGGATCGACGGCGCTGTTGGCGATGACGCAGCGCTCGTCGCTCTTTTGGCTGAGCATCGTGTGTGGCGCTTCGATTGCGATTCCTTCGCTGGCTGCGCTGCTTATCAAGGAACCGAATCGTCCGTCTCGTCGCGCAATGGATATTGCTCGATCATTTGCAGCAGAAGCGCGACAAACCATGAGCGGCAGCGATGGCTGGCTGGGTCTGGCAATGTGTGTATGTCCAGCCGGTACAATTGCGCTAAACTTCTTTCTTCCTGCGCTCGCCATTGATTATCACGCACCAGAGTGGATGACGGTTAGCTTAAATGGCTTTTTCGGCTGGATGCTCACACTGTCTGGAATTTATCTGGGTGGCCAGGCTTGCCTTCGTCATGACAGCCGTGTGATTTATGTCATTTCAGCGTTTGCAATGACGATTGTAGGTTTATTTTGGGCAATAATGCCGATTACACCAACCAGCTATGCAGTTGGATCGATTGTGTATAGCGTGGTGCAAGGCGCTTCCCTGGCTTCTTGCTCTGCTATGGTTTTTGATCTAATCAGTCGATCGGCCACATCATCTTCTACGCAGTATTCTGTATTTTATGCGGTATCGAGCATTGCACAGATGTATGTTCTGTCGATAGATACGCATGCCTATAGTCGATCGGGACTGCGGGCGCTGTATGCATCGGACGCGCTGTTGAACTTGATTGGCGCGGTGCTGTTGCTGCTGCTGCTGCGACGCTGGGGACAGCACAAGTCGAGCCTGTAAGCGCGCTGGGTCACTTCCCGCTCGCTCAGTCTCGGGTTCGGGGAAAATCGGCGACACGCTCCGACGGGGCAGACCTTGCCGGGACCACTGTGGGGATGCGACCGCTCCTCGGTGGGCGATGCGGGCTGTGGCTGGCTGGGAAGTATGCGGGAACGCGCGATGTCGGGCGTGAGCGTGTGCTTGCACCGTGCCTACTTCGGCTTGGGTGTCTTTCCCACCTGGAGCACAGCACGCGGATCCCCGTTTTCGTACAGACCGAGCCGCCGTCCACCCACAGCCAGCGCGTCTTCTAGTGCATAGCCGAGCAGATCTTGAACCTTGGCAGGCAGCGTGCGCGCGATCTCCAGCGGGACGTTCAGATAGCTGTTTTCATACGGACGCAGCCAGCCCGCGCAGTAGCTAATCGACAGACCACAGCGCGCCAGTGCGGTGCGGTTTTCGCCCCCACAGTGGATGGTGTCCCCGCGAAACAAGAGCGCGTCACCGGGCTGCATCTCGGCCTGAACCAGCTCGTGCGCAAGCGGCTCCCTCTCTTCAGGCCATGCGTACGAGTTCAGCGCCACATGCGTCGCTCCGTTTTCACGGGTAAACGGCGTAAGTGCGATGATCGCGTTCACCATCACCGGGTGTGTGCTCCGCTCGACACGGTGCCAGGCTTCGGTGTCGCGATGGGGCGGCTGGGCCTTTTCCTCTGGCCCAAGCTGGATCAGCTCCGCAGAGTTTAACAAGATGCTGGCGGCGCGCGGCAACAGCAGGCGCTCGGCCCAGCCGACAAGCTCTGGGTGTTCAATCAGCGCCGGGACCGATGCCAGTTTGCGACACAGGCCATGAATGCGGCGGGTCCGGCGGCCCAAAAAGTCGCTGTGCTCATCGCTGGTTGCGGAAGGGTGTTCCGACTCTTGGTGATCACGCAGCCAGCTGTCGGACTCTTGGTTGACTTGCTGGACATGCCCAGGTGAAAGCAGGGCCCGAAGCACCACGGCCCCCTGCTGCAAGATGGCCGCATCGATCGCGGACCAGTCGTACGGGCGCTCGAACACGGGGACGTGTTGCGCCAAGGGCAAGGGTGGACTGGCGCTGCTGTGTGCAGACGCTGGGTCTGGGGACAGTGTGTCAGCGTGGGTCACGGTGTCTCGATTATCGCGCGTTCAAGCCACTGGTTGTCATGGATCTGCGTGCCCCGGATGCTTGTTTGGCAGGGTCTTGACCGTTCGCGCCTACATCGTGAAGCAGCGAGCGGAAGGTAGCGACCCAGGCAAAACTCCGCGACAAGCAGATCGTACAGGGTTGCGACCCTAGCCAAGCGCCGCGACAAGCAGATGGAGGAGGGTGAAGACCCTAGCCAAGCGCCGCGACAAGCAGATGGAGGAGGGTGAAGACCCTAGCCAAGCACAGCGACAAGCAGCTCGTGCAGGGTTGCGACCGTAGCGGATCGTGGCGAGGAGCAGATCGAAGTAGGTGAAGACCCTAGCAGAGCACCGTAAGAAGCAGATCGTGCAGGGTTGCGACCCTAGCAAAGCGCGGTGAGGAGCAGATCGAAGTAGGTGAAGACCCTAGCAACTCGCCTGGTTAGGTGTCCGTGGGTGTGGGCAGCTTGCGGGCAAAGAAGATGGCTTCTTTGTGGATCGATTCGCTGGCATCCGGGGGAACCATGCCTTGCTCGACCAAGCTGGCGTAGCCACGGCGAATCGTTGGGACAAAGCCGAGCAGCTCGGCGGTGTGGATGGTGGCGCGGTGCAAGCACAGGGTGCTGCTGTGGCGGAATCCCCGCAGCGAAGCGCTGGCCATGATGCGCTGATCCAGCTCGACCAGCATCTCGACGCCGTCATGACCGGACTTGGCTCCGGCAATTGCCAAGTCCAGCAGCTCGCCAGGCTGGGGCCGAAAGTGATCTCGCTCGTATTCATCAAAGAAGACCGAGACAAAGCGCAGATAGGCGTGCATCGCCGGGGTAAGTAGCTCCGACGGAACGGGCAGCGGCGTGGTCCAGTCGCCCGCGATGCTAAAGCAGAGCAGCTCTCCGCTTGTGTCATCGACCACGACCAGCGACAGCCCTTGCGGAAGATAGGCGCTTAGCAGCGCACGGTAATAGGGCTGAAGGTCCGCCTGGGTGAGTCGAAAGCGCTGACACATCGGCTCCCGGGTGAGAAACACCTCGGTGGCAAAGTGCAGCAGCGCTTCAAAGTCCACGGACTGCGCGGGCAGCACCCGAAACGGCGGCAAGCTGGCCGCAGGCAGCGGATCTTGGTGGTGTAGCCAGCGCTGCACCTGGGACAAGGGCGAGTCGCGCAAAAGCGACAGCGGGATCGCAGGTCGTCCTTGCTCTGCCAGACGGGCACCTAGCTCTGCCAGCGACAGCGAGTCACCACCCAGCGCGGCCAGGCTGTCTTGTCCGTAAATCGGCCAGACCCCGAGCACTTCGGCGTACAGCTTGGCCAGCGGCTCGTCATCCGGGCTGAGCGTTCCTGCCTCTGTCTGTCGCACTGCGTCGAGTCGCTGCGCCAGCTTGATGAGCTCTAGGCGGTTGACCTTGCCACTTGGCGTAAGCGGCAGCGCAGGCAGAGACATCCAGCGACTGGGCACCATGGCAGCGGGTAAGCGACGCTGGGCGCACGCTTGTAGCCGCTTGATGCCAACCTCTTGCGGCGCGGCAAACAGCCACAGTCGTCGCAGCTGAGGGTCGCTTGGGCTCGGCACAGCCACGGCTGCGACCATGCTGCCCGCTGATAGCTCATCGCTGACCGACTGTTCGATCTCTTCTAGCTCGATGCGGATGCCGTTGACCTTGACCTGGTTGTCGGCGCGCCCCAGGTAGTCGAGCTGCCCAGCGCTGTTCAGCCGCACGCGATCTCCGGTCCGAAACAGGCGCGCACCGGAGCCAAACGGGCTTGTCACAAAGCGACGCTGATCTTCATCGGGCCGATTCCAGTAGCCGCGACACAGCACCGGACCGCCGACGTATAGCTCTCCGGCTGTGCCCGCTGGGACAGGGACAAGGTGATCGTCTAGCACCCACAGCTCGGCATCGGCCAGCGCAGTCCCAATCGGGACGCGACCTTCGGGCAGCGGCGTGTTCGGAGCAAACTCTGCGTACGTGACATCGGCAGAGACTTCGGTGCTGCCATACAAGTTGAGCAGCGTGGCTTGAGGATGCGCGACCCGGAAGCGGCGCAGCAGCGGCGCGCTCAGCTCTTCACCACTGCTCACCCACAGCCGAACCGTGGGCAGACGCTGTCCCAGGTCAGGAAAGGTCCGCAGAAGGGCGGTCAGCAGGGACGGAACCAGCGTGATCCGGGTGACCTTGTGTCGGCTGAGCACATCCACCAAGCGATGCAGATCGATCGACTCTTCGGGCGTCACGATCACGGTCGGTACACCACGGAGCAGACCGGAAAAGAACTCGGTGGTGGCATCCAGAAAGTTGAGCGAGGAGCGATGCGCAATCACATCATCGTCTGCAAATGGATAGCGCTGCCAGCCCCAGCGGAAGCGGTTGTGCATGCCGCTCTTGGTGACGCAGACGCCTTTGGGCTTGCCGGTGCTGCCGGAGGTGTAGACCAGGCACAGTAGCCCGTCGTCCTCATCCTGCGCGACCTCGATGGGCTGAATCGGCTCCTGGGGCTGCGTCGTGACGGCGTCGGAATCTATCGCGAGGAGCTGCGTCTGTTCATCGTGTGGCAGGCTCGACGGGTCGCTGCCCTGGACCACGATCACTTTTGCGCCACTGTCCGACTGGATGAAGCGCTGACGCTCGTTGGGATAGGCGGGATCGATCGGAACATAGACTCCCCCAGCGAGCAAGACACCGAGCACCGCAGTGGCCGAACCCAGCGATCGCGGCACCGAAAGGCCCACCAGATCTCCGGGACGGACTCCGAGCTGGCGCAGTGCTCGTGCCACCTGAGAGGCGCGCACAAGCAGCTCACGGTAGGTCAGCGCTTGGTCGGCACAACAGACTGCCAAGCGCTCAGGATGACGGGTGGCAATATCGACAAAAATTCCAGCAAGACGATGGGAAGAACTCATCTGAGGTTTAAATGATGTTGTCGCTGTATGAGTGATAATTGGACGTTAGTTCTTCGCCGATCGCGATGTCTCGATTCGAGACAAACTCCATGTTTTCGGAGTCGTAATCCAGGTTTGCGTTGTCTGGATTGTGGTTTACGCACCAGCCTGGTGTGACGCTGTTGAAGCTTGCCGGACAGGCGATGGCGTCGCCGCGATGCAGTCCAAAGTCGTTGTAGAGCTTCTGCTGGGCTGGCTCGAGGTTCTGAATCAGCGACTTCTTGACCCAGACAATGGGCTGCTCATCGCCCGCAAAGACAACGGTTCCTTTGGGAATTGGCAGAATTGCAAAGACGCCAACTCCGTGAATTTTGGATGCACCCAATCGGGCATACACATTGTGGTGAGGTAGTGTGCTCATGAAAGCTCCTTAACGAACAAGACGGCTTCGCGATGGATGTCTGCGAGTGAGGCGAACACCCGCTGTCCTTCGTACTCGTAGGTGGCGTAGTCGCGCGTGGAGCTGCGGACAAAGCCTGCACGCTCGGCCTGAATGGCGGTGACGCGGTGGGTGCAGATGGTGACGGCGCGGCGATATCCGCGTATCAGCGAAGCATTGAGCGTGTGCTGTTCAAGCTGTCGGGCGATCTCATACCCAGAGACTTCCGCGACTGTGCCGGTCATCGAAAGCTGCACCACTTCGCCGGGTGTGGGCTGACCGTACATACGCACATAGTCTTCTTCCAGCTCGGTCAGCAGCCTGACCACCGGCTTGAGACGCGGCGCAGAGTTGGCTTCCGAGACACCGGCGGGCGTACAGAAGTCATGGGCCAGACAGAAGCCGAGCAGCCGACCGCTGGCTTCATCGCGGGCCACCACCGATAGTCCTTCCGTCAGTCCTGCGGCGACGATCGGCTTGACGTAGGGCAGCTCGTCTTCGTGGGTGAGTCGCGCGGCAGCGGTCAGGGGCTCGCGTTCCAGATCGACGGCACTGGCCAGTCGAAGCGCTTGCTCTGCATCCACCACTTGAGGCGACAGCGGCAGCAGCGTGACGCCGGACAGACGCGGGGTCGCACTCGGTGCTGAACCTTGATCGATCCACTCGGCAAGCTGACAGATGGGGCTCTGCTGAAGCAGTCCGCCTTCAATGAA
>JAEUKB010000104.1 GCA_016794365.1 Myxococcales bacterium
CCCCGGTCCTGTTTTACGCAGCGCACAGCGACGGGATGTTCGGCAGCGTTTCATCGCGGTGGAAGATGACGCCGTCGAGAACGGCTTGGTTATTTTTTCTCCTTCGTCAGTGATTGCGGAAAAAGCAAGATCCAAGATCGCGCAGCGCGCTCAGACAGACAGAATCGAACAGAATTCGCCGGAATTTGGCGGAATCAGGCGGAATTGGGCGGGATCAGGTGGAATTGGGCGGAATTGGGCGATCTCTAAACACGACGCGGCTGGGATGCTCAGGGGCCTTGTGGGGTGGGGCACTGCTGCTCGGCCAGGAGCATGTTCTGTGCGTCTTTGTTTTCGCTGCGGAAGCGACAAGCAGTGAGAGGGACTCTGGATGCAATTCCTTTGCATCTACCGCGTTCGCTACTTGGATTCCTTGAACAGCACATGCTTTCTGACCTTGGGGTCGTACTTGATGAACTCCAAGCGGTCTGGGGTCGTGCGCTTGTTCTTGTTCGTGTAATAGATGAAGCCGGTTCCTGCCGTCGATACAAGTCGAACAAGGGTTCGGTTTCCACGAGCCATCTGATCATCCTGGGTGGCGATTTGTGACCTGACACAAGGGCAGCTAGCGAACCTGCACGGACAGGGACTTGCCCCACTTTGGAAGTGTAGCTGTGTCTGGTTTAGATGCAAGGGAATTGCATTTGCTTCCGAGCAATCCTGCGAGCGGAATCTGGAGGGAGCTGCGAGCGGGCTACTTCGATGGCTTGGTGGTCAGCAAAACGGCGGTGGGCTGCGCTGCGGATTCCACCACGGCCAGCGCTTGGAAGGATGGAGGCGTCGTGCCGACCAGTCCGGTCGCAAACACCGTGACGTTTTGTCCTTTGGTGGCGGTTACAACCGCAGGCTCGATGACGATATCGAACAGGTCGGTAGGCTGACCGCTGGCGCGTACCTTCAGCGTGGTCGCGGGCAGACCCATCGCAAAGTTCAGATAACCCGTCGCGCGTGGGAAGGGCAAGTTGCTGATCAGCGCATTGCCTCCGGCCAGGATATCCACCGCCGGAGCATCAGGAGAAGCATGCACCACACGAAGCTTGCTGGCACCTGCTGCATCTTTCGCTCCGACTGGAAGCGCAGAGAGTGCGAGCTTGCGATCCGCAGGCGCACTGGGGGCAGCGAGTCCGTGCGCAAACAGACCCCACGACAGCACAGGAAGCAGCTTTACGTTGGCCGATAGGACTGCTGTGGGCTGTCCTGAAGCACGGACTTCCACCGGATAGATTCCGCCTGGCACTTCGAGTCGCGAAGAGACTGCGCGATAGGACAAGTTGCTGGCCAGCTTGTCGCCGCTCTTGGTGACGACATCGACCGCCGGTGCATCCGGTGAAGTATGCACGACGTAGAACGACGCTTTGGGGGCCTTGTCGTTGATCTGCACGCCGAGATCGATGAGCTGTCCGCTCTCTTCATTGATGGCAGAGACCGCGAAGAAGCGGTTGTCCGGTGACAGCGGGTTGATCTCGCCAAACGCGATGGCAGTGAGGACCGCGCCGCGTCCAATCGTTGCATCTGGGGTGGTGACAAATGCTAGATCGATGGCTGCGTCTCCGGGGCGTACGCCGAGTGCAGTCTTGGGAGACAGATCCGCGCTGACCTTGGCAAAGGAAGACGCACTTCCGAACTTCACATCGTTTAGGAGTGTGCTGTTTCCGGCAGCCAGATCGACGACAGGAGCGCTTGGTGAGCCGTGCAGCAAGCGAATCTGAACAGAGCCTGTGTCTTTTTGACCAAACGGAAGCGTGAGCAGTCGGAATGCAGTGTCACTGCCTGCTGCGTCTGCGATTCGACCTTCCGCAACCACCAAAGTCCGGGAGTCTTTGGCCAAGCTGATGCTCGCAGAATAGACCGGATTTGTCGTCGCTGCGGCACCTGCTGCACGCAGCTCTACTTTGTAGTCACCAGCGGTGAGCTCGACGTTGCCTGTGTTCTTCCGATAATCGAGCGCTTTGACCGCAACCTGTCCGTTCAAGTAGACATCCACAGCGGGTGCATCTGGTGATGCATGGACCACGTTGATCGTCGCTTTTTGACTGACCACTGGCGGATTGACAGGCGGATCTTGCTGCTGTCCTTCGCCCTCTGTTCCGCAAGCGATCAAGGTAAGTGAAGACAGAAATAGAGTACGAGCAAAGTTCATCGGAAGCCTCCCTGTGGACGGACGCGTTCGACGCTGGACACCGTCAGTGCTAACGCCCAGCACAGCGGCATCCAGAGCCAGTTGGAAAACGTCTTTTGGGATGTCATCTGCGCAATGTCTGATTCAAAAAATGTTGCGGATTGTTGCAGTCATCATCTGGACTTCAGGTCTGCCAGGAATCGGAAGAAGGAATCGGAAGAAGGAATCCGACGAAGGAATCGGAAGAAGGAATCGGAATCTCGATCGCGACTCTGTCTGTTGTGAACGGCTGGTTTTCACAGCCTTTCCCCGGTCCTGTTTTACGCAGCGCACAGCGACGGGATGTTCGGCAGCGTTTCATCGCGGTGGAAGATGACGCCGTCGAGAACGGCTTGGTTATTTTTTCTCCTTCGTCAGTGATTGCGGAAAAAGCAAGATCCAAGATCGC
>JAEUKB010000003.1 GCA_016794365.1 Myxococcales bacterium
GCGCTACCGCCAGATAGCGCTTCACGGTGCCGTCGCTTCGTCCGCATTCCAGGGAAAGGTACTCATCGAACGATGAGAGGAGTTGGTGCATAACCGAGCGAAGCCACCTGGCAAACACGTCGGGAGCTTAGCCGCGCCGCAGGACGTGTCAATGACATTATGCGTGAAATGTCGATTTCACGCAATAGCAGCTGTGGATAAGTAAATACTAGAATTTCACATGGGAACCGACTGCATACCCATAAGCAAAAGACACAACATCCCCTGCGGTGTTTCAATGATGAGCGCCGCTTTCTTCAAACGGAGGTTTGACCATGTTCCGATACTTGTCCTGCCTGATGACCGCTGCTCTGCTGACTCTCACCCTTGCCGGATGCCAGACCGAGCCTGCTCCTGAACCTGTTTCCGCAGCATCAAGCGACACCATTGCCAAGGTTCTGGCGCTGCTCAACGTGAACCCGGATGGCACGGTCGCCGTCACCGATGAAGCCAAAGCGCGAACACTACTCGGTGCCGTGTGGCCCGCTGCCAAGACCGAGCTGTCATCGCTGAATCGTCGCATCACGACCGGACAAATCAGCGGCTTCCGCTCGGTCGCAGACCTGGCGCGCTACACACAGACGCAACCGAGCTATCTTGCTACCCCCAATGCAGACGGAGAGCTACTCTACACAGCCGCGAGCGACCCAGTGGACCCCAGAAATCCACAATGCCGCGACAAGTGCAGCCCCTACAGCAGCCTGTGCTGTTGCAGCGGCTGGTGGGTCTTCTGCTGGGGACCGTGCGGTTGTAAGCCGTAGACGAACGGCAGCTTCGGCGCAGTGCCTCTCATTCAGAAGTTCATCCCTCCGCTACGCCCCGTGACACTTCTTGAACTTCTTCCCGCTCCCGCAGTTACAGGGGTCGTTCCGGCCAGGCGTTGCGTCCACACGAATCGGCTGTGGCTTCCCCAGTGCCGAGTTTTGCTCGGACAGAAGCGCAATGGTATCGGTGGGTTGCCAGTCTCGCTTCCATTGAGCCATGACCTCAGCGGGAAAATACAGCTCGCGAGGTTGCAGCTTCACGGACTGCGGAACAGCCAGAAGCGCATAGTCCCCGATGGTCGGAGTCCCGAGGCTGGCAACAGAGCTGGCGGCCACGCACGGTAGCCATTCTTGATCAAGCACGGTGAGAGGCGCATCGAAGGCGAGTCGCTGATGCTCCAGACCGGCCCGCTGAAGCTGAAAGAGTCGGGACGTCAGGAGCAGCCACTGCGGGTCTTGTGGCGGCGGAGACGCACGCAGTCCATTGAAGACAGCACGCAGTTCCCGATGAAAACCAGCAGCCTCGGGTGGCGTTCCCTTTTTTCCGAAGGGGACATCGAGGACTTGGTTGATTTGCGCGTAGGTCTTCGGGCGACGCGCAGCAAGGGCGAGCAGCAGGAGCGATGTTGCAACCATCAGCCACGCGTCTGTCGGATCAGCGCCAAGGTACTGCTGCTTGACCGGACGAAGAACGTCTTTCCCGAGTTCGCCGACAACCCAGCACAGGCACAGCAAGCCGCCAAGACTCCCTTGGTTCATGAACAGACCCCGGGTGAGCCGAGAGAACAGCTTCTCTGTAGATGGAGCCAGCCGGTCTGCGTCCCGATGCCAGTCCATCGCGATCAGGAACGCAAGATGTCGAAGCAAGAAGTACTTTTCCCAATATCGTCTCAGCTCCGCTCGATCTCGATCCAGCAGATGCTTCGCGGGAACCTTGCGGAGCTGCTCTCGCTGTAGGTTCAGTGCTTTGGTCACCAGGGGAAAGACGTCGATGAACAGGTCGCGACAGAAGGGCTGCCAATAGGAAATGGCATCGAATTCCTCCCGGCAAAGATACCGTCCGGCATGAAGCAGACGAAGCAGAAGCGGTTTGGCGCTGCTCTTCTCACCCGTCAG
>JAEUKB010000013.1 GCA_016794365.1 Myxococcales bacterium
TGCTTCAAGGGAAGAGGCCGGATCGGCAAGACCGCAGGACGACGGACAGGAAGGGCGAGTATCGCTCTGGACCGCTGCGGAAGGGCACATATCGACGGCGCTGCATCGACAAAGGACATGAGTGCGAGGATGATTTTCCGAAGCTCGGGTTGCCAGTCCCTGCCTACGAACCTTTTCAGGGAGGAGTCAGGGGTACGGTCACCAGTCAGCAGACGGAAGTCCCTGCCTACGAACCTTTTCAGGGAGGAGTCAGGGGCACGGTCACCAGTCAGCAGACGGGGCAGCCGGTTACGGACGCAGCCGTGCTGCTTGAAGGAGAGTGGCCGAATCTGCAAGACCTCAGTACGACGGACAGGAAGGGCGAGTATCGCTCTGGACCGCTGCGGGAGGGCACATATCGATTGCGCTGCATAAGGGGTCAGACGATATCTGAACACACCGTGCAGATTCAGAAGCAGCAGACCCTGACACTGAACGTCGTGCTGCCGCCCGAGCCGCCACGGCCCGTCGACAAAGGACAGCCAGCGGACTATGATAGCTGGCTGCCGTGCAAGATCGTAGACACCGTCCCCGACTCTGACGGGATGATCCTGATGATCGATCGGGGCAGCAAGCAGCACCTGGGCCCCAGCATGGAAGGTGTCGTCCTGAAAGGCGACGTGCTACAGCCGATAGAGGGTGGCGGTCGCTTCAAGCTCTTCAAGATCGTCGACGGCAGGCTCTCGGTCGGCTTGCTGTCGTCCTATTGGCCGCAGGTAAAGAACCACGCCTGTCGCATCAATGCTCGCTCGTTCTAGCCAGCCTGCTTGTTCCATCCAGGATGGTCTTGGAGCGGAGCCGAAGGCGGTAGCAAGAACGCCGCAATCGCCCACCCACCAGGGATTCCATCAAAATGACCGTCGACGGTGATGGGGCGTTGGCGGGCGGCGAACAGGAAGCTGCGCCCCAGCGCCAGCGCTGACCCTTCCGCGTCACCAAGATGAAGTTCGCCAAGACCAAGGACGCAAGCGGCAAGAGCGTCAACGACAAGACCACCGTCATCTACAACGAGCGGATCACCATCAAGAACATCCCGCTCGCCGCCTACGAATACGTCGTCAACGGCAAGCCCGCCCTCGAATGGGTCATGGAGCGCCAAGCCGTCACCACCGACAAAGACAGCGGCATCGTCAACGACGCCAACCTCTGGGCCACCGAAACCATGGGCAACGCCAAGTATCCCCTGGAGCTGTTCCTCCGCGTCATCACGGTGAGCTTGGAAACGATGAAGCTCGTGAACGCTCTCCCGCCGCTCGGGGATGCGGCGGATTTGAGGTAGTCCCCGCGCAGATCCCGCTCAAGATCCGTTGAGTGACTCATGTGTCACTCCGCTTGGGATGGTTCGGTCCGACGCACGCCAGCCAGTCCTGCACGATGGCCACGCTGATCGCGGTATTCCGATCGAGTCCGCGCAGTTTGGCAAGCTGGTCGAGTTTCTCATCCACAGTCGTATCAAGCCGAACGCTCACCCGGACCCGATCGTTTCCGACTCGTACAACCCCCAAAGGTGCGGTGCGTGCGCCCTGCGTACCGCAGCGGGCGCAGTAGGTCAAGTGGTGCGGTTCGACCTGTCGCAAGCGCTGGTAACTTGCGCATGCGAACGCGCAGCCAAGCGAGCAGCCGCAATGGTTGATCGCTTGTGACTGCGCGGGCTATGGGGCGATCGCGATCGTTGTGGCGATCG
>JAEUKB010000046.1 GCA_016794365.1 Myxococcales bacterium
TCCCAAACCCGCATGTTTCGCGAGGGGCCCCGCTACCCTGCGAGACTTTTTTCCGTTCCGCAGGCGGCCCGAAAAAAAGCTCTCCGGTCGCCCCCACGCTCTTTGCTCAAACTGTTGGTTTCGTAGTGGTCGCAGGTTAGAAGCAGGTCTGTCAGCCGAGCTGCAAGCGCAGATAGTTGAGCAGGTCGATGCGGGTGATCAGTCCGATGAACTTTCCGGCTTCAGCCACCACCGCAACCATGTCTTTGGCAAAGATCGGCAGCAGCTCACTTACCGCCGCGCTCGGAGAGATCGTCACCACGCTCTTGACCATGGCGTGACCGACCGTCTCTGCAAAGCGCGCTGGGTTTTCGTAGACATGCATCAGCAGATCGGACTCATCTAGGATTCCGATCACAGCGTCTCCGTCCATCACTGGAAGCTGGCTGACTTCAAACAGCTTCATGCGCCGATACGCGTGCAGCAAGCTATCGGAAGGACGCAGCGTCACCGTCGAACCATCGGAATATCGACGTACGATCAGATCCACAATCGTTCCGGTCTTCTGCCTGGGCAAGATGCCCTGATCGAACAGCCAGAAGTCGTTATACATCTTGGACAGATACTTGTTTCCAGAGTCACAGACAAAGGTCACAACCCGCTTGGGAGTGCTCTGTTCGCGACAATATCGAAGCGCAGCTGCGACCAGCGTTCCCGTCGAAGATCCACCCAGGAGTCCTTCCTTGGCCAGCAGCTCACGCGCGGTGGCAAAGCTCTCTGCATCGCTGACTTCATAGGCCGCGCGCACACGCGACAGATCACAGATCGAAGGAATGAAGTCTTCCCCAATTCCTTCCACCAGCCAGCTTCCCGCCAGCTTTTGCGGAGATCCCGTCTTCACCACATCGACCAAGATGCTTCCTTTGGGATCGGCCAGCACCATCTCGACGTGCGGAGCCACGCGCGCAAAGTAGCGCGACAGTCCGGTCAGCGTTCCTCCTGATCCGACACCGACCACCACTGCATCCAGCATCTGCTTGGTCTGCGACCAGATCTCTGGTCCGGTTGTGGCTTCATGAGCCGCCGGATTTGCGGGGTTTGCGAACTGATTCACATAGAACGCGCCGGTTTCCTTGGCCAGCCGCTCGGCCACATCTTGGTAGTACTCTGGATGGCCTTTGCCCACGTCGCTGCGAGTGATGATGACGCGCGCGCCCAGGGCTTTGAGATGCAGCACCTTTTCCTGGGCCATCTTGTCCGGGATCACCAGCGTCAGCTTGTATCCCTTCTGGGCCGCCACCAGTGCCAAGCCAAGACCGGTATTGCCTGCGGTGGCTTCGATCAGCGCACCACCCGGCTGTAGCTCTCCGCTGCGCTCTGCCGCTTCGATCATGGACAGACCGATGCGATCTTTGATCGATCCGGTTGGGTTCTGGTTTTCCAGCTTGACGAACAAGCGACAGCAGCCGGTGTCTAGGTTCTTCAGCTCAACAAGTGGGGTATCGCCAATGGTCGCCAGTACGGCTCCGTCGGATTTCATGTCTCTCTCCTTGCGTGGACGGAAGAAGCACCGGCCTATGCGGAGTCCTTCCGATCGTGGGGATGGATTATGGTTCGGACGTTGACATCGTGAAGCGGAGCGTGCTTCCGGCTCTGATGTCTTGGTGTCGCAGCTCGCTGTTTGTGATCGGCTTTCCATCGAGCGTCACCGTCCGTACCGCGTAATTTGCGCTGGATGCGCCAGGTGCTTCGATCACAAAGACACCGCCCGGAACGGCCAGCTCGATGCGTGGAAACAGCGGCACTCCGAGGATGTAGCGATCACTGCCAACCAGCGGATAAAAGCCCATCGCGGAAAACAGATACCACGCAGACATCGTCCCCCCGTCATCATTTCCGGGCAGTCCGGCGGGCTGGTCCCTGTACTGCGTTTCCATCACCCAGCGCGTCCACTGCTGGGTCAGATCGGGACGCCCAGCCAGCGCAAACAGATACGGAGCAGAGATGTCTGGTTCATTGCCGTGCCAGTAGTATTCCGGTCGATCCACACCAGCAGTAGGGGCGCTCTGATCGGCGGACTCCCACTCTCTGCGAGACTGGGAAAACAGCTCTTGTAGCTGAAGCAGCAGCGCGCTCTGTCCGCCAAGCTGACTGGCCAGACCGGCGACATCGTAATCGTTCATCCACATGCTCTGGTGCGCGTTGGCTTCGATGTAGTCGTCGCTGAACTTGCGTGCATCAAATGGTTGCGTAGGAAACGATCCATCTTTGTTTCGCCCGCGCAGATAGCGCGTCTTGGGATCAAAGGTATGTAGATAGTTGCGACTGTTTGCTTGAAGCTGCTTGGCATCGGAATCATGACCGAGCGCTGCGGCAAGCTGTCCCAGTGCATAGTCTCCGCGTGCGTATTCCGTGGTCCAGGATGCGGCTCCTGAAGTCTCGCTGGTCGGTACGTAGCCAAGTCGTAGGTATTCTTCGACATGATTTCGTCCGCCGCGACCTGCTTTGGGAGCCGCCGGATCCAGCGCCGCTGCCCGCAGGATTTGATACCCCGCTTCCGCATCAAAGCCTCGGATTCCTTTTAGGTAGGCATCCGCCAGCACCAGCTCTGCGGGCGCGCCGATCATCGATCCAGAGTCGCCTCCTGCCAGCGGCCACTTGGGAAAGCGACCACTCTGCTGCGCCATCGTGACCAGCGACCAGACCGCGTCCAGTGCCGACTCTGGGGCCAGCAAGGAATACAGCGGATGCAGCGTTCGATAGGTATCCCACAGCGACAGATCAGAGACATAGTGATGACCCTTGGCGCTGCTGACCTTGCCATCGAATCCAAGGAAGCTGCCATCGACATCGCTGTGGATGGTCGGCATCAAAAAAGAGCGATACAGAGACGAATAGAACATCCTCCGCTCGGGCTCTGTTCCTCCGGTAATGCGCACTCTCTTGAGCCGGTCATCCCATGCCGCTGCGGTCTGTTTTCGTGTCCCTTCAAAGTCCCAGCCCGGAAGCTCTGCGGCCAGGTTCTTTTCTGCTTGCGCTTCGGATACCAGGGACAGACCGACTTGCAGCTCGATCGGAGCGGCGTCACTTCCGGTTCCCGCTGGACTGCTCTGTGGATTGAAGATCAGCGCAAAGCCGACCCCTGTTCCTGCTGCGCTGGTTCCTTCTGCGGGCGCGACACCGCTTTGCCAGACCAGCTGCTGGGTCCACGCAGTCTTTGTCCGCGCAACAAAGTACACTTCATAGCCGCCATATCCGCGCGTCATGCCACCCAGGCTGCGCAGGCGTCCTCGGATGAGCTGCTTGGCAGGATCGATCTGAACCGATGCGCTGGGAATTGAGCCACCGTCTAAGTGATGATCCAGATCAAACAGCAGCACCCGACCGGATGCCGAAGGATCGTAGGAATAGCGATGATGGGCGGCATGCGGGGTCGCGGTCAGCTCAGCGCGGATGCCTCCGTTTCGGAGCTTCACAGAGTAGTATCCCGGTGCCGCTTGCTCGCTGGCTTTGTCCATCGCAGCGCCGTAGGTCGCTTGCGTGATCTTCTGCGCGGAAAACTGCTCCATGGGCATGACCGCAAGGACTCCGTAGTCCGTTGCTCCGGTGCCATGAAGGTGTAGATGCGAAAAGCCCTGCACCACGTCATCGCCATACCAGTAGCCGCTAAAGTGTAGAAAGCCGATCGTTCCCCATGGACCTTTGGTGTCCGGTCCTACTTTCGCAAGTCCATGCGGAGCCGCTGCCCCCGGAAACGCGCTGCCATGACGGTATCCAAAGCCACCGCTGCCGATGAAGGGAACCACATAGCGCGCGGGCTCTGTGACCACCAGCGGGGGCGCATCCTGCTGATCGTCGGGACCGTCCTTCGCACAGGCCACAAGTCCCAAGCAGAGCGCAAGCCAGCGTCGAGGTTTGATCAGACCGGCAGAAGTCTTTGACATGCGCGGAACCTACCACAGCTTCGCGCGGACTATCGCCAGGGAAAGTGCTGACAAGGCGCCGAGTCCAGCCGATTCAAGCCAAGAACGAATCAAGACAGACAAGAACGAATCAAGACAGAACAGATAAGATGCAGATACAATGACTCTTATCTGGCTGCGTAGGGGCTGCTAACGAGCTTGGCTCGGACGGCTGGGGCGGCGACGTGACAGATCGAGCAGATGATCAAACTCAAACGATCGGAAGGCCAGGAACAGTCCGCTGATCTCACTCTCTTCATCGGTGTTGCTGGCATCGACTGGCGCCAGACTTTCCATCTCTGTCACCAGGCGCTTCAGCTTCCGCAGCAGCAGGGTCTGCGACGCTGCCGAGAGTCTACCAGGATAGAACTTGCGATACTCTTTCGGTCCTGAAAAGGAGTGCTGTAGGAATCGCTCTCGGATCGGCTGCTCATACGCTTGACGGAGCGGACCTTGCGTATGCCACAAAAGATGCTTGCTGGTCAGCAGCTTGACCTTGTTGCGTGGACGGACTTCGATCAGATGCAGACGCTCCAGCGTGAGCAGGCTGTGCTGCGCTTCTTCTTGGCTGATCTCGTATTCCCGAACAATCTTGCTGAGCGGAAGTCCGATCAGCAGCAGATGAAACAGGGAAAACAGCCGAGGGCTCATCGCCAGCGCCCTTTCCTGATCCAGGCTGAGCTGCGAAGGGACATCTGCATCGGGCTCTGCTGCCAGCTTGGCAACGTCCAGCAGTGTCATATCGAGCGCTGCGACAATCTCTTCTGTGCGCTGGAGTGTCAGCGTCTGCTGTGAAAAGCAGCGCTTCACGGTGGCTTCACTCAGCTGTAGTCGCAGGGCCAGATCGGCATAGGTCATGCCGCGTGCTTTGAGGCATCGCTTGAGTGCATTCACAAACGAAGTGGTCTGCTGCGTCCGTCTGTACATAGACCCAGCGTAGCGGATTTTGATACGACAGCAAAAGGTACTAGCAAGGTCAATCCCTGGCTGCTACAGCTTCTAACGACTGCGCGGTGTCATCGATCTTCTTCACAAGGAATCGGTTCATTCCGCAGCCGCTTCGCATCGGCCTCTGTTCACTGCGTACTCTACTTATGGGAAGGAGTCAGACATGAAGAACGTGATCCCTGTGGTTTGTGCCTTGCTCTCTGCGTGTGGTGATGTTTCAGAAGTGGATCTGGTGGCAGATCCAGATCAGGAAGCGGCTGCGTGGAATGCGGCTTCCGTGACAAGTGAGGCGCATTCCCTGACCGCAGGTTCGGCCATCGATCAGCACGACGCTGAAGCGGCGCGCGCACCGGCTGGGCTGCGCGGAGTGGGAATCGACTGTGGCACGGTGATTCCTTTGACAGACGGTGAGTATGTCTTAAGTGAGCTAAGCCATCTGGAAGCGATCGATCGCGCAGGCTGCAACTACTTTGAAGGGAATGTGCGGATTGCGTTCACGGTTCCGCTGGTTCCAAGTGCGCAGCGCTATCTGTTTTCTCCAGCCAGCATCAAAGAGATCACCGGACGGATTGTGCAGCGTAGCAAGACCGGAGTGAACACCACGCAGTATGTGGTGTTTACGGGGCTCGAAAAAGCTGGCGGCTTCGAGGCCTATCGTGGGCAAGCGTGTCCGTTTCCTGCGCTGGTCACAGTGGGCTCGATTGTCCTAAACGACGACTCGTCCAAGTGTCCGTTCCAAGCGCTCACCACCGCCAATGAGATCAAGTTCTCCAAGGCCAGCACCATCAGTGGTTTTAACGCGCTCACCTCTGTGAACGTACTGAGCATTGAGGGCAGCAGCGTCTCACTGAGCGGCTTCAAAGCCCTGACCAACGCGGGTGATCTGGCGCTGACTTCGGAAGTCCTGCGAGTCGGAACGTGGTCGGGATCGTTTCCTGTACTGGCCTCGGTTGCTTCCCTGAAAGCGGATCGTGTGGACTTTAAGAGCCTGACGATTCCGAAGCTACAGTCCATCTTGGGGGATGCGACGTTTCTGAACTGCAATCAGTCCCTTGGTCCGCTCAAGGCACTCAAGACCGTGGGCGGTTCGCTGAGCATTCATGAAGATCCACCAAGCTATGACTGGCATGAGGGGCCTGCGACGCTGACCAGCGTGGGCGGAAATCTCCGCTTGACGCTGGGACATGCGGAAGTGAAAGGCTATAAGGCGCTAAAGACGGTAGGAGGCTTGCTGTCGATCGTGGGCAGCATGGGCAAGATCAGCGGCTTTGCTGCGCTGACCACGGTAAACGGACTGCAAATCGCGGGTGGCACTGTCGGGATCACGGGATTCCCCAAGCTGACGACCGTTCAAGGCGGACTGTCTATCAAGACGACTTCAAGCGCCACCTATGTGGAGAGAATCGATGCATTCCCAGTGCTGACCGATGTCTATGGTCCGCTTACGCTACAGGTCAGCGCGGATGTGAATACGTCGTTTCCCAAGCTGCGCAAGGTCCACGCTTCGTTTACGTACGTTCAGGACAGAAGCTCTCGTCTGTATGCAACCGATGCTGCGACCTTCCCAGCGCTGGAAGAAGTGGCCGGGCAGCTGGCAACCGACAATGTTCCAAGCAGCTTTAACGCCTTGCTGCGCGTCGGTGGAACGCTGTCGATCTTGAACGTACCTGGGTCGCTTGGCTACCACACGATTCCTGGCTATCGCAAGGTCAACACCGTGGGCGGAGACCTGGTACTCGACAAGCGCGTCACACAGAGCGGACGGGATGGAACGCAGCGAATCTTGGATCAGCTGGTTGGCTTTACGGGCAAGGTGATCTTGAAGTAGGCAAGCTGTAAAAAGGAGGCTGGCCGGATGTAGATCACTGCCCGATCGGCGGCTTCCTGGCTGCGCAGTAAGGAGTCCGAAAGGAGTCCGAAAGGAGTCCGAAAGGAGTCCGAAAGGAGTCCGAAAGGAGTCCGAAAGGAGTCCGAAAGGAGTCCGAAAGGAGTCCGAAAGGAGTCCGAAAGGAGTCCGAAAGGAGTCCGAAAGG
>JAEUKB010000086.1 GCA_016794365.1 Myxococcales bacterium
TCGCAGCCGTGCCTGCATCGGCGCATGCAGAGCTGTCCTCGTCACACCCTCGTGGTCGAAAAAGCGATAGGCCCCTCGCGTAAAGGCCTCCTGAGTGTCGTCGGCAGGAGCCAGACACCCGAGGCTGCTCGGCGAATGCCCTCGCACCATCGACTGCACGAGCTTGGCTGCGCGACGACGAAGTCGCTGATCCGGCAGGGGCACATCTTGAAGCAAGGTCTCAAGGTTCAGCATGCTCCGTCGCAAAAGCAGCTTCCTTGCCAGCCCGAAAAAAAGCGCGCTGCCCGTCGGTGATGGCAACTCATCGAGCGCTTACATCAGGCCCTCAGTCGTCCGAATCCCGGATCCCAGACGGCCAGCCGGACATGTGACCATGGGAAAGGGTTGGCGGGGACTGGTCCGGCGTAAAGAGACACGAGCTCAGCAACGATCTGTCGCTCCGTGATGGTCATCAATGGGCAGACACACCATCAGTACACTGAACCATGGCTTGGACGCCGACAGTGGCAGCCCTGCTATACCAGCCTGTCGTTGATCCGTGCGAGCCGCTCGTACGACCGGTGACGGAATGCAAGAGCTTCGCCAGCCTGCAGGGGGCGCTATCGAACCTCGACATTCTCCCAGAAGTTGCTCCCGTGGTCGAGCGACTTCCGCTCGGCGTGGGGCTTCTCAATCGCCGACGCCGCACACTTGCTGCCAACGATGTCGCAGAACAACACCCCGTATGGGCGTCCGAGGTCGCCCGGCGTCAGCACCGAAGGAAGCCGACGAACTCTGTCTGAACGACTCCCGTTTTCGGTAAATCGCGATCAGATCAGCTTGGCATGTTGGGCTGGGACAAATGGCTCTTTGTTCGCCATCCATTGCAAGACAGCGCGGTGAGTAACAGTCTGACCGCGGATAGGAGAACCAGGTTCGCGATTCGGAAGGGAATTGACATAGGCTACTGGACGAGAAGACACTCCGACAGATATCAGAGAGGTGATCGTTGCTGCGAACGGCGAGCGCCGAAGCGAAACATTGCCTGGTGCAGAGACAGAGGTCGATGACGCGGGAACTCCGGTTTCAAGACAGGTTCGATTGCTTCATCACCGAGGGAGTGCAGCGTCAGCGCTCCCTCCGTCTGGCGGAGTGGATACCGGACATGGTCCTTCAACAAACTGTACGCTCCAGTCGTCACCCGTTGCCATCGTGACTCTCGGGTGAGCGGCCAGAACTGAATCGAGTGCGGCAGAGAGCTGCACATCGGTCTCAACCGGCGTGCGCGGACCTGGCGACTCTCCTTTACGTACGACGCAGACGCTTACTGTTTGCACGCCCACCGTCGCTCTCACCCCTGTGGAGACTTGCGCCACAAAGGCAAGATCACCGCTCTGTCTCGTGAGTCGTTGGGCGGGCACTGCGACATCGACAATGGAGACATCCCGCCGCAAGCTCGCACTCACCGTACGGCGAAGGACTTCGAGTGTGTCACCAGAAAGGCCAACACCGCGGTGAACAATCTGAATGCCAAGAGGGCCCTCGGATGCAGCTCCTATGTCGATGGAAAGAGGCGCGCCGACTGCTGAGCTGGGCCAGACGTCGGTGACTGCGGAGCGGACTCGTTCCCGAACGGCGTTGAGCTGGTGCTCGGCAGAGGGAGCGGGAGCAACCACTGGCACGTCAACCTTCCTCCGGGCAAGCAAGGAGGACTCAAGCCCAGCAACGGCATTTGCGTCGGGGACAGCCAACACATCGACACGAGGAGTCA
>JAEUKB010000052.1 GCA_016794365.1 Myxococcales bacterium
CTACGAAACCAACAGTTTGAGCAAAGAGCGTGGGGGCGACCGGAGAGCTTTTTTTCGGGCCGCCTGCGGAACGGAAAAAAGTCTCGCAGGGTAGCGGGGCCCCTCGCGAAATGTACGGGTTTGGGAATGGACGGGGTTTAGGTCGCTTCGTCTTCGTCGTCACCGAACAGGACGCCGACTTGTAGCTCCAGCGCATCGAAGGGCTCGGCCCGGATGCGCTCGGAGCGGTGGGCGGTCTGAAGCTCGACATAGCCGTGATCGGACAGGCGCAGCACCGTCAGGGTCTGGTGCTCGGTGTCGATCAGCCAGTAGTGCGGCACGTCGTGGTCGGCGTAGATGCGGCGCTTTTGCAGCCCATCGCGGCGACGCGCATCTGCATCGGACATGATCTCGCACACCCAGTCGGGTCGCAGCGTCAGCGGATAGCCCGACGGACCGTCCGCCATCCGCTCGCGTCGCCAGCCCGCCACATCGGGCTGCACCACTTCATGCCGAGACAGCCGAATCGTCGGCTCGGTCGCAAACCACCAGCCACCGGGCCGGGACGGTCCATTGGGCTTGCGGCTGAAGTTCCGCAAAAGCTGAGCCGATCGGGCCTGCGTCAGGCTGTGCTCTCCGCGCGGCAGGGCTTTGTGAATCACCTCGCCATCGAGGATCTCGTGGCGGCGCTCGGCTTCGGGAATCCGCAGCAGGTCTTCAAACGAGGCAAGCGAAACCTTGGGCGTCTGCGTCGAAGAATGGGACATGCGCGCACCGTAGCATCAAGCCACAGCCCGTGCGAGCAGCCATCACGCTTACGGGGCTACGGGGCTACGGCGCGGCGGAGTCAGCATGGTGCGCAGGAAGCGCTCGGCGGGCGGCTCGACAAAGCGGGCGATCGGATAGGCGAACAGCGCCAAGACCGCCACAATCGGCACAGGCAGAAGCGGCCACAGCGGGCTCGGCACCCTCGGTCCCAGCTTGATAAGGAGCGCGATCATCAGGTTTTCATGCAGCAGATACAGCGGATAGCTGATCAGCCCCACGTACAGCAGCGCCCGGTGTCCCAGCACCCGCTGCGCCGTCCGGTTGCGCAGCGATAGCACAAACAGCCCCGACACCAGGAGCGCGCTTACGACCTTGTCGGGGGCAAGCTCTGCCGACACCAGCGCCGACACCCCGCACAGTGCAACCGCCAGCCGATCGAGCCAGCGCGGCGCGCCCGACCGTTCGTGGAAGAACCACAGCGAGCCCGCCGCAAACCAGCCAAAGTGCAGCAGCGACAGCTGATCGACCAGCTTGTCGGCACGCGCAAGGCCCGTCATCCCGAGCGGATGCACCAGCAGCCAGACCAGCGCCCCGCCAAGGAACGCCCCCGACAGCCCCAGCACAAGCCCGCGCCGCCCCAGCCAAAAGTAGAGACACGCCGCGCTCACGTAGAACTTCGCTTCGGTGTACAGCGACCAAAACGATCCCTCCAGCACGCGCACCGGACGCCCGAGCAGCTTCGACCACCACGACTCATCAAGGAAGGTCAGGCCCGGCAGCAGGCTCAGCCGATCCGGCAGCCCGGCGGGACGCTCCGGCACAAGCGGCGCGGTCAGGTAGAGCAGCAGCGAGCACAGCACCATCGCCGGAAACAGGCGCGACCAGCGACGCACGCAGAACTCGAAGATGCCCTGGCAGCGACAGAGCGTCCGCGCAATCAGGTAGCCCGACAGCAGAAAGAACAGCGGCACGCCGACCCAGCCCTGCGCAAACAGCGGAAACGCCTGATAGCGGTCGTGATAGGGCACGAGCGCGGGCCAGCGGACATAGGCGTGGTAGAGCACAACCAGCACAATCGCCAGCCCGCGCAGCCCATCCAAGCAGGGCACGCGGACCGGGACTTCGCTTTCAAAAGACTTCGCGGCAGGCATCGGCAAGGCTCGCGACGGTCTTACCACAGCGCAGGCGGATGTTTCGGCCCGCCAAAGGCCTCTTTTTCGGCCCCAGCCCTGCCATGCGGACCCGCTGTCATGGCATGCCGACCCGCTGTCATGGCATGCCGACCCGCTGTCATGGCATGCGGACCCGCTGTCATGGCATGACGACCGCTCGTCATGGCATGCGGACCGCTCGTCATGGCGTGCAAACCCCTCGTCATGGCATGCGGACCGCTCGTCATGGCATGCAAACCCTTCGTCATGGCGTGCAAACCCTTCGTCATGGCGTGCAAACCCTTCGTCATGGCATGCAAACGCCAAAGCAGGACGGGCGGGGCTAGTCGAAGTCGGCGCGGCGCTGCCGTTTGACCTCGCCGTCGCGCTTCTTTTCGGACAGGCGGCGCTCTTTGGCGCTGCGGCTCGGCTTGGTGGGGCGGCGCAGCTTGGGCACAAAGGTCAGCGCTTGCAGCTTGTCCCGCAGGCGCACAAGGGCCATCAGGCGGTTTTGGATCTGGCTGCGGCGCTCGGTGGCGGTGACCACGATGCCGCTCGGCAGATGATGCAGCCGCACCGCGCTCTCGGTCTTGTTGCGGTGCTGGCCGCCCGGTCCACTGGCGACAAACAGATCGACGACACACTCGGCCATGAGCTTGTCATCCGGTAGCGCCAACGAAGCCCTGGCCATGGCGCGAATGTGAGGAGGTGCGATGTCCATCTTCCGTCTCGGTATCCAGCCCGTGTCCGCTCACAAGCATCGCAGACAGCGTACAGAACGGCTGGCTGTGCGTCGAGCAAAGTGATCACGTTACGTGATCCCACGTACTTGCGCGCCCGTCGCTCACTGTGCGAGCCTGCTGGATGGGGGCAGGGGTGTTGATGGCGTCGGATCATCCCGAAAGACAGCCAGAAGGTCGGCCAGAAGTTCAGCCAGAGGGTCAGCCAGAAGTTCAGCCAGATGGTCAGCCAGAAGCGCTGGCACAGGCTCAGGCTCAGGCTCAGGCTCAGGCTCAGGCTCAGGCTCAGGCTCAGGCTCAGGCTCAGGCTCAGGCGCTGCGCTTCGGCAGCCACCACGCGGTGGTGGACGGGCTGATCCTGGCGGTGCGCGCCGATGGCCCCTTTACCGCTGGCGATGCCAAGACCTTCATGGACTTCGTCGAAGCGCAGCACGATCGCCTGGGCAACCTGGGGCTGCTGGTGTTTGTGAGCGGCAGCGTGTCGTTTACTCCGCAGGCGCGCCAGCACATGGGCAGCCGGACCGCGCCCGACATGCCGGGGCTGCCGATGGCGGTGGTCGGGGCGTCGCTGATTGTCCGAACGGTGCTGACGCTGGTGGTCAACGCGATCCGGCTGACCAGTCGGCAAGGGATTCCGCTGCGCTTTTTTCCAAATGAAGAGACGGCGCGCGGGTGGCTGACCGAGCAGCTTGGCGTCCGGGCGGCGCAGCTTGCCAACCTGAGCATGCGTCGCTAGGCCCAGACGCCGAAGGGGGCGGGGTTTGAGCAGCGGGGGGCGAGGACTTGGGGCGGGCTAGAGCGTTGGGACGCCGACTCGGTTGCTACAGTTGCCGCTTGTGCCGCAGGTGGTGCCGACGGTGGTGTACCAGGCGCTCTTGCGGGTGCCGTACTGAAGGTTGTCCGAGTGCGAGTGCGCGCCCGTCGAGTTGCCGGTCGAGCCGATGAGGCCCAGCGCGCAGCGATCACAGGTCTGGGTGCCCTTGGGGCTGTTGGCGTGTAGCTGCCGGAAGGTCCAGCCGTTGCTACCGGACACCACGAAGTAGTTGCCCGCGCCGCCGTTGCAGCAGCCCGCGCCCGCCGTGCAGCTCCCACAGCTATCGGCGCAGCCCGCGTACTGGGTGTAGCGGAAGCTGCCGACCAGCATCGCGCGGTAGTTCCACACGCTGCACGTCCCGTTGGCGATGTCGAGCGCGGTGTGCGATCCGCCGCTGCATCCGTAATAGGTCGTCGAGTTGACCTTCGCATTCGGATCGCAGATCGGACCGTTGGCGGTGGCCGCCAGGCCGGACGACTCGCCCGCACAGAGCGCCGTACAGACCGCCGCACAGACCGCCACAAGACCCAGGGTTTTGGCCAAGAATCGAGACTTCATGTTCACACCTCCTTAGTGTGGTTGGGGGGCATCAGGCAAAATCCGCTGCTTTTCGCGCGCGAGCAGCGTCCATTCCTGTAGGCCGGTGCGCAGCGCCTGCTGCCACGCATCGATGTCTTTGGACAGGTGAAGATCAATCGGGCGCAGCGCTTCGAGCGTGGGCAGCGCCTTGGCCATTTGCAGCCGACACAGCGCGCCAAGCACCGCCCGCCGCACCACTTGGCTGTCGTCTTGCCGATACAGATCGAGCAGCCGCCGCACCACCCGCGCGGACTCACTGGCGGGCACGCCACCGAGCGCGAGCACCACCGCTGCCCGCAGCGCCCCCAGGCTGGGCTCGGGCGGGGCATCGAGGAGCGACAGCAGCTCCGTCACCGCCGCTGCGCCGACCGACTCGGTGGAGATCTCGCCGAGCAGCTTGGCTGCCAGCGCCGGATCGGCACTTGGACCCGAGCGCGCCCCGAGCGCCACCGCAATCGCCTGCTCGGACACCGCGCGATCGTGACCGAAGTAGACCTCAGCGCTCTCGGACAGCAGGTTGGCGACAACGGCCTGGCGGACTTCTTTGGACGAGTCCTTGATGAGCGCGGTGTAGTCCACGCCACCCAGCTTTTCCATCGCTTCGACCGACGCCGAGCCGCGCAGCCCTCGCAGCGCCGCCGCCCGCGCCGCCGGATCGCGATCCTGCACCGCCCGCTCGAGCACCGAGCGCAGCGCTGACGGCTCATTGTGCCGGGCCATCCGCGCCGCCAGCGCCCCCGACAGCTCTTCGATCATCATGGGATCCCGCTCACGCTCAAAGGCAGCCCGCAGCTCGGCTTCCGGCAAGGTCGCCGCCCGCTCACGGAGCTGCTTGCGCAGAAACGTCTTGAGCGGACCCGAGCCCCGGCCAAGGCCCGCTCGCAGCGTCTCTAACTGGGCGGTCAGGCTGCACTCTTTTTGCAGCGACAGCGCCGACGACGCCGCCGCCGATCCCGACGGCTTCGACTGCACATCCGCTGCCGACGCGGGTCCAAAAGCAAGCCACAGGGGCACAAGCACAAGGGCGATCCGTTGGGTCTTCATGGCTGCATGGCTCCCGCTATTCATCGTCGAGACACTGGAGGCGCACGGGCTTTTCCAGCCACACCCGCGCAAAGTCCACGGTGCCGCGCGCATAGATCGCCACAAAGTCTTCGTAGTCGGGCCGTAAGCGCGGATCGATCTTGGACAGCTTGTCGAGGAGCGGCAGCGCCTGTTCCCCCGCCGCCCGCACCGCAAAGCGCATGATCGCCCAGCGCACGCACAGATCTTTTTCCGTCCCAAAGGCCCCACCCAGGTAGCCGAGCGCCTGCGCCGGATCGCGCGATAGCCCGAGCCGAAACGCCGCCATCTCACGCACGGAGCGATCGGCGTCTTTGCCGAGCACCTGCGCGAGCGCGCCCATCTGGCTGCTGTCCATCGGGATGTTGCCGTAGGAAGGCATCTCCAGCGCCAGCGAGCGGACCGGGCCATCGACGCCGCGCTGTCCGATGTCGAGCAGCTCTTTGACATACGAGCCCGCTTGGCCGGTGCGCGCGTACTCCTCGGTCATCACCTTGCCGATGGTGCGCGTCGCCATCCACGCCACCTCTTCATGTCGCGGATCGAGCGCCACGCTGTGAAGCTGACCGAGCGACTCGGGCGACAGCGTCTTTTGGGTTTCCAGCGCCTGGAGCGCGCCGCGTCGTAGCTCACCGTCTTTGCGCACATCACTGCCAATCAAGAGCAGCTTGTCGGCCACCGCCTTGTGCTGCACCGCCGTCGCCAGCTTGACCGCACCAAACAAGTGACCCGACAGCGGCGGACCGGCATCCGTCGCCCAGCCGATGACTTGCAGCGCGGACGCGGGATCGCTGCCGATCACCTCCGCGAGTCGCTCTTGCAGGTAGTCGATGAGCAGCTGATCCTGCTGCGCCATCGCCGAAAGCAGCGCGTCTTTGAGCCCAAGCAGCGTCGGTCGCTCATCCAGGGCAAACAGACCTTCCCAGCAGGGCGGCACCGGGAGCTGCTCGGTCACGGGCGGGGCAGATTCCCCCGGCTGGTGAGGCCCGAGCGAACCGCCACCGACAGGAACAGACCCAGACGACGCCGCAGTCTGGGTCGAAGAAATAGCCTGCAACGACGGGCTTGGTCTGTGAAACCACAGCCAAGCAGCCACCGTGACAACGAGCAGGACGACAAGTAGTCCACGATGCTGACGCAAGGTCATATGTACCGCGAACTAAAGCACGGTAGGCGGCAGCGCGATCTCGATTTTTGCTGAAAAAATAGGCAGGTGTGGCGGGTTCCAGCGCGGCGTTACGGTTCGACGTGATAGCTCGACGTTATAGCTCGACGTTATAGCTCGACGTTATAGCTCGACGTTATAGCTCGTCGGGCAGCGGAAACATGTCGCCCCACAGCGAAGCGCCGCCATCGATGTAATAGGTCGATCCGGTGATGAAGTCGGCGGCTGGGCTGGCCAAGAACGTGACCAGGTGAGCGACCTCTTCGGCGACCCCGAGACGCTTCCACGGCGTGCTGCGACGGGCGGCGATGACCAGCTCTTCGGGATACCGATCGGTGCCGGTGGTGCGGATGATGCCGGGTGCGACGGCATTGCAGCGGATGCGATGGGGCGACCACTCGACCGCGAGGCTCTTGGTCAGGTTGTCCACGCCCGCGCGCGCGGCTCCGGTGTGGGACATGCCGGGAAAGCCACGATAGATCATCGCGATGATGTTGATGATGGTGCCGCTTTGCTGCGGAATCATCGCCTGCTGCGCGACGGTCTGGGTGAAGGAAAAGGTGCCGATCAGGTTGTTTTTGATGACCTTTTCAAAGTTCACAAGCGGCATGTGCGAGGCGGGAAACGGCTTCTGACCGCCCGCGTTGTTCACCAAGATGTCGATGCGGCCTAGCTCGGCTTTGACAAAGGACACGAAGGCGGCGACTTGCTCGGGCTCGCGGATGTCGCAGGTCTTGTGGATGCAGACGCCGGAAGCGGCCTGGATTTCAGCAGCGACGGCAGCGAGCGGCTCGGGACGACGACCGCAGATGGCAACCTGGGCACCGCACAGAGCCAGCTCATGAGCGATGGCGCGACCGATGCCGGTGCCTCCGCCGGTGACGATCGCAACCTGGCCGGTGAGTAGATCTCGACGAAAAGGACTGGGAAGAGCAGACGCGGGAACGGAGGGAAACGCCATGGCTGGCACTGTAGCAGCCCTTTTCGGAAAGTCGGCAGCGCGGACTAGCGACAAGTTGGACGAACCGATTTAGGGTGAAAGACATGCGCGAGCGGCGGAACGCACAGACCAACGGAGCACGGCTCGGGCTGTGGGCCGGATTGCTTCTTTTGACCCCACGCTTTGTGGGCTGCGGCCCGCAGGCGGAAGATCGCGAGCAGCAGCCGGTGGCGCAGCTTCAGCTTGTGTCGTCTCCATCGCCGCTGGGGCTGTCGTATGGTGAGCAGACCACGCTCCAGCTTCGCTATCTGGTGAAAAATGATCCGGGCGGAGCGGCGGAGCCTCGGGCGGGTGTGACGCTCAAGCTGACGCTCGATTCGCCGGTGGGTGGCGGAACGCTGTCCACGGCGACGGCGGTGACCAATGATCTGGGCGAAGCCTCGGTGCGGCTGACGGCGGGCGCGGTCGAGTCGGCGTTCCACATCACGGTGTCGGCACCGCTGTCGCCGGACTTGGTGGTGGATGTGGCGGTGTCGCGCTTTGCCTTTGGGACGCTGCGGGTGGTGCTGGATGCCTCGCCGGTTTCGCTGGCCGCGACGCAGCTTCGCGCGGGGCTGTATCCCGAGACATCGTGCCTGGACTTGCCACAGACGGCGCGACTGCTGGGTGCGCTGCGCAGTCAGCGTCAGAACGGACCGCGTGGTGAGCTGCTGTTTGGGACGCTGCTGCTCCAGACCTATGCGGTGGTCGGACGGGGCGAAGATCAGAGCGGACGGCTGCTCGGCTACGGCTGTGTGGAAGTGCCAGAGCGCCTGCTGCGCGCGGACCTGAACATCCCGGTCGATGTGCCGCTGTCGAAGGTGTGGCCGAGTCCGGTGGGCAGCTATGCGCTGGATGTAAAGCTTGTGCCGCAGTGGCCGGTCGGGATGCCGTGGGCGACGCTGACGTGCTCGCGCGGGCTGGGCGTGGCGCTGGTCGATGCGATGATTGCGGCGCTGGGTCCGAGCGATCTGGCGATGCGGCTGCTGATGTCGCGCGGCAGCCTGGATGCACGCGGGTGTCGGTCCGATACGATGCTCAGCCGCGATCCGGATCGCATCGTGGATGCGCTGCTACAAGCGACGACGGCGGGTCCAGCGCTGTTCGGGGTGGCGACGGAGTTTTGGCCAGCGCTGCGAGAGCAGTACCTCAAGTCGAAGCTGACGGTGAAAGGCTCGGATGCGCTCGGGTTTGTGGGGACGCACAGCCTGTCGTCGGTCGAGCTCAAGACGCAGACGATGTCGCAGATCTATTCGCTGCTCGGAGCGCCAGTGCCGATGGCGAGCGAGATCCAGGTCACGCAGAGCGAAGACAAGCTGACGGTGGCTCAGCATGATCTGGCGGTGCGGCTGCCGAAGCTGTGGCAGCGTGCGCTGACCGACTTGGTGCTGGCTCCACGCGGGGTGACGATGACGGCGGGACAGCTCTTGTCAGCGGCGGTCGGTGCGGCGCGGTATGGCACGCAGAGCGGCTGTCAGGCGCTGGAAAACGCGATCTGCGATCAGTACGTCGCGCCGTGTAAAGGCTTGGTGATGCCCGCGTGTCAGGCGGCGCTGACCAGCACGAGTGCGCAGCTTGTGGCGGTGACGGCGGATCCTCCGCTGGGGACGGATCTGCGGCTGGGGCTGGCGGCCAAGATGAACGATCCCGACGGAACCATCACGGCGATCAGCCTGTCGGATGGCGCTCCGAGCGGGGAAGCGGTGCTGTCTGCTTCGACGGTGAAGCTCGGCGGAACCCTGACGGGCGGGCGTGACCCCAAGCCATGAAGCGGCGCGCGTTGCGGATGCTGTGGCTTTCGGGGCTGGTGCTGGGACTTGCGCAGCCAAGCTGGGCGGACGATGCCGGTACGGAGCTGGCAAAGACCGAGTTGGCAAAGACCGAGCTGGCCGCGCCGGATGATCAGGCGGTGCGCGCGGTGTTCGATCGCGCGATGGAGCAGTTTGGAACCAAGGACGCGGCGCAGGCGACGGCAGCACTGCAAGACCTGGCGCTGCGGCATCCGCACAGCGAGCTGGCCCCGGAAGCGCTGTTTGCGGCGGCACAGCAGCTCGAAGAACAGCAAGGTCAACCGGCGGTGGCGCTGCGGCTGTATCAACAAGTGGTGGCTGGGTATCCCGAAAGTCGGCTGCTGCGTCGGGCAGAGTCGCGGATTGCCCAGCTTTCGGTCAGCTTGCAGTCCGGCGAGTCCAAGCTTGTGCGCTTTCAGACGATCTTGCGAACCACCAGCGACAAGAGCCTGGAGCGGCAGACGCAGCTCCTGGCCCTGCTGTCGGAACAGCCGCAGTTTGCGCTGGCGGATCAGGTGATGTACTTGCTGCTCGACGGAGCGATTCGTCGCGGCGCACCGGATAGCGAGATCGCGTCGCGACATCAGCAGCTTGTGACGAAGTTTCCAGCCAGCGACTTTTGCGCGCGCGGTCAACAAGCCTACGCCGAGCAGCTGGTCCGCAGCGGTCAGTACAGCGACGCACGTCGGATCTACATTCAGCTCGCCGGGCGCAGTGAGCCGCTGTGGCAAAAGACCGCGACCGATGGACTTGTGGCGCTGGCCGACGCGGAGCGACGCAGGCTGATCGCGGCGCTCGGTGGACTGACGCTACTTGCCGCGACGGTGGGCATTGCGCTGCGACGACGCAAAGAGCTGTGGCCACCGCCGCTGGAGGTCGCGTACTACCTGCCGGTCGGGCTGTTCTTTGTGCTGGTCGCGTCGATCATTCAAGGTGCGCAGTTTGCGCGGCCTCTGCTCGTCTTGTTGGTCGGCGGCGTGGTGCTGTGCTGGCTATCGGCGGCGGCGGCGCGATCGGGCAAGCGTCCCTCGTCGCTGCTGCTGGGAACCCTGTGGCGCGGTGGCCTGGCAGCGCTGCTGTGTTACCTGGCGATCGAGCGACAAGGGCTGCTGGAGCTGGTGCTTGAGACGCTGCGCAACGGTCCCGAGCACTGAAGCGAAACGACTACGGTGACGCCTTCGGCTGGGCAACGCGGGCCTGCGCTTCGACGCGAAGCTGCTTGGCCAGGAACCCGAGCGCGACGTTGTGATCCAGCGTCAGCGGCAGCTCCACCACCGAGGCCGATGGCGGCAGCACGCGCGCATCACCCGGTCGATGGCCAAAGCGCGGCGTCATCACCGGATCGCTCGGTCCCGTCACAAACACCCGCAGCGAAACCCCAGCAGCCAGCGCAGGCCACCCCGAAAAGCGCGAACCCAGCGCAATCGGCAGCGGCGTCCACCACAGGTTGGGCTCGCTCCACGGATTGAAGCCCTGCCCCGCGAGCGGCGCACCGACGGAAATCAGCTCGACCGATAGCCGCGACGGCACGGAAATGCGCGCGCCCGCCCACAGCAAAAGCAGCCCTGCCGCCGAGTGAGCCACCACCACCACGCGATCCACCGACCCCGGCAGCCGTCGCAGCAAAAAGTCGAGATGTTGCGCCAAGCTGTCACCGCTCCGTGCCACGCTCAGCCACGGATCCCACGGCCACAGCAGCGTCGCCGCGTCGGGCATAAGCGCCAGCTCTTTTTGCGCTTCGTCCCACTCCCAGCCGTAGCCGAGCAGCCCCGGAATCAGCACATACACCGTCTTGATTCCCTGCGCCACCGGCGGACGCACGCCCAGCTCAACCACCTTGCAGCTTGGACATGCGCGCGACAGCGGCACCGCGCAGCCTGCGCCCTGCGACGCGAAAAGCACTGCCAGCGAAAGCCCCGCGATAGAGCGCCACTCCTTCATATTGAGACCGAGTCTACGCAAAGGATCGCTCGCACGGCAGGATATCAAACATATATACGCAGCTTTGTCTCATCGATTGAAAAACAGAAAAAGCACAGAAACTGCAAATGCTCACAATTCGCTGAACAATCCACATGATCACAGCAAACCACACTGTAGGCAGCTTCTATTTAATTTAGATGACTTAGAACGGAAAAAGATCGCTGAGCGATCGGTTATCAGGCAAGCATAAGCAAGCAGTCACCAGGACATCCCTCCGTCGGAAATTCACTGTTTTTCAGGATGCAGGCCATGTGCGCGCTTGTGATCGAATCCTAGCCGTTTGAAAACAAGCGAATAAAATGAATATTTATAACACCATGATTTTGTTCTGTTTTTTCTTGCAGCACAGACCGATATAGCAACATCAAACTACGTGTTAATCTGTTCTCGGAATGGCCGCTTCTTGACCATTACCGCTCATCGCATTGGGGAACTTAAGTCCGAGAGGGAGATCTACATGCGTAATAAGACCGTTTCTCGTTTCACGATGGCATCGTTCATTGGCATTGGTGTCGTGGCACTGGCGTTTGCCTGTGACGATACAACGCCGACTCCGACCCCAGTTGACATGGCGGTCATTCCGGATCTGACGATGCCTCCAGACCTGATGCCGCCGACCCCGACGGCAACGGCGATCACGCCTGCGATGGGCCCCTCGGCGGGTGGCACTGCGGTCACCATCACCGGCACCAACTTCAAGGCTGGCGCAACGGTGACGATCGGCGGTGTGGCAGCGACGCAGGTGACGGTGGTGGATGCCACCAAGATCACCGCGATGACGGCGGCTTCGACCAACTTCGGCCAGGTCGATGTGACGGTGGACAACAAGGACGGCTCGTCGGCAGCGATCCTGAGCAAGGGCTTCCGCTACACCATCGCGACGCCAGCGTTTATGGCTGCGAACGCCAACATCGCTGCGATGAGCGTCAACGGACCGCGCTCGATCGCGCTGATTGACATCGTCGGCCAGGGCTACCCGAGCATCATCACCGCGATGAACACGGCGAACTCGGCATCGACCCCGGCACTTCCGGGCCTGAACGTGCTGCCGAACACGACGGGAGCCCCGACGGCCAACGCGCCGACGTTTGTGGCCACCCAGGGCATCCCGACGACGGGCACCAACGTCGTCCAGACTGCCGTCGGAGACATGGACGGCAACGGTCAAATGGATGTGGTCGCCACCAACTTCGCGCCGAACACGGTCACGGTGGTGCAGCGCATGGCGGCGGGCAACCCAACCTTGGTGCAGATCGCGATGACCACGGGCAGCTTCAGTGGTCCTTCGTATGTTGTCGTCGATGACTTCGACAAAGATGGCAAGGTCAACGACATCGCCGTCACCAACCAGACGAGCGCGACCGTCAGCGTGCTCAAGAACAACGGCAACGGCAACTATGCGGCTGTTGCGGGCTCGCCGTTTAACATGACGACGGGCGCGGCTGGCTACATCCCCTACGGACTCGCGAGCGGTGACTTCGACGGCGACGGTCGTCCCGATCTGGTCGTCGGCAACGTCGGCAACAACGCCTTCCTGCGCGTGATCCTGAACAAGGTTGCGGGCGCGGCCCTCCAGAACCCGATCGCAACCTCGACCACTCCGATGCAGAACATCGTCAAGGTGGGCGACTTCGACGGAGACGGCAAGCTCGACTTCATCTCGGTCGCGCGTCAGGCAACCGGCGTCGTGACGTTCTACAAGGGCGACGGCGCGGGCGGCTTCACCAAGGGAGCCACGACGGTCAACGTTGGCAGCAACCCCGAAGCGGCAGCGGTCGGCGATCTGAACCAGGACGGCATCCTTGACCTGGTCGTTCCGAACTTTGGCTCGACCAACATGCACTGGATGACCGGCAAAGGCGACGGAACGTTCAATGCTCCCACCATGATCAACACGGGCGTTCAGACCAATGACGTGGCGATCGCTGATTTCAACAAAGACGGTCGTCCCGACATTGCCATCACCGGCTTTAACACTGGCAACGTCATCATCTATCGTGGCACGGGCAACTAACTAGCAAAGAGCATCGATTCGTACGGACCCAAGCCGTACGCCTGCGCCCCCGCGATAGCCATTCATGCTACCGGGGGCGTTTTTTTGTCGGCTCCGTCTGTCCGTGCAAACGACTGGCAGACTTCACAGACACAGTTGTACGCCAGCTCCGCAAACGCGCAACCCATTGATCTGTCTGTGTTTTATTGAGACAAACAAGTCTCCTCTTCCAAAATAGAAGGAGTGTTATATTCGCACATATTGGTTCCATCCTGGGGCTGCTCACCTTTGGAGGCTTGATTCATGAAATCCTTTACCTTTTCCCGTTTGTACGCTGCTTCGCTGATCGGTCTTGGCGCAGTGGCTGTGGTGGTTGCTTGTGATCCCGGCACCGATATGCCCGGAACCCAGCTTGATATGACCGCGACATCGGATATGACGGTGGCGAGCGATATGACCATGTTTGATGGTCCGACGGTAACTTCCGTCAGCCCAGCCGTGGGAGCCAACAACGCCACCACCAACGTCACGATCACCGGCTCCAACTTCCGCGCTGGAGCCGCCGTCACCGTCGCTGGTGTTGCTTGTGGAAACGTCATGGTGACCTCGGCAACCACGATCACCTGCACGGTTCCAGCCAAAGCCGCGACGTGCGGAGCGCAAGACATCGTCGTCACGCATCCCGACGACGGCAAGTCCGGCACGGGCGTCAAGCTGTTTACCTATCGCTCAAGCGGCACCGCGAGCTGGGCCAACTTGGTGTCATATCCGACGGCAGTGGGTCCACGTCGGGTGCTGATTGGCGACTTCAACGCCGATAACAAGCTCGATCTGGTGACGGTCAATCAGACCGGCAACAACATCACCCTAAAGACCGGCCTGGGCGACGGAACGTTCCCCAGCGGAGCCTCGCAGAACATCGCGATCGGTGCTGGCGCAACCGGCCCGAGCGATCTGGTGATGGGTGACTTCAACGGCGACAACCGACCCGACATCGTTACCATCAACAACAGCAACAACATCTCGGTGCTCACGAACCAGGGCGGAACCGTGTTCACAGCGAGCGTCATCACCACCACCGGCTTTACGACCGGCATGGGTGGCTCGATCGCCGTCGGAGACATCACGGGCGACAACCGTCCCGATCTGGTGCTGGGATCGTCCTCGACGCTGTTTGCGCAGCCGATGATCTCGATGGGCACGGGCCAGTTCATGATCGGAACCCAGCGCGCCGTCGGAGGCAGCATCAGCAAGCTTGCACTGGCTGATATGAACAAAGATGGCAAGCTCGATATCGTCACATCGAACTCTTCCACCAACAGCGTGACGGTTTCGATTGGCAATGGTTCAGGAACCTTCGGCAATCCGCTGAATCAGAATGTAGGAACCAGTCCAAGTGGATTGTTTGTCATTGATCTCGATGGTGACAAGTCACTCGATGTAGTGGCAAGCAACGATCAAAGCATGAATGTCAGCGTGCTGAAGGGTGCAGGGACTGGGCTGCTCGACCCGGCTGTCAATCAGTCACTTGGAACCAATCGACCTGCCGCTGTTGCAGTGGGAGATCTTAATGGCGACGGCAAGCCTGATATCGTAACAGCGAACTCGCTTTCAAACACTTGGAGCTATCTACAAGGCACGACGCCCACGACATATGCAGCACACGCAACCACCAATGCCGGAGCCGGTCCGAGCGATGTGGCAATTGCCGATCTAAATGGCGACGGACTGCAAGACATTGTGCTGGTCAGCAGCGGCAGCAACAACGTCCAGGTTGCGCTTCAAGTCTGTAAGTAAACGAATCAATCGCAGGCCCGATGTGTCGCAATCGGGCCCAGTTGTGCGAGCGAGCTGCTTACCAGTGTGATTCAATCGCTTGCTGGGTCCGTCGCTCTAGTAACGTCACAATCTGTCCAAACGAACCAAACTCTGGCACACGGGTCTGTCCGTGAAAGAATCGATAGTAAATCTGCTGCGCGATCACAGCCAAACGGAACAGACCAAATGCCAAATAGTAGTCAAACGACGTAACGCGAATACCGGTCTTGGCTTGGTATGCATCAAGCACTTGTCGCCGAGTCGGCATGCCCACAAGGTGCGTCGGCTGTCTGCGTAGCTTTCGCCAGGCTGGATCGTCACTTGCTTCGACCCAATAGGCCAGCGAGTTGCCCAAGTCCATCAGCGGATCGCCAAGCGTCGCCAGCTCCCAATCGAGCACTCCGATGACGCGCGTTGGCTGATCCAGATCGAGCACCACATTGTCGAAGCGATAGTCGTTGTGAACCACACGGATCGCAGTGTCGTGTAATGGCATGTTCGACGAAAGCCACGCGATCACTTGCTCATAGTCGGGTACATCTTCGGTGCGCGCATCGCGATAGCGCTTGGACCAGCCCGCCACTTGCCGCGCGACGTAGCCTTCGCCTTTGCCCAGCTCTGTCAGCCCGGCGGAATCGACATCGATCGAGTGAAGCCGACACAGTCCATCGAGCATGTTGTCGGCAAGCTGCCGGGTCTGCGCTTCATCGAGCGAAAGTCCGGGCGGCAAGTCTCGACGCAGGATGATTCCGCGCAGCCTTTCCATCACGAAAAACGGCGAGCCAATTACACTGTCGTCTTCGCACACCGCCAGCACCTCGGGCACCAGCGGATAGACCGGACGCAGCGCCTGCATCACCTTGGCTTCGCGAACCATGTCATGCGCGCTCTTGGCTTTGTGACCAAACGGAGGCCGTCGCAGCACCAGCTCACAATCGGGATAGATAAGCTGATAGGTCAGGTTCGACGCGCCGCCAGGATACTGACGGACCGTAAGCTCACCTGACAATGTGGGAATGCGCGACTTCAAAAACGCATCGATCGCTGCCACATCGAGGGGTTCCCCCGCGCGCAGTGGTCCCGCTTGATCGATCCAAGACGAAGGATTCGTGATCATGCGCGATCCTTTCCGAGCTGATGACGACGCAGTTCCAGCTTTCCGACGAGCGCGCGATGCACTTCATCGGGTCCATCGGCAATTCGCAGCACACGCGCATAGGCATACAGCGCAGTGAGCGGCACATCGCTACTCACCCCGAGTCCGCCGTGAATCTGGATCGCGGCATCGATGACCCGACATGCAACCTGCGGCGCAATCACTTTGATCTGCGAGATCTCGCTCATCGCAGCTTTGGCACCGACGCGATCGATCAGCCACGCAGTCTTGAGGACGAGCAGTCGCGCTTGCTCGATCTGCATCCGTGCGTCAGCGATGACATCCAGGTTTCCGCCCAATTCGGCAAGTGGCTTTCCGAACGCAGTCCGCACGGACGCTCGCTCACACAGAAGCTGAAGCGCACGCTCGGCTGCTCCGATCGCCCGCATGCAGTGATGAATTCGTCCCGGCCCGAGCCGACCTTGCGCGATCTCAAAGCCGCGTCCCGGTCCCGCGATGAGGTTCGACAGCGGCACGCGCACATCGTCAAACGTCACTTCCCCGTGCCCAAATGGTTCGTCGTAGCCGCCAAAAACCGGCAGCATTCGCTCGATCCGCACACCGGGCGCATCGATTGGCACCAACACCATCGAGTGACGCTGATGCTTGGGCGCATCGGGCAGCGACACGCCCATAAAGATCAGCACGCGACAGTGTGGATGACCGAGTCCCGAACACCACCACTTGCGACCTCGACAGATGACTTCATCTCCGACGATCGTCGCTGTCGCCGCAATGTTGGTCGCATCGGATGACGCAACGTCTGGCTCGGTCATCGCAAAGCCGGATCGAATCTCCCCAGCGAGCAGTGGTCGCAGCCAGCGCTCTTTTTGCTCGGGCGAGCCGTAGCGATGCAGCACTTCCATGTTTCCCGAGTCGGGCGCGTTGCAGTTAAAGACTTCGGGAAGCAGCGCGGAGTGACCCATCGCTTCGGCCACCGAAGCGTAGTCCAGCGTCGAGAGGCCAGTACCCTGCTCGGAATCGGGCAAAAACAGGTTCCACAGACCCGCCGCCTTGGCTTGCGCCTTCAGCTGCTCCATCACCGTCGGCTGTTTCCACTTGCGAAAGTCTCCGCCGCCTTGAAGCGAGGCAAAATATTCCGCTTCTTTGGGAAGCACATGCTGCGAAACAAACGCCGAGAGACGCTCAAGTGTCTCTGTCGCCGTCGGTGATAGCGAAAAATCCATGATCTTTCTCCGCTTTGTCGAGTCCGCTACTTCAGATCGCGCCGTGACCTAAGCCACAGCCAGCGTAGCGTTTCATCCTCGCGAGCGGAAAGTTTCGTCATGGCATCGCGCAGACTACGAGCCAAACAGACGACGAATGACTTCGGTGCGATAGTCGAAGATGCGCTGAAGTTGCCGATTCACCATCAGCGGATGGGCAATAAACCCAAGCGGCGCTCGATAGCGAACATGATCCTCAAGCAGCGTGCCGCCGTCCTGTTCGACGAACGTGTGCTCATGCCACCACAGTGAGTACGGTCCGCGAATCTGCTCATCGACGAAGCGATACGGCGGTTCCCACGCACTGATGAGCGTCCGCCAGCGCATCGGAATCTTGTAGAGCCGAATGCGGTAGTCGATAAGCGCGCCGACTCGCATCTCAATGAGAAGCGGCGAAAGGATCTGAAAGCGAAGCCAGTCGGGAGTGAGCTGCTCCAAGTTCTTGGCGTCCGCAAAAAACGGAAAAACAGAAGAAAGAGGTCGCGGAACCCAAAGAGAGCGGTCGAGGGAAAGAAAAGAGGAAGAAGAGAGCGTCATCAGAAGAATCGGATGTCAAAGAAGAGAAGGAAGCGTCAGAGGAACAGGAGTCCACGGATTGGAGAGCAGACGGTGACAGACACGGGGCAGCTCGAAAGCGAGATCTTTCAAGCGGAGAGGAAGAAGGGGAAGCGACTGAAGGAAAATATCCAGCCTCGTGTGACTTCCATCGGATACAGCAAGTTGCGGAATAACAGCGAACGATGAACAGATAGAGGAGAACGGAAAAGAGTGAATGAGAAAAGAAAAGTGAATGAGAAAAGAAAAGTGAATGAGAAAAGAAAAGTGAATGAGGAAAATAAAAAAAGGCCTAGAGAGAAACTCTCTAGGCCTTGGAAAGAATTCCTGGCAGCGACCTACTCTCCCACACAGAATCCCGTGCAGTACCATCGGCCCTGGAGGTCTTAACTACCGAGTTCGGGATGGGATCGGGTGTAACCCC
>JAEUKB010000070.1 GCA_016794365.1 Myxococcales bacterium
GCTATCGTGAAGAAGGGGATCGCGTGCTGAAGCGGGCGGCGCAGGTGTTGTCCGAGAAGCTGCGACGACGGGCGGACCGGCTGTACCGTCTGCATACCGCTGGCGACGAGTTCGTCCTGTTCCTCGCCGTCGAGACAGCGATGCAGGCGCATCAGCAGGCCGAGCGGCTGCGGGCGGCGCTGTCGTCGGTCAAGACGCCGTGCAGCATCGGGCTTGCGTACGCGGACGACCAGATTTCGCGCGATCCGGCGCAGCTTTTGCGACTGGCGACGACGAACAAGAACGCAGCGAAGAAGCGGGGCGGCAACTGTGTGTTTCCGCCTCCCGACGAGCCACCGCTGCCGCCGATACCCGTCTCCGTCGAGCGTGCCAGGCCGTATCTTGTGACGGCGCACGCGGGAAGCGGGGGGCGGCCATGACCAGTGAGCAAGCATGCGCACCGTCGGATGCTGCGGTGGAACGAGAGGAGGACACAGAACCGGCGCAAACGCCAGCGACGACACAGGAAGCCGACGCCGTGAAACCGCGCGTGAAGCAGCGACGGGGCTTTGCGGCGATGGACAAGGAAGAACATCGCGAGCTGGCGCGGTCGGGCGGAGTCGCGGCGCATGCGGCGGGAATGGCTCATAAGTTTTCGTCGGAGCAGGCGCGCGAGGCTGGCAAAAAAGGTGGACGGACGACTTCGGCCAATCGCGAGCACATGGCTGAAATCGGGCGACGGGGCGGACTTGGGAAGCGCGGCCATCGGAAGGGACAGAGCCCGAAGCCACGTCACCCGAAGAACACCGATGGGACGCAGCGGTAAGCGGGTGGACAAGTCCGTGTCACAATCCTTGCGTCGCTGCGTGCGGTGCGGGGCCAGGTCCGTGAAGCCTCGCACCGGACCCGGACGGACCACGCAGTATCGCAACATGCCCGCGATGGCGATTCCCGACGATGTAGCGATTCCGACGTGTGGCCGCTGTAAGAGCGAATTTATCGACGAGCACACGAGCGAAGCCATCGCGCCGAGGCTTCAGCAAGCGTATTTAGAGTCGCTGCGCACACGGGCGAGGATCGCGATCGATCTGTTGTCGAAACATATCTCCCAGCGACGGCTTGAACAGCTTTTGGGACTGTCGCAAGGCTACTTGTCGCGAATGCGCGCGGGCACCGGCAACCCAAGTCCAGAGCTGGTCAGTCACCTCGGCACACTGTGCCAAGACCCAGCGACGCGGCTCGCGGATCTAGAGCGCTTCTGGTCGCTGCCTGATACCGAGTGGACGCCGCTCCACCAATCAGCGCCGATGCGCCGACAAAGGCCAACCGTTCCGGTATCAAACGCGCTCGCCGACAACTTACTGACGCAGATGGAGCGGACTTGCGTCGGAGGGCATACCGGCAAGCTGGAGCCACCGTTCGTTCTCAATCCGTCGCCGATTCCACCGCACGACATCAATTCGCGCGCTGTCTCTGTTCCAAGGACGCAGCTTCCGCCATCCGGCAAGCCTGACCAACCGTGACCGAGCTGGACCCGGCTCGCAGCACATGAAGCCCCCCCTAAGAAGATGCAAGTGGAGATGCTGTTCTGATGAAGGTTTGCCGAAGGCTTCCCCCAGCGGAGACCACCGAGCGTTTGATCAAACTCGGTGTCCTGTCCCGAGCGGGCTTCACTTCACACGATAGTGCAAGATGGTACCGTAAGCGCCTACGGCCCACAGGTTGCTCGCATCACTGCCCCAGACTCCGTACAGATCTTGCGATGTGATCGATGCCTGCGCAGTCCAGTTCGTGCCATTCCACTGCACAATCGTGCCACCGTAGCCAACGGCCCAGACGTTGCTCGCATCACTGCCCCAGACCGCATATAGGCTGCTCATCGTGCCGGAGGTTTGCGCCGACCAAGCGGAGCCATTCCATTTCACAATCGTGCCATCAGTGCCAACGGCCCAGACGTTGCTCGCATCACTGCCCCAGACTGCTCGCAGATAGCTCGTCGTGCCGGAGGTTTGAGCCGACCAAGCGGAGCCATTCCACTTCACAATCGTGCCGCCAACGCCAACGGCCCAGACGTTGCTCGCCCCACTTCCCCACACTCCCAAAAGGTTTTGAGTCGTGCCGGAGGTTTGCGCCGACCAAGCGGAGCCAGTCCACTTCACAATCGTGCCACCTTCGCCAACGGCCCAGACGTTGCTCGCATCACTGCCCCAGACCGCATATAGGCTGCTCATCGTGCCGGAGGTTTGAGCCGACCAAGAGGAGCCATTCCACTTCACAATCGTGCCTCCATCGCCAACGGCCCAGACGTTGCTCGCATCACTGCCCCAGACTTCATTTAGGTCGCGCGTCGTGCCGGAGGTTTGCGCCGACCAAGCGGAGCCATTCCACTTCGCAATGGTGCCACCGTAGCCAACGGCCCAGACATTTCGTGCATCGGTCCCCCATACCTGTAGCCAATACGATTTCTGGGACTGCTGCGCATCTACCCACGCGGAACCGTCCCAGCGAAACAGCGTAGACTCACAACGCGTACGATCAATAGAGCAGGGTCCTGGTCCAGCGGCCCAGACAGAGTTCGCGTTGCTGCCCCAGATCGAACTGAACCTGTTGCTTGTGTTCGCGGTCTGAACCAGCCACGCCCGACCGTTCCACTTCAGAATGGTGCCACCCGCTCCGACTGCCCAGATGTTGTTGGCATCCAGACCACTGATGCCGTACAGCACCGAGCTCGAGTTGGAGGTTTGCGTGCTCCACGTCGAGCCGTCAAACTTCAAGATCGATCCACTGGCCCCCACTGCCCAGATGCTGCTCTTGCTGGTTCCCCAGATTCCGTAGAGTGGGTTCATCGTGCCAGAGCTCTGCGGGGTCCATGCGGCCCCTTCCCATTTCAAGATGGTGCCCTGTTCACCCACCGCCCAGATGTTCTGGGCATCGCTGCCCCAGATTCCGTAGAGTGGCTTGCTTGCGCTGTACTGAACCACCCACGCGGTGCCTGTCCACTTCCGGATCGTTCCTTTGCCATCGATGACCCAGATGTTGCGTGCGTCCTTGCCCCAAATGGCCACAAGGTCTTCGGATATGCCGGTGTCCTGCGTCTTCCAGTTCTTGCCATCCCAGAGCAGCACAGTTCCCGCATTCCCAACGGCCCAGACGTGACTCGGGTCCAGGATCCACAGATCAGTCAGATGACGATTCGTGCCCGAGGACTGCACTGCCCAGGTTGTACCGTTCCACTTCATGATCGTTCCCAGCGGACCAACCGTCCAGATGTTCTGCTCGTCGTAGCCGACGACTTTGCTCAGTGGGTTCCCTTGGGGAAGCGGACTGTCCCAGCACCAGCCCGGAATCCCTTGCGGACAGCTCGCCCACGTCCGGGTCGGCTTGCTCGAAAAGGACTTCGTCAGCGTCAGCGTGCAGCTCGCGTGGATTGCTTGATTGGGTGAATATGGGTCTTCGCAGGGGAGCCCCCAGTCCGTAGCGGTAGCCCCACCGCTCGATGGCCATGAGAGCTGAATGACCGTGCCTTGTGGAAAGTCCGCTTCACAGTGGCTGCCGCAGTCGATCCCGTCAGGATTGGACCGAATGACCGCTCCCTCGGGTGATTGAAGGGTTATGCTACACTGCGCTGTCAAAAGAGGCGTAAGCGCGATTCCTATGTCACTACTGTCTGTGTCTACCGTAACCGTGGTCTCATATTGCGCAGATGCGATTTTGCAGCGGCTTTTATCAAGTCCCCACATCCGAAGCTGTAGCGATCCTTCGCCAATCGTGGATTTGGAAATCTTGACCGTGATCTGATGAAGCTCCGTGGCAAACTCAGCAGGTAAAATCGACGATTTTCCGTCGATGATTGCATGCACACGTAGGGATTCTACATCTGGCCTTAGATCGTTTATGTGAAAACGAAGCGTCACAAAGCCATCATCGGATCCGCAGCTTAGTTGTCCCAAACCGATGATAAGCACAGCGATCCACAGCCAACGAGACAGAGTCCTGATCATGTCCAACGCTCCTTAGCGCAGTGATTGAAAGGATGGAGTATAGACATTGATGGGCGCTGTTCGGTCTGTCTGACTGAGTCCGACCCCAAGCCCAACTCCGATAGAGGTAGCCACCGCTCCCCCAACAATCGCCCAAAACCAGACTTTCTTATGCAGTGGTGTTGCCTCTGTACCACTGCCAAGCTGCGTTTGATTGGGGCGCTGATTTCTCAGCAGCGTAAGCAGGGCGAGATAATCTCTCGCTCGGCCTTTCTGTTGATCATCTGAAATGTCTGCATCGATAAAGCGTTGGTAGTAGGTCGCTGCCTCTGCTGTACTTCCTTGTCTGTGAAAGAGCCTCGCCATGTTAAACAGCAGACGAGGATCGGGCTGAATGTCATAGGCGAGCTGATAGCTCCGAATGGCGCTAGACAAGTTCCCTTCTTTTGACTGTGCTTGGCCATATTGATACAGCGTCAAGCAGGCAGGAATCTCTGTACACGGCCTCGCGATGTTTTGTTGAAGTACTGGAGCGGCCTGCACGACACTGCCGAGCGACAAAATCCCGCTCAAGATCAACGCGATTTGCCAGCCTGTTTCGTACCGTAGTAGGCAAGCGAATCGCCGGTCCCTATCCGTGGATTTCTGTTCGAGGGACGCGGTTCTTCCTCTGCGGTGCCAGTAGAATGCCATGGGACATACCTTCCTTGAAAGCGATGTCCTGCGGTAGGAAGCAAGGAAGATGCCAGAACGGACGCGAGCCTGTACCGCTCCGCTACGCATTGACTGCGAAGCGAGAATGCGAACCAGACTTCAAGATGCTCAACCACTGTTTGCTCCAGCAACTCAACCCATCGTTTTAGTGAGGATTCTCACATTTAAGACGCGAAGCCGAAAAGTGCTTGACTTTAAAAAGCACTTGGCAGACGGTCCGCTCCGGTTTTTCCAACCTTTTCCCCGGTCCCGTTCGGTTTCAGTTTCTCGACGGGAAAATAGTCAGCGTTACGTCCCGGTGAACCAACTCACCGTCGAGACGTAATCGGCGAAATTTCCCCTTCGTCGGGATTGGTGGAAAAGGAGGAAGACCGGAGAGGAAGGAATCAGGTGAACGCTCGACGGACAGAATATGCAAACAGACGGCTAAAGA
>JAEUKB010000071.1 GCA_016794365.1 Myxococcales bacterium
TCTTTAGCCGTCTGTTTGCATATTCTGTCCGTCGAGCGTTCACCTGATTCCTTCCTCTCCGGTCTTCCTCCTTTTCCACCAATCCCGACGAAGGGGAAATTTCGCCGATTACGTCTCGACGGTGAGTTGGTTCACCGGGACCAAACACGGCCCCTACGTCAGTCGCGCGGGACGGAGCGGGCGGGCCGGGGGAAAGGGCGCAAAAAACGGCCAGGTTGTGCATGGCAGCGCTGCCAGCGCGGACTTGTCGCGCAAGTTTGTGCATGGCAGCGCTGCCAGCGCGGTTTGGTCGCGCAAAAGTGTGCATGGCAGCCGGAACGGCACCCTGAGTTTGCGCAAAAGTGTGCATGGCAGCCGAAACGGCACCCTGAGTTTGCGCAAAAGTGTGCATGGCAGCCGAAACGGCACCTTGGATTTGCGTCAAACCGTGCATGGCAGCCGGGGAAGTCACCCTGAGCTTGCGCAAAAGTGTGCATGGCAGCGCTGCCAGCACGGATTTGTCGCGCAAGTTTGTGCATGGCAGCGCTGCCAGCACGGATTTGTCGCGCAAGTTTGTGCATGGCAGCGCTGCCAGCACGGATTTGTCGCGCAAGTTTGTGCGTGGCAGCGCTGCCAGCACGGTTTTGTCGAAAAACCAGGGCGGGGGCGTTTTTCACCAGCGCGGACGACGGGGACAATGCGCCCGGTCAGCGGCGACGGCTGATCCAGCGGCAGACGCCAGCGGTCAGGCTGCCTGTCAGCGAAACGAGCGAGGGAACCATCGATCGATGCGGAAGCCAGCGGGCGGCGCTGTCATCGGTCAAGACGCCGTGCAGCATGGGGCGGGCCACCATCGCCGATTCCACCGCGCGACAACGAAGCGGGCACCGTCCCGGTTCAAAGGACGCAGCTTCCGTTACAGCAGGGCCTTGGGAAGCTGGATCGACAAGGACGCGCCCTTCATGTATCGCTGCGTCCAGCTGTAGCCACGCGGTCCGCCACCGGAAACCGAGGCGCGCATGTAGCCCGTCAGCTTCAGCGTGGTCGCGGAAAAGACGCCGGTCAGGCGCTCCGCTTGGAACATGTTGGTCGGGCTTGTGGGATTGGTGGAGGTGTAGTTGCAGGTGATCTCAAACGGCTTGTCGAGCTGCGCCTGCACCGGAGCCGGATTTGCGCCCGGACAGAGCTGGCTGAGCAGCGACACCTTGAAGATCGTAGGACTGTCTTTCTGAATGGTCAGCTGTAGCTCCAGCGCCTGTGGGGTTGCATCTTTTACAAAGCCCACATCTTTTGGGTCCATCGGTGTCGTCAGCTTTGTCCAGTTGATTCCGTCGGTGGTTCGGACCGGATTGTAGCTTGCGGTGGTGAACTTGGCGGTCTCGGTCAGCGTGCGCTTGATCGATGCCGTTGCGGGCTCTGCCGCAGTCGCATGCGATGACACAGCAAGCAGACTGGCGAAGACAGTGGCAGTGACGTGGGAACGAGCGATGCCGATCATGGTGAAGACTCCTGTGTCGTGGGTGAGGCTTGCGCTGATGTGGTTGGGAATCGGTACAGGTTCATCCATATCGGACCTGGTTGACGACCATAAGATTCACTCCGTTGGCGGGAAGCGACTGACTTCGGCCAAGGTACGCCAAGCCGTGCATCGAACCTCTCAGCGCCGTCAGGATAGCATTCGCACCGTCACCCCTCGCCTGTGTTACGCTGTATGTGCCGCAGCGCCCTGCTGCGCGTGATGAGGGGGGGACGGCTGATGGATAAGCAGCGACTGGAGCTAGGTTTCTCTCGTCTGATGGAGCAGCCGGGGAGCGATCCGGCCACCGTGCAGTTGCTCTCGTCCTGGCTGGCGGACAGCTCGATCTTGGATCGACTTCGCATCAATCCCTACAGCGTGGCCGAGAGCACGCAGTTCGCGGTGCAGCCACTGGTGAATGCGTTTCTGCTGGGTACCCAGGTGGATCTGTTTGATCTGAGCTGGGAGGTCCACTGCCCGCGCTGCAATATGCTGAGCGATTGGTTTGACTCGGTGGCGCATGCCCGTGCGCAGTCCTCTTGTCCGATGTGCGAGTACTCCTTCGGGGTCGATCTGTCGGATCGTATGGAGGTCACCTTTTCGCTCAATCGGGCGATCGAGAACCTCGGATTTCCGCCGGTCTGTCTTCCTCCTGCTGTGCTGCGGCCCGTCGGAAACCTGGCCTGTCCGAACGGTCAGACCGTGCGCACCATCGAACAGATCGGTCCAGGTCAGTACCGCTACTACTGTCCGCTGACGCTTAGCAAAGGAGTGCTCGAGGTTGCAGGGGAGCCCTGCGATGAGCTGCAATCGGTGAAGCTGACCCAGCTTGCCGGCAAAGAGATCGTTCCCAAGCTCACGACGGTACGACCGGGACGGATTGAGTTTGTCCTTCACAACATCGGACATCCATTTTCTGGTCTGTGGGTTCACTCCAATGTGCTGTCAGCGGATCTGCCTCTGTCTTCGCTCAAGCGACGGCTCACCGGTCTGGAAGTGCTGCACAATCCGATCTATCAGCGCCTCTTTGGCAAGCAAGTCTTGTCGGCCCGCGAGCGGCTACAGATATCGTCGGTGACGGTGGTATTCACGGACATCACGGGTTCGACGCGGATGTACGAAGAGATCGGGGACCCTCTGGCCTACAACTTGGTTCGCGATCACTTCGAGATCATCCAGCGGGTCTTTGAGTCACATGGCGGTCGCTTGGTGAAGACCATCGGTGATGCGGTGATGGCTTCCTTTCTGTCCAATCGAGATGCCTTGCGCGCCGTCGATGAAGCCCATCGTCAGCTGGATGATTACAACCAGCACGTTCCGGCTGCGCATCAGATCCGTCTGCGCTTCGGTATGCACCGTGGGCCGGCGATCTTGGTCAACCTCAACGGACAGATGGACTACTTTGGACGCACCGTGAACCGCGCCGCGCGTGTGCAGTCAGTGGCGCGCAGTGACGAGCTGTCTGTGTCCGAAGAGGTCTATGAAGACCCCGATTTTCAAGCCGAGTGCCGCTCCTCAGCCTGGTCTGACTTCCGCCAGTCGGTCGAGGATCTCAAAGGAATCTCTGGTCGTCATCGGGTCTATACCGCCCAAAGACAGAGCAAAATTCCGAAAGGAATCGGATCAACCTGAGCGCATCCGACCGGCTTCACCTTCGCAAACGCATCTTTCCCGGATTCCCGACGGCGGGGAAAATGTGCCAGGTTCGCGGCGACGGCTGCTCGATCCACCGGGACCTCAAGCCCGATACAGAGGCTGCCGAGGAGAACGTCGCGTGAAACGGTGTCATTCCGCAACGACAGCGACGGCCTTGTCTGCGTACGGAAACGTGAGCCCGTCGCAGACGGAGCACTCGACAGCGCATCCTCAAGACCGATATGATACCGCTGTGTCGATCCGCGATCCGCGTACCACCGAGATCCTAAAGCAGCTCCAAGCCAAGATGGCGGAGATGGAGAAGATCGTTGGCGAGGTTGGGGGGCTGGTGACGCAGCTTGCGGGGGAAGAGGACGAGGCGACGGCGCGGGCGGTGGAGAGGACGCGGCGGGCGTTTCAGGTCCTACGCACTGGCACCCCGAAGCGAGCACGCGGCTGACGACAGGCCGTCCGGCCCACAGGATGACGTCCGTATATCGGACAAGCCGCTGCGGCTCGTGGGCAACAATTGACTCATGAGCTTCCGACGGACAACCGAATAGGTGCGAGATCTGGCACACCGTGGCTCGTCGCTTGCTCGCTGTCGCTAGCATGCTCGACTTGCCGCTGCGGCTTCAGCTTCCGCAAGATGGCCGCGCTCAGATGCGCTCGCTATCGCTTCTTTTCTCCGCAATCGTGCTCTTTCTGCTGGGTTCAGCCTCGGCGCAGCAGCCTCTTGCTCTGCCTCACCGTCCCTGGCTACCTGGCTTCGGGGGTCTCTGTGATGGTGGGCCGCTGGTCTGTACTCGGATCGATGAGATGGCCTTTCAGGCGCACGCAGACCTCGTCTTCTCGTCGAGTACACCGCAACGCGGCTTGGCCTTTGTGACTCCGTACGGACTCTCCTTTTCGCTGTTGTCGCGGCTTGAGATTGGCGTCCATTCCCAGACTTCGGTGTGGACTCCGTTGCGGAGTGATGTTCCGACCTGGCAGCAAGGACCACTCCGTTTCTTTGTGAAAGGAGTCCTTTGGCCGTGGCGAAGCAAGCCTCATCAGCAGCTATCGCTCGTCGCCAGTTATGAACAGGAAATGCGGCTGTGGAAGTTCGACGGAGCCAATCAGCTTGGATTCCTAAGCGATCTTGCGGCGCTGCGCATTTCACTGAACAAGCCGGTTGGTCTTGCGGAAATCGGACTCCAAGCCGGGCTTCTGTTCAATTGGGACGGTCGATTCGCTACTGTCGAGATTGGCGCACGTACGGGGCTTCATCTGCCCTTCCTTCCTGAAGTCAAAGTGTTTGCAGAAGGAGCGATTCGCGGAATTCCCAAGCTGACGTATGTGAACCCTGACAAGGAGTTTCCGGGCTCGTTGGATCCGGAAAATCCTCTCTCCCTTGGCGCAGTGCTCAGCTTTGGAGTGGTCACTCGCCCCCGTCAGTACATGGACTTCGCTCTCGCGGTCAGCGTTGGATTTGGCGATGTTGCGCCGCTCGCTGTGATGCTGCGCGGGCCGCTCGATTTTTCGGTTGGGAAGGGATATCCGTACCCAGAGAGTTTGGCGCTCGACATTCTGCGCGATGCAGCGGAGTGGATTGCTGAGAAATTTCGTGAACTCCCAGAGCCGATTCGGGAGACCTGTGTGCTGTTCGGATCCGACGGAAAACCGATCGTAACACTGGGGACTCTGTCCGAGGATGGGAAGCACTGTGACTTCCAAGGAAAACGCTATCGCATCGGTGACAAGCTCTATCCTGATCCGGTGAATCGACGTGTCTGTATCGATCCAGAGGCGTCGAGCTGTGTCTCTGTTGATCCTCCCGCGCGCGAGCTGATGCCGACGAGTGATCCACGTCCAGCTGACTTGATGACAGCGCCTCAGGTGAAGCCGAAAAAGTCCCTCAGTCGCGATGAAGCAGAGCACCTGTTTCGGACCCAAGGAGGACTCGGCTCTGTACGCGGCGGACTGGATGAACGCTGCATCGTGAATGAAGGGAATGCGCAGGTGTCACCAGTCGGACATCGCGAAGGGAATGCTTGTGTCGTCGAGAGACCCGTAAAGGACAAGAAAACCGGCAAGACCGTGCGAACAGAACGGGAAGAGATTCCGATTGGGAGTCCGGTGTTTCGTGATCCGCAGAGCGGACGAGTTTGTTTGCGCGATGGCGCGAAAGGAAATCGTCACTGTCCGGTCGTGCTCGATGCAGAACACAACCAAGCACTTTCCGACGGACAGCGCGCCGGCTATCACGGTGCATTGGGAGTCGCAGATCGAGCGCAGGAGTATCGAAAATCAGCAGACACCATCAAGAGGATCCTGACTGATCCAGCCGAGCTTGGAACCGTTGCGCAGCGAGCCACCGAGAGTGCCCACAAGGCCGCACGAAAATCCATCGAAGCGCTGAGCGATCCCGCCAAAGCCAAAGTCGCGGCACGCGAAGTGTGGGAATCGACGACTGACAAAGCAGCGAGTCTTCTTTCGGGCGCCGAAGGCTGGTGGAGGAAGCCCAAGGAGAAGAAGCTCGACGATCTCGCAGAGGCCGGTGGTGGGGTGCTGCTGGATGTGCCGGTGAACATGGCAACGGGAGCGATTGTTGGGGGCGCGATGAAGGGAGAGAGGACGATCGAGACAGCGGAGGATGCGCTCAGATCTTCCCAGAGAAGCAAACATGTCTTGAATGCAGCAGAGACTGTCGAAAAGCATCCGAGTCTTCCCGTTGGCCGTCGAGGTGCGCCCATGGAGGTACCGCGAGGAACCAACACTCCGACGACGATTGATGGACGACGGTACTCGGGGCATGCACTGGATCAGATGCAGAGTCGCGGATTCACGCCGCGTGTTGTCGAGAACTCCATCGAGCATGGGAAGCGGGCTCCGGGAAACCGACCGGGCTCCACAGAACATCTGTTCGACGGAGTCAAGGTCATTACCAACGAGGAGGGCGGTGTGATAACTGTCATTCCGAAATAGAGACGCCAATGAACCCAATCATTCTGCGCGGCGAGTTTGGGCGCACCCTCTCGATCAGCATTCTTGGATACTTGTATGAGCAGCCACTGGATTCGATGGATGACTGTTGGCTGCGCGCGTCCATCGCGGTAGACCTTGGAGCTTTTCAGGGCCGGATGGATGCAACGCTGAGCACCTACGATCTGACGAGCCTTCTGGATGTTCTTGAAAAGACCTGCGCGGACGCACCCGCAGTGGCGTCATTTCAAGCGGAAGAGGAAGCTCTTTCGCTTCGGCTGGAACAAGATCAGGCCGGACGGACAGTGGTGACAGGTGTGCTGCGCGGCGATGAAGGGAATGCGCTGTCCTTCTGCTTGAAGGGTGACCGTACGTTCTTTGGCGACACGCTCACGGCACTGCGTCGCGCCATCCACGCATTCCCTGCCAAGCGAGAGGCGTGATTGCTGACCCTGCGGCGCAGCGTTTGACATGCTCGACAGATGCACAGAGACACAAGTCCTGCTTACCTCATTCCTTCTCTTCCCACTCCTACTGCTGCACAGATTCGTTGCACTTCGTTCGGACTCCTTCCTCCATTGTGAATGAGTCGAGGTGGTGCATCGAGCGCTGTTCCGTGGTCGTCGTGCTGTCCTGCCTCGTGGGCGCATGTGTGCTACTGACGCGTTTGCGGCGGCTTCCCAAGTCGTTCCGCACGGATAGCCGCATCGGTGGTACATTCGATTCTGGCAGTCTCTGCCTTGTGTGCTGGGGCTGCCCTCTGGAGAGAAGCCATGCCCCGTCCGAAAGCCCCGCCGCGCGTCAACGGCCCGTACCCCGACCGGGACGGCACCCGCTTTCGCGTCCGCATCTTTCACCACGACCTTCAGCGCCAAGACCTGTACTTCCACACCGAGAAGGAAGCGCTCGCGGCGATCGCCCAAGCCAAGCGCGAACTACAGGCCGTGCAGAGCCGCACCCTCGGCGATGTCATCGGCGAATACTTCGTCGAGAAAGAGCGCTCCGGCCGCTCCAAACCCGAGACGTGCCGCGAGCAGCACGCCCGCATCACCGTCTTCCTGCGCAAATACATCGATCAGGAGATCGCGCAGCTCACCCCGAGACGTGCCGCCACGCTCTACCAAGATGCCGTCGAGCGTCCGAGCCCCAAGACCGGCAAGCCGATGGCCGTCGCCTCGCACCGCTTCTACTTGGCGCTGGTCAAAGGGATGTTCGCCTGGGCCGTGCGCAAGGGCTACGCGAGCGGTAACCCCTTCGCCGACGTGCAGCCGGTGGGACGCGTCGAAGCAGGCAAGCCGCAGCTTCGTATCGAAGAGGCCAAGCTGTTCATCGACGAAGCGCTGCGCCGATACGACCAAAAGGGCAGCGAGTTGGCACTTGGCGCAGTGGTCGCGCTGCTGATGGGTCTGCGCGCAGGGGAAGTGCTCAAGCGCTGCGCCCGCGACGTAGACCGGGCCGGCCAGATCCTGTGGATCGACAGCGGCAAGACCCGTAACGCTCGCCGATTCCTCGACGTGCCAGTGGTGCTTCAATCACGGCTCGCCAAGATAGCCACCCAACGACTCCCCTCGGAACCGCTCTTTGGCTATGGCCGCACCGGCAAGCTGCGCCATCGTCAGGTGTTCTGGCGCGCCGTCGGAGATATCTGCCAGGCAGCAGGCATCCCGCGCGTGTGTCCGCACAGCCTTCGCGGACTGTGGGCCACGCTGGGGGTGCAGTCTGGGGCGGTGTCTCATGCCGTCGCGGCCAGCCTTGGGCACGGATCGTTCAGCATGACCGAGCGGCACTACGCGCAGCCCGAAGCGGTCAGCGGCGCGAAGACGGCGCGCATGGTGGAGATGTTGAGTCTGGGCGGTGAAGGGCAGACCACAGAACCCGAGCAGACTGCGGAACAGCTCCTCCGGAGTCTGCCGCGCGAAGTGCTGGACAGCCTGGTTACGCTGCACCGTCGTAGCGGGAAGTGACGTGCTCTCGCCGGGATCTGCGTCGTGGTTATGGACGCTTCCGGCGAGCAGTTCCCTTCGCTGATCTCTTCGGCGGCAGTGACGCAGGCCGCTTCCGTTTCGGTGCAGCGTCTTCCTCTGGGGGCGCGAGCTGTTCGTATAGCTCGTGCAGCTTGGCCTGTAACACCGCCTTGGGCGGCAGCACCGTCTGGTACTCGGCAACCAGCGCAGGCGACAGCGTGCGGCTGAGCGCGAACTCGACGACCTCAGCATCCTTGGTGGCGCAGAGCAGAACGCCGATCGACGGGCGCTCGTGGGGCTTCTTCACGTCGCGGTCGAGCGCTTCCAAGTAGAAGCTGAGCTTGCCGAGATCCTCGGGACGGAACTCGCGCACCTTCAGCTCGACCGCAACCAGACAACAGAGGCCGCGATGGAAAAACACGAGGTCGATGGCGAAGTCCTGCTTGCCAACTTGGACGGGATACTCCGAGCCCACAAAGCAGAAGTCACGACCCAGCTCGGTGATGAAGCGCCCGAGGTTGCGCAGCAACCCGCGATGCAGATCCGCTTCGGTGTGCTCGTCGGGCAGCTCCAGGAATTCCAGCGAGTAGACATCCTTGAACAGCCCCACCGCCCCCGGATGTTCCGCTTGCAGTGCCGTCGATCGAGCAGGCGGCTTGACCACCGCACGCTGAAACGCGCGGGCGCGACACTGCCGCGTAAGCTCCCGCTTCCCCCATCGCTCGGCAATCGCGCGACGCATGTAGAACTGCCGTTCCTCGTCGAGCTTGCACTGGCCAAGAATGATGAGGTGATGACTCCACGACAATTGTCGCACCAGTGGCGCGACTTTTTCGTGGCGGTAGTACGCCTCGAAGAACTGGCACATGCGAAACAGGTTGGAGCGCGTGAACCCCCGCAACCCCGGATACCGTCGCGCAATGGCCCGCGCCAGCTCGACGACAACCCCATCACCCCACTCCGCGCTTGAGAGCTTCTTGCTGACGTACTCGCCGACCTGCCAGTACAGGGTTACCAATTCCGTGTTGACCGCCTGGTAGGCGCGGCGTTTTGCGGCGTCGATCAGGGACAGCACTTCGTCGAAGGCGGGATCGGTCACCGGACGCTCGTGGAACACCACCGCTGGCACGGCCTTCTTTGCCGCGATTCGCCGACTCACGACTGATGCTCCTGGGTTTGCCAGTCTTTGACTCGGGTGCCTGCGACGGCGTGCTGCTTCACGCATTGAACCTACAGAAAGCGGCGACCAGAGACAAGCCATGCAGCCCATCCAAGCACTACGCGCCTTTGGGGTTGTGTGTGCCGCTCAACAGACGATTTTGCCTACATCGGGCTGACTGATAACCGACTTACCCCTTGGACATTCTGAGTAGAGCGCCGTCGAGCCGCTTGCTCCGTGCTTGACCGCGTTCCGTCGGTCGATGTATCCAACTCGTCCCGATAAGGATCCTCTGCGCGATCCACGGCTTCGGAGACAGAGATGGACCATATTGCACCGAATTTTCATGAAACTGAGCTGGAGTTTGGCCGAGTGCGCGACGTCGATGGAACTGCCGTTACCATCGAGGCAACACACCTCAGTAGAAAGCTAGACAATACTGAATATGCCGTCGAACTCGGTGCCTTCGTTTTGATTGCGGCACAGAAAAGTGACCTGATCGCATCCGTATCTGCAATTCGTCTTGTAGAAGGGCCAGACCAGAATAAGTCGCTCGTCGAAAAGCGGATCGTGACGTGTACCTTGGTCGGTTTCCTAAAGAATGGCAGCGTCTTCGAGCGGGGTATCGAGCGCTATCCGACTGTCGGATGCTCGACATACCTACTGACAGAAACAGCGCTGTCGTTCATGTTCTCGACGACAAAGGATGGCGTTGCAATCGGCGAGCGGTGCCAGAGAGGTGGTGGCAGCGAGCACGTGCGAGTTGACCGGATGTTTGGACGGCACACCGCGATCTTGGGTACTTCCGGCAGCGGCAAGTCGTGGACGGTCGCTTCCCTTATTCAGTCGGCGATGGCTTCCCTTCCGCATACTCGAATACTATTCTTGGATCTACATGACGAGTACCGGGCGGCATTTCCGACCAAGTTCGAGCGTTTAGATCGGAAAATCCAACATATTTCAGTCCAAAATCTGCAACTACCCTATTGGCTCTTAAGTATAGACGAATTAGAAGAGCTCTTTGTGTCTCAGGAGCATGCCGCGCCAAACCAGTCTGCACTACTGCGTGACTTGATACGTGAATTGAAGTCAAATCATGCCCATAATTATGGTCTCTCAGCAGAGAAAGTCACCGTTGATACGCCAATATACTTCAGCTTTTCCGAGTTCATCAGTCGAATAAAAGCAAAAGACACAGAGATGGTAGCCGGCTCAACAAGTGCTGGAAAGCAGGGTCCTTTTTTTGGCAAATTATCTAACCTACTGATGCGTCTTGAGGCTCGTTCAAGTGACCCACGTTTTGCTTTTCTCTTCCAAACAAAACAACCAGGGATGTTAGACGAATTTGCTGCAACCCTCGAAGAATTTTTCGGAATCCAAAACGATACCCAGCTGACAATATTAGATCTCTCGGGGCTCGCCTCGGATGTGCTTTCAACGGTTGTCGGCGTGATAACCCGGCTGTGTTTTGAGTATAAATACTGGGACGCAAACCCAGAGCATCTCCCACTTACACTTGTTCTTGAAGAGGCCCACAATTACTTGCCACGCAATGATTCTGCTAGACATCGCATCTGCATCGAAAGGGTGGAGCGTGTTGCGAAGGAAGGCCGAAAGTATGGAGTTGGGCTGCTCGTGATTAGCCAACGCCCCTCAGAGCTTAGCGAGACCGTTTTGTCGCAGTGCGCGAATTTCGTGGTGCTGCGACTGACCAATCCCAACGACCAGTCCTACGTCCGCAACCTGCTGCCTGATTTTCTCTCTGTTGCGGTCGAGATGCTGCCATATCTCAGAACCGGAGAAGCCGTTATATCGGGTGAAGCCGTTGAGATGCCAACGCGCGTGCGGATCCGGCCACCAAATCCCGTACCAAGAAGCGAAGATATCGGCTATCTGGCAGCTTGGCGGGCAGGCCTGCCCGCAGGTTACTCAGTAAATACCGTTCTCAGTCGTTGGCGTCAGCGCCAGAGGTGATAGACTATGCATATTGAGGCGATCTCACTATCTGGATACCGAAGCATTGAGCCAACCAGAGACATGTGTCTTGATGGGTTTGGGCATATTAATGTCTTTATTGGTCCTAATAACTGTGGGAAGTCGTCAGTATTCAGATTTCTCCAAACATTGGCATTGATTACCGCCCGAGAAAATTTCAAACTAGCGAGCCATTTAGCTCCAGATATTGTTGACGCTAGTTGGTGGTGGGGCCAAACTCCTTCGCACTCGATAAAAGCCTTAATTACGTTTAGGGGACAGCCTAATTGCTCTTTGGACAAGAAATTGCCGGGGAGATTTTCCGACGGATCCGTATGGAGAGTCAAAATTGATTTAATTCCGCAGAAACAAGGCGGATGTAGCCTAATAATCGCCCCACAACTGTGGCTCAACGATACGTGGCATGACCTGATATCCTGCCATGGCAAACAGTTCGTCCATCTTAACCGAGAGGGCGAACGAGTCTCCAGTAAGGCTTCCGACAGTTGTCCCTACGATGAAGTTGCACTAGAATTGGTCAAAAGCTGGCCGACATGTGCGCGGTTTTTTGACCCAGTTCGTGCCCTAGATCGAACTGGTGGCCGGCGCACAATGATTGACGGTAGCGGGCTTCTCAAGACGCTCCTTGAATCCCAGCAAGATCCTCGGCAAGCTCGAACATTTGGAGTTTTCCGCACTGAACTGGTCGCCCGGCTGAATGCTCTTATCTTCGTCCCTGTTGGCATGAAACCGATTCTCAGCCTTGATATCAAGGGAAACCCTGACAAGAACGACCTCGATATCTTTCTAACACATGAAGATGGGGGTCCAGTTGTCTCCCTGCAACACATGGGCACTGGCATAGCCGAGTTAGTCGTTCTGCTGGCGACCTTGATCCGAGAGCGAGATGAGAAGAATTTGTATTTCCTTGAAGAGCCAGAAACACATCTCCATCCTGCGCTTGTACGGAGATTGCTCCGATCTATACAGCTCATTGGTGGAAGTCAGTTTTTCTTATCAACCCATTCGAATACGCTATTGGACGGACTCACCTCAGACGACCAAGTCTATCATTTCTCGCGCCGAGCAGGGGATGGCACCGAGGCTCGTCGATGTGGCGCACTGATAGAATTCCATTCAATTTTGGATGACCTTGGGGTTTCCGGGGGAAGCCTTCTTCAAGCGAATTGTGTTATTTGGCTAGAAGGCCCCTCGGACAGGATCTATGTTGCCAAATGGTTGACTACGACGGCACCTGATCTAATAGAGGGTAGTGATTATGTTTTTTCCTTTTATGGTGGTCGAATCCTGAGTCACTTCGCATTCGAGGATCAGCAGGCTCTAATCGCTCTTCTGAAAGTGAATCGATTTAGCGTCATCCTGATGGACCGTGATATCTCGGCTGACCAAGAAGACACGGATCTACGAGATACTAAGGCGCGGCTTCTACAAGAAGCGAACGAGGACGCTACACACCGACTGGCGATCCTCACTGATGGCCGAGAGATTGAGAACGACTTGGGAACTGGGGTTCTTGGACGAGCGTTAGGCGCAGCAGTTAGCACGCACGCGGATTCCTGGTGCGACTTCGGTGCAGATGGGTCGGCCACGTTTTCTAAGCAGGCAGCAGCAAGGGCATTGCCAGGGGCGGGCGAGGCTGAAAGAAAGAAGCTGGCTCGGCGAATACAGCAGAAAAAGGTTGATATTGCTCGTGCAGCCGTAGCGGACTCCAAGCTCGCGACTCCTGCCTACGTGGCGAAGATCGTCGAGTTCATTCGAAAAAGTAAAAGTGACTAGGATGCCTGCGCGTCCGCCATCAGCGATGAATCCTCGATAGCTCGGGTCCCCACACCGTTCCCGTACGCAACCCATACGCACCCCCTCTAAGTCATTGATTTCTCCACGGAAACCGTCCTCGTTCCCTCAAGCCCGACAACATCTTCGTGGCGCGGCGGCTGAGCGACGATGGGACGGTGGAGGAAGTGGTCAAGGTGCTCGACTTCGGGATCGCCAAGCTGCTGCAAGGCGGGCGGCGGGCGAACCAGACCGTCGTGGGCGCGCG
>JAEUKB010000075.1 GCA_016794365.1 Myxococcales bacterium
CCCCGCTACCCTGCGAGACTTTTTTCCGTTCCGCAGGCGGCCCGAAAAAAAGCTCTCCGGCGACAGTCCCCGGCACGAAGTGCGGGGGGTCGCCCCCACGCTCTTTGCTCAAACTGTTGGTTTCGTAGTGGTCGCAGGTTAGCCCACTGAGCCGCCGCTGCGTCTCGGTCCGGTCGCAGCAGCAAGTGGTCGGACGAGCCAACAGAATCGGCTGATTTTTTGGTCACAGCGCGGAAAAAACGGCGCTAGTCTGCGCCCCATGTCGTCTCCGAATCCTTCTGCCGACTTCCCTTCCTTTTCGTCGCCGGGTACTGACCCAGGATCTGACAAAGAGCTTTCTTCGACCCAGGCACTGTGGCGGATCGCGCGCGCACTGCCACTGGTCGAGCGCAGCTACGCAATCATTCGTTTTATGATCCTGCGGGTGAAGCTGCTCGCGACGATGGATCTGATGCTTCCGGCGGAAGGTCCGATCCTGGATGTCGGCTGCGGCTTCGGCCTGTGGTCCGCGTACTTTTCACAGATGCAGCCGGGTCGTCGCATCATCGGCATCGATCCGAACGCGCATCGGATCTCAATGGCGCAGAAGGTCGCGCAGCAGCTGGGCGTCCAGACTGAGTTCTATGCCGAAGACGTTCGTCAGTCGGCGGCGCGCGGTCCGTTTCGCGCGGTGTATTTGCTCGATGTGCTGCACCACATTCCGTCGGCGGATCAGATCTCGGTGGTCAGTCAGCTCACCGACATGCTGGAAGAAGGCGGCACGCTGCTCATCAAAGACATCACGACCAAGCCGTGGTTTGGACTGAAGTTTACGGAGATCCTCGATCGCGCGATGGTCGGCATGAAGGAAGAGCTGGCCTACCGTCACCACAACGAGTGGAGCGAGCTGTTGCGCGAGTTTGGCTACACGGTGCGTGTGGTGCGAGTTCCCGATGTGCTGCCATATCCGCACGTCATCATCGCTGCGACCAAAGGCAAGCGTCCCGTCGCGCAGGCTGCCTCGGGTCTGAACTAAACAGCGCACAACCGATCGCGAGATCGCACGCTTTGCTCGCGTTGTGACCCGTCGCTGGACCGTGAACTACGTCGGCGGCGGTGGCATCGGCATTGGCTTCACCGGCGCAGGCTTTTTGCTGGTCTTGAGCTTGTGCAGCTTCATGTTGATCTCGTTGATGCGCTTGCCGTCGGCTTTCACCTTTTCTTTGGCGGGCTTTATGGCATCGCCCTTGGCTGCGGCCAGCGCTTTTTTGTCTTCCGCAAGCTGCGCGTTGGCCTTCTTGAGCTCTTCCAGCAGCTGTTCGCGCGTTTCACCGACGGAAGCTGCGGTCTTGTCTCCGGCTGATTCAACCTTGATCACCGGTGCCGAAGTGGCCGTTGGAGGCGGCGTCTCAGCGAGCGCATGACCCAAAAGCGCCAGCGAGAGAAGGCCAGCAGCCATAGTCTTTCCGTAGATCTTCATCGGTACTTGTCCTTTCCAGACGCTATGACGCAGCGCAGGATCGAATTATTTTGCCGGGGCTGACACGTCGCTGCCAGTGATTTTGATACAAACCGACGGCTCCACTGTAGGAGTCAGACATATATTAGTCGTATCAAATGACTAATATATGTCTACCTACGCTGATGCAAACAATATGAGTCATTTGAAAGGACGCATATTCAGGTGGGAAGGCTTCGGGAAATCCGTAGCGCGTGATCAGGAACGCGCGCCCAAGAACGCGCGACGGGCGATCAGTAGGTGACAACCAGCGTCGGTGCCAAGGTTCCGCTGCTGTGTAGTTCCAGCGTATCGGAGGGGAAGTCGATCGGAGTGCTGGCGCGGATGCGGACTTGTAGCTTGCTTCCTTCGCGCAGGACAGAGACAGGAAGCGATACCGAAAGCTTGGCTCCATCCGTACCGGGCGGACTCACTGCTGCGACGGCAATGTGGCTGGCTGCCGCTGCGTAGTCTTCTTGTGCAAGCGCAGCGCTCTTGCCAAAAAATCCGCTCTTTGCGTCCAGTGTCAGGCCCGATACCGATCCACTCTGTGACTTGCGGAAAAGGACAAGCTCGACGGTCTTGACCGGAAGCGCAGCCAGGCTGCTGATGTCAAAGGACACGATCGTGCGATAGGTGTCGCCGTTATACATTCCTTTGTCTCCGACCTTGAGGACGCTGCTGCTGATGCCATCGGTTGCATACTGTCCGACGAAGCCGCTTTCCGCTGCGGTGCCTGGGATTTGGATCGTCTTGCCGCTGGCTGCATCGACCGCCGCATCCTGTCCGAGATCAGCAGACAGATCAGGAGGGACTCCCAAGTCGCGTCCCAGATCCATCGACAAGTCCGCAGGAGTCATCGCCAGATCCGTTCGCGTAGCCAGATCGGGAGGCGTAGCCAGATCAGGAATGCTGGCATCGACCGTCGCAAGATCGCCGCTTCCAGCATCGGGAACAGCACTTCCAGCTTGCGGATGGGCGCGGAAGAAATCCCACGTCATCTTGGATGCATCCGGTCCTTTGGGATCGGTGAAGGAACCTGAGGCACTGCCTCCCGACCATGCATGACCCATTCCGCTGACCATCACCTTGATCATCACGTCCGATCCCGTGGTGCGATCGCGATAGATCGATCGGGTGTAGCTGCGGCCTCCGCGTACGGTTCCGCTTTCGGTGCTGGCTGGCGAGTCACTGATGTTTCCGTCGGCTGTTCCGTCCGATGCCAGATCGTTGGTCTTGGCCCACTGAGAGATCACCTGATCGCCGTTGACCGGGACAACGGTTCCGTCGCTGCTGCCGTGAAAGACGATGACAGGAACGGTGCGAGCACGGGTTCCCATCGCGCGATAGGCCAGGACTCCTTGGTTTGCAGGACTTGGTCCGCCACTGCGCATGGCGGCGCTGGTGGCTTTGTATTCCAGTCCGGATCCCACCGCGATGGCGGCAAACACATCGGGATAGGTTGCTCCCAGGATGACCGCCATGGCTGCACCTGCGGACAGACCGCCTACGTACACGCGACGGGAATCGATGTTGTACTTTTTGCCAAGCTCTGAAACGAGCCCCGCAAGGATCGCGGGCTGACCACTTCCGCGCGCTTGATGCTCGGCGGCAAACCAGTCCCAGCACTTTGCGATGTTGGCGCTGCTGGGCTGCTCCGGATAGACGACCAGGAATCGCTCCGACTCTCCGAGCGCGTTCATCTGCGTGCCAGTTGCAAACTGCGCAGGATCTTGCGAGCAGCCATGCAGCATCATCACAAGCGGAATCGATCGATCGGCGCTGTAGCTGCTGGGAACAAACAGCTTGTAGTTTCGTCCTGCGTAGTTTCCGTCGATGATCAGGGCATCTTGCTTGAGCTTGATGCCAAGCGCGGACTCCTGATCCGAAGAAACACAGGCCGAAGAGACACAAGCAGAGAGCAGTACGAGACTCCTTACGACAACGGATTTCATGTAGTCCTCCCTAGAAGAAGAAAAAGCCAACACCTTGTACCGCATGCGTTGTGGCATGAACTCCATCGGCGTACAAATCATCAAAGTAGGCCCAGTCCGCACCGACGCGAATGGCCTGCGTGATGTCTACAAACAGCCCGGCGTTGTACAGCGTTTCGGTGTCCCGCACCTTGGCTGGATTGACGTACAGATCGCAGTCTAGGAGCTGGGTTTTCGCGAAGTTCGCAAACAGTCCCAAGTGATTCCCAATGCGCGGCGGATAGTACTCCAGTCCGACGATAAACGTCATCCAGTGCGGCAGTCGTAGCTCTCCGTTTTTGTCGTAGACCGCAAGCCCTGGATCGTCACCAGGAACAAACGCTGGCGCGGTCATTCCTGACTGCGTAGGAAGCGGCGGATTGTTGACACCCCCAACCAAGCCTACGTACAGATCGTTGATTCCTTGACCGCTGACAAACTCACCAACCAGCGACAGAGAATTGGATCGCTTGTCCTTGGTTCCGGGAATGATCGGAAGGAAGGCATCGACCGCGATCCCAAGTCCGGTCTTGGAGTTTGTGTCCTGCGGACTCGCTGAAAACTGCGGCAGCGTAAAGCGGCGAAGATCTGCGCTCACTGCGATCTGAGCGGCCATCGTTGTCGTCGCTGTGACATACAGAGTGTGGACTCCTTTCCAGTTGTTAAATGCAAGGCGAGCGCCTGCTTCAAACTCTGGAACCATCGAGTCCCGCTGCGGAGGACGATTCGCAGACACCGCAAATTCTAGCGTCACGGGCTTGGTCTTGACGGTCTTGGAAATCCGCAGCTGCATCGTGCGCGAAAACAGCGAACCGACGACTCCTGACCACTGAACGTCAGCGGGAACAAAGCTGGGCTGAAACCCGAACAGGTGCCAGGTGTGACCAAACAGAATGTCCACCACAGGCGTTTCCATCTTGAAGTAGGCATGACGGACGCGCAGGTTCGGATTGTTGAAAAACGAGGCTTCGGTGATGCTGCTGCCAATGGCTCCCGTCGGTCCCAGGAAGTCCATTTCCAGCAGGGCAGAAGCGCGCAGCCAAGACAACTCTGGCGCTTCGATGCGGAATCCGATCCGCGAGTCGCGTGCTGTGAACTCCGTTCGTCCATGCTGTCCAGCGAACGTATCGGGACGCGCAACCTGCAAGTTTCCTGCGTAGTCGTTAAAGCTCTGCGTAGAAAAGTACATGACATCTGCTTGCGCAAAGCCAAACAGCGTCGTCGCCCACTTGCCGATCACCAGCGTTGTAGAGTCCGCAGCGCGACTTCCCAGACTGGACTGAAGATCGTGCATGGCGCTGTCGTATTCCGCTTGGGAAATGACTCCTTTGTCACGCAGAAGTCGCAGCGATGTAAGCTCCACAAAAGGTGGTGTTGCAGGCGGACTGGGTGGTGGCGGAGCCAGCGGAACCGCAGCAGTCTGCGATGGAATCTGCGGACTCTGATTCGGCATCGGACTCGGTATAGGAATCGGAACCGGAGCCTGAACCGGAGTCACTGTAGGAGCCAAATCGATCGCAGTAGGAATCGGTGGCGGAAGGTTCGGAGGCAGCGCGAGTCCCGGCGCTGGCGGCAGATTGAGCGGCTGCGAACTGGAACTTGGACTGGGGACCGATGACTGCTGCGCGCTCAGGTTCTGTGCGAAAGCAGCAAGCGGACAGAGTGAAACCGTCAGCGCCACCAGCGTAGCGTGCGACAAAGGCTGTGCAGACATGCGCGTGCCGTGTCCTTGTTAGTACAGGTGAGTCAGGTAGAAAAAGCCAATGACCAAGAACACCGCAGCGGTCTTGATCAGCGTCATCGCGAAGATGTCGATGTAGGACTGTTTGTGGGACAGTCCGGTAACTGCAAGCAGCGTGATCACTGCACCGTTGTGAGGCAGCGTATCCATTCCTCCGCTGGCCATGGATGCGACGCGATGCAGCACTTCGGGGGGAATTCCTAGCTCGGTTGCGCGCGTCAAGTACGTCTGTCCCAGCGTCGCCAGCGCAATGCTCATTCCTCCCGATGCAGAGCCGGTGATTCCGGCCAGTCCTGTGGTGGTGACCGCCAGAGAGATCAGCGGATTGGTGAACGCATGAGACATAAACTCGCTGATGATGCGGAAGCCGGGAAGGGCGGCGATGATGCCTCCGAAGCCGTATTCCGAAGCGGTGTTGACGGCGGCGAGCATGGCACCTGCGACCGCGATGTTGGCGCTGGTTGCAAAGCGCGGAGCGACGGTACGATAGGCCGAACACACAACGGTCAGGATGCCGATTAGGAGCGCTCCTTCCACGGCCCAAATCGCCACCAGCTTGCTTGGATCCAGCGCTGCGGTCTGGCTGACACCAAGCTTGGCAAAGTCAAAGCTCTGCGGATACAGCGACGGTAAAATTCCTGTAAAGACACGGTTTAGGATTCCGACAAGGACAAGCGGAAGCAGCGCCAACCAAGGAGAAGGAAGCGCTCCGTCCACACCAAAAGGAGTCGAAGAAATTGCTTGGGAATTCGCTTCAGACTCGGCTCCGTAACCTTCTCCTGCTTGCGCGGCTTTTCGTCGCTGATAGGACAGATACGCCATCCCTGCGGCCAGCACAAACAGCGCTCCGACCAGTCCCAGCTTGGGCGCGGCCCAGGTGTTGGTATGAAAGAACGTGGTCGGAATGATGTTCTGAATCTGGGGAGATCCGGGCAGCGCATCCATCGTGAAGGTGAACGAGCCCAGCGCAATCGTGCCGGGAATCAGACGACGCGGAATGTCTGCGGCTTTGAACAGCTCCGCTGCAAAGGGATAGACAGCGAACGCGGCCACAAACAGAGACACGCCTCCGTACGTGAGGAGCGCGCACACAAAAACGACCGCCAGCATCGCGTTGTTGCGTCCCAAGATGCCAACGACTTTGGCGGTGATGGCTTTGGCAAAGCCGGATACTTCGATGAGCTTTCCGAAGATCGCTCCGAGGAGAAACACCGGAAAGTAGGGCTTTAGGAATCCCACCAGCTTTTCCATATAGATTCCGGAAAAGAACGGAAGGATGTGATGCGGTGAAACCCACGCCACCGCAAACAGTGCAGCGAGTGGCGCGAACAGAATCACGCTAAAGCCACGGTAGGCCACAAACATCAGGAAACAGAGCGCTGCGATCGTTGACAGGATTTCCATGGGCGGCTCCCTTGTGCCCGGAGCATCGGAGCGCTACAACCGAGGCTCAACTGACATGCGCTTACATCCGCCGTTTCCTCGTCCGTGCAGCGTGTTTGTGGGTCGGGTAGGAGAGCTGCGGCGTGCGCTCTCTTTGCTTCCGACCGAGCCGCTGTGTCTGGTCTACGGCATCGCAGGAATCGGCAAGAGCGAGTTTGTCTATCAGCTTGTTGAACAGGCGCTGAAGCTTCCGTCGCTGGATACGATGCAAGCGCTGCTTGTCTGTGCCAAGCCCGGACAGCGCACAAGCGAGCTGTTGTCCGAGCTGCTACGGACGCTTGAAGAGCCGAGCGCAGTGAGTCTGTCAGGTGCAGATCAAGCGCTGCGCGAACAGAGCAGCGATCCCGTGACGCTGCGACGACAGGTTGTGCTGCTGTTGGAACAGAGTCCGCGTCCGTTTCTGCTCTGTCTGGATGAGCTACAGCGACTGGAAGACGGCGCAGAGTCCGAGCTGTCGATGCTGCTCGGGGAAGTCAGTCGTCACGTTCGGCGCAGTCGGGTCATCGTCTGTGTCCGCAGCGAGCTGTCGCTCCCTTCCTCATCGGCGATTCCCGTGGTGATCCGACTTTCGCCGCTGGCCATGAGTGAGTCCACCGCGCTCGTGGACAAGCTCTGTCTGCGCCTGGGTCATTCCAGCGTGTCACCCGATGTGCGCGACAAGCTAGAGTCCGGCAGTCCGCTGCTGATTCGACAGGCGCTGTTTCAGTCCGAATTACCGACGGAAATCCGCGCGGACGGAGCCTTCCCAAGCGGAGTCGATACGCTGTCTTCGCTGTCTGCTTCTCAGCGTCAACTGCTATTGCTGGCGCGGATTTATTCGGGTGCGCGGGCTCGCTCGGTCAAGGACTTACATGATCTGTTTCCGTCGCTGCATACGCTCAGTGAAGATCTGCGGGTGCTGTCGCGGCGCTTTCTGCTTGAGCTGGATGTCGGTGTAGCGCGCGGGCCGACCAGCAATCCGCAGAGAGCGCTTTCGAGCGCACAGATCGTGCTGGCAGAGCCACTGTGGAATGTCCTTGTATCGGTCTGGCCGGAAGCAGATCTTCAGCAAACTCGACGAGAAGTGGCGTCGCTTTTGCTTGGACGGTTCTTTGTCGCGCCGCAGCGATCCGCGCAGGAAGGAATCGAAGCGCTCAAGCAGCTTGTCTGGGCCGCTGCGTACACCCAAGCGGTGCAGGTGCTGCGACAGATTCATCGCGCGCTCTCGGCGGCGTGGCTCGATGCGCAGCTTCTGGATCTGCTGTCTGACTTGCGGACCAAGCTGTCGGAAGGGGACTGTGAAGCGCTTGGCGCGCAGCGTATGGAAGTCGAGTTTCTGACCGTACGACTGCTGCGGAGCCGCTCGCAGATTGCGCTGGCGCACGCGCTTCTTTCGTCGATGAACCAGCTTCCCAGCGTGACCCAGTCCGCGCGCTATCTGGTGCTTCTGGGAGAAGTCTGTCAGCGCAGTGGACGCATCGATCTGGCGCAGAAGTACCTGGAACAAGCGCTGTCCCAAACGGAATCAGTGCGGGAACGACTGCGGATTGCACTTCAGCTTGCGCAGACGCTGGCACTTGCGGGTCAGGGGCTCCGGGCGCGACGGATGCTGGACGCGCTACAGTCCGATCCGGCGCTGGATGATCCGGTCGATCGGGCGCGCTTTCACGGCGCGATGTCGCTTACGCTGATCTTGGAAGACCGACTGATCGAAGCGGCGCAAGTGGCAGAGGAAGCACTGTCGCTGCTGGGTGGCGGTACGTTCTGTCTCGACTGGGCGCTGCACGCGCTGATTGCGCACATTGCATCGGACGCGCTGGATGCTGCGCAGTTGGTGATTGATAAGCTCTTGTTTCAAGCCCTGACGAGCGGAGTGTCGCAGCATGAGCTATCAAGTGACGCGGTTCCGCTGCTGGCGCTGATGCGTGGCGTGTTGGCCGGTGCGCGCGGAGACCTGACGACGGCGCGATCGCTGCTGTCCGCAGCGCTGCGGGTGCTCGATTCCCATGGCGATCAGCTCGCGGCGACGGTGGCTGGCTTTTATCTGGCGCGGGTGCTGCTGAAGCTCGGGGACTTGACCGGATCGCAGGCGACGATCGATCGAGCGCTGGCGAGCGCGCGGGAAGCGGGAACGTGGCCTCTGTCGCAGCGACTGGAAGTGCTCTCGGCGCAGGTGTTGATTGCGCAGGTTCAGCCGGGGGCGGCCAGGCTGGCGCTTTTGCGTGTGATGCGCTGCGATGCTTCGCCTCCGCCCGGTCGGCTGCTGGCGCTGTCGCAAGCGCTGCTCGCGCGGCTGGATGCGCTGTCATCGCTTGATTCCCCGCTGCGAGAGTCGGAAATGCAAGCCGCGACGCAGGCGATGGCGCAGGTGGTGCAGTCGATCCATCTGCTCGAACCGGCGGCGCAGCATCTTGTGGAACTAGAACACGCGGAGCTGTGGCTGATGCTCGGTCGGCTGCCCGAGCTAGGTTTTACGTCCCTGCGACGGAGAATTCAGCAGACCTTGGGCTATTACGCGGCGTCGCAGCGTCACTACGAAGAAGCACGGGCGGCGCTTTCTCTGTCGTGGCTCTTGCTCAGCTTGGGACAGCCGAGTGACTTGGCGGAAGCGGATCAAGCGCTCGGTCGGGCCCAAGAGCTGGCGACGCGACATGCCTACGGACTGCTTCACCTGCGCGGGCTGCTGCTGGAATCGTCACTTCAGCGACGGCAAGGAAACGGACGACGCGCGCTTGCGCTGCTTCGCCAAGGGGTCGCAGAACTGGGCTCGCTCGGTGCGCTGAGCGAGACGCTGGATGCACGGCTTTTGCGGGCGGCGCTGCACGAGCTGGGACACTGCGAGCCTACCGAAAAGTCCGCGCAGCTTGCGTGGCTTCTTTCGTCGCTGGGACTGCGCAGTGTGCTTCCGTATGAGCTGCTGACCCGCGCGGGCCGAACCGAAGCCGATGAAGAGGCGCGCCAAGCCGCGTTTGGAACGCACGAGCTGATCATCGAGCCCGAGCGCGGAGCGATCACGCGCGGTGGATCGTGCGACGGTGCTGCGGAGTGTCCGGCCATCGTCGGGCGTCCGCTTCTGTCGCAGCTTCTGTCACAGCTTCTGTTTGCTCCGATCGAAGGTGCAAGCGCCGAGCGACTGTTTTACGAGGTCTGGGGCGGGCGCGACTATCATCCGCTTCAGCATCGCAACACCATTTACGTCGCGATTGGCCGTCTGCGTCAGGCCCTGCGCGAGCTGCTTCCGGGCCGAGAGCTGATTGAAACCGCACCGGGCGGCTGGCGACTCGTCGAAAGCGTCAGCGTCTGTGTCATCCGTCGCAACAGCCGCGATCGTCTGTCCAGCTAGGTGTCTTTGCTCTGATGAAAGTCGTGCGCTTGCGCGGCGGTCTCAAAGAGCTGCGGCGACACGCCTTGTTTTTTCAGCGCCGCATCGAGCTTGACCCGCAAAAACGCGCTCGTGGTGTAGCGCGAGACCTCGGTGTAATAGCGCTCGATCAGGTAGCGAACCATCTCTGCGTAGGCTTCGGTGACCGCGTCTTCGATCACAAACGAATCGTAGTTCACCACCACCGCGACCTTGCGTCCGACCGACTTGCACTTGCGCTCGACCGCTTGGCGAATCGCTTCGACATCGCGCAGGCTGCGAACGTGCATGCCTTCAAAGTTGTTAAACAGGATGTTGCGGCTTGGGTCGTAGCTGATGCGCTGACGCAGATCGAGCCGCAGGATCTCGCTTTTTAGCTCCATCGGCTCGATGCGGAAGATCCGTTCATCCATCAGCCGCACGCTGCGAATGACGGGATGAAAGTCCATGTGCGCCAAGATGTCGTCTTGTAGGTCAATGCCTGGCGCGATCTCGATAAGCTCCAGCCCGTCGCGACCGAGCTGGAACACGCAGCGCTCGGTGACGTAGAAGACCTGCTGTTCTTTCTGGGCGGAATACGCGCCGCTGAACGTGATCTGCTCGACGTGACGGACGAACTTGCGGCTGCGACCTTCGCGTAGGATGGCCAGCTTGCCACCGCCGACTGCGACCTCGAGCCCATCGGTGGTGAAGGTGCCGACAAAGACCAAGCGACGCGCGGTCTGGCTGATGTTGATGAAGCCGCCCGCCCCCGCGAGCCTTGTGCCAAAGCGACTGACGTTGATGTTGCCTGTGCTGTCACACTCCGCCATGCCCAAGCACGCCAGGTCGAGCCCGCCGCCATCGTAGAAGTCAAACTGCTGGTTCTGCGCGATGATCGCGTCGGTGTTCACCGCTGCACCGAAGTCGAGCCCGCTCGCTGGAACGCCGCCAATCACGCCCGGTTCGGTGGTCAGCGTCAGGTATTCCAGCAGCTTTTCTTCGCGCGCGACTGCCGCCACACCTTCGGGCATGCCGATTCCCAGGTTGCACACAGCGTTGGCGGTTAGCTCGAAGGCTGCGCGTCGAGCAATCACCTTGCGAACATCGAGCGCCATCGGCGGTGTGCCATCCACCGGAACGCGAATCTCGGCGGAAAACGCGGGACTGTAGGCCGTTGCGTAGGTCTGAACGTGATGTTCCGGCGACGAAATCACCACGCAGTCCACCAAGATGCCGGGAATTTCTACCTGCCGAGGATGCAGCGAGCCTGCCGCCGCGATGCGCTCGACCTGCACAATGACCACGCCACCGCTGTTCTTCACCGCCTGCGCCATCGCCAGGTTGTCGAGTGTCAGCGACTCGCGTTCCATCGTGATGTTGCCGTTTGGGTCCGACGTGGTGCCACGCAGCAGCGCGACGTGAATCGGGAACGACTTGTAAAACAGCCACTCTTCCCCGTCGATCTCCAGCACCCGCACCAGATCTTGTTTGGCCGACGGATTGACTTTGCCGCCTTGCAGCCTTGGATCGACAAAGGTGTGCAGACCGATCTTGGTGATGACGCCCGGCTTGCCCGCTGCGATGTCTCGATACAGGTGTGAGATGCAGCCCTGCGGCAGGTTGTAGGCTTCCAGCTTGTCTTCGAGCGCCAGCTTGCCCAGCTTCGGTGCCAAGCCCCAGTGGCCTCCGACGACGCGCCGCAGCAAGCCTTCGTGTGCCAAGCGATTGAGCCCGCGCTGCTTGCCGTCGCCTTGTCCCGCCGCAAAGACCAGCGTCAGACCGTGTGGCGACTGACTGTGCAAAAAGCGCTTTTCCAGCGCCGCCAGCAGTCCGTCCGGTGTGCCCGTTCCGACAAAGCCCGAAGTACAGATGGTGTCACCATCGCGGATGAGCGCGACGGCCTCCTCCGAGGAGACGACCTTGTTTCGCATGGTCCGGCACCATCGCAGCTTGGCCGCGCTGTGCCAAGTGACTTGATCTTACTTCCGTCGCCTCTGCGGACAGGCTCGGTGCGGCGAGCGCTCGTTATGGACCCGCTGGACGCTGCGGCTCACTTAGGAAGTAGCGTTCCATCTCTTGCGCCGCTGGCTTGTGTCGCATCGTGTATCCCCGCGACGCCCGACCGCCAAACCCGTAGTAGTTCCAAAAATAGACGCCCGAAAGCTGCGCTTCACCTTGCCAGACCCGCGCAAAGGCTTCGTACGCGCGACGCTGATCTTCCAAGTCCACCGGCTTGTCCGCGCTCTCTTCCCACGGCCACGCGGCGGCTCCGCGCTGACTTAAATAACCAACTTCGGTCAGCAGCAGCGGCTTTTGTTTCGCGCGCGCAAAAGCGACCAGATCCGTTCGCTTTTTTTGCCACGCTGCCATCAAGTCTTCGAGCGGGAAGGGCGGTCTGCTCAGTCGTCCCGCCAGCGGAAAGTACGCACACATGCCTACGCTGTCGCACAGCTCGTAGATCGCCACCTTCTCGTAGTGATCCCAGTTGCCCGAATAGGTCAGCGTTCCGCGAAAGCTGCTGCGAACCTTGCTGATCAGCCGTCGCCACTCGCTCAGATCGCGCTCTCCGTCGAGCGTCGAGAGTTCACTACCGACTGAAAACTGCGCCGCCTTGTGACTGTGTGCCAAGCGAGCCAGGTGCAGCGTGAGGCGCTCGTAGCTAGACCACCAAGCGGCGCGATCGTCGGGAGACAGCGTGCCGCGCCACTCCGAAGACTTGCGCGGACTCGCGAGCCGCACGATCGGAAACAGCATCACCTTCAGCCCGAGCGCGTGCGCTTCTGCGATGGTGCGCGTAATCGTTTCGTCGGGAACGCTAAAGCGCGGATGCGCATAAATGTTCGTCGAGCCGGCGTGATCTTGGTAATAGGCCGGAACCAGCGAGACGTGCGTCGCTGACAGCTCGCGGATTTCACGCAGCAGCCCGCCGTACGACCACAGTGGATCTTCGTGAAACAGTCCGAGCGCGACGCCTCGCTGAAGTGGTGAAGTCGTCTGCGCAGCGACGCGCCGATTCGATCCCAGCGACAGACCACCGAGCGCCAGCGCTTGCAAGACCTGTCGTCGCGAGCTCATCGTCCGAGCTTCCACACCACCACCAGCCACGATCGCCCCAGGTACAGCGTGTGCGCCGCCAGATAGGGAAGCAGAAACCACTCCATCCGTCCGAGCGCCGCCGGAATGAAGAACCACGCTGGATAGTGCAGCGTCAGCTTGCCCAGCGTCTCGACGATACGAATCGGTAGCAGCACCAGCTTCTTCAGCGGTGACGACGGAGCCGCTTCAGTCGGTTCCTTGAACTTGGTGTAGCCCGCGACGCGCTCGCCTTTGTGTCCGTGGACCGCTTCAAAGTATTCGGGCCGACGCATAAACGTCGTCGTCGAGATCCCCGCCGCTGCGATGCACACACCGACAAGACCCAGTCCCAGCCAGAACACCTGCGACGAGATGGACAGATTGCCCAGCGTCGGGGCTCCATCGATGGCCAGCCGGGCCGCGCAGCTTGCGACCAGCAGCACCGCCTTGATCTCATCGACCAGGAAGTCCAGGTACGCACCGACGGGCGACGACTGGCCTTTGATGCGCGCCAGCTGTCCGTCCACACAGTCGAGCACAAACGCGAGATGCAGCACCAGCGCCGCCGCAATCAGCCCGGTTCGCCCCGGACACAAGAGCAAGGTAGCGATGCCACACAGCGACGTGAGCAGCGACAGCAGCGTCACCTGATTCGGCGTAATCCGCGTGCCGCGCAGCAGATACACCAGCACCGCCGCTTTGGGTCGCGCGATGTAGCGGTTGAAGCGAAGATCTTCGGCCTTGATGCTGCGCCGATAGATCTCCGCAACCGAGAGTCGCTGTGTGTCGCTGCCGTCGCTCATCCGTCGTTACGAATCTGCCTGCTCGTCTGACGATTCATCCGATTCGTCCGCGAGGTCTTCTTCCCCGTCCGCATCGTCGAGCACTTCAATCGGGCTGGCCAGCAGCTCTTCTTCACTGCCTTCGACGGGCTCGCTGTCATCTTTGCCTGGATCGCTCAGCGCTTCGACGGCCACCACGCGCTCACCACTGGCTGGATCGATGCGAATCAGACGGACACCTTGGGTGTTGCGACCGCGCGTCGGAATGTCTCGCACACGAATGCGAATCACCCGTCCGGTATCGGTGACGATCATCAGATCTTCGCTATCGACCACCGTCAGCACACCGACGACTTTGCCATTGCGATCGTTGGTCTTGATCGTGATGACACCCTGCGTGCCTCGGTTCTTTTGCGGATAGTCCGACGCGGGCGTGCGCTTGCCGAAGCCCTTTTCGCAGACCGTCAAAAGCGTGATGTCACTGCCCGAGTCGCGACTGAGCACCTGCATGGCGACGATGCGATCGGTTGCGCTCTTGAGCGTGACGCCGCGAACTCCACGAGCGGTACGGCCCATGGCGCGGACTTGCTCTTCCTTGAAGCGAACCACGTAGCCGTCGCGGGTACACAGTGCGATGTCGTTGTGTCCATCGGTGATCGCTGCTCCAACCAGATCGTCACCTTCATCGAGATCCACCGCGATGATGCCCGTCGAGCGAATCGCCGAAAACGCATCCAGTTCGGTCTTTTTGACCACGCCTTTGGCCGTTGAAAGCAGCACGAACTTGCCAGCCTCAAACCCTGGCAGCGGCAGCATCTCGACGATGCGCTCACCGGGCTGAAGCTCTAGGAAGTTCACCATCGCTTTGCCCTTGCCCGAGCGAGACTGCGACTCTGGCAGGTCAAACACGCGCTTCGAGTACGCGCGACCCGTGTTCGTAAACATCAGCACGTAGTCATGCGTGCTGGCGACGAACAGCTTGTGGATCAAGTCTTCTTCTTTCGTCGTAGCACCCTGGACACCGCGTCCGCCTCGACCTTGGGCGCGATATTCCGACAGAGACACGCGACGGACATAGCCTTCACGCGACAGCGTCACCACCATCGCTTCTTCCGCGATCAGCTCTTCGAGCCGGATTTCGCCCGCATCGTCGATGATCTGGGTCAGGCGCGGCTCGATGTACATCGCGCGCAGCTCCGTCAGCTCTCCGGCGATGACATCGCGCAGACGTGACTCGCTCGCCAAGATGCCTTCCAGATCCACGATCGTCGCTGTCAGCTCGCGATATTCCTCGGCCAGCTTGTCGCGCTCCAGCCCGGTCAGTCGCTGTAGTCGCATCTCGAGGATGGCTTTGGCCTGTGCCTCGGTAAAGAACAGCGTTCCGCGACTGGTTCGCGCCGCAATCTCATCTTCGGGACGACCCGCACGACGGAGAAACTCTGCAAGTCCCGTCAGCGGCTCGATCATCAAGTGCTCTTTGGCTTCGACCGGATCTTTCGCCGCTCGAATGATGGCGATGATGCGATCGATCTGATCAATGGCCAGGCCCAAGCCTTCGACGATCTCTCGACGCGAACGCGCTTGCTTTAGCAGATACAGCGAGCGACGCAGCACCACCTGACGACGGTGATCCAGGAAGTGTCCCAGCGCATCGCGCAGTGACAGAATCCGAGGCCGTCCATCGACAATCGCCAGCATGATGACACCGAACGTCACCTGCAGGCTCGTCTGTGCGTACAGCTGATTGAGCACCACCTGCGCGACGGCATCGCGCTTCAGCTCAATCACCAGTCGCATGCCTTCGCGGCTCGACTCGTTGCGCAGGTCCGAGATGCCTTCGACCTTCTTTTCGCGCACCAGCTCGGCCAGTCGCTCGATCAGTCGGTTCGGGTTGACCTGATACGGAACCTCTGTGACGACGATCTGCGACTTGTTGTTCTTGAGCTCTTCGATCTCTGTCTTCGCACGCAGCGTCAGCGAGCCTCGTCCCGTCTCGTACGCTTGGCGAATGCCCGCTTTGCCGTAGATAAAGCCTGCCGTCGGAAAGTCTGGGCCCGGAACCAGCTTCATCAGATCCGCGTTGGTGGCCTGCGGATTTTTGAGCAGGTGCAGCGACGCATCCAGCACTTCCCCGAGGTTGTGCGGTGGAATGTTCGTCGCCATACCGACGGCGATACCAGCTGCGCCATTGACCAAAAGGTTCGGCAGCATCGCTGGAAGAACCGTCGGTTCACGCTCTTTGTCGTCGAAGTTTGGAACGAAATCGACCGTCTCTTTGTCCAGATCGGTCAGCATCGTCGAAGCAATTCGCTGGAGACGACACTCGGTGTATCGGTACGCGGCGGGCGGATCGCCTTCAATCGAACCGAAGTTGCCCTGCCCATCGACGAGCGGATGGCGCATGTTCCAGTCTTGCGCCAAGCGAACCAGTGCATCGTAGACCGACGCATCGCCGTGTGGGTGGTATTTACCGAGCACTTCACCGACGACACGCGCACACTTTACGTACGCACGGTTCCAGACGACGTTGGCTTCGTGCATCGCGTACAGGATGCGACGATGCACCGGCTTGAGTCCGTCGCGCGCGTCGGGCAGCGCACGCGAGATGATGACGCTCATCGCGTAGTCCATAAACGAGGAGCGCATCTCGTCGTGGATCTGCTGAACGTAGACAGAGGTCGGCGGCTCGCCTGCCGGAGCCACGGTCGAATTCGATTTGTCTTGAGCCATGTGACGAAACAGCCTAGTCCGCGACCGTGCGTGGTCGCATCAGAATGGGGCCTTTTATCTCAATTGGGCGACGACGGCAAGCTGCGAGGTGATTTTCTCGTGACCGTCGCCGCAGACCTGGCACAAAGCGCTAGCCCGACTTGCGATGCGCGTGCCCGTGATCGCCATGGTCGCCATGGTCGCCATGGTCGTGAGAATGCCGGTGGTCGCCGTGGTCGCCATGGTCGTGAGCGTGCCGGTGGTCGCCGTGGTCGCCATGGTCGTGAGCGTGCCCGTGATCGCCGTGGTCGCCATGGTCGTGAGAATGCCGGTGGTCGCCGTGATTGTGAGCGTGCCCGTGGTCGTGCGGTTCCATTCCCGTCGCATCCAGCGAGAGCTGACGCAAAAAGCCGCGCGGTCCTTGCCGGAGAAACGATCCCACAAACAGCAGTAAAACCACGAGCAGACAGGCTGGATACAGAATGCCTTGGTGCTCGCGTCCGACGTGAAAAGGATAGCCGGGATGCGCACCGACGAATCGGTTGACTGCGAAGCCTAGCCCAATGGTGAGCAGCGCAATCGTCAGACCGTAGCCGATCGCCACCTTGCGTCCATGCAGCTTGGCCAGCACGCCGTACGTCGTCGCATTGGTCGCAGGCCCAGTCAGCAGAAACGCAATCGCCGCACCCGGAGACACGCCTTTGTGAATCAGCACAGCCACCAGCGGAGTCGCCGACGACGCGCAGACATACATCGGCATTCCCAGCACCGCGAGCAGCGGAACATCCAGTCCCGCAGGCAGCGCCGTCACCCAGTCCATCCGCAAAAGAGGCTCTAGCGCCGCCGCCACGCCCAGGCCCATTACAATCCAGGGTCCGGTGTGATCGACCGTCTCGACAAAGCCGAGCCGCAGCGCCGTCATCAGCTTGGTCCGCAGCGAGCCTTCCGTATCCACCGCTGGCAGCGGCGGGGAATCGTCTGGTGTGGCCGTGCGCATCAGCCCGCCGACCAGGACGCCCACCCCGAGCGCAACCACCGTCGCACAGATCACGCGAGCGATCGTCAAGGGCAGCCCAAGCAGCGGAAACGACAGCAGCACCGCATCGACGCCAAGCTCGGGCGCGGCCACCAGAAACGCCATCGCCGCCGCCGACGGAACACCGCGCGCAATCAGGCTGCGATAGACCGGCAGCACTCCACACGAGCAGATCGGCAGCGGCAGCCCGAACACAACGCCTCGGAGCGACTGCGACAGCATCGAGCCTCGGTGCAGCCATGAAACGCCCGTCGCAGGCAAGAACACACCAATCAGACCTGCCGATGCATAGGCAATCAGCAGCGCAGGCGCACTTTCCAGGGCCAGCAGCGTCAGCGTCTTGGCCATGCTGGCTTCTCCGACCCGGCTCGTGGGAAGCAGCTCACTATGAAGCAGCGCCAGCAGTCCGAGCGCCAGCAGTCCGCCGATGCCCTCGAACCAGACGTGCTTGCCGCGCTGCTCTTGCTGTTCGTGAACGACGACGTGGAGCAGCGCACCAGCGACTGCGCTTTGGAACAGCCCGATGCCGACCCCGCCGCTGTAGGCAAAAAACTGAGTCGATAGACCGTAGCCAAGCGCCGTTGCTGCGGCAATTCCAAAGAGCCCAAACACGCTCCAGCCAGTGCCGAGCCGACGCAGCAGCCACCATACCGACAGACCGACCGGAATTCGGTGCAGCACGATCGCCAGCGGCAGCAGTGCATCCGCCGCGTGGTCGTGATCAACGTGTCCCAGCGCCAGCGCCAAGCCATCGAGAAACTCGTGCATGGCCAGACCGAACAGACCCAGCACCACCGCGACCTTGTGCGCACGCTGACCACCGACGTGATGCATCCGCTCAATCTGTCGCACCGCCAGATAGCCCAGCGCCGCGAGCGGAAGCGCAGGCCAGCCCGCTGCTGAGTAGGCCGACGGAATCAGCCGTCCCAAGATGATGCCCACCACCAGCAGCAGCACGAACCCGTCGAGCGCCGCCATCGCCGCTTTGGCCCAGCGCAGCGACCGCTGGAGCAGCGGCCCCAAAAACAGCGCAACCGTCGATAAGAGGAGCAGCTTCATCTCGTCTTCACAGTCCCGTCGCGTTTGCTCAAGTCACACACGCCTCGCAAGGTAAATCCTGGACCCCAAAACATGCAATCGCGGTCGCTGCAAAGTTTCAAAACGCTCAGCCGAAAGGTCTTGGATTTGCTACGCGTTCAGATACTTTCGTGCGGTGTCACATAGCGAAGCGAACCCAGACAAGCGCCAGCTGACGTTGATTGACTGCTTGGGCATTGGCATAAACGGCATCGTTGGCTCGGGCATCTTTCTGCTTCCAGCGGTGCTGTATCGGAAAGCGGGCTCGCAGGCGCCGTGGGCTTGGTTTGTGGCGGGTGGGCTGTGCTGCTTGGTGGCGCTTGTCTTCGCGGAAGCTGCGGGCCGGACCGACCGCTCGGGAGGCCCCTATCGCTATGCCTGTGACGCCTTTGGTCCCTATGTCGGTTTTGCCGTCGGTTGGGTGACGCTCATCAGCGTGCTGCTTGGCTATTCGGCGGTGGCGCGTGGCTTCGGCACCACGGCGGCGCAGATCTGTCACGACATGTTCGGTGTGCAGCTTGGCAACGCCGGAGTCGTCGCGCTCTCGTGCTTGGTCGTTGTCGTTCTGTCCATCGTCAACATCATTGGCGTGCGCAGCTCGGCTCGGACAAGCGACATCATCTCGGCGGTGAAGCTGCTGAGCCTGTTTGGCTTTATCTTGGTCGGTCTGTGCTTTGTGAAGTTCGATCGAATGAGCGGTCAGCCAGCCGTACCGTCAGCGGGTGAGACCACGGGCATCTTGGCCGCTGCCTTTGCCGGGCTGTTTGCGACCACTGGCTTTGAGTTCATTCCCGTTCCCGCTGGCGAAGCCAAGAATCCGCAGCGCACCGTGCCGCTGGCGATGGTCATCAGCGTCTTTTTGACGACCGTGCTCTACGCGCTGGTGCAGCTTGTTGCGACGGGCCTTCATCCCAGCTTGGGCTCGACCGAGACGCCGCTCGCGGACTCGGTGGCCCAGTTTGCTGGTTCGCGGGGTCGAGAGCTGATGAACGTCGCCGGGCTCATCTCGATGTTTGGCTTCTGCGCGGGCAGTGCGCTTGTCGGGCCTCGCTATCTCGAGTCGTTTTCCGAAGACCGCTTCGTTCCCGCTGTCTTTGCGCAGCGACCGGCCAAGCTGGACTCGCCGGTGTGGTCGGTGGTCTTGCTGTCGCTGCTGGTGATGCTGTTTCTCATGCTCGGGCTGGAGTTTAAGCAGCTGGCCGACATCTCCAACGTCGCGGTGGTGGTTCAGTACATTGCAACCTGCGTCGCGGTCATCTTGATGCGGCGGCGGGGCCCTGCGCCTGCCAAGGCATTTGTGAACCCGCTCGGACCGCTCGTGCCGCTGCTCGCGCTGTTTGGCTGTGCGGTGTTTTTGCTCGGCGTTGCGACGAGTCCCGATGGCGTGCTGGCGCTCAAGTGGGCGGCGATTCTGATCGCAGCGGGCTTGCTCCTGGGCTCTGTGTTTCGGAAAATGAAGCTCTCGGCGCAGTAGCCGAACAGGAGTCCGGGGGATGAGTGGCGGGCGCAGCTTGGGGCGATTGCAGGACTCATCGCGCCGGTCGCTGTTGCTCCTGCCAGACGCGGACCTTTTGGGCCTGACCGACGCGCTGCTTCAGTCCGAAGCGAAAGCGGCCATCTCGACCGCGCAGCTGCCCGATTCGGTGCTGGAATCGCTTCAGCTTCGGCTGCTGCGTCCCAAGACCGTGCGCAGGCCACTTCATCCGCTGCTGTCGCCCCAGGCCAAGCTGTTTGAGCAGCAGGTCTGCAACTATCAGGAAAAAGCGCTGACCGTGACGATGGTGGCTGACTGGGCGCAGAGCCTCGGCCTGCCGTCGCGTCACGTCTTGGCGCTAGAGCAAGCCGTCGATGAGCTGCTGCTCAATGCGCTGTACGACGCGCCGCGCAGTCCACTGGGAACGCCGCGCTATGCTGCGATGGCCCCACCGGAGCGCGTGCTGCTGCAAGCGCTTCCCGGCGAGTCGGCCTGGGTTCGCTTTGCCTCCGATGGTGTGCGCTTGGCCGTCAGTGTCTCTGACCAGATGGGCCAGCTTCGCCGTCAGACCGTGCTGTCGTACCTTGCCCGCTGCGCCACTGCTCAGCTTCGCCATCAGAGCCCGATTGAAGAAAAGACTTCCGGGGCTGGCGTCGGGCTGTTTCTGACCGCGATGGCCGCCAGTGAGCTGCTGTTCCGTCTGCGCCAAGGCCACTGTACCGAGATTGTGTTCTGTCAGTACCTCAGTCGCCCCAGGCCGCTGCGGGTGCTCGCGGTGGACGACGATGCGCCCTTCCTGCCTGCGTCCTCCTAGACCGAGAAAGATCGTCGCATGACTCCTTCTTTGCTGCATCCCGCGCTGCTCGACCGCTACGGCAAGCTGCCGCTGCCGCGCTACACCAGCTATCCGCCCGCCAACCTGTGGGGACCGCGTGATGACTCGCTTGCCCGGCTCGCGCTGTCGTCCCTCGATTCGCGCCCGCTGTCGCTCTACGTTCACGTTCCGTTCTGTCGCAAGCTGTGTCTGTACTGCGGCTGCAACATGATGGTCACGCGCAGCCAAGAGCTCGTCGAGCGTTACCTGCAAGCACTCGATCGAGAGGTCGCCCAGGTGGCATCCCTTTTGCCCGCGCGCTGTCCGGTCGTGCAGGTTCACCTGGGCGGCGGGACACCAACCTACCTGGACGAAGCGCAGCTTGCGCGGCTGTGGCAGATCCTCGCGTCCCGCTTTGACATTCCTTCGGGCATTGAGGCGTCGATTGAAGTTCACCCGCCCGTGACGAGCACGACCCAGCTACAGACCCTGGCCCAGCTCGGCTTTTCGCGCGTCTCGATGGGCGTGCAGGACTTCGATCCCGTCGTTCAAAAGCGCATCAATCGCCTTCAGCCCTTTGAGCAGACCCGCGATCTCATCACCTCGGCCCGTCAGCTTGGCTTTGTCAGCGTCAACATCGACCTGATGTATGGGCTCCCCCTTCAGAGCACAGAGCGCTTTGCCAAGACCTTGGACTGCGTCGCCACGCTGCGTCCCGACCGCATCGCGCTGTTTGGCTATGCCCACATGCCGACCCTGCGCACGCACCAAGCGGTCTTTCGCAGTGACGAGCTGCCCGACCCCGCGACCCGCGCCGCACTGTTTGAGCTGTCGCTACAGCGGCTGCTCGCGCTGGGCTACGTCTACGTCGGGCTCGATCACTTCGTGCTGCCTGAAGACGAGCTGCTCACCGCCCGCCAGCACGGCCAGCTTCGCCGCAACTTCATGGGCTACACCACCTGCAAGTCGAGCGATGTGCTGGCCTTTGGTCCCTCGTCGATTTCCGAGCTAGGCCGCCACTATCTACAAAACGAGCGCGAGGTCGTGCCCTACTGCGAGCGCGTCGAGTCCGGTGCCTTGCCCGTCGTGCGTGGCTACTCGCTCAGTCCTGACGACGTGATTCGCCGCGACCTCATCATGGAACTGCTCTGCAACCTCGTGATCGACAAGCCCGCGCTGTCTGTCCGCTACGGCATCGACTTTGACCACTACTTTGCGTCCGAGCTGTCCGCTCTTTCGCCGCTTATCGCCGATGGCTTGTGCGGCTGGGAAGGCGACCGCCTGAAAATTCTGTTGCCCGGTCAGCTCCTTTTGCGCACCGTGGCATCGATCTTTGACGCGACCTTGCACAAGCCCGCGCCTCGTCATCACGCCGCAGCGGTCTAGCGTCACGGGTTCGCGCGCATCCCCACCCAATCGGGCCGTCTCATCGCCCACAAGGAGCCCTCGGTACATGCTTTGGATCAAAGCCGTTCACGTCATCATGGTCATTAGCTGGATGGCAGGTCTGCTCTACCTGTATCGGCTGTTTGTCTATCACGCGATGGAAACCGAGCAGGTCGTCCGCGAGCGCCTGCAAGTGATGGAGCGTCGCCTGATTCGCGGCATCGCCACCCCAGCGGGCGTGCTGTCCCTCGCCACGGGCATCTCGATGCTGGTGCTCAATCCCAGCTACCTCAAGATGCCGTGGATGCATGCCAAGCTGACCTTTGTCCTCGGGCTGCTTGTCAGCCACGTCCAAGGGATGTATTACCGCCAGCGCCTGCTCACCGAGCCGACCGCTTACTCCCACAAGAAGTTCCGCGTCCTCAACGAGGTGCCGACGCTTCTGATGATCGGTATCGTGATCATGGTGATTGTTCGTCCGTTCTAACGTCTGCGCGTACGCATCCGCACCTTGGTCGCCAAGACGCCGCGCGGCCTCATTCCAAAGCACAAGTCCAACATGGCCAAACGAAGCACTGATCGACAGTCAACACGCGGCGGGCTGATCCTGCCTGGGCAGTCGCGAAACGCTGTGCGCATCTATCGAGTCGTCCGAACCGCAGTGCTGCTCCTCCTTCTGGTCGGCTGCATCGGGGTCACAGTCGTCGCGTCGGTGTTTCTCTATTACACGTCCGATCCTTCGCTTCCGACCATCGACCGCATCGCCGACTACCGACCCAAGGTCACCACGCGCGTCCTGGCCCAAGACGGTCAGCTCATCGGCGAGCTGTTTGAAGAGCGCCGCACCGTCGTCCCCTACGAGCGCATTCCCCGCGTCGTCATCGATGCCTTCGTCGATGCCGAAGACGCCCAGTTCTTCGAGCACCACGGACTCAACTACATCGGCATGATCCGCGCCGTCTTGCAGAGCCTCGTCCAGGTCCGCCACCTGCGCGGCGCCTCCACGCTCACCCAGCAGCTCGTCAAGACCTACGTCCTCAAGAGCAGCGAGCGCAGCCTCAAGCGCAAGGTCCAAGAGATGTACCTGGCGCTGCGGCTGGAAAAGATGCTGAAGAAGGACGAAATCCTGTGGCTCTACCTGTCCCAGATCTACTTCGGCCACGGACGCTACGGCATCGAAGAGGCCGCCCGCTTCTACTTTGGCAAGTCCATCAGCGACGTACATCCCGGTGAAGCGGCCCTGCTCGCCTCGTTGCCCAAAGGCCCCGAAGAGATCTCGCCCCGTCGCAATCCAGAGCGCGCCAAGCTTCGTCAGCGCTACGTCCTGTCGCAGATGGCCCGCTATCACCACCTCTCGGATGCCGAGGCCGTCAAGTACGCCGAAGCGCCGATTCAGCTCGTCAAAGAGCCGCAGTCCCTGGGCCTGCTCGCGCCCGAGTTTACCGAGGAAGTCGAGAAGCTGCTGCAAGAGCGCTTCACACCGGAGCGCTTGCCCTATCTCGGGCTCAACGTGCGGACGACCTGCAACCTGGATGTCCAGCGCGCCGCCCGCCAAGCGCTAGAGCAAGGCCTGATGAAGATCGACGAGCGCAACGGCTATCGCAGAGGCCGCAAGCTCGATGCCGCCGCTCGCACCGCCCACCTTCAGCAGCTCAAGAAGGACTTTCCATCCGGTCCCCCCATGGGGCGCGGGGTCGATGGCGTCATCACCAAGGTGCTCGATGGCGACAAAGGCGGCGGCTGGGCCATGGTGGATCTCGGTGCGGTGGTGGGATCGCTGCCGCTGCCACAGACCGGCGACCGCTATAACCCCCAGGGCCTGCCCGCCAGTAAGCGCTACAGCGAAGGTGAGCTGGTCCGCGTCTACGTCGGGCGCATGGCCAAAGAGGGCCCGATTTTGGTGCTCGATGCGGGACCGCAAGGGGCCGTGGTCGTGATGGACCCCGAGACGCGCCAGGTCTTGGCCATGGTCGGCGGCTACGGCTATCTGCGCGGCAGCTACAACCGCGTGCTGCGCGCCAAGCGTCAGCCCGGCTCGGCGTTCAAGCCCTTTGTGTTCGCCACCGCGCTGGAGTCGCGCAAGTGGACCGCCGCCAGCGTCCTCAACGACTCGCCCCAGGTCTACGACCTGCCGGATCTGAAGGCCTGGGCCCCGAAGAACGCGGGCGACCACAACAAGAACTTCCTCGGTCCGGTGCGGCTGCGGGTCGCGCTGGCGCAGTCGCTCAACACCGTGGCGTCCCAGCTCATCTACGAGCTAAAGCCCGCGCCGGTTGCGGCCATGGCCCGCTCGCTCGGCATCGAGTCGCCGCTCGACCAGACCTACGCGCTGGGCCTTGGTGCCTCGGTCGTGACGCCCCTGGAGCTGACCAACGCCTATGCCACCCTGGCCGCCAAGGGACGGCTCGGCGAGCCGCTGTGGATCCTGCAAGTTGGCACCGAGCCGCCCGCGCAGAGCACGCTGCACCAGGCGGTGTCGCCCGAGCTGGCCTTTGTCATGAGCCACGTCATGCAGAGCGTCATCGAAGAAGGCACCGCGTCGTCCATCAAGAACAAGCTCAAGCGACCGGCAGCAGGCAAGACCGGCACCACCAACGCCAACCGAGACGCTTGGTTTGTCGGCTATACACCCGATGTCGTCGCAGGGGTCTGGGTGGGCTTTGACGACGCAAGGCCGCTCGGTGAAAAAGAGCAGGGCGCGCGCTCGGCCCTGCCGGTCTGGCTGGATGTGATGCAGGTCGCCGTCCGTGACCGCCGCGTGCAAGGCTTCGTCCAGCCCGCAGGCGTGGTCGTCCAGCAGATCGACCCGGTCACCGGCATGCTGCCTGCCCCAGCGGCTCCCAGCATCGAAGAGGTGTTCCTGGCAGGCACCGAGCCCACCGAGCAAGCCCCCGCCCCCGGCGAAACAAACGCGGCCACCTGGAACATGAACCAGGAGTAAGAACGCCTCAGAAAACCTACTGCGGACCCTGCTTGCTGCATCGTCGGTCCTCACGTACTTTGCCGTACGCTCCGGTCCTCCTCTTTGCAATCAGGGTTCCTCATGACGGTTTTGTGAGGCGTTCGCCGCCGCAGCCCAGTCACGTTCAGGAAGTCCCAGACCACCTTCAGGAAGTCCCAGACCACCTTCAGGAAGTCCCAGACCACGTTCAGGAGGTCGCCGACCACCTCCAGGAAGTCCCAGACCACCTTCAGGAAGTCCAAGACCACCTTCAGGAGGTCCCAGACCACCTTCAGGAGGTCGCCGACCACCGCCAAGAGATCCAACGACCACCACCAGGAGGTCCACAGATCACCAGCAGGCGGTCTACAGATCACCACCAGGCGGTCTAAGACCACCTCCAGGAAGTCTCCAGATCACCTCTAGGAAGTCTCCAGACCACGTTCAGGGGGTCCAAGACCACGTCCAAGCGGTCCATAGACCACCATCAGGCGGTCTAAGATCACCTCTAGGAAGTCCACAGACCGCCTTCAGGCGGTCTAGGACCACTACCTCTCAACCGGGGCCCCGCTACCCTGCGAGACTTTTTCCGTCCCGCGAGCGGTCCGAAAAAAGCTCTCCGGTCGCCCCCAGTCTCTTGACTCAAGCTGCGTGTCTCGGTGTGGAATCGGGCTGGTCTAGGCGGGTCTGCGTTAGGGTCTGCGTTAGGGTCGGCGGCTGAAGTCGCAGCTTCCGCCGGTGCAGGTGGCGGGGACGGTGATCTTGGCGGTGCCGGTCTGCCAGATGCTCTGTACGAAGTCTACGATCTGGCTGCGCGCCGCCCGGCCCGCTGGGGTGTCGCGCCCCGCGAAGCCGTGGATGTCGTACGCCCCGGTGTCTGCGACCTTGTACTGCGTGATGGCGCTGCCTCGGCTGACCTCGCTGGCGCGCGGGATCTGGGCGGGAATCGGGGACAGCTCGGCCCCGACCTGCTGCGCCGCCGTGACCACGGCCACCATCTCGCTGCCCGCGTTTGGCACCACAGGGTCGCCGATGCTCTCTTGAATCAGAAACGCAGCCTCTCTCCCTTGGAGCGCAGACGCCCACGCGGCCCCATCGACCTCATCCCAGATGCCCTGCGTCATCGCGAGCGCGTGCTGCGCGTTCACCACCCCTCGGTAGTTCGAGTCGAGGAGCGGCGACAGCATGTCAAACAGCACCGACTTGGGAATGTAGTGGGTCCAGGCCGCGCCTGGGACGTTGAGCACCCCGTACCGCAGCGCCGGATCGGCGCACACCGCGACCAGGCCCATGATGCCGCCGAGCGAGCCGCCAGCCCACAGGGTCTTGTCCGCCGTGGGCAGCCGACCGGCAGCGGGATTGGGCTTGCCGAGGAGCATCGGGGCTGACAGTGCGTCCCCCAGCGCGCCCGGTAGCAGCGCCTGGATGGCCGCCGCGTTTGCCTGCGCTTGCATCAGCATCGCCGTGGCGTAGTGCGACCCTTTGACGATCTTGAGGATGCCGCCCAGGGTCTTTAAGACCTCGCTATCGGTCCAGCCGTCAAACTGAATGCCCACCTTGGCGGCCCCCGCCCCGGCGATCTCGGTGTCAAAGGTCGAGTCGGTGTACGCACCGCCCGTGCCGTGTCCAAACATGATGAAGCGGTAGCTGCCAGTGCCCGCCGGGATCACGACGCGAAACGGAGCCTTTTGACTGCCCAGGACCACGGGCCGACCGCTTGCATCCAAGCGCAGCGCGCTGCCTGGGGTCGGTTCGATGTACTGCGGGAGCCCCTCGACATGTCCCAAGACCGTCAGCGCCACCTGCGGATGACTGCTCGGCACCACTTGATCAAGCACCACCTTGACCTGCTTGGCGGCGACCGCTTGCAGGGCTCCTTGGCGCATGGTCGCGAGCACCTTGTGCGCGTCATCTGCCGAGCGAGTCGTGAAGTCCCAGACCCGCAGCACGCGCGCAGGATCGATGCCCGCTTTCTGAAGCACGCGGCGCGTGGGGGCGTGATAGGCGGCCAGCTCGGCTTCCGACTGGGTCGTGGGCCTACGCAGGCCCAGCGCCACCAGGGTCTGCGCAGACGGCTGCGGGCGCGCGCCATCGGCAATCGGTAGATCATCGAGCACCACCGCGACGTAATCGGACGCGGGCGCAAGGGGCCGCAGGGGATAGGCAAAGACAAACGACTCTGTGATGCCGCGCTCGCCTTGGCCTTGCTCGACCGCGTAGCGCAGGGGCACCGGGCGTCCTTCGTCTGCGGCACCGGGCTGGGCCAGCAGCAGCCGCAGCGGACCTTCGCCTTGCTGGGCCACGGGCAGGGCCGACACGCTGGCTGCAAACGCGGTCACAATCGGCGTGACCAAGGAAAAGCCATCGGCGCGATTGAGCGCGGCCGCATCATCGCCAGCGATCAGCTCTTGGGACGAAACGGCCAGCCGCAGCCCGGTCTGGGTCTGCGGATCTTTGACCGTGAACGTGCTCGAAGGAAACGGCAGCAGGCAGCGGGTCGGGTCTTGGTCGTCACAGCTTGCGCTGCGGGGGGCCCGAACGCCGGGGGCTCGGTCCGCGACATCGAACACGGGGACATCGTCTGGGCCTGCGCAGCCGGACTGGGGCAGCCAGCCAAACAGGGACACCAGGGACAAGGACAGAAGGCGCTGCTGCATCGGTCGGGCTCCTTGCAAACAATAGAGACGAAGCAGCGTGCGTAGCCCGAGCCGCTCTCGGTCGTCAAGCCGCACCTTGGTGGGGGCGATGACAGATGGTCGGCGCAGCGGGCGTAGCGTACAGACGGTCGGCCAAGTCGGCGTGGCTACGGGCCTACGTCTTCGCAGCAGAGCACGCCACCGGGACTGCTTGCCGTGGCGGTGTGGGCGACGCTGGCGAGCGCGCGGGTGCGGTCACATGACCAGCCGGAGCTGGGACTTGTGCAAGACAGGACGTGGCGCAGGCCGTGACAGGTCGGTCCGCCCAGGCGAGCGATGTTGTCCGCCATCCCGCAGCCGAGCAGCGCCTGGCTGGGGCTTGGGACCGCATCGCAGACCGGCCCAGGTGGTGGACCGCCGAGCGCCAGGCTGTAGCTCGATAAGAAGAAGCCGCGCAGGCTGTCACAGCTTAGGACCGCCAACAGCGCGTCGTCACTGCGCTGTTCACCGCAGACATGCACCGAGGCGCGACTTTGGCACAGGCTGCGGTAGGTTCCGCTTGGGAAGCTGCCCTCGCAGGCCCAGACCGCTGCGCCGCTCGACATCGTCAGCAGCGTCCCTGGGCCGACGCAAGCGCCGGTGTCCGGGGCCTGGGTGCTGGGGTCTTGGCACAGGCCGTTTTGACACTGCCAGCCGTCGGGACAGTCCTCGCTGGCGCGGGCCGGGCTACAGGAATACGGGCCTTCGTAGGTGGGGCGATAGCAGTGGCTGAGTCCGACGAGCAGCACGAGCAGCACGAGCAGCACGAGCAGCCGACCGATAAGGCGCGATCGAGCGTTCCGCTGCGCTGTCATGGCCAGCGTCCCCCAAGCACAAGCCCTGTCTGGCCGGGTCCAAGCGCCGGGGCCAGCGTCAGCGCGGGGGCAGGCTGCTTGCCGCGATGATTCTTGGCGTACATCCAGATGCCGCCGACCAGCAGGGCGGTGGCACCGACCGCATCCAGGACAATCGTGGCCGTGCCAAGTGCCTTGCCGGTCTGATCGAGTGGACGGTCAAACTTCTGGTCGGGCGGGCGGCTGACCCGCTCGGCGATCACAAGGGTCGCGATGCCGGTCCCGATCCCAGCCAGCAGCAGCGAGCCACCGCCTATCAGAAGACCCATCGCACCGGCGGGCCGCTGGGTCCGCAGGGGAACCGGCGCTTGGAAGGGCTCAAGCGGTGGCAGCGGTGGCGGTGGCGGTGGTGTCAGTGCTTCGGCTGGCGGGCTCTTGGCGACCTGGGGCGTCGGGCGCTGGTCCTCTTTGGGGGCGGCTTGGCGCTGCGTGTCGGGCGCGGCGGCAGCTTCCGCTTGCGGGCCTACAGGCACGGGCCTTGGCGCTTCTGGCACCTGGTGGTCTTCTACCTGGCGGACTTCTACCTGGCGGACTTCTACCTGGCGGACTTCTACCTGACCGACTGGCACGGGCCGCTGGGCAGGCGGCTCCACTTTGGCGAGGGCCGGACGCAGCGGCGCGGGCTTGCTGACAACCGGCGCGGGCTTGCTGACAACCGGCGCGGGCGCGCTCTCGGCGGCACGGTCTTCGGCCAGCTTGGTGAGCAGCTCCGGTAGCTCTATCGCCACGGCTTCGGCCAGGTCAAAGCGGGTCGGTGGCTCGCGCAGCTCCAGCACGCGCACAAGCTTTGCGGTCGGTCCCAGGGACACCTGAATCGTCCAGCGAAGACCTTGCGCGGCCTGCGGGTCGCCTTGGACCAGGAGCTCGACGTACGGCTCGCTGACCTCGGGACTGGGGACAGCGCCGCTCCAGATGTGGGTCTGCCGGGGCAGATAACGACGGGCGGCTCGGGCGATTTCGTCCCCCAAGGCTGGCTCGCTGGCAACGACATGGAGCGCATCGATCTGGGTAGACGCGGCCACCTTCGCCAGTGCGAAAAGGGCCCAGGCAAGCACGGTCATCAGTACGGCTTCTCCTCACGCAGGGGAGACGCGAGGTCCCGCAGAGAGCGCTGGGCCGAGTCGCGGTGCTGGCCGCTGGGGAACAGAGAAAGGTAGCGACGCCAGGCGGCGGCACCGTCGGATTTGCTGCGGCTGGTACGAAGCTGAGCACTGCGGGCCAAGGCATTGTCGGCGCGCAGGGACGTGCCTTGCTGCTTGACCACTTGCTCGAAGTAGGCGAGCGCGCTCTCGACCTCGCCACGCTCTGCCGCGCAGCTTCCCTTTTGATAGAGCGCCGCGCTGATGTTCTGCTCGGTCCCGTCCTCGGCTGAGGTGGCAGTCAGGTATTCCGTGAGCGTCGATTCCGCCGCTGCATCACAGCGTCCCGTTTCGACCAGGCCACCGACCTCTTCGGACAGCTTGCGCAGATACGACGACAAGCTGGGCACGGTCACGCGCTCACCTGCCCGCAGAAACACCGCGCTGCGTCGTCCGCCGAGCGGCTGGACTTCGACCACGCCTTCTTCGACCACGACTTCGGTGGTGTCGGCCTTGTCGCTGCGCACCACGGAAAAGCGCGTTCCGTGGACAATCACCTCGGCGTCGTGGGTGCTGACCGTCAGTCGTCCTTGGCTGCCGAGCGGTGGCACCTGCACGGTCACTCGACCTTGCGCCAGCCGAATCTGCGGACGACGTGGCTCTCGTTGTTCGACCTCGATTCGTCCGTCCGCCACCGTGAGCAGCGCACCACAGCGAATCGTGGTCTGTGTGTCGGCTCCGCTGGTTTGCAGCACCAGGTGATCTTGGGTGAGCCCTGGGCCCTGCCCAAGCAAGCGACGAATCGCCAAGGTGGCTCCGCTTTCGGTCCCGGTGGGGGCTGACAACATACGCAGTCCCAGCGCCGACACACCACAGAGGATCAGCACCACCGCAGTGGCAGCCAGCATGCGCACGCCAACCAGGTTGCGCCACGCTTCCAGCAGGTGATAGCGCCAGCGACGACGCCGCGTGAGCCCTTGGAGCTGTCCTTCCAGTCCGTTCCACACAGGCGGTGGCACGTCAGGCAGCGGCTCATCGGATAGTCCTTGCAGCGCTTGCGCCAGCAGCCGGTCTGCATCCGATAGCTCCTGGGCGCTGTCCTCGCGAAGCATGGCACGCAGCGGACGAAGCTCGTCGCGCGGGGTCTTTTCGTGAGTCCGACTAGACATGCTCTCTTCCCCGAACCTGGACGGAGGACTCGGTCACTCCCTGTGCGCACCAGCCAGTCAGCTCTTTTTGTAGCTCGGCGCGGGTCCGCGACAGTCGAGCCAGCACCGTACCGCGTGGCTCTCCAGTGATCTCCGCAATCTCTTGTACGCTGAAGCCTTCCACTTCAAACAGCAGCAGCGCCGTTCGTTTTTCTTCGGGCAGCCCTTTGAGCAGCGAGGCCAGCTTCAGCTGTAGCTCTTTGTCGCCGTGTGCTTCTTCGGGATTGCGTGGTCCGTGAAGCTCTTCTTTTTGGGCGGGCGGCTTGCGTGCGCTCTTTTTGCGCTGCGCGTGTGCTTCGTTGATGGCAATGCGCGTCACCCAGGTCAAAAGGGAGGAGCGTCCATCGAAGCGATCAATCTTTTGAAAGACGATGAGAAACGCGGCTTGCAGCGCATCACTTGCGAGCTGGGGATCGGCAAACAGGCGCAGCAGCAGCCGATACACTCGCGGTGAAAACCGATCATAGAGCTGCCGATAGCTGGCGGACTCACCGCGACACAGCCCGGCGACCAGCTCTCGCTCGGCCACCGTTCCCAAGGGCAAGTAATCGATCGACTTTGTCATCAGCTCGCCGTGGCCATCATATCTGCGTCTTTGCACGATTGCGCATCGACTGGCCACCCATTAGAGCGCGCATCCCCCCGCGCGATTGCATCGGTGCGGTGGAAAAGTGACGTTCCTAATTCTTCCGTACAACGCCTCCCATACAGAGGGAGACCATGGCGGAGCACGTCGGAGAACGGGCGATCGGATACCTACTCGTAGCGAGTGGTAGTCAGCGGAAGCGGGAGGAGAGTCTACGCATACAGAGACAAGCGATTCTGCGTTATGCGAGGCTTCATGAAGCAGAGGTCGTGGCGATGCTTTTCGACTACGCCTTTGCGGGGGACTCTGGGATGCGGAACGGACTACTCACAGCGATGCAGAGGCTTTGAGCGGGACATGCTTCGCTGCTGATTGTTGAGAGTCTACGTCGGCTGAGCAGAGTGGATCTGGGGTCGCTCGCATTGATGATTTCTGAGCCACCATCTGCTGTTTGTTGGGGGTTGATTTCCGTCGTAGAACGGTTGGATTCACGAACTCCTGACGGACTACGCAGACTGAAGATTGGGAGTCGGAAGCAGAGCACGGAATACGTGTCATTGGGGGATGGACATGTCTAAAGGGGATGAAGCCGCAGGCAGTGCGGGCGATTGGTTACGTGCGGGTGAGTACGGAGCAGCAATCAATTGAAATCCACGAGAAAATGCATTGATCTGCATCGTCAGCCTCTGGCAGATTCTGCCGACCGTTCATCGTAGCAGTCACCTGGAGAGTAATCTCATGCCTAGAGCCATCTCGAAGGACGCGATCAAAGTAGGTGTTGATGTCGGTCGAGGAATCATGGTCCATGCGAAAGGGAACCCAGCACAGATCGTGGCTGTCGCGGCGGGGGTGGCGATCGTCGCCACTGCGGTAGGCTATGCAACCATAGTTGGAGTGCAGAGAATGATCGGTTCGGTGCGACACCACCGATAAAAACAGGATAAACGTACCGACAGTCATCCGTAAGTTTGTGATGCAAGAGGGACAACATGAGCAGCTCGGCCAAAGAGAAAATTCTCAGCCTACTGAAGTTCCTATCGGACAATATACCGTCAGGGTGTCAGGTCGAGATAGGGACGCTGCAGTGTATCGCAGGACATATTTGCTACGGAGATGGCCCGATGTCCACTGAACACACGCAGTTGTTGCAGGAGTTGGAACGAGAAGGCGTGCTTACTACAGAGGCTGATTCATACACGGTCAATGGGGACAAGATCCCTCCTGCAACCGAGGCTATGCAAGACGACAAAGTCTTTGAACTATTGCTCAAGTCGATGGGTATCTCGGGGCTAACCAACCCAGATGCCAGCACAGGTCCAAACAAAGACATCCGACCGATTATGTGGGACTTGCTGCTCGACTTTGTCGAACGATATCGGAAAGAAGCTGGGGCCTCGTCTTGAGAGCCCATCCCCGATGGGTATGCAGTCTGGCGCTGAGAGAGCCCGTTCCCCATTAGTGAGCTGTCGCAGACGGAACTTGCTGGCAGCGCACGGACGATCGGACACAGAGGCGTGGCGCAACCTGTGGACCGGGCTAAGATGCGTCAGCCATGCCGTCCGCAATTTCTACTCTTCCGTCCGATTACGCTCCGTTCCTCGAAGAACTGAAAGCTCGCGTTCGCACTGCACAGCTCCGTGCCAGCGTCGCTGCGAACAGCGAGATGGTGATGCTCTACTGGAGCATCGGGCGCGACATTCTTGACCGGCAGCAGCAGGCGGGTTGGGGGGCGAAGATCATTGACCGACTGGCTACGGACTTGACCCACGAGTTTCCCGCCATGCGAGGTTTCTCGACGAGAAACCTGAAGTACATGCGTGCGTTTGCGAAAGCCTGGCCAGAGCGACAAATAGTGCAAGACCGGCTTGCACAATTGACGTGGTTTCACCAGATCGCCCTCCTCGAAAAGCTGAAAAATCCCGAGGAGCGGCTGGCCTATGCGGCGGCAGTGACCGAGCACGGCTGGTCGCGGGACATCTTGGTGATTCAGATCGAGACCGGATTCCTGAAGAGGCTGGGGAAGTCCGTCAACAACTTCGCACGCACGCTGCCGAAGCCGCAGTCCGATCTGGCCGCGCAGACGCTCAAAGACCCCTACGTGTTCGACTTTCTGGAACTGACCGGTGATGTGGAGGAGCGCCGATTGGAGCGCTCTCTCGTCGAAAAAATCAGACGATTCCTGCTCGAGTTGGGAGTCGGTTTTGCGTTCGTTGGACATCAGGTTCACCTGAATGTCGCAGGCGAGGACTTCTACCTCGACATGCTGTTCTACCATCTGCGACTCCGTTGCTACGTCGTCGTCGAACTGAAGGCCACTCAGTTCCGTCCCGAGTACGCAGGGAAGCTCCAGTTCTATCTGTCCGCTGTCGATGATCTAATCCGCGATCGCGAAAAGGACGGGCCGACCATCGGACTCCTTTTGTGCAAGAGCAAGAAACAGGTCATCGTCGAGTACACCCTTCGTGAAGGTCAGCGACCGATCGGGGTGGCCAGCTATCAGTTCACCCGAGCGCTCCCAATCGACCTGGCCCAGAGCCTCCCAACCGTCGATGCCCTGGAGGCAGAACTGAGTCAGAGTCTCCCGCGCGCTGGGGAAGCAGACGAAGCGGAACAGAACGCAACGACATAGCGCGCAGACGGCTCAAACTCATCGACAGAAGTATCCTGATTAGCGAATAGTCAGCTGCAATCGGGAGCAAAGGCGTGACCAGTTTGTCCGGCTGCGGACCACAAGACGATGTAGCTGGCGTGGATGTGCGCTGCATGTTTGTGGCGCGTGCCCGCCTGGGACGCAGTCTTGGGGAAAAGCAGTCTGCGGAAGCAGTCTGTGGAATCAGTCTGTGGACTGGTTAGTGGCGGGGACGCTTGCCTGCGCGACGCTGGGACAGCAGCTTGTCTAGCTTCGCTTGCTGCTCTGCCGTGAGGAGCGCTCGCACTTGCGCCATCGTGTCCTGCTTGATCTGTTCAATCTGCGTGCGCGCTTCCAGTGCGGACAGCGTGCCTGCTTCGACCTGCGCGTGAAGGTCCGAGATCTTGCTCTGGGATGCCGCTTGGAGCGCGCTCACCTGGCTCACCTGTTCGTCGGAAAGACCGAGCGCATCCTGGAGCTTGCTCGGATCAAAGGGACCATGATGATGCGTGCGCATGGTGCCAAACTTCGCCTGCTGTTCCGGCGTCAGCAGCGCCATGATCTGCGTCTTTTGGGCATCACGCAGCGCTTTGATCTGCGCGCAGCCTTCTTCCTTGCCCAAGGTTCCGGCTCGCACGTTGGCGCGAATCTCTTCCGCAGACACGCGCGTCGCATCGAGGATCGGCTGAATCTGTGCAACCTGCTCTGTGCTCAGTCCAAGGAGCGACACCAGCTCTTCCAGCTCGGTGCGATGAGAGGGTCCGGCGTGATCGCGCGCGCCCGGTCCGTCACCATCAGGAAGCGCAAGCTGTTCGCCGCCCAGACTCCCTCCCACAATCGCCAGCACATCCTCTGAAACGGCGCTGCTCATGTCACCACAGCCGATTCCCAGACCGAACACCAGAGCACCCAGAACGCCAAGCTTAAGAGTCGTCTTCATGATCTGTCTCCCCTCACGTACACAAGGAAAGTAGAGTCCCGTTGCGCAGCTGACGACCGCGTCGTCTTCTGACGACCGCGTCGTCTTCTGACGACCGCGTCGTCTTCTGACGACCGCATCGTCTTCTGCAGTTCACGTCCATCGTGATGAAAGGCGATGGCTGCCTGATAGAGATCTGCGCGCGCGGTTTGATTGCACGCCTTCGCAAAAAAATCGCAGCCGATCCCAAGCTCCCCGGCCAAGCGCAAAAGACAGCGCAGCATGCGCGCGCACAGCGGATCAAACATCCAGCTTCCCCGCAGGCCCGCTCTACATGTAATCTCCTAACATGACCATAGTTTACGGGTACTGCCGCGTCTCTACCGACATGCAGGCACAGCACGGTCTGTCGCTTGATGCGCAGCAGGAAGAAATCCGTCGTTACGCCAGAGATCGCGGCTGGACCATCGAAGAGATCTTCGTCGATGGCGGCTTCTCTGCAAAGAACACCGATCGACCCGCGTTCAAGCAGATGACCAAGCGCATCAAGGAAGCGAACGGAAAGATCGCTGCCGTTGTGGTGACGAAGCTGGATCGACTGACGCGTAGCTTGCGCGATCTGCTGACGATCAATGAAGACCTGCTCGAGCCGTGTGGCTGCAACTTCGTGGCGATTCGGGACGGCATCAACACGTTTGAGCCGGTGTCGAAGATGCTGCTTCCGTTCCTTGCGATCATTGGACAGATCGAGCGGCAAAACACCTCCGAGCGCGTCAAGTCCACGGTCCGGCACATCCAGCAGCAAGGCGGTCACTACGGAAAGGTTCCGTTTGGCTATAAGACCGAGCTAGATGGTCGGCTCCGTCGCCTGATTCCTGATCCAGAGACCTTCCCTTGGCTTCAGCAGATCAATGACTGGTATCGCAGCGGAGTCGGGATGGCGGACATCGCGGCGCGTCTGAATCGCGAAGGAGTCAAGCCTCGCTACGGCAAAAAGTCCTGGACGGACTGCAAGATCTACGAGCTGCTCCGGTCGCAGGGCGTACATCGGACGCGCGCCATTGACAGTCCCAACGTCCACGACAAGCAGAAAGCGTACAAGATTGCGTATGAGCTGCGCTGCGACGACAGAACCTACGAGTTCATCGCCAAAGAGCTAAACCGGGCAGGGCTGCGTCCGCTCAAAGCAAGTGAGTACAAGCCCAGCTCGGTGATGGAGCTGCTGCGCTCTGCCGTGTATCACGATCGCGCCACACCACGCGGACTGGCGCTGTATCTCAAGGAACAAGGCCTGAGCCTGCGTGAGATCGGTCTGCGTTTGGCGCAAGCAGGACACTTTCCCAAGCGCGGCGGACAGTGGTATCCGCAGACGGTCAAGCAGCTCATGGTGAGCTAACAACGCCTCACAACACCTACTGCGGACCCCGCTTGCTGCATCGTCGGTCCTCACGTACTTGCGTACGCTCCGGTCCTCCTCTTTGCACTCGGGGTTCCTCATGACGGTGTTGTGAGGCGTTCTAACAGAGCCCAGCAACACCGATTGTCGAAGCCGCCTCGCGGAGCAGGGCGCGACGGATGCGGCGGACTCCTTCTTCGATGCGTGAGGGCTCTGCCACAAACGTCACGCGCAGAAATCCTTCCACGCCAAAGACACTGCTCGGAATCGTCACCACGTTTTCCGTTTCCATGATGTGCAGCGCTGCATCCATCGATCGCTGCGTCCATGGCTCGGGCAGTCGAATCAAGCAGTAGAACGATCCTTCGGGTTCCACGGCGGACAGACCTTGCTGCCGGAGCGCGGACAGGAGCACTTCTCGCTGCGCGACATAGTGCGGACGGTGCTGGCCAAGGATCGCGGGGTTCGCAAAGATCTCCAGCGCGGCACGCTGCGCAATCGTGTCCACACACGACACCACAAACTGGTGCGCTTTCCACATCACCTTCATCGCGGCTTGTGGGCCCAGGATCCAGCCGAGCCGCAGACCCGTCAGCGCACAGCTCTTGGACAGAGAAGACGCCACCAGCGTGTGTGGATAAAAGTGGGCCGGGGACGCAGGTCGCTCCGCGCCAAAGTACAGCTCTGCATAGACTTCGTCCGACAGCAGATACGGGGGATTCGGCAGCGCCAACAGCCCGCGACACAGCGCGCGCAGCTCTGACTCGGGCCACACGCGTCCGGTTGGGTTACACGGCGATGCCAGCGCGACCAGCCGCGTCCGTTCGGTCACCGCCCGAAGTACCGCTTGCGCATCGGGAGCAAAGCCCGTCTTGGGATCGAGCGCGACTTCTCGAACCGGGACTCCTTCGAGGTGACACAGCTTCTGATACGCGGGAAACGTCGGCGTGATCACCAGCGCTTCATGCTGGGTCGGATCGATGAGCGACTTGATCGGTAGATACAGCGCTTGTTGCGAGCCCACCGTGACACAGACCGAGTCCGCCGAGTCGAGCCCCGGATAGCCAAAGTGCTGGGCGATCGCTTCGCGCAGCTCGGGAAAGCCTGCGTTGGGCGAATACGGACAGCCATGCCGCGCAACCCACGACAGCGCGGAGCGGAGCGGTTCCATCGCCGGGCCGAGCAGGGGCTGACCCAGCCCGAGATCAATCGCATCGGCCCGCTTGCGATCGTTGATGGCGCGAATTGCAGAGGGAGGAATCGTTTCAACCAGTCGATTCATGACACGAGTCGTCGCAGCAGATGATAGTTGCGCAGCGGTCCGGTGAGGGTACACCACTCGCCTACCTTGTGGGCTTGCTCGGGATCGCCGGGACCGCAGTTGACCGCTGGGATGCCCAGTCCCGTCAGTCGTGCCACGTCGGTCCAGGCTTGCTTCGCGGTGACCGGCATGCCGCAGTCCGTCATCCAGCGCGACAGGATCGGATCGTCTGTACAGACTGCACCCGATGGCGAGGCATCGACAATCTGGATGGCAAAGCCGGGACCGATGACCTCGCGTAGCTCGGCTTCAGCGGTGGCCAGGCTCTTTTCGGGACAGAAGCGGTAGTTCACGTTCACCATCACGCGGTCGGGAATCACGTTGCGGGCGTTTTCCGTCAGGATCTGCGTCGCTGACATCACTTCATAGAACGTGAGTCCCTGGATCTCGACCGCTCGCCGATGAAAGCCCGCAAGTCGTGTCAGCAGCGGTGTGACCGCGTAGATGGCGTTTTCACCCAGCCACGGCCTGGCACTGTGCGCGCGCTTGCCCTGCGCAAACACCTGGGCTTGCAGACTTCCCGAGCAGCCCGCCTCGACGCGATTGTCCGTGGGTTCCAGACACACCGCCGCTGCCAGCGTCTTGAGCAGCTCGCCTTGCTGTTCACACAAGGGAACCATTCCGCTTAAGTGAACCGGCCCTTCTTCGCGGTCGTAAAAGACGCAGACCAGCTCATTGGGCAGCGCGTCCGCGTCGGCAATCAGGCGCAGCATCACCGCGAGTCCCGCCTTCATGTCGCTGGCACCGAGCCCGTAGATGCGACCGGCTTCCCAGTCAATCTTGTGCGGCTGCGCAGCGTTCGGCGGCACCGTGTCGGAGTGTCCAAACAGTCCAATGCGACGGGCTCCGAGCGTTCCGCAGCGAACCACGAGCGCGTTGCCGATTCGCTGCTGCTGCGCCGATGGCTGAAGCGCTGCCACGCGCTGCATCAGGTGATCCGTGATCGCGGCTTCGTCACCTGTGACCGATGAGATCCCACACAGCAAGAGCGTTTCTTCGGCCAGCCAGCGCAGCAGCGCTTCGTCGTCCAAGCCAGGTCCGTGCGGCGGGTTTGTCTGCTTTGCCTGCGTCATCGCTACACCGGAACCTGGAAGGTGCGCAGCGCATCGCTGAGCGAGGTCTTTTGATCAGTGGACGCGCTCCGTCGCCCGATGATGAGCGCGCACGGAACGTGGAAGGTTCCGGCGGGAAACTGCTTGGGCATGTGACCGGGAATCACCACCGATCGCGCGGGCACTCGGCCTTTGCGAATCACCGGCTCGGGTCCGGTGACATCGACGATGCTGGTGCTCGCAGTCAGCACCACACCCGCACCCAGCACGGCTTCTTGTTCGACCACCACGCCTTCAACCACCACGCAGCGCGAGCCAATGAACGCGCCGTCTTCGATGATCACCGGGCTGGCTGCCGGTGGTTCCAGCACGCCACCCAGACCGACTCCGCCTGACAAGTGAACCCCTTTGCCGACCTGCGCGCACGAGCCGACGGTGGCCCAGGTGTCGATCATCGTACCGGCACCTACGTATGCGCCGATGTTTACATAGCCTGGCATCAGGATGCAGCCCGGCTCCAGATACGAGCCGTAGCGCGCGACACCGGGCGGCACCACCCGAACCTGCGCGGCGGCCAGGTCTCGCTTGGTGGGCACTTTGTCATGGAACGACAGCGCACCCGCTTCCATCGGTTCCAGCGGGCGCAGCACAAAGTAGAGCAGCACCGCTTGCTTGACCCACGCGTGGACCTGCCAGCCTGCTGCGTCTTTGGATGCGACCCGCACGCGGCCTTTGTCGAGCTCTTCCACCGTGGCCAGCACCGCTTGCTGCACGGCGGGATCTTTGAGCAAGCTGCGGTCCGCAAAAGCGGCTTCGATCAGTACGATGCGTTGAGAGTCTGGTTGCGTCTGCGTCATGGCGTGTCTGGCTGTCGCTTGAGGAAGTGCAAGGCTGAGAGGTTCGATGTTCTACGAGATTCGGGCGCTTGGGAAAAGCGGCTGCTGCGTTAGCGGGTGGCCAGCTCGGCGATGGTTCGTCCGACATCGACGATCGCTGCTGCGGTCATCGTGGCGCTGTCTACGCTCGGGGTCACGATGGTCAAGACCAGCGAACCCAGCGCCCAGACCAGCTTGGCCGACAGGTTCACCGTATCCGAGATGCCCGTCACCGTCTTGAGCGCTTGCTCGAGCTGCTTGGTTGCATCGCCCAGCGCGGCCAGCTCTTTGGGCAGGCTTGGCAAGCGACTGGCTGCTTCGCGGACGGCTCGGTTTGCGTCGTCCTGCATCTTTTGATAGCGCTCTGAGACCAGGAAAAACTCGTCGAGCGATAGCGTTCCGCTGTCTCGGTCGCGATACGCTTGTTCCATCATTCGGTCAGCGGCTTCGCGCAGTGCTCGCGTGATGATGACTGTCTCTTCAGCGGCGGTGAGCGGCATGTTTCTCCACGGCGCGGCGTAGCGCTTCGCGTACAACTTGCTGGGCCAGCGAACGCAGCGGACGACTGGCTGGGCGTGGCTGGGCACCATCGAGCGCAGCGTTCACCACGCGGTCGGATAGAACGGACGCAAGCGGCTGCCCGATGATCAGCGGCTCGCAGCGCTCGGCACGCCACGGCTTCGCGGTCAGTCCGCCCAAGATGACCTTGGCATCCACCACCACTTGATCTCGCACCGACAGCATCACGGCGCAAGAAGCGAGCGGGACGAGCGGCGACTCGGCCAGTCGGGCATAGCCAAACACCTGCTGCGTCGCTACCGGCACCGTCACCGAGGTAAGCAGCTCGGTCCGTTCTATCGTTAGCTCGGTGCTGGGATCGCTACCGGGCGATCGATACAGCGCGAGCAGTGGCAGGCTTCGCTCGGTCGTCCCTTCCGGTGAATAGAGCGTGACTTCTGCCGACATTGCACACAGGCCAATCGCCAGCTCGGATGCGGACGCTGCGACGCAGGAAGCGCTTGTTCCAAACAGCGCGCCCGGATGCTCGGATCCATCGATGACCGCGCAGCCCGAGCCCACCGTTCGCTTGTTACAGCGCGGGTTGCTCGGATCGCGAAACAATGGACAGCGAGTCCGCTCGAGCAGCTCACCGCCGACCGTTGCTTGGTTGCGGAGCGCAGGCGTGGCAAGCTGGCGGACAATGTCGGTGAGAAGCGGCGCAAGGCTCTGGACCATCGGATGCGCGGACAGCTCTGCCAGCCGAACCTGCGAGCCAATGCGTAGCAAGCCTTGACGACCTTCGATCTGTCGCAAGGGCAGGGCGGACAGGTCAATCAGCGTCTCGGGCTGCTCGATGCCGCGCTGTAACAGCAGGGACAGCGACAGTCCGCCGCCCACGTAGCGACTGGTTGGTCCTGCATGAGACAGCGCCTCGGCAATGCTCTGAGCACGCACCCACTGCATGGCTTAGCCTCGCTGATTCCGCACCGATGCCAGCGCTTGAAGGATCTGGGGCAGCTTGTCGCACGCGCAGGCTTGTCCGCACAGCGCATCGGCGAGCGCGGACGGCTCGGGCCCGAGCGGTTCCTGCAAGATCGCGTGCGCAGCCACGACTTGGCCCGGCGTACAGAAGCCGCAGTCTGCCGCGCCATGGCGCAGAAACGCCGCTTGAATCGCCGTCAGTGATCCGTCCTCGCTGAGCCCTTCCACGGTCGTCATCTCTTGCCGGTGACACAGCGCTGCCGGAACCAGACAAGCAGGCACTCGCTTACCGGCCAGCAGCGTCGTGCAGCTTCCGCAGGTTCCGTCCGTGCAGCCATGTCGTACCGAAGCAAGACCCAGCTGCTGACGCAAGACCGTAAGCAAGCTACTGGCCGGATCGATGCTGAGCCGCTCTGGCTTGCCGTTGACCGTACATACGAGCAGCAGCTCTCCGGGTCGCGGCGTGGGCGGATCGGCTTCGGGAGATCCCGCGATGCTGGGCGCTGGCTGAGCTTGGGCTTGGGCTTGCTGCGCCAAGGCACAAGACGCTGCGCTGGCCACCAAGAACTGGCGACGCGACAGCGCGGTGTCTTCGGCGCGGAAGGTCATGGCCGAATCAGCTCCAGCGCTTGTCCTTCGACGCGAACCAGCAGCGCGCCGCCTTGACGCTGACCGGCTTCATCAAAGGACAGCGGTCCGGTCGCTCCATCCAAGCTGGCGGTCCGAACGGCTTTGCCAAGCGCCGCTGCCGTACACTGCGCGCCCCCACCCAGTCGCTGACAGGCTGTGCGCACCAGTCGCACCGCATCGTAGCCGAGTGCATCAAGCGAGGTCGGCTCTTCACCGCTGCCGTAGTCCAGCTTGGCCACCATCGTTCCGCCCACGGGCAGCGATCCGACGGACAGAGGTGCCAGCACCGCTCCTTGCAGATACCGGCTCGACGAACGGAGCAGCCGCTCGCCCATTCCTTCGGCAGACGACAATAGGAGCTTGATGCGGCTCTTGTCTTGCTGCGGCTCGCCGTCTGGACCTCGACTGACGCGATAGGTTCCCACCACGCCCGCCGCCGCAAGCTGCGAAGAGACCAGCTCGAGCTGATTGGCCGAGACCGGCAGAAACAGCGCGTCGGGCTGCGCCTTGGCCAGCTTCTGAACATCTGCAAGAAAGGTGGTGGCTTGCTCGGCAAAAGACAGCTCTTGGACGACCTGGATACCGGACCCTGACAGCCCTTCGACAAACGCTTTGCTCATTGCCTGGCCGTACGGCGTGTTGGGTGCCAGCACAGCGACGGTCTTGAGCCCACTTTGCACCAGGTGCTGGGCCAGGGCTTGGGCGCGGCTGCGGTTGGTGCGCAGAAGCTGGAGCGTTCCGCCGCTCTGGCCATCGCGCGGTCCCAGGCTCAGCGCCAGAAGACCTCGCTTTTCCGCCTCCGCACTGGCTTGGCTGGCTTCTGCCTTGGTCGGCGGCGTCAGGATCACCTGCGCGCCTTGCTGGGCCAAGTCCGCGACCAGCGATGCCACCGCTCCCGATGAGCTGTCGCGTAGCAGCAATTCGACCGCTGGGCCTGGCTGCTTGGTTCCGCCGAGCAGATCTGCCGCCCACAGCGCGCCGCGCAGCACCCGATCGCCGAGCACTCGATCGCGACCTTGCATCGGCACAATCAAGCCCACGCGCAGGGACGGCGCTCGCTCGGTCACTGGCTGCTCACCGGGCTGTAGACCCAAGCGCTTGCGCCACTCGTCTTTTTGCGGGCCAGAGAGCTGTTCGATCAAGCTCAGGGACTGCTGGCGCAGATAGGCCAGCTCACCCGGTCGCACCGACTTGGACTGACCCAGCCGCTCGTACTCGCGCAGCGCGGCTTCGGGCTGTCCGACTCGGCGATACAGGTCGGCCAGCGTGGCATGAAGCTCTGCGCCTTCGTCTCCATCGACAATCTGGGCCGAAAGCGGTGCGAGCAGACGCAGCGCCACATCCCAGCTTTGCAGCGAGTATTCCGTCAGACCCAGCTCACGTCGGACTTCGCTCCCCAGCCATGTTTGGGCAGGCTGGCTAGACAGCAGCGGCGTCAGCAAGGCTTTGGCATCGGCGGGCCGAGAGAGCAGCCGCAGCGCCCGCGCTTGGTGGGTGGTTGCCAAGGGATACAGCGGCTCACCGGGTCCAAACTTGCTGCGGAACTGCGACAGAGCTGATTCTGCTTCACCGAGCTTGCCGTCCGAAAACAGTGTCTCGGCGCTGCGAAAGTCGGACTCTGCCGCTGGCCCACTGCCGTGGATTTCTTCGGCCCGAGGGTCGAAGCGGCGCGGGCAAGCGGTCAGGAGCAGCAGCGGCAGTGCTGTACGAAGCAAAAGACCCGGGCGACGAGCGCGCCCAGCACGGAGGGACTGGTCAGGCATGCTTAGGCGGACTTATGCAGCGAGCGCATGTTCTCGATGATGACGTTGCCGAACTCGGAGCACTTTACTTCTTTGGCTCCGTCCATCAGGCGGGCAAAGTCGTAGGTCACGATCTTCTGGCCGATGCTGCTTTCGAGTCCCTGAATGATCAGGTCGGCGGCTTCCTGCCAGCCCAGGTGCTCTAGCATCATCACCGCCGACAGGATCACCGAGCCGGGGTTTACCTTGTCCTGGTTCGCGTACTTGGGCGCGGTGCCGTGGGTGGCTTCAAACACGGCGTGACCCGTGACGTAGTTGATGTTGCCGCCCGGTGCGATGCCGATGCCGCCGACCTGAGCTGCCAGCGCGTCCGACAGGTAGTCACCGTTTAGGTTCAGCGTCGCGATGACATCGAAGTCTTCGGGACGGGTCAGCACCTGCTGGAGCGTGATGTCCGCGATGGCGTCCTTGATCACGATGCCGTTTGGCAGCTTGCACCACGGTCCACCGTCGATTTCGACCGCGCCGAACTCGCGCTTGGCCAGCTCGTAGCCCCAGTCGCGGAACGCGCCTTCGGTGAACTTCATGATGTTGCCCTTGTGGACGAGCGTCACCGACTTGCGCTTGTGCTTGATGGCGTACTCAATGGCGCTGCGGACCAGGCGCTCGGTGCCAGGACGCGATACCGGCTTGATGCCGACGCCCACCGATGAAAGATCTTCGGTGCCAAAGCGGATCTTTTTGAACTCCTTCGGGAAGTTCGCCTTCAGGAACTCCAGCGTCTTTTGCGCCGCGTCCTTGCCTGCCTCGAAGTCGATGCCCGCGTAGATGTCTTCGGTGTTTTCACGGAAGATCACCATGTTGACGGCTTCCGGGCGCTTGACCGGCGAAGGCACGCCACGGAAATACTGAACGGGACGCAGACAGACGTACAGGTCCAGCATCTGACGCAGTGCCACGTTGAGCGAACGGATTCCGCCGCCAACGGGCGTCGTCAGTGGACCCTTGATTCCAACCAGGTACTCACGGAACGCATCGACCGTGGCATCGGGCAGCCAGTTGCCGGTGAGCTGGAAGGCTTTTTCGCCCGCCAGCACTTCCAGCCACTCAATCTTGCGCGCACCGCCATAGCAAATCTCGACGGCGGCATCGACGACGCGCACCGAGGCGCGCCAAATATCGGGACCCGTGCCATCGCCTTCGATAAAGGGAATGATCGGGTTTGCGGGAACGTGCAGCTTGCCAGTCGCCTTATCGAGCGTGATCGGCTGACCAGCCGGGGTCTGAGTAGCACTCATTGTTCTGTAGTCTCCGGGTTTCCGTTGGCGGCGATGATCACAGGACTTGGGTCCGATGTAAACCCCTTGGACAAGTCCGGGTCCGTGCTGTCGCTGACTGTCGCTGGCAGTCGCTGCGAGGCGTGCGCACCGATGCGAACCGACGCATTTTGGGGCTGGAGTTTGGGTCCGTCCAAGCCTTTGCGCTGTGGCTGCGCTGTGAACCGGGTATCATCTGCGCCGATGTCGCTCGATTCGGGTGAAGCTGCGCGGACGGATTGTCTGCGGGCGGCGTGTGCGCAAGCTGGGCTTTCGGTGGTGGCGGTGACGGCTGCTTCGGCGGTTGCGGACCACGCGCTGTATCTGGCTTGGCTGGCCGCAGGCTATGCCGGAGAGCTGACCTACCTACATCGCGATGCTGCGTCGCGTCAGGATGTGCGCTCGCTGCTGCCAGAGGCGCGGTCGGTGGTGACGGTGGCGCTGTCCTATCATCATCCGTTTGACGATGGACAGCAGCCTGGACACGGAAAAGTGGCTCGCTACGCACGGGGACGCGACTATCACTTGGTGCTAAAGGCTCGGCTGCAAGCGCTGGTGGAGAGGCTGGCGAGCGACTTGCCGGACAGCGGTCAGCCGCTTCTGTCACGGGTGTGCGTCGATACCGCGCCGCTTCTGGAGCGCTCCGTTGCGGCAGCGGCAGGCCTGGGCTTCATCGGCAAAAACACGCTGCTGATTACACCGGGCGTCGGAAGCTACACGGTGCTGGGAGAGCTGCTGCTCAGTGTGACGCTCACGCCGTCGGTTGCGCTTGCGCCGCGCTGTGGAGACTGTCGGCTGTGTCTCGATGCGTGTCCAACCGGGGCGCTGGCGGCTCCGTTTCAGCTTGATGCGCGACGCTGCATTTCGTACCTGACGATTGAAAACAGCGGAGAGATTCCGGTGCCTTTGCGGTCCAAGCTGGGTGACTGGATCTTCGGCTGCGATCTGTGCCAGTCGGTCTGTCCGTACAATGTGCGGGCCCAAGCGGGAGACGCAGAGCTTGTGCCCAAAGCGGCGCTGTGTTCACCGGAGCTGACGCAGCTTCTAACGATTGGGGCCGCGCAGTATCGACAGCTTGTGAAGCGGACTGCGCTGCGACGGATCAATCGAACATCGCTGCTTCGCAATGTCGCGGTCGCGCTTGGCAACGTCGGAACACCTGAGCAGCTTCCTTTGCTTGGGACGGCGCTGCTTCGCGAGCCTGCGCTGGTGCGGCAGCATCTGGCGTGGGCCGTGGCAGAGCTTTCGCTTCGGCATCCAGCGTGTGCATCGCTCGCGGCGCAGCTTCTTACGCAGGCCTTGGCGGTCGAAACGGATGAGCCCGTTCGCGCAGAGCTTCTGTCCGCGCTTGAGCGGCTGTCAGTCCTTGTCGATTCCGGGCCCGGACCCGAGCACAGGCAAGCCACGCCTTGAGCGAACGCTCGGATCGTCGTAGCCGGACGACTGTAGCTCTTGGAAGTAGCGCTTGCGGAAGAGGAGCGGCAAGCCATCGGTTCGCACAGAGCGCTCATCGGCAGCGGGCGGAATCTCAGCGGGAGACGAGGACTCTACGACCGCTTTGTCTTCGCGCGCGATGCGAAGGTTCATGATGTGAAAGATTGGATCAAGCAGCCGGAAGCGCAGAAAGCTACGCGCCGACGTGAGGATAAGCCGCGTGCTCTTGTCATCGACGGGAACGCAGGCAACCTGCATGACCAGCAGCTTTCCGGGCGGCGAGATGTACAGGTTCATGCGGTTTGGCCAGCGCAGATCGAGCGCGCCGGACTGTTCTTTTCCGTCAATCGAGCTGGTGCTGTGTACGCCCCACGGCATCTCTTGCAGGTGAATGTCCATGCGTGAATCGCGACGCTGGAGCATGCCTCGACCGATGGTCTTGCGATGCACAAACGGCAGGTGCGGCCAGTCGAGCATGTTTTCCATCGCGCGGGTCCAGTGGGTGTGCCAAATCGTGGTTCCACCCGAGACATGAACCTGCGGGCCTTGCAGCTCGTCGGCGACAGCGGGCTCGGATGTCGGCTGTACGTCCGGCGCGGTGTAGATCCAAACCTGACCGGCGACTTCGCGAGATGCGACGGGGATTCCGCCGACCTTGCTGAGCTTGGCGTCGGGATTCCACGGGATGTAACAGACTGCGCCTTTGCCATCGAACTGCCAGCCGTGAAAGGGACACTCGATGCAGCCTTGCTTGACCTTCCCCAGGCTGAGCGCCACCCCGCGATGCGGACAGCGATCAACCAAGGCGGCGGGACGGCCTTCTGCGTCGCGAAACAGCACGAGCTTGGTTCCGGCGACTTGCACACCAAGCGGCTTGTCTCGTCGCAGCTCGTGAGACATGCAGACCGGGGTCCAGACGTTTGCGAAGCCTTTGAACATCGTACGTACCTTGCTTTCCGTACGTAGGATGCCAGAGCGAGGACGTTTTTATCGACGAATGCCGATGGGACAAGCGATGCCGGTGCCACCGTGACCGCAGTAGCCATCGGGATTTTTGGCCAGGTACTGCTGGTGGTAGGTTTCCGCATAAAAGAACGGCGGAGCGGTCAGGATCTCGGTGGTGATGGGTCCGTGACCGGCGCTGCGTAGCGCGTGCTGATAGGCTGTGAGCGACTGCTCGGCGGCGCGCTGCTGGGCGGGAGAGTAGCAGTAGATGCCAGAGCGATACTGGGTTCCCACATCGGGCCCCTGACGCATGCCTTGGGTTGGATTGTGACCTTCCCAAAAGACCCGCAGCAGATCTTCGTAGCTGATCTGTTTGGGATCAAAGACCACGAGGACGACTTCGTTGTGGCCGGTGCGACCGGAGCAGACCTCGTAGTAGCTGGGGTTTTCGGTGTGACCGCTGGCGTAGCCGACGGCGGTGCTGTAGACGCCTGGGGTCTTCCAGAACTGCTTTTCGGCACCCCAGAAGCAGCCCATGCCAAACATCGCTTGTTCAAGCCCGGCGGGAAACGGTGGGACGATGCGGTTGCCGGACACGAAGTGAACCTCGGGGACCTTCATGCGCTCGGTCCGACCGGGAAGTGCTTCTTCTTTGGTTGGAAGTCGGAGCTTTCGTGGATCGACAAAGAACATGACAAAAATCTTAGTACGAAGCGGCTGACATCGTCGAGGCCAGCGCACGGTTTTCTCTCGGACACGGTGACTTCGCAATCTGTGGCGGCTTGCGCCGATAAGCAGAAGACGTGGGGGGACCTTCATGCCGACTTTGGAAAAACGTCCAGAAGACGTTCATGCTCCTGAGCCGAAACCAGTGGTGACACCTGACAAGTGGGTGAAGAAGCCAACAGCAGACATCCCGTGGGAAGCGCTGGCACCTGTGCCGATGCAGCATGTTCCGCTGCCGCTCCAGCCGGTGCCTTCCGCAGACAAGCTGCCTTCGTCGCTGTTTTCGCAGCCGCTCGGTATGTATTCCGATACCGGCTTTCGCCCGATGCCGCTGATGAATCCCGTCGAGCGAGACAAAAAGATCGACAGCTATCAAAAGACGCTCGATGGCGCGACGTATGTGGCGGGCAACCTCAAGGGCCAGCAGAAGGTCGAGTACATCGAAGATCAGCTCGAAGCGCTGTCGCGATTTTCCAAGGATGTTGCGCCTGATGACGCGACCGGGAAAGCAGCGGAGACGGTGCCGACGCCGCTTATCGACAATGCGCGGCCTCTGATTGAAAAGCTGGAGCGGATGACGCCGGATGCGACGACCCCAGCGGGCGGTACAAACCCCGAAGGTGCGCACGTCGGAACGGGAACGGACTGGAACACCAAGCTGGGTGTGCCGCAGTACCGAACGCAGTCGGACAACCTGATTCCGCCGGAAGCTTCCTGCAACATGACCAGCTTGGCGATGGCGCTGGAACGGCTTGGCTACGGTCGAGAAAACGCGATGGATGCGATCGACGGTGAGCTGAAGCAGCGCTACCTGGATGAACAGAAAGCGAAGCTGGCCAAGACCAAAGGCGATCCGAGCACGCTGCCGAAGACGGCGGACGATGTGACGCTACCCGCTGGTTACTTTGAGGGACAGGTGAAGGGCTATCTCAAAGCGGTCGATGCAGCAGCGGAAAAGCCGTATCAGGGCGTGCGCGGCAAGGACACGGACGAAAAAGCCTGGGACAACATCGCGGGCCAGTACCGGGACAACGCGCAGTTTGAAGATACGCTCGACTTTCTGCGCTATCTGACGAAAGCGGGCAGTCGCACGGACTTGGATACGGTGACGCCGAAGCTGCTGGAAAAGCTAGAGCCGGATGCCGAAAAGCGCCCAACGTACCGCACGATTACGCCGGGCAAGAACATGGACTGGACCAAGGCACGCGGTCAGATGGACGAAGTGCTCGATGATGGCGGCGCGGCGATGCTGAGCTTCCATCACAAAGGCGGAAACAACTTCAATGCATCGCACATCGTGTCGGTCCAGCAGATGACGCAAGACGGAATCGTCGCGGATGATCCGTACGGGCGGATTCGTTCCAACTACAACGTCGCGCAGGTCGGCGATGCGTACGGCGAAAAAGGTCAAGCGGGACGCAGTCCGGCGCGCAAAAACCAAGTGGACGCGGGGCTGGATCGTAGCAAGCCCAGCACGATGGACACGGACTGGAAGTCGTATGGCGCTCAGCACTTGAAGCCGGAAGAAGCGCTCGGTAGCTCGTCGCAGGTGGCAGACAGTGTGATGAAGAACGCGTGGCGCTCGCTGCGCTTTCTGGAGCCCGCGAAGAAGAAAGCCGTCGTCGATGCAGCCAAGCCAGCGGTGGTGCCGGGACAGAGCCAAACAGCGCAGCCGCAGTAAAAAACCGACTGCGAACCTTGGCTTTGGCATCGTCGGTCCTCGCGCTTGCGAACGCTCCGATCGTTCTCTTTGCAATCAGAACTCCTCATGACGCTGCGGGGAAGCGTAAAAGCGCTGCTACTGGCAGTACAGCTCCTGTTGCCACTTGAGCATCGGCTCTTTTTCGTTGTCTAGGTTCGTCGTGATGCGCGCTTTGTGCCAGGTTCCATCTGAGCGCTGCACATCGACGAGCAAGTTCCCGACCTGAAACAGCTGCTTGTGACGAGCCTGCGCATCGGCGCGCAGGATGTCTTTGCTGCTTACGCGCAGATCGCGAACTGCGGTGATGTCGCGCAGCGGCAGGGGCATTGGCATCGCCGCATCGGGCGTATCCAGATAGAACGACAGCACGCCGGATGTGTACTCGATGCACGCTTCGGTCCCGCCGCTCTGGTTGTTGTCGCGTATGGGCACCAGCAGCTTGGGAATCGCCGATCCTTCGCCGTCCATGCCTTCGGGAGCGCAGGCTCCGAGATGTTTGTACTGCCCCGCATGGGAGCCCCACATCAGCTGATAGCTGGTGGTGCCTCCGGTGGTTACGTTTCCGATGACCGTGACCCAGAAGTTCTTGCGCTCTGGGTCGGCGCAGTCGTCTTCGATGAGGTGATTGCAAGCTGCGGGCAGGGGGCCGGTGAACGAATAGATGTTGCGCACTGCTTCACCCAGTCCGACGCCGCCGCGCGGACAGCCGATGGGCGGGTGTCCATCTTGTCGGCTCGACTGGGCCTGGGCTTGGGCGACTTCTCCGATGTAGGAAAGGAGCTTGCGTGTGCAGTCGGTCACAACCAAGTCTCGATCGACAAAGCCGTCGCAGTTGCTATCCAGGCCGGTACACTGCTCGGGAGCGCGACGCGCGTCATCGGTACAGACAGATCCTTGTTCGACCGGCGGGCCGTAGAGAACGTCATCGCTGCCCACGGGCTCGGCCTGACAGCCAAAGAGTAGTCCCGACAGCGCGAGCGTTCGCAGCTGGGACGTAGCGATTCGGAAGGACGGAAGGACTGTGCTCATGGACGGAATGCCTCCGTTCGATGGGATTGCAAGCGACATTCCATGTGAAAGCGCGAGACGCTGTGACGGACGAACCGACGCGAAAAAGAACCGCTGGGATTCCGATTGCAACTGGAGTTGAAAAGGACAGGCGTTGTTTTGCGTGGCGTGGCTTGGCGTGCGGATCTGGGAACGGAGTGCGCTGGGCTTAGCGCGTCGCGAGATAATCGAGCAGCGCTTGCTGATCCGATGCGGAATCTGCGATCTGATGCACACGGCCAGCGAGCTTGCAGGTGCCATCAATGGTCTGTCGCAGCGTCACGGCGCAGCCATCGGTGAAGTAGGGTGCGTGATTCTTCACATCGACCAGGAACGGAGCCACCAGCTGAGGGCCTCCCGCTGTGAGTGCCTGCTTGCTTCCCTGCGGCTTGTCGGTGCCGTGACAGCGTGCGCAGCTTGCTTGGTAGACCGCTTCGCCACGCGCCAGCGCGGACGGACTGTAGCCATCGGTTGCATTCCACATCGGCGGTAGCTTGAGCAGCCAGCTTGTTAGCTCTGTGACATCGGTCGATGGGACCGTGCTGCGTGGATGCAGGTTGGTGAAGTCGTGTCGAACCATCTGCGTAAGCGTCGGGTCACTTCCGGTTCGTCGATACGCGCTGCGTCCTGCGAGCGTTCCGCGCAGGCTGAGCGTGCGTCGTCGCTCTCCATCGGTGGTTTGAATGATCCAGCGATGCCCGTCATCTCTGCCGTCGGGGTGACAGCTTGCGCACGCAAGGCCGACAGAGCGGTCGGATGCAAAGAACAGCTCGATCGGACGAATCGGCTGTGGCGCAGCATCCGTGAGCAGCGGCACTTCCGTTGCGGTTCCTTCCAGTCCAATCGACCACAGCGATGCGCGACCGATGGTCTGGACGACGAAGCGATCTTTGGTGGCCGCGACTGCAACGGGCATGGCGGCTGTGGGGATCGCGTTTGAGCGCTTGAGGGCTCCGGGCATCCCGATAAGAAGTGGCGTGCGTCCGTCGCTGCCCGAGAGCGCACGGTTTCCTGCTGCGATGACCGCGACTTCGCCGGTTGGCAACAGTGTCATGTCGAGCGGTGCGACAATGCGGTCTCCGTTGGCTGTCTTGAGCGAAGGCGCTACGACCGGCGCTGTTCGTGCGGCGTGCAGCCCCATCAGTGTCGGATCGCAGTTGACGCAGCCTTGGTAATATGCCACGGGCAGCAGCCCACCCAGCTCGTACAGCAGGAAGGCTCCGGTGCGGCCTGGCGTGCGGACCAGTCGCGAGGCAGTGGTTGGCGTGGGTTGCATGCTGCTATCGCTCTGCGCCTTCGGTTCTACGGTTTCGATCGACTCGCCGGTGCTGCGAATCAGCTTGTAGACCTTGGCTTGGCGTCGGCGACTGACCCAGATCTCGCTGTCGGGACCGCTGCTTCCGCTGATGAGCTGAATGTCGTGCAGGCCGGGATCGAGCTGCTGCATGGTTCTCGGCCGCAGGCTCCGATACATCGTTTCGACGGTCACCAGCTCGCCACCATCGCAGGCCACGTACAGTCGCTGATCGGCAGCCGCAAATGCCAGACCGCGTGGCTCGTGACAGGCGTAGGCGCGCTGAAGCGGTTCGTCTGGCTGCTGCTCGGCGCGGACGCGGATCACGGCGCTGCCCGTTCGCAGCACACAGAAGAACTCTGTCGGCACACTTCCTTCGACGCACTGTCCGGGCTGATCTCCGGGTCGCAGTGCGATGCGCTTGGCCACCGACTGTCGCTGCAAATCGACAAAGATGATCTGCGACGAGATCGCTTCCGACACCACCGCGAGCTGCTGATTGCTGCTGACGACCACTGTGCCACCGCTCGGAATCGGAACCACTCCGTCGGCGAGCATGCGCTCTTTGGGTCGAACTGGCTCGATCTGCGCGGAATCGGCCTGTCCACTGGTCAGCTCGCGGATTCCACCATTGCAGCCCGCTTGTATCGCCAGCAGTCCTGCCAGCGCCGGTATGATCGTGAGCTTTCGATTCTTGCATTGTCTCTGTTCAAACGTCATGACCTTCCCCCCCAACTGCTGCGGGCGCGCTTCCCATAAGCACGCAAGTGCAGACTGTTTGACGATTACGGACAAGGCTCAGTGAATCCTGAGTCTATGCCTGCTTTCTGTAGTTTCAGAAACGGCGCGGTCTTGGTATGTAGCGCATCCACAAGCTTATTTAGCTCCATTTCGTCTGCTTGACCCGTGGCTGGATCAATGAGCGCTTCAATATTTTGTTTGATGACGAAATCCACAGCATCGCCCAGTTTTGTGTCGATAAATCGCTCTGTCGCAACAGCGCTGTTCTTAAGTTGATATAGCTTTTCATAACGGAGCTGTGGACCCAGCAGAAAGTCTTTTCCTACATATGTTTTCTTCTGTTGCTTGATGTTTAGATACGGTGTCAGCATCGTTGTCATCATTCCATCGGGAAGATATTCTGTTTCAAAGTCTGAACCAGATGGTGCAATGGTGACAAAACCGATGGAACGATACTGTGTCTTTCCCATTCCATCTTGATAGGAAGCCATCTGCTTCACCAGCTCTTCCACGGAGGCAAGATATGGATTTGGATTGACAGACTTTGTTTTGCATCCTGTTTTGCTACCAGGCATGCTAAGGTTTTCGTTGCATTGATTGTCCAATGCAAAGCAGCGGTATTCCATGTTGAAGCACTCTGGCGCGCTCAGCATTCCGCAGTTTTCGCGCAGCCCCGAGCGATTCGTCACGTACTTGGCGCTGGATGGATAGGCGTCCTTGCGTCGCGCAGACGCGATGGTGCAGTCGTCTTCGTTGGTGACAAAGATCACGACCAGCAGCGAGGTGGCCGGATCGCGCAGGAAGCCGCTGGGCATGCTGTTTTGACGGGAAATGGCTTGTGCTGCACTGCCGATTGGCATCTCAATGCCGCAGCCACCTTCGCCCAAGATCGCACGACAGTGGATGGCCGTCTCGGGTCGTTTTCCGGTTGCGTATTCTGGATACGTGACGATATCCATTTTCTTGGCATCAAACTCTGTCCATTTGCGGATATAAGGCAGTCCAGTCTCTGGCACTGGAATGGGATCGGTACAGACGCTGGGACAGACGGTTGAATCGGTGATGCCGCGCTCTGTGCAGCGCTTGGTTTGCAGCTCGCCATCATCGCCATTTCCGTGCTTCTTCATTGGATCGGTGCCGCGTGGGCCACACTTTCCTGCGGTAAATGCAGTGGGAAGCGGACTGGACCAATCGCTTCCTGCGGCGATGGGAAGCTTGGGCATTACACCGAGGTCACTGCTGACAACCGCCATGTGGATGTTGCTGATGGAATTGGCTACTTTGGCTGGTTTACACTTGTCCACAGCAGAGCTGTTTAGGATCTTCCACGGAAGAGACTTTTTCTGGACCGAGTTCGATCCGTTGTGCTGAAAAAGCAGCGATTGAAATGCAGACATCGAACTGGAGTTATCCACCACAAGCAAGACATCGAGTGGATAAATCAAAGGCTCTGGCATCGCCGGTCCAAGCGGATAGATCACGGGAAAGAACGAGCCAAGCTTTGGGGTTTCAATCAGAAGCTGTGGTGGTTTGCCGGGCTCACGCTGGGTGAGTCCGCCCGTCAAGAAGCGCTCCCCGCTTGGCCACTCTACGGCCATGACGTTGCGGTCCCCACTTGCGCCGATTCCGTCGGGAAGCGGCATGCTGATGTGCAGGATGTCCTGCGCGACCTGGCTGGCGCTGCCGTGGGCGACGATCTTGAGCGCAGCACCGACGAAGCGCGCGCCTGGAGTGTCTCGGCCTGCTGTGCGATAGAACGCGATGGTCACGGGGCCGGGAAATGCGCCGGATGGAACCTGAAGCGTGGTGCCTGCGTAGTCCGCGAGCGCGGGATCGGATGACGGAATGACAATGGTTCCGCCTTCAGGTCCGACGGGCGCTTCAAACAGGAGCTCGTCGCGTCGGTCTTGTTTGTCCTCGCAGCCTCCTTGGAAGCCAGAGAGCAAGCAGAGAATGCAGATCATGCAGGTCAGTACGGCTCTCCAAGCGAAGTTGGGAATTGCGCTTTGGACGGTTTGCCAGGTCATCGGAGTCCTCCTCGAAAGAACGTGGACAGTCGCGGTAACAGCAAGGCACGACGGAGCGAAAATGCACGGCATGTGCCAGCGATTCCGAACAGGACTGGCACGGCGCGTGATAAGCTGACAATCGGACTGTTCTTCGGACCTCTCTGTCGAGGGGGGCGGTACGTCTAGCAAGGGCTGCGGGATAGGTGTTTGCGGATGACAAACGGGGAATCAAACAGCCAAGCGCAGCGAGGGGTTGGCGTACCAACAGGACAGGACGCGATAGACGCGGAGCCTGCGCTGCGGGTGTCTCGCAGCCAGCGTAGCCCACTGGGCACTGGGCGCGCCCAGGAACATGTCCGGCTGCCCAGCGTGCGGCGTAGGCTGGACTCCGTTTCGGAATCACAGACAGGCGGAGGCGCGCGATGAGCGGGGATCCGCTGATTGGTCAGCAGTTTGGTAGCTTTCGGCTGGTGCGGCGGCTCGGAGAAGGCGCGATGGGAACGGTCTACGAAGCGACTCACGTTCGCATCGAGCACCGCGCGGCAGTCAAGGTCTTGCATCCTGAGTTCGCCACAGATGCAGAGTACGCCAGCCGATTCCTAGACGAAGCCAAGGCCGTCAACATCATCGCGCATCCGGGCCTGGTTTCGATCTCGGACTTTGGTCAGCGCGACGACGGTAGTCTCTTTATCGTGATGGAGTATCTGCGCGGTCAGACGCTGGGGGCTCTCCTATCGGCGAATCCGCGCGGTCTTCCCATCGAGCAAGCCGTCGAATTGATGCAGCAGCTCTCATCCGCGATCGCCGCTGCTCACGCCAAGAACATCATTCACCGCGACGTGAAGCCGTCCAACATCATGCTGGTCGATGATCCGTTGGTGGTGGGGCGTCTGCGCTTGAAGGTGCTGGACTTTGGGATTGCGAAGCTGAGCGGACAGGGGCCAGAGCCGAGTGCAACACGTCCTCGGCTGGCGAATGACAAGACCGGAATCGGAAGGATGCTTGGGACTCCGATGTACATGGCTCCAGAGCAGTACGGAGCCGCAGCGGAGGTGACCGGACAAGCCGACGTATTTGCAACAGGAGCCGTCTTTTTCGAGCTGTGTACAGGCCAGCCTCCGTTTGGTGATACGTCATCCTTTCGCGTTGTGTCCGAGCCTGCGCCAAGGGTTCGTAGTCTGCGCAGCAGTGTGCCGCAAGCGCTGGATGATCTGATTGCTGCGATGCTTTCGGACAAGCCTGCGAGTCGTCCCACCATGCAGCAAGTCATCGAGCGCTTGCCGCGTGTGATGGCTCCTTCTGCGTCGATTTCCGTGCGCAAGCCGTGGGTGCTGCTGGGTGGTTTGGGAATCGGAGTCATCGTCGGTGCTGGCATCGTTGCGGGACTCCGTTTGCAAGCAGAGTCCGATCCGTTTCCTGCCTACAAAGAAGCCAGACGCGCTGCGCTTTCACACTTACAGAGTCAGCTTCGCTCGACTTCGGAACAGCACAGACAGAGTGCGGTGGTGCAGCTTGGCCGGGCGCGTGAGTCCTCTGTTACAGAGAGCCTGCGCACCCTGGTTCGTACAGAGTCGCGCGGGAGCGGAGTCTGGCATTCTGCTGTCGCTGCGCTGGCGGATCTCCAAGACTTTTCGTCTCGTCCGATCCTGCGATCCTTTTTGACTCCGCTGGATGTGGTTTCCAAGCAGAGCTGTGAGTGGCTGCGCAGTAGCAGCGCAAGTCGCGAGCAGCTTGCACTGGGTACGTCTCTGCTGCGGCTGCGGGATCCCAGTGGTGTGCTGTCTCTGTCTGAATATCTACGCTGTTATCCGCAAACACGGTCTGGTTTTGAGCTGGATGCCGCACTCGCGCTGTCCTTTGGTGGAGAGAAAAAGAGTCAGACGCTTAGTCCTGTGCCGTGGCAGACGCTGCGCGGACAGCTTCTACGCATCGAAGACGGACTTCCTGCGCTGACACAGACGATGCTGACTTCCTCTGATGTAACTCAGGAAGAGATTCTGCGCTGGCTACGGAGTCAAGACGGACTGCACGGCGGATCGTCTTTGCAAGTCAAAGGAATGCTGGCGCGCTTTGGGGACACAGCCGCAGCAGAGACGCTGGAACAGCTGGCCGTACCGAACTCACCACGCAAATATGAAGCATCCAAAGAGCTTCTTATGTCACGTCCGGGGGATTCCGCGCTGTGTGCTGTGCTTCGGGATGGGCTTTCCACAAATGCAGCGGAGTCCGATACGATCCAGATGGTGTCTGCCCTGGCGATGTGTCCACAGCTTGAAACGGTGACGCTGCTGTCGAAGCTGCTGCAAGATACTCGGGTTCCCCTTGCGGTGCGGGATCAAGTTGCAGGCAGTCTGCTTCAGCTTCTTCCAGCAGAACAGACTCGCATCGTAGCTGCGCGTGATGAGTTGCAAGCGCTCTGCAACAGCGGGCTGGCTGCGGATCAGATTCGCTGTCTGGATGCACGCATTGAACAGCAAGATGGCAGCCTTTCGGAGTGGCTACGGAAGCAGCTCAGCGACGAATCAAGCGAAGTCCGTCTGGCCGCAGTACGTAGCATTGGGAAAGCGCGTTTGGTCAAAGAGCTGGATGCACTGCGCGTAGCGCTGCAAGATGCAAACACCGATGTCCGACTTGCGGGAGAGCGCGCACTGTTAGAGATTCTGGATGCCGCAGCATCATCACCAAGTAGCGTACAGACAGCGCTGCGACAAAAGCTGGAAGAGCTGGCTCAGTCCGGTGAAGCCAGGGTCCGATTGACCGCGCAAGTGATCCTGCTGCGGCTGGGGGATTCCCAGTTGTCTGCGACGCTGATGCAGACCATGAAGACCGGGGATGAGTCGCTGCGGAAGCTGCTGATTGAAGTGATTCCAGCGCGTCATCCGATCCTGATCGCAGGCCTTGGTGATCAGAGTCCGGTGGTGCGCTTGTTTGCGGCGCATCGCTTGGCAGAGTCTGCGGATCGGCGCGCGATCCCAGTGCTGCAAGAAATGCTAAAAGGACGAGGCGGACAAGTGCTGCTGGCATACATGGATCTGCGACGACTGGGCGTGCGTGTTGAGCGGCCTCCCCAGCTTCGCGCACTGCTGAGTACGCGCGATCTCAGCATCCGTTTTGCGGCGGTTCAGCTTCTGCGTTACTTGAGTCCGAAGGAAGCGGCTCCGTATCTGCTTCAGCTTGCGTACGATCCATCCGATGTGATTCGCAAAGAAGTGCTGCGCGTGGTGGCAGAGCTGTATCAAAGCGAGCGGCTTCCGATGCTGCGGCTGACGCTGGAACGATTCCTTCATGATGAAGCGCTGGCGGTTCGGCTGCTGGCACAGCGTCTGTATGAAGACGTTGGACTTGCTTCGCCTGCGCCAGCCAAAGTACGTGCGACCGTAGGAAGTGCGACATCGGAATCGCGTCCTGTGCGGTCTGAACTGGGCGCTGTACAACCGGGGGAGGAGCGTGCTGGGGATGCGAGCATGTTGGCTTCCGTTTCGGACTTGGGGGTCGGTGCGCTGCGCGACGCGGGGCACGGTCAGCCAGATGCGCAAGCGGGGAGCGCACTTTCACTTCCTGCTGTGACGATTCCTTCGTTTGCGCAGAGTCTCGATCAGGTACGGACCGCGCTGCGAACGCAGAGCTTGGGGACAGCCCGGCAGCTGCTTGGACAGCTTCGGAAACGTACCGGACTCTCGGAGCGAGAGCGGCAAGAGCTAGAGCTTGCGGACACCGAGCTAAGCATCGCGGACTATCAACAAAGTGGACAGCCTGCGGCGCTGCTAGAGTCAAGTACACGCAAGCTCAACGGACTGTTTGCAAAGAGCCGGAGTGCCGCACTTGGAGACGCGCAGCGGAAGCGAATCGGGAGCCTACATCAAGCCATTCGTTCGTCGGTGGTCACGGTCCGTTATGGCACGCTACAGAGCGGTCACTGTGTCGAATCGGGAGTGGTCTTGCTGCCGGGTGTTCAGCAGATCGATGGCAAGCTGTGGCGGGGCGGCTCGGAGGTAATCAAAGGATGCGATCCTGGCAAGCCGTAAAGTCTGTGCGCGCAACGTACCTTGTGCGGACGCTGCTGCTGTGTGGCGCGCTGTGGGAACGTGGTGGTCTGGCTGCGCCTCCTATCGGAACCGAGCGAGCGACGGGACAACCGGCTTCCGCTGGGACTGTGCTGCCGAGCGGACGGACAGAGCTGTTGCAACTGCAAAAGCGACTAGAAGACCAGTATCAGCGCAGTCAGGACAGAAGCCTTCTGCTGACGCTGGGAGATGTGGCGAGTGCGCTCAAACAGAGCTGGCTGGCTGCGAGTCTGTATGTGAATCATCAGCGATCGCTGGATGTTGTGTCCGATGCGCTCACGCAGAAGACCTCGTCGGACATTACCAAAGCAGAAGCGCGCGCGGTGCGGGTGTTTGTGGTGTATCAAGCGCAGTCAGGAAGTCCGCTGACGCTGCGTGTCGATGATCGCGTGGTGGGATCGCTGCCGCTCGATGGCTGGATTTTACTGGAAGAGGGATCTCATACGCTGTCGATTGAGGGTGCGGGGTCTGTGAAGACCTTCCGACCAGAGCCCCTTTCGCCGGGACAAGCGCCTCGGACGATTGTGCTGACAGACTTTGGTCCGCCGATTGTCAGCACGGGTGTGACGGTGGCAATTGACGGAACGGTCTCTGTACGCAGTGAAAGCGTCTCGGCGCTGGAGTCGGCGCTCGTATCCGGTATCGAATCGAACTTGGTGGTGGCGCTGCGTCCAGCATCAGGAATGCGTCATCTGCGCGTCGTAGATGACTCTTGTCGGGATGCGTGTCAAAGCAGCGCTACGCCGAGTTTTGGTGTCAGTTATGTGCTGCAAGCGAAGCTTCAGCAGCGCGCAGCGACGTGGCAGGCAGAGCTTGCGGTGCGTCATCGGGAAGCCAATCAAGTGGCGGCTTCGGCGAGCTGGTCGTGTACAAGCTGTGATGATCAGACGCTGCGTGCGCAGCTTCAGCGCAAGGTCGGCGCGCTGATGGGGGAAGCGCTCGGACGGCAGACGGTGCCGGTGCGGATGGTCAGTGAGCCAAGCGGAGCGTCGGTGCGCATCGCTGGTGAGCCGCGCGGGATGACGCCGCTTCAGACGGTGCTGCTCGAAGGTGCGCAGCGACTGCGTATTTCCAAAGATGGCTATCTGCCGCTGGACACCGAGCAGACGCTGACCGAACAGTCGCTGGCTGCTTCGCAAGGACAGCTGCGCTTTGTGCTGACGGTGGACCCGCTGGCGCAGCGTGCCCGTCGCTTGGCGGCAGCAAAGTGGAGCGTTCTGGGCGTCGGGATTGTCGCTGCGGCGGCGGGCGGTACACTGCTGGCGCTCGACGGCAGGCAGAGCTGTGGGGACAGCGCGCTCGTCGCAAGCGGAACCTGTCCTCAGTCTCTTTCCACTCTGCCGTGGGCCAGCGCCGGACTTGCCGTCGGTGCTGCTGCGATTCTGACCGCTCCGATCCTGTATGTCTTCGAGCGAAAGGCCCGCAGACAGATGCAGTCATCGAGTCCCCCGTAAGAACGCTTGTCAGTTACAGAGATAGAGATAGACCCGGCTCTCGCCTGGTGCTCCGACGGCGATCCAGTCGTTGTCCATCGCCAGCGCTGCGCCAAAGCGACTCCGTTCTGGCTTCGTGATCTCTGGCTTGGCAACGCTGATTTCTTGCCAGTCATTGTTTGCTCTTTCGAGCATCACCACACCGCCATCACCGGGAACACCGATGGCAATGCGCGAATCAGTTGAAGCCAGAGATGCACCATATCCAATGATCGCTTCTGTTTTATTTTGTTGATATCGAATGGGAATAGGTAGCTCTTGTGCTTCGGTTTTGTCAATCGGATACCACCAGATCTTTGTTCCAGCAGAAGACTCGATCTGTTCAGAAACAGCAAGTCCAAGTGTACTGAGTGTGATGGCCGACCCGAAGCTTTTTCCTGCTGCGATTGGTCTGCTTGGGTTTCGGTTTGTTAGCATCTTGCTTGCGGCGTCGATATCATACAAAGAGACGGCTTCATCCGATCCGATGGCGATTTGACGATTGGACAGTGCGAGTGTCTTTCCAAAGCCTGGGGCTGGATCTTCAAAGTCACTGCCGAAGCTTGCATTGGCATCGAACTCTGATTCTTTCCAGAGCCAGACCGTGCGTGCGTTGACATCGCTCATGGCGACCCAGCTTGGACTGGCAGCAACGGAAGTGATCGGACTCTTGATGTTGGCAAACTCCGCGCCTTCCACGGGATTTCCGGTCGAAATGTCGATGACTTGATTGCTGCTTGGTTCGCTAGAGATCCAGCTTGTGCTGGAACTGGATCTGGGCAAGCGGGTTGATGGACCATAAGGAATACGGCTGGCATTTTGTTTTCGTATATCCGTCACAAGTCCTATCTGATCGTTTTTGCAATAAGAAAAACCTTGTGAGTGACCAATCAGTGCATGGATGATCTGTGGATTTTTCTTATCGATCATAATTTGTACGCTTTGACCAAAGCTCCGATTGGCTCCTTGGGGATCCTGAAAGGTTTCATTTAATCGACAAACTTTGGATGAAAGCGCGAGCGATTCGGTACACAGACCGGCTTTGACGCCACGCTCATAGCCGATGCACAGTCCTTGCTGGCAGTCGCTGTTACTTTGGCAGTAGCTTCCGTTTTGAACCCAACAGCCACCAAGCAGCAAGATGGCCGATAGCAGCGCACCGTGTACGCGCGCAAGCGGTTGTCTGGGCGAGTTCAGGCCGAGCGATGTGGAGACGGAACAGATGCGATCGAAGCTGCGCATGGGTGGGCTCCTTCTTCGTGTACTTATGCAAGCGCTCGGCCAAGCACGGACGTTGAACCGAATGCTGAGCGACGGATCGGCAGTACGGATTACAGAACGAATGTAGCGAGTCCGGTTGCAAGGGAGCCGAGACGGTAGTAACTGTGCGCAAGTTGGTACCAAGATGGCTTCTCATACTGAAACAGACCGTCTGCTTGTCCCGCTTGATCATCCGGTGCCCGTCATTCAGATCTTACTCACCGACGGTCGCTGTGCGCCACTTTCGCGAGAATCCGCGCCAATTCAATCCGTTGCGGTGATGCGCACAGGTCTACTGATTGGTCGCGAGGTGTCTTCTCTTCAGTGCATTCCGCTCCCCAAAGATCGCCATGCCTCGGCGCAGCACGCGCGGATTTGGCTACATGAAGACGGAAGGCGCGTGATCATCGAAGATCTGGGAAGCAAGAACAAGACCTTCGTCGATGGTCAGCCGATCGAAAGGAGCGAGCTGTCCGATCGCTCTGTGATTCGGATTGGAAACTCGCTGTTGATTCTGCGGATGCACAAGTCTCAGCGCATGCCACGCAAGCTTCCGAGCGAAGCATCGCAGGCTGGTTCGCTGCTGCTTGGACAGTCTCCCGAGATGATCGAGCTGCGCTATCAGCTCTCCTGTGCGGCGGAGCGTCACGTTCCGGTGCTCCTGATGGGGGAAACAGGAACCGGAAAGGATCGTGCGGCGCAGTTTCTGCATCTGCACTCCGCAGAAAGGAATGGTCCGTTCCGCGCGCTCAACTGCGCAACGATTCCGCACGCGCTGGCAGAGAGCATGCTGTTTGGTCACTTGCCCGGAGCGTTTACGGGGGCCTTACAAAGACACAGCGGAGCCTTCCGTCAAGCAAGCGGAGGAACGCTGTTTCTCGACGAAGTGGGAGAGCTTCCGATCGACATTCAACCCAAGCTGCTGCGTGCGCTGGAAGAAGGAAAGATCTGGCCGGTGGGCGCACATGAGCCGCTGGACTGTCACGTTCGGGTGGTGACCGCGACCAATCGCAACTTGGATCTGGCCGCAAGTCGTGACTCCTTTCGCTTGGATCTGCTGGCGCGATTGTCGATGCTGCGGATCGAGCTGCCTCCTTTGCGGATGCGGAAGGAAGACATCTTGATTCTGTTTGGTCATTATCTGGGCGGATTGCGACGGATGACCGCACGGCTAGGAGAAGCGCTGCTGCTGTATCCGTGGTCGCAGAACGTACGCGAGCTGATTGCTGTCACTGAGTATATGAAGACCTATGAAGGGGTCGATTCTGACGAGGCTCCGCTTGATCTCTTGAGTCTTCCTGAGCGCTTTCGTCTGTCCGCTGCGATTCCGATTCCTAGCGCCCAACCAACGACGCAGCCGATTCCGCAAGCAAGTCGGCAGCCGATTCCGCAAACAAGTCGGCAGGTGATTCCTAAGTCCGGTCCGCAACAGAGAGTGCCTGAGCCTGCTCTTCCAGCGTCGTCACAGAGTATCTCTCGCTATGACGAGTCACTTCTGCGGCGGCTTTTGTCTGAAGAGTCAGGAATGATCGCGAGGGTTGCTCGGCGGCTCCAGCTTTCTCGACGGCAAGTGTCGCGCGTGCTGCTGCGCCTGGGAATCGATCCAAAGACATTCCGCAAACCGCAGCAGCCAGACAGTGAAGAGCCAAGAGACTCGAACCGCTGAGCGTTCTTTGCGAAGTCTTGAAATAGGAATCGAACAGGAATCGAATAGGAATCGAACAGGAATCGAACAGGAATCGAACAGGAATCGAACAGGAATCGAATAGGAATCGAATAGGAATCGGGCAAAGACTTGGAACACGACTTGGAAAGGGAAGCGAAACCGGACACGGAGCTGGTGGTCGTCGCGCAGCAAGATGCCGAGGACGCTGGGCTCGCGGACGACTGCGCTGAAGACGACGCGCGCATTGGACGTATCGTCGGGCACTATCGAATCCAACGCGTGCTCGGTCGCGGCGGAATGAGCGTGGTCTACGAAGCGACTCACACGAAAATGGGACAGCGTGTCGCACTCAAGCTGCTTGGGAAAGGCGGGGCCGCACATCTTTCCTACCGGAAGCGCTTTTTGCGGGAAGCGCGGGCTGCAAGCAAGGCGTCCCATCCGGGGCTGGTGCAGGTCTTTGACTGCGGGGAAGACGAAGACGGAACGCCGTACCTCCTGATGGAGTATCTGGAAGGCACACTGCTGCGCCACCTGCTCCAGCGTCATCCCGACAAGCGGCTCCCACTGTTGCTGGCTCTGCGGATCGGTGCGGAGCTGGCGGATGCGATGGCCAGCGCTCACCGATTCGGCGTGGTTCACTGTGATCTCAAGCCAGACAACGTCATGTGGGTGCCAGACCCGGTGGTGCCGGACGGACATCGGGTCAAGGTGTTCGACTTTGGGATTGCGCAGCTGACGGATCCACAGACGCCGCCTACGCTGCACGCTCCTGGGATTTCGGGGACACCGGCGTACATGTCACCCGAGCGCGCCGCTGGCTGGCGTACCGTAGATGGCCAGAGTGATGTCTATGCACTCGGCTGCATCTTGTTTGAGCTGCTGAGCGGACGAACTCCGTTTGTGGGCTCGACGCAGGATGTCCTGATTCATCATCAACACTCGGATCCGCAGCCGCTACACGACTTGGTGCCCGAGCTGCCTCGATCGGTTTCGTCGCTGATTGCTGCGCTGCTGGCCAAAGAACCAAGCGACCGTCCGACGATGCAACAGGCCGCCGCGCTGCTTCTGGAGCACGGTCAGCTTCAGGGTGCGCGCAAGACATTGGTGCCGCGCGTGTCCAGCTTGCGTTCGCGCATCGGCTGGCTTGCGTCTGGGATCCTGCCGCTTGGGCTGGCCCTGTTGGCCCTGCTTGGGCGAAACAGCATCCGTTCCGGCTTTCCGCAACAGCGCATCCGTCCAGACTTTGCATTACCGACAAAGAACAGTTCGCTCTACGCTACGCGCTTGTCTCATGTTCGCAAGAACACAGAAGCGAGCGATGCATCCGCAGTCTTGATTCCTGCTGGTCACTTTATGATGGGCGTTCGTCCAGACGCAGCAGTTCCTGATTCAATTCGCAAACAGATCAGCATGTGGGGATATCACGCAAGCGATCTCGAAACCGTGGTCACGCGTGCCTTGCCTTTGCATGAAGAATACGTTCAGGCATTTTGGCTGGATAGACAGGAAGTGACCTGTGCAGAGCTGGCAGCCTGGCTTCAGAAGCAACATCAAAACAAGCTGCTTGATCAGCGAGTGGAGTCTCAAGGAGACAAGCAGGCGGTGATGGTGTTTTTGGGAAAAGAAAAGATCTTCAATTTATATAGAGATGACAGACATACATGCATCTATTTTGCAAATGACTCGTATCGTGTCATGGAAGGAAGAGAGCGCTGGCCCGCCAATGCAATCTCATGGTTTGGTGCCCACGCTTATTGTCAAACGGAAGGCAAGCGCTTGCCTTCGGAAATCGAGTGGGAGTTCGCGGCGCGCGGTTCGACCAGTCGTCTGTTTCCCTGGGGAAATGACCCACCTGGCACCTGCGATGATGTCTTGTTGGAGCATGATCCGCTGATGGATCCGCAGAATCAGTTCTTTCGCTGTAGCCCGTTTGGTACGCAGCTTGCGCCGATTGGCAGTGGCCGCAAGGATCGAACGCCGCTCGGCATCATCGACCTGGGCGGCAGTGTGATGGAGTGGGTGAGCGACTGCTATGGCGGCTTGGCGGGCAGTAACTGCTCCTTGCGCGTGCTACGTGGTGGCGCGTGGTCTGGCTCGTATCTGCATGTATTTGGCTTTTCTAGAAATGGTGCAAAGCCAGAAATGACTGCTGCTTATGCAGGATTTCGATGCGCGCGAACTGCTACCTGATCTGAGCTTGTGTATTATAAGCAAGATATGAAAATGCTCCGAAACAGTGGCGGTCGAATGGGGGGAATGGGTGAGTCGCTTCTATCGTCCTTGTTCTTCTTTTGTCCAGCGACAGTGCTGTTTGTGTCAAGCTGTGATGTGCTTGCTTTTCGGTGCTCATAGAGGAGAACGAACGTGCTTTTGTTATCGATAATGATGGTATGAAATAATATAAATATAGCAGAGAGCAGAGCGTTCATACGATGTCTCCTTCGTATTGATCCAGCAAGGATTTATGCGATGACTGTCTTGTCGGAAATAAATGAAGGCAATTTGTGGGCCAATTCTAATTGCCCAAGAATGGCTTGTCATTTTTTCGAGTAAAGCAGTGATTTTATTATGAAATGACGCTGCTTTGATATCAAAAGACTGTTTGGCCCAGTGCGGGCAGAAGATGTAGTCTGCTTGTAGTGCGGGGCGCTGCTTCAAAAGTGGGCAGGGATCTTCATTGATCCGGTGCTGGGTGCGTGGGCTGGTCTCGAATCGGCCTAGGACTTGCGAACAGCGCTGACGTGGACGCATGCGGCGAGCTGCGCTGAAGCGGTCGGGTCGCCACAACCAGGCGCAGCGCTTGGGTCAGAAGGCGAGGGCTGTTTGTTTGGTGACGCGGGCGCTTGGCGGCTGCCGGGGTCCAGGATCGGAGTCGGAGATTCCGACCGGATTCGCGCTGCGCAGGACGGGGACTTGCTGCGCGGAGAAGATGCAGAGCGGTCCGCTCGCTGGTGACGCGCCTACTGGGCTGCGCGCAGGGGCGGAATCGGTGCCTGCTTTAGGCTGCTTGCGCTGCGAGCGGGGGTCGGGCGACCTACCTGTGGGCTGGGCGTGGGCGCAAGGCCGCTCTTGGCTGAAGTGGGCGTGGGCTGGGCTGGGCTGGGCAGGTTCAGGGGCTGCGCGGTGGGCACTGGCTGCTGGGCATACAGCGAGCTGGGCATGGACACCCCTTGTTCCATCGCAGTGCGGGTGTCCTTCGGTAGGTTGACTTGTGCCACGGTGCGGCCACTTGAGGAGCGCTGCGAGCCAAACAAACCCAGCGCCCAGCCTGTCAGCAGCGACAGCACCACACCCAGTCCCATCATCACCAGTCCTTGTCGCAGCGAGTGATTCGAGTCGTGGCGCAGCCAAGCCAGTCCGTTCCCCGGTGCGATGGACAAAGCAGGCGCAACCATCGCGGGCACCGGATCTTGGGACGCGACCTGGACGCTACTTGGCGCGGCTTCGGGCTTCGACCGGCTAACGCTTGGCTCGGACCGGCTGGGTGGGGCAGTTTCGCGCGAATCGGCACCAGCGGGCTGCTGCTCAGTCGGCGGAGGAAGCTGCGGCGGTCGCGGTGGTTTGCGGGTTAGTCCTGGCAGTCCCAAGCTAGCCGCTTCTTCCGCCGTCAGCGAGACCGTCGCACCATGGCTGACAGGCTGCGGTGGTGGCGGTGGCTCGCTCGACGTGTCTTCCACCAAGTGCTGGGGGTTTAGGTAGCGCGCTGTGATCTGCTCTTCCTGGACTGGCTCGGGCACTGGCTCACTGCGGCTCGCGCTGGCCAAGGCTTGCAGCTCTGCTAAGGAATACTGCACCGTGCTAAGCGGGCTGTAAGGCGCGCTGTTGATGGTGGACTGCGGGGGACGGGACGGCTCGGAGCGCTGCGCTGTCTCCCGTTCTTCGTCCTCTGCCAAGGAGTGTAGCTTGGGCGGCGTGTGACGGCGCGACCGCTCAATCTCAGCCACAGAAGGTGTCTGCGCCAAGGTGTCGCGGTGATTGGACAGGGCGTTCATGGTCGCGCGCAGGGGCGGCAGGGCATCCAGGGCACGCAAGAAGTCTTTGACGCTGGGAAAGCGCTGCTCGCAGGACTTGGCGAGCGCGGTCTGCACCGTGGCGTAGATGTGCGCGGGCAGGTTGGGGGCCAGCTCGGACAGCGGAATCGGCTCTTCGTAACAGATGGCGCTGTACAGCTCGTAGGGGTTCTTCTGGGGGAACGGAAGCTGTCCCGCCAGCATGTGATAGAGCACCACCCCAAGCGACCACTGATCACTGCGTGGATCTCGCCGGGCGGGGGACCACTGTGCGGCCTCCGGGGGCAGGTAGGCGGGGGTTCCTACGATGATTCCCTTGGTGATGGGCGCACCGGCTGCATCGGCGCTGGCTTGGCAGTCTTCAATTAGCTTGGCCAGCCCAAAGTCGAGCACCTTGATCACATCCCGGGTCCGCTGCGACTTCAGGCCCTGCTGCGCCAAGAAGATGTTGCCGGGACTGATGTCGCGGTGGATGACGCCCATCTCGTGTGCGTACTGAAGGGCCGCCCCCACGCTGCGAGCGATTTCCAGCGCGCGCCACAGTGGAAGTCTACCTTGCTTGTGCAGCACGGTTTGCAAATCGACTCCTTGAAGCAGCTCCATCACCAGCAGGCAGGTTCCGTCTCTGTCTTGTAGGAACTCGCGGACCTCGACGATGTTGGGGTGATACAGCCGAGAGATGACCTTGGCTTCCTGCACCAGCCGACGCTGCGCTTGCAGTGGCAGCGACGCTTCGGGAAGCACCAGCTTGATCGCGCATGGCTCTTGGCGCTCGGTGTCCGTCGCTCGATAGACTTCGCCCATTGCGCCTTTTCCGAGCAGCAGTTCTAGCCGATAGCGACCACACAAGAGCTGTCCGACGCGCGCACCAGAGTGTGTGGCTTCGCTGCTGTGGGTCAGCGCATGCAGGGGAGAGTTGTTCTGATTTCGAGCCTGACGAAGAGCGCTATCGATTGCAGTCATGAGCTTGGCCTCTGCTTGTGTTTTTGAACGTGTCCGCAGTAAGCGGTTTTTTCCAATTTGCGATGCAATCAAAGTGCCAGAAATGCAGGTCGTTACAGGTTCTACATTGTAATCAATTGACGAGCAAAGACGCACAATAAGAGCGCTTCTGTCTTGGCATTGAGCTTGCTAAGCATAGAAATAAATCAGTCTGATTGGGTAGTTACAAAGATGTGCGCGCTGTCGGTTGCCCAGGCTGTTTGTCATCCGATGAAAGGCAAACAATGCAAGAGAGTCAATCACTTGTCGCCGCGTGTGCGCGCTGATGTGGTCTCTGTTTGAACAAGAAAATGATGCTTATTTTATAAATGAGAGAGATCTGAATCGAGCGAAAAAAGTGAAATGTAAACTGAAGTTTAGAATGTCTGTATTAAAGAAAAGCTGACTTTTATATCTGAACGACGCGCGTTGTTGGATTGTTTTATTGGGCGGAACAAACAACACCAAACAAACAGAGGTCATGTAGCTATGTCGAAAGCTCCGATTGTCATCATCGAAAACAAGCAACGGGTGGAAAAGAACCTGCAAGAGGGTGAGCGCCTGGTCGTCAAGCGCGGTGGCAGCGAGGACTCGGCGGTGTCGTCGGTGGAGCATCAGCGTCCAGTCGATGGCTTCGATCCCTGTGTGACGGCGCCGATCTATGTCAACTCGCAGCACATCTCGAAGTCACACGCAGAGATCTGGAAGGACGACCACGGGCGGGTGTTCGTCAAGGATCTCAACAGCATGAACGGAACCTACCTGCGGCTCTTGCCGTATCAAGCGGTCGAGCTAGACGGAAACTTCGAGCTGCTGCTTGGCCAAGATGTGATCGTGCGGCAACAGAACAGCCTGTGGCCGCCGAAGATCAAGGGAATCACCAACCCGGACGATCTGATGCGCTACGTTCGCCTTCAGATCGGAAAGTACATTGAGCAGGTTGCGATCGGCAGCGCGAGCGATACAGAGCTGTCGAAGCTGGCGGGAAAGTACACCAAGGTGCCGCTGCTCGAGCGCTCTGCGTACGTGGTGGTGCAGTGGAAGCAAGCGACGTTCAACCTGGACTTGGAGCGCTGGCTTCAGACGGTGGTGTATCTGTACAACAGCGGTCCGTCGCGTCAGCTAGAGGAGCCGTGGCAGTTTCTCGCGATGTCTCCGAATCGCAGTCGTGTGCTGTCGGTGGCCAAGCAGATTGCGGCGACGGATGTGACGGTGCTGCTGTACGGACGCAGCGGAGTCGGCAAAGACATCCTGGCGCGCGACATTCATCGTCACAGTGCGCGTGCAAAGGGTCCGTTTATCGCGATCAACTGCTCGGCGCTGGCGGAGACGATCATCGAAAGTGAGCTGTTTGGATCGAAGCAAGGTGCGTTTACAAACGCTGTGGATCGTCCCGGTCTGTTCGAGCAAGCGCACAACGGAACGCTGTTCCTCGATGAGATCGGAGAGCTTCCGTTGTCTCTGCAACCGAAGCTGCTGCGCGTGCTGGAGTCGCGATCTGTCCGTCGGGTCGGTGCCAGCGGAGAAGAGAAGCCGGTCAATGTGCGGATCATCGCGGCCACCAACAAGAACCTAGAGCGGATGGTTGCGGAAAAGACCTTCCGTGAGGATCTGTTCTTTCGCTTGGAAGCGATGAAGCTGGTGGTTCCGGATCTGAGCCCAAGTGATGTGAGAGAGCTGATCCCGACGCTGCTTCAGGAACATGCACGCAAAGGACGCGGCGTTCCGAACGAAGAGGAATCAGAGCAGATCATTGAGCATGCGATGCAGATGCGCTGGCCAGGAAACGGACGACAGCTCCGTCACTTTCTGGAACGCTATCTGGCTCTGCGCGGATCGGATCGGACGTTTGCGCAGAACTGGGCCGCTGTGGTCGAGATGGACAAGACCTTCTACGATGAAAACGGTCCGTCGGCCAAAGTGGTGAAGTCGAGTCCGCACATCGTGCTGGAAGTGCCGCCTCCTGTGCCGGTTCCTGACAATCCGATGGCGATTCCGGAGTGTGTCGATCACCTGATCTTTTTGAACCTGGCGCGCGAGGTGCTTCCGACCAATCGCTGGGGCGCGCTGGCAGAGCTGGGACGACGGACGGACATGACAGGAGCGGGCGCCAAGAATCGCTTGCAGAAGCTGGGAATCACGACGGATCCGGTGGTCGATATTCATCAGATCGACGCCAAGATCGCAGAGCTGAAGTCGCAGCTTGAGCCATCGATGGCGTATCTACAGTCGATTCTGGGAGTGTAGGGGACGATGCGGAACCTGCTTTCCTACGGGCTCGCGATTGCGCTGGGAATTGGCCTTTCTGCGACGGGACATGCGACTCCTGGAAAGACGCTGGTGCTGAGCGTTGCAGAAGATGGAGTCTGGCATCGCATGCTTCATCAAGAGCTGGAAGCGGGCCTGCGGGCGCGCGGTGTTGCGGTGGCGGACTCTCTGTTGACCGATACAGAGCGCGGCTGTCGGGGGCGCGACTGTCTGCTTCAGCTAGGTCTTTCACATGGTGCGTCTGCGGTGTTGGTCGCGACGCACTACACAGAGAGTCATCTGCTCGATGTGTTTCTGTTTGAAGTGAATGAGCGCATCGCGCAAAAGCGCAGTGAAGAGGTCACGCTGAGCCAGCGGAGTGCGCGGCTGCTGGCGATGAGTGCGTCTCTGCTGAAGCTTCCAGAGTCGTCCGAACAGAGTGCTCCGGTGCTGGTGCAGACCCAGCGCAGCGGATCAGTCAGCACGCTTCCGATGTGGCGAAAAGGAATCAGCATTGCGCTCGGTGTCATCAGCGTTGGTGCGCTTGCGACCGCAGTCTGGGCGCATGGTAAAGATGCAACGCTTGTACGGGACTCAAGGGGACAGGTGCTGCGACTGAACATGACGCCGCTGTTTGCGCCTGCGTACGCCGTCATGGGCAGCGCGATCATCGGCATGAGCTTGTCGCTGGGTCTTCCCAACTCGAGCACGCAGGAGAGAGCACGATGAAGACTCCGTTGTTTCATAGGAATTCCAGCCTGCGTCGCTTCATTCGCTGCGGCTGCGCGCTTCTGTCCGTTGCGCTGATGCAGTGTGATCTGGCGAAGTATTTTGGTGAGTCCTGTTCACTTGATGACGTGCTGTGCAGATCGGGATCGTCAAGGGATGGATCGGTAATTGACTTACCGACCGTACCGGATCTGACCACGCCTGGTCCCAATACTCCGATCGGTGCGCTACGGAAGTTTGAGTGGCGGGCATCGATTCCGATGGATGCCAGCAAGATGAAGTTTGTCGGGATGCGTGAAACGCTGCCGGTGTTTTGGGCGAAGGACGGGACGAGTCCATCGCGCTGGATGGTGTATCAGACGGATCTGCTTGCGACAGATGCGGCATCCCGGATCTTACCAGTGAGTGTTCCGACGACGGACTTTCCAACTGCGAGCAAGATCAGCGGGCTGGACTTTGCGAACACCGAGCTGCTGTTGGCGAACAAGACGTTTGTGAAAATGCAACCAGGGAGTCCATCGATCACCTATCTGGACAGCGGGCTGGAGGTCGCAGCGGGCGCGACGATCAGCTCTCCCTTGCGGATCTTTCGCGACACAGGGGTGGATCGATTTGCGGTGTCTGTTAAGCCCACGGGGACCGCAACCAGTGCGCTCCTGCTGCGCTGGGATGCTGCGAGTGTGCATACGTTTCAGTCAAGTGACGCTGCACCAACCGCGCTGGTGATGGGGGACTTGGACGCGACGGATCCAGCAAAGAACGGGGCGGAAGCCCTGATCTTCGAGGGGATCGAGGTGAAGAAAGTCATCCATCAGGGGGCCGGTAGTACGCCGTATCAAGACGAGCTGCTCAAGCAAGGGATCGCATCGGCGCTGGGGCGACTGGGGGCGGGCACACAAGTTGCCGCTGGATGTATCAAAGACTTGAACGGGGACGGATGGATGGACTTGGTGCTGGCGAGGGGAAGCAGTCTGTATGTGACCTCGTATGTGGGCCGGGACGGACTGGGGCAGGGACAGTTCAAGGACTGGGATAGCAAGTCCGTGGTCAACGTGACGGAGCCGACGATTCGCTCGGTCAGTGCGGTGCAGCTGGCTGGTGACAGTGCGCCAGAGCTGGTGGTGGAAACGGACAAGGCGGTTCACTTCTTTTTGAACAAGCCGTAAGGAAGCGTGGGGGCCGCGATGGAGCCGGATCAGGTTGCCGAAGGAACGGTGCTGGGGGGCAGCTATCGGATCGAGCGTGTGCTCGGTCGCGGCGGCATGGCCACTGTGTTTGAAGCGTCACTGGTTCGCTTGCCCCGACGTGTCGCGATCAAAGTGATCAAGGCCGATGGTGAGCACGGACAAGAGTTCCTGGCACGATTCCGTCGGGAAGCAGAGACGCTGGCCAAGCTGGATCATCCCAACATCGTCAATGTCATCGACTGGAATGTGACCGATTCAGGAAGTCCCTATCTGGTGATGGAGCTTCTGCAAGGAGAGGATCTGGCCCAGCTCTTGCGCCGTCAAGGAGCGCTGCCTTTGCCACTTGCGATCCATCTGTTTGCGCAGGTTGCCGCCGCGCTGGAAGTCGCGCACAGCCTCGGGATCGTGCATCGGGACATCAAGCCAAGCAACGTGTTTCTGTGCAAGTCCGGTCCGGTCGATCACTTCGTGAAGGTGCTCGACTTTGGCATTGCCAAGCATGTGCTAAGTACCGCGTCGTTGCTGACGCACGATCGGGCACTGCTCGGGACTCCGGCGTATATGTCACCAGAGCAAGCGCGCGGTGAAAATCACATCGTGGATGAGCGTACCGATCAGTTTGCCCTGGCGCTGATCTTGTATGAAATGCTGACCGGAAAGCCTGCGTTTTATCGTCACGGGGAGCCAGCTTTTGCGACCTTGTTTCGGGTGATCTCAGAGCAGCCTGCGCCGCTTACGGATACGAAGCTGGATCAGGTGATCTTGCGCGCGCTGCGGAAGCGACCGGAAGACAGATATCCTTCGCTGGCTGACTTTGTGGCTGCTATGGTGGGCTGCTGCAAACAGTCGCTAGCGCTTCCGATTCTGCCGCAGAAGACCGCTCGCAGCGCGATGTTTCATGCCGTATTGACGGATCCTTCAATAAGCACAGAGCCACTGCTTCCTTCGCACAATACCCGACGGTCAGGTGAGCTGCTGCCGAAAGGAAGTGTGAACAAGAGCGGCCTGGGTCTGCGTGTCCTGTCCGCGCTGGGGACCGCTTCCATGCTGCTGATGAACGGTTCGTTTCAGGTGCTTGATGGACACAAGCCGCACGCGCATCCGGCTGCTCCCAGTGTGGGTCAAGATTCGCTTGCTGCGGCGACTTCGATTCCTGCTGTATCTGGTCCGACTGTATCTGGTCCGACTCTGCTGGCTCCGGGGACTCCTTTGTCGGCACAGGTGACAAGTGGGCCTGCTGCTGTGAGTGGCTCTGTTCCGATTCCTGATCGACACGACAAGACGCTTCCACCAGGGCCAGCCCAGAAGGAACACGCAGGGAAGGTGATGCCTGTACCAGAGACAAAAAAGACAGGCAGCAAGTCTGTCAGTGTCCGACGCGAGCCCGTGCGCTTTGAGCTGACCATCGGCTTTCCCAAGAGCAGCCCGGGGGCGCAGTATGTCCAGGGCTGTTTACAGCGCGAACATCGGGTTGCCTGGGCTGCACTTCGCAACACGACCCTGCGCTTTGAAGGCACGCAGAGTCTGCGGCTGAAGTCGGATCTGCCAGCGCAAGCCAAGGCTGCACTGGAAAAGTGTGTGGCCGGGATACAGCAGGAAGTGGTGATGGTTCCTTCTGTGATCGAGGTCATGATTCGGTAGCTGCTGCTTGCTTGGGAGTGTGCTTCGCAAGTGGACTTCTGTTTGGTAGGAATGGGGCCTGTGTAGCGTTCATCTTTCGTCGCTGATGGACCGAACCTACGCAGTAGGTGGCTGGCACAAGTTTCGCAAGATGATGCAAGGACTCCTGTGATTATGGGGTCGGTACATCTGGCTGTTGCGCAGTGGTGCTGCGCGCAAGAAAGGGATGCTATGAGCGGTCTGGATCTGTCCTGCGGAAGCTCTCTGTGGGCCTATGGCAAGACAGTTGCGCTGTGCGGCGCACTGTGGGGATTCCTTCCCTCTGCTTCTGCAACAGAGTCGCGTAAGGTGCTGGTGCTGAGCGTATCGGAAGGTGGCCGTCAGCTTGAATCGCTGCGCAGTGAAATCGGACAGCTTGTGCAGCGAGCAGGCGGACAGCTGATCGAATCGAGCGAGCTGTCATCCAGTGATCGCAGCTGCGAGGAGCCATCTTGTCTGCGTCGCATTGTCGATGAACAGAAAGTGGATCTGATCTTGGCCGCTCGCATTGCTCGTCATCAGCGACATGAGCGCTTGGTGGACATGTGGATCTACGATGCGGGAACCAGTCGAGATCACGCAGCCAGTGATCTCTGTGATGCGCGCAGTCTGAAGGAGTGTGTCGGTTCCATTGCGGGACGGCTGGCCAGTCCGCTGCTCGACGGTTCCGCAAAGCCTGCTGCATCACCAAGTCCGACTCCCTCCGCTTCAGCGCTCAAGCCTCTTCCGAACGCATCAGAGCCGCCCAAGCGGGTGTATGTTTCGCGCTCTCTGCCGGGCTGGCGCATTGGTCTGGGCACCATGTTGGGAGTCATCGGAGTTGGCGCACTGGGGACGGCCATCTGGGCGCATAGCCAGAATGGGGAGATAACAGACAACTCAAAAGGAGTGCCCAGCAGATGGAATACGGTTCCGCTGTTTGCATCTGGGTATGCCGTGGCTGGTGCGTCTGTCCTGGGGCTGAGCTTGTCGTTTTTTCTGCCGGTCTCTGCACATGAGGAGAGAGCACGATGAAGACTTCTGCTACGCAATCATCCCGACGAGTGTTTCACGGCGGACTGGCACTGCTGACGCTGGGACTCACGCAGTGCGATCAAGTCAAAGACTATTTTTTGGAGCCGTGTTCAGACGGTGGCGTTACGTGTGGTACAGACTCGCCAAGGGACGGATCTGGAATTGATCTGCCGACCACGCCGGATCTGACCACGCCTGGTCCCAATACGCCGATCGGTCCGGCTCGGAAGTTTGAGTGGCGGGCATCGATTCCGCTGGATGCCAGCAAGATGAAGTTTGTTGGGATGCGGGAAACGATGCCGGTGTTTTGGGCGAAGGAAGGGACGAGTCCATCGCGCTGGGTGGTGTATCAGACCGCGCTGCTGGAGACAGAACCGGGGGCGAGGATTCAGTCAGGGACTGTTCCGACGACGGACTTTCCAACTGCGAGCAAGATCAGCGGGCTGGAAATTGCGAACACCGAGCTGCTGTTGGCGAACAAGACGTTTGTGAAAATGCAACCAGGGAGTCCATCGATCACCTATCTGGACACTGGGAAAGAGGTCTTCATGGGCGCGGTGATAGGTACTCCCTTGCGGATCTTTCGCGACACAGGGGTGGATCGATTTGCGGTGTCCCTAAAGCCCACGGTGAGCGGAGCCAGTGCGTTCCTGCTGCGCTGGGATGCTACGACTGTGATGACGATTCAGTCTAATGATGGGCCGCCAACGGCGCTGGTGATGGGGGACTTGGACGCGACGGATCCAGCAAAGAACGGAGCGGAAGCCTTGATCTTCGAGGGGATCGAGGTGAAGCGAGTGCTTCATCAGGGGGTTGGGGGAGCTAGTCAAGATACGGACTATAAGCTCATGCATGGAGTCTCTTCCGCGCTGGGGCGATTGGGGGCGGGCAGTGCAGTTGCTGCTGGATGTATCAAAGACTTGAACGGGGACGGATGGATGGACTTGGTGCTGGCGAGGGGAAGCAGTCTGTATGTGACCTCGTATGTGGGCCGGGACGGACAGGGGCAGGGACAGTTCAAAGACTGGGATAGCAAGTCCGTGGCCAGCGTGACGGATCTGACGATTCGCTCGGTCAGTGCGGTACAGCTGGCCGATGACAGCTTTCCAGAGCTGGTGGTGGAAACGGACAAGGCGGTTCACTTCTTTTTGAACAAGCCGTAGCGCGATGCGCTGGGGGATATGATGCAGGCGGAAGGTGTATTTCAGACAGGTCACATTCTGAATGATACGTATCGTGTGGTGCGACTGCTCGGGCGGGGCGGAATGGGCTGTCTGTATGAAGTGGATCACCTGCGCTTGCCTCGGAAGTTTGCGCTGAAGGTGATGAGCGGACCGGCCACGCAGTCCCCCGAATACATGCTGCGCTTCCGACGTGAAGCAGAGATCTTGGCCTCGCTCGACCATCCCAATGTGGTGCAGGTGATGGACTGGAACGTCACCGCAGAGAACAAGCCGTACTTGGTGATGGAGCTGCTCGCTGGCGAAGATCTGTCGCAGCTCTTGCAGCGCTGTGGTGCGCTTCCGCCGCGTGTGGCGCTGTCGATCTTTGCGCAAGCAGTGGCTGCATTGGAAGTCGCGCACAGTCACGGCATCACCCACCGCGACTTGAAACCAGCGAACATCTTTCTGTGTAAGAACGGAGTGGTTCCGCACTTTACCAAGGTGCTCGACTTTGGGATTGCGAAGCGCATCCATCAGACCGGAGGCCTGGTCAGTAGTCACTTGGTGCTGATGGGTACACCTGCTTATATGTCTCCAGAACAAGCGCGCGGAGATGTGGCGGGTGTGGACGCTCGCTCTGATCAGTTTTCGCTCGCGCTTGTGCTGTATGAGATGCTGCTCGGAAAGCCTGCATATTACCGACGCCATGAGCCAGCGATGCTGACGCTCTGTCGGGTGATGCAGGAAGATCCTGCGGCGATTCCTGATCCCGCGATGAATCGTGCGCTGATGCGTGCGCTGCGCAAGGCTCCTGATGATCGGTATCCGTCTCTGTCCGATATGCTCAGCGCGGTGCTGGCGGCGGCGGAAGTTCCACCAGAGCAGATCGAAGTTCCAGAACGTACAGACAGGGTCTCTGTTCGTCCGGTCCAGGCGCAAAAGCCTACGCTAAAGGAAAGCTCGGTGGTGCGGTCGGTATCGAAGATCGCAGCCGCACATCCGGCTGTTGTGGATGAAGCGCCCGCCAAGAAAGCCGACAGGAGCAGAGTCTCTCGCTTTATCGGTCTGCCTGTCGTTTCGCTGCCCTCAGCTTCTGCCAGAAGCAGCGATCCGCCTGCATCCAGTGAATCCCCCAGTGAGACTCCGTCCGCATCGGGAGTCGTCATCACTCCTTCCGCTTCAGGAAATGATGCCAGTGCAGACTATGTTTCAGCGATGCAGTCCGCCAGCACGCAGCCGAAGCTGTCGGCGCTGGTTCATTCATTCCGTTCTGGCTGGGGGCTGCGTGTGGTGATGGTGTCTGCGCTGGCTGTGCTACCGCTGCTGGTTCTCGTTAGTCCGCAGAAGGAAGATCAAACGGCGACGCAGCCCAACACGCTGGATGCGGGGTCATCCGAACCGCTCTCTGATCTGGGACAGCGTGAGCCAGACTTGTGCGCGAAGGTGGTGTCTGCACCAGAGCAAGCAGCGACGAAGACCGATGTACCTGTGCGCGCGTCCCGAGCTGCTTCGCGACTGCTGGTCCGCTTCAAAGGAGCCCAGCGCGACAGTCCTCTTGGAACGTATCTGTTGGACTGCGTGCGAATCGGAAAGGTGGATCTGCATCGTCTGCTCCGTTCTTCGATCGATTTGCAGGTGGATAACAGTCGCGGACTACACGATGTGACACCGCATGCTTCCAAAGATCAGGTGGATCGGATCGAGCACTGTCTGAAGGGTCTTCCTGACTCGATCGCGTCCAAGCTGAAGCCGTTTCAGGAAATCAAGATCTACGCAATAGAGGAGTAGGAGTCTGTGCCATGAGTCTGTGCCTTGCTTCGCTTCGTCAACAGGTCCTGGTTCGCTACGCTTTCTGTCTGTCTCTGCTGTCTATTGTGGGATGTGCAGAGATCCAGACTACGGGTTCTCTTTCCAGTCGGATCGCGAAGGAAAAAGAAGACGAGATCGCCATGCTGATTGAGCGCGTGCGCGTGCTGGAAGAGATCATTCCGCTGCTTGCGTGCGGACCTGAAATTCGCGCACTGATCCAAGATGTTCGCTCGCTCTGTGAAACGATGACAGATGGCAATACAGAGCCAATTTGTGATGAGAAAAAGCTCAAGATTGCGATCATCAAAGCGGAGCGAGATCTGGATGTGCGGGTCGGGAAAAAGCTCCTGTCTGTGCTGCGTCATGAAGTGCTGTATCTGACCCCAGAAGGCGAGATCTCTTCGCGCAGAAAGGAACGGCTGACAGCGCTTGCACAAGAGCGGAGACTGCCAGGGACCAAGTTCCTGATCATTGCTGGTGGGGACGATGGTCTTCAGCGGGCCCGTCACGCGCGCGCACTCCTTATCAAAGAAGGGATTCCAGAAAAGGAACTGGTCCGCGCAGATGATGGATCGACCAAGGTGGTGGAGCGCTATGAAACGGCTTGGAAGCTGTCGCTGAATGTGAACGTCAATGAGCTGCGTCCGTTCGATCGTCCTTCCGCGCTGGAACCCAGAGACATGAATCGTGCGGTGTTCATCTTCCGTACCGATTATCTGTAGAGGCATGCCATGAACAAGACCGCTCTGTTCTATACGCTGGTGCTTCAAATCTGGACCTTGTCAAGCGTAACGCACGCGCAGTCTGCGACGGACACGAAGCGAAAAGTGGAGTGGGGAGTGCTTCATAAACAAGCCTCTCTGCAAGACGTTCGGGTGTATTCCCGTGCCAAGCAGAAGTGGCTTCCGGTTCCGTCCTCTCGCGCCAAAGTTCGTGTGCTGAACTTGTGGTCCAAGACCTGTGCTCCCTGTTTGGCTGAGCTGCCGACGTTTGCGAAGCTGGTCGAGCGGATTCGTGAGAAGCACGGTGAGTCTGTTCAGTTCCTCTTCATTGCTGATCCCAGCGAGCACACTTCCGCGCAAGAAGTAGAAGAGTTCTGGGTGCGCCCATGGGCGGACGCACTGGCTCAGAAGGAATGCCCAGGCCAGCGGATGTCTCACAACGGAGTGCAGTCTTGCTTGCTGCAAGCGGTTCCTTCGGTGGATCCCGCACGCAGTGAATCTCGTCGCTTGACCGCGCTGGTTCATCCAACGGACGAGTCGCGACCTGTGACGCTGCTTCTCGATGACAAAGGTGTGGTTCGGCAAGCATTTGTGGGCTCGTTTGGGACCAACACCAGCGATCTCAGCGATGCGATCGAGCGTCTTTTGGCTGCGGTGTCGGGACGCGCCAGCGACTCCCTTCATTAGTGCGTACCCAGCCGGGCGGTCCGCGCAGCTGATCTGGCCTGTACCCCGCAGTGGAAAATCATCGGGATTTCGCGTGCAAGTTAGAGCGTGGTAGACCTCTCGCCAAGGAGACTGGTATCCTACTTGCAAACTGCGTTGTCGCGCACGTCGCGTACGCCACCCAAGATTTCCATTGCGCCCAGGGTGGTCGAATGTGCTACGAAGCGAGCAGCATGCCGATGCAACCAGACAGGTTTTCAGAGTCGCAGCGAATAGCATCTCAACCGTTGAGTCAGGCGTGGCGAGCTTTTATTGTGTGCAGTCTTTTGGCGTCCATGTTTCCAGTGTATTTGTTCATTTACGAAAGAAGACATTCTCGGCAGTCTGTTCTGACATGCAATGCTGACGACCAAGTCGGTCAACTGCTGCAACTTGAAAGGCAAAAGCTGAAAATACTCGCCTCACATTATGAGCGCCAGCAGCCGATTGCTCCGTGTCGAGTTCCCAGCAACTCTGCATCGCCTCCGACGAAAACCAATGAAACAGTACCCGTTGTGGACTCGACCATGGATGCCCGGATTTCGAGACTGGAAAAGCAGCTCGAAGAGAAATTGACACTGATATCTGAAATCAAGGGGCGGACTGATGTGCAAGATCGTAAGATTGCAGAACTGGGCACGCAGGCTGCTGGAATAAAAGCAATGACAGAGCAGATGAATCGCAAGATTCCAGATCTAGAGCTTCGCTGCAAAGCAACGGAGGACCAGCTCAGTAAGAAAGTATCTGAGGCATTGATTCAGATTGAGAAGCAGGAGCGGCAAATCAAATTTCAGAATCAGCGCTTAGATGGACTAAATAATACGGTTCAGGCAAGAATTAAGGCGGACTCGCGATGAGCACAGAGAAGAATTCGCCAATGCTCATGAAAGAGCATCGTACCATTGGTTTGATACCTTGGGCTGCTGTAGCGTTTGTTGCTCCGCTACTGTTGTCATCTGTTGCGCTCGCTGGCGAATGTGAATCTATAGAGGAATATGCGATTTCTTTAGACAAAAGCAGCAGTGCTGGAGACAATCCCGCACCACCGCCGGCTGGACAATATTCAGAGCCGTACAAAAGTTGCTTGAATTTAGCATTTCACTATCACAATGAGATTGGCGCAGAGCATTTCAATTCCGACGCGCTGATTTCCTGCTACCAGCTCAACTGTTCTTTCAAAGGGAACATGGAGCTAGTTATCCGTGATGCTTGCAAGGGCAATGGCAAAGGAACTGAGATTTGTTCCAAATGGGATCGTCTGCTTCTGCGCGGTGAAGGTGTCGCGTTGACCAAAGCGCGCAGGGCGGTTGGGGGCAGCTTGATTGGGATTGGAATCGCGAGCGTAGTCCTCGGCGCTGTTCACATGGCCTATCCGATCTTCAAGCTATCACTCACCAGCGACGCGGCGGTGTGTGACAACTATGGTGTCCGAGTTGAATGCGAGGCTCATCCGTTGGGACTCGGGATCTCGCTGATCGGACTGGGCAGCATTTCCATTGGCTTTGGTGGTGCTGTTCTGACAGGAAAGCTTTCTGAGTAAAGAGACATGTTCTAGTAAACTGGAGACAGCAATGCGTGCATCGACATACAAACCTAAATTCTTGACAGTGCTATTTGTTGTTTTATCTGGCTGTTCATCTGTGTGTGAAGAGTATTCTGGAAAGCCACTCGGGTTTCGCTCTGAGTGTGGTGTGGCGAACTGGGACATTGCCGCATCTTTGAGAAATGTAGATAATGATCTGGATGTGAGTCGATTTGATCTAAGACGCAAAGAACCAATACGCATCTCGCTAGATGTTCAAAATAAACTGTTGAATGCTAAGAGTGCGCTTGTAGAGCCACCCATTGTTGAAGCAGCACGAAACAATGGTCCGTTTGTGTCGGCATCGGTGACACCTGTCGAGTCTGGCAGAACGAGTTGGTATCGCGATTTTCTATTGCCTCCTCAAGAAAATGAGGAGCAGCTGGGGAAAATTGAGGTACGCGTATCGGTCAAAGATCAGCCTGCACTCCCGATTCGCTCTGTGGGCCAGTATCGAGTATTCAGATCTCCTCGCCTTGATCAGTTTCAAGCGGTGTCTTATGCGTCAAATCCACTTGGGCCGACCCCGATTGTGGCGCGGACGAGCGTTCAGGTGGGCAGTCCCGTCGCTGGACCTGGAACGATCCTGATCACTGAGCAGTATATGTTTGGGATCGATCCCCGTCGCTGGCTGGATCTATTTGCACCGGACCAGACGGGCACGCTGAACTACGATCAGTCATCAGCCGCCTGGAACAGCACCAAGTCCATGCTGGTAGAGCCGACGGATGCACAGCTTGTGCTGGCGTCGGGCGTGGTCTTTATGTATCGAACGGATGGAGTGACGCTGCGCAAAGATTTGGCGATGTTGCCCGTCGGTGGTGCGCGTAGCTCCGGTCTCAGCCGCGCCGAGCCGAACATTCCGGCGGATGGCCTGCGACTGGCAGGCTGCGCAGAGGACACGGTCCTGGCGCTGTCTCGTCCTGGCGCTGTGCTGTTCTTCCAGACCGATCCGAAGAACAGCATGAAGCCAGTGCGCTACCTGGATACACTTCCAGTGACTGGAGTTTCGGTGCTGGCCACCCGCGATGTCGCTGCTGCGATTCCTGCCAATACCTCGATCAAGTATTTTGCTGTCGTAGCAAACGGAACTGGGAGCCTTACCCTGGTGCGACTGATTGGTTCAGGCGCCGATGCGAAAGTGGATACATCTACGTCGCTTGGCTCGGAGGTTACGGGGGGTCTTGCTGTGACCGCACTGGCGCTCGCTGACCTCGACAGCGACGGACTGCAAGACATTGTCCTGGGCCGAGATGATGGCTCGATCGAGTGGTCTCCCCAGCTTCCTTCCAGCACCGAGGCACCAATCTTTGAGCGTGCTCAGCCACTTTCCTTGGCAAAGCCTCTGCCTGGGGGCTCCTATGCAACCGGCTTGTCGGTTGGGAACATAGTCGGAGACGCAGCTCCAGATCTTGCGGTTGCGACCAACAAGAGTCAGGTGTTCATCTATTCCAACCATCGGTAGCCTCTTTGCAGCGATGGAACGGAGCATGCTGTCTGCTCGTGCTGCTTCACCTTCCTCCTTCATTGAAGTGGCTCTGTCTGTCTGACTCCTTTCCGACTCCTTTCCGACTCCTTTCCGACTCCTTTCCGACTCCTTCCCGGCTCCTTTCCGACTCCTTTCCGACTCCTGTTCGCTTCGTGGATGACTTTCTCTCGCTGTCTGCGCTGGGTCTGTACGCTCTCTTTTGGATTGGAAATCGGATTCCGAAGTAGAGTTGTGGAACCGGGCTTGCTTCTCTGTACGTACACACTGTCCCGTCGAGAATATTGCGCTGCTGGCATTCCGAAGATTGGCCTTGCTCTTGCTTTACGCTCCCTCGCAAGGTGAGACAATATGAACACGCAGCCGTATGCTTCGCCGCTTGATTCATCGCGGTCAGAGCCTCCGTGTGGGAAGATCCTTCGGACTCGCTATCGCTTGGATTCACTGCTGGGAAGGGGGGCGATGGGATCGGTGTATCGCGCGTGGGATCTGGACCGTCAGACAGACTGCGCGGTCAAGCTCCTGCAAGTGGAGAGCTCTGTTCGTGAAGCCGCGCTGATTCGCTTTCGTGATGAAGCGCGAATGGCTGCGCAGATCTTCCATCCACACGTTGTCGAGATCATGGATCACGGCGTCGAGACAGATGGCTCTCCGTTCATCGTGATGGAGCTTCTGCAAGGACAAGATCTGGATGCACTGCTGCGAACCGAAGTTCGACTTTCAATTGAGCAGACACTGCAAATTGTGACCCAGACCGGAAGCGCGCTGCATGCCATCCATCAGGTAGGAATCGTCCACCGTGACATCAAGCCGCGTAACATTTTCTTGGTGCAGAGTCCGCGAGGACTGGATGGTTTTCAGGTCAAGGTGATCGACTTTGGGCTGGCCAAGCACATCTTCTCTCCGCCGGGTGGACGAGGCTCTGATGGACTCCTGATTGGGACTCCGGAGTACTTGCCTCCAGAAGCGTGGCGCGGGATCAGTGCGGAGGTCGATGAGCGTGCCGATCAGTGGGCGCTGGCGGTGCTGACGTTTCGTTTGCTGACCGGAAGACTGCCGTTTGAAAGTCATCTCAACACGATGCTTCTTGGTCGAGAAATCCTGAGCGGAGTCCCTCGACCGATTCATTCCTTCGCACCAGAGATTCCTGCGCATATGGCCAAAGCGATTGAGCGTGCGATGGCCAAAGACAAGTTGGAGCGCTTTGCTTCCATTCATGACTTTGTGCGCGCACTCAGCAACTTGCCGCTCACCACCAACACCATCAGCACAGCAGGAACAGAGTTCATTCCCAAAGTCCGTGCGCCCCAGAATGCTGCCAGTTCGACTCCTGAAACACACCTTGCCAAGCGCGAGGAACCGACCAAGATCGTCGCTGCTCCCGAGATGACGATGCTCACAAAAGGGGTGGCTCCCGCTGGTACTGCGCTGCCATGGCTGTCACAGACATGTCTGCTTCCTTCTGCTTCTGCATCCACCGCGAACGGATCGATGCACGGTAGCATCTGGCAGGGAGCAACCAGTCTGCTTCCTTCCTTTGCACGGTTTGCGATGTCCGCAGTGCTTGGAGGTCTGGTCGCAATCACGATCTATGCAGGAACGCGCGATGTACGTAGCAGTCATGGTTCAGTCACAGAGTCACTTGCATCGAATCAGCAGTGTACGCAACCTGCTGCAACCAGTGTCTCTGCACAGAGCACTCCTGTTGTGCATTCCCAGAGCGAGCGAGCGCTTGTACAGAGTCCTGCTGTCAGTGATTCGTTGCCAGCCGTCACGAAGGACAGAGCACACAGCACACAGAAGGAAGTCGCACAGTCCGTAGAGCGCAAGACCCCCAAGTCTGTTGGTGCAGCGTCAACAGAAGCGCGCCCAAGTCGTCGCAACGGCGCTCATGTTACGCGGAGTCGTGAAACCGCTTCCACCAAAGTCGCATCCTCTGAACATCCCAAAGCAGCTTCGGGCTCGACGACGAGCGCACCGTCACCGCAGCCGGTTCGATAGGCTGCGCGGTGATCTTGGTGACTTCTTGTCGAATCTTCTCTGTCTCTTGCTCTTCCATTTGCATGGCAACTACACCATCGGATCCAGCCTGCGACAGACTCGCTCTTTCCTTCGTTGCGTGAGTCATCGCAGAAGCAAGCTCGTGCGAGGTGATGTTGTAGACAAACTCAATGCTGTTCAGCCATGCAGTCCGCAGTGCTCGCGCATCGTTGTAGCGCAGTGCCTGCTGCGGATTTGTTGCCGTCGCAATCACATCCCAAATCTGGCCGGGCACATCTTTGCGATGCGTATCTGTTCCTGTCAGCGGATGTTCGAGACAGAGCATCACATAGGCCAGGACTCCGAGCGAAAAGACATCGCTGCTGGTTCCTACGTGCTCTGCGTCTCCGCTCAGCTGCTCAGGAGACATATATCCCGGCGTTCCGATGCACTCTCCAGTCTGAGTATGAAGACGTTTGCCAATGCGTCCGATTCCGAAGTCGAGCACCTTGGCGGACAGACCCTGCAGCGGATCTTCATACAGCATGATGTTACGGGGATTGATGTCGCGGTGAATGATCGGAATCGCCAAGCGATGTGCTGCTCCGACGGCATCACAGATCTGTGCGAACAAGCGATAGACCGTAAATAGATCGGGAAGTCGTCGCGCAGCTTGGTGCTCGTTGAGCCAAGCAGAGAGTGTCTTGGGAAAGTACTCCATCACCAGGAATGGCTGTCCCTCAAACACTCCTTCATCTAGAAGCTGCACCAGGTGCGGATGCTTGGGAAGATGCTTGAGGATCTGTAACTCACTGGCGAAGCGCTCGCGCTGATCGGCTCCCAGATCAGGACGTGGAAACTTGATTGCAACGAGCGTCGGATTGTCCTGCTGTAGTGCGCGCCAGACCTGACCACATCCGCCTTCATCGATCGGGGCAAGCAGTGTGTAGCGCGCAGCGACGACAGCATCGGGCTGTATCGCGCCAAGGAGCTGAGGAATGCCTGGAACAGTCTGTGACATGACGCTGGCTGAGCAGATGAAGACCTAAAGCTCTCAATTGTAGTTTGACGTTCTCTATAGGTGAATTGTCAACTCATTTTTGAGTTCGGAATCGGGCTCGGTAGGGTAGGGAAGAGTGCAGAGGGAGGGGCGCGAAAAAGGAATCCGCAGTGTCACAAGGCTTCGTTTCCGTCGGAAAATCGATGCGCTTCACTCCTCCTAATGGCCGCGTGGCTGGTTCGTTTGAACGTGTGTCCTACGTGATGGCAAGCGCTGATACAGAGCCTGCGCAGACTCCGTGCGTGCGGCATACACATTGCTCTCTGTGCGCGCATCGCGAGCGGACAACCCTGTGCGGACCTCGCGGACAGAACACGGAAGGAATGCATCGCGAGTCCTTCCTGGGAGGCATTCATGACCAAGACAATTCGAGCTTCACACAGCAAGTCGGTGGACGAAGATGCATGGATTGGCCAGATCGTTGACTGCTATCGACTGGCGCGCCGAATCGGCTGTGGTGCGATGGGCGTGGTGTACGAAGCCGTACATGTGAACCTGGGTCGGCGGTATGCACTCAAGCTCCTTCATTCCCATCTTCATGGGAATCAGCAAGCGGTCGCGCGCTTTGTTGCGGAAGGACAGACTGCGAATCGTCCTGCGATTCCTGGTGTCGTCGCGATTCATGATGTGAAGCGGTCCAAAGACGGACTCACCTACATCTTGATGGAATACTTGGACGGAGAGACGCTGGCGGCTCGCATCACGCGCGAGTTTGGACAGGTAGAGAGTCCGCAGTGGAACTCGTTTGGGGTCGAACAGCTCGCGGCTCCGCACTCTTCCTACGTCAACGTCAGCTTGATGCTGGCGCGCCAGATTGCATCCACCATGGAAGTCATCCACAAGAGCGGAGTGGTGCATCGTGACCTCAAGCCGGACAAGATTTTATCCGTCGAGACGTTGGATTCCGTTTCCCTGGCAGCGATGGATGCATCAGGGGAACGCTGTTTCGCAGGTGCGGTGTCTATTGTCTTGGCTGGGACAGCGTCTTTTGCAGAGAGCCATCTGCAATGGCGGCCTTGGTTAGCTCTTCTCCGCCGATGAGCTGTCCGCGCACAAAGACCTGCGGGAACGTCGGCCAGCCGCTCCACAGCTTGATGGCGAGCCGACGCTGCCAGCCCGACAAGTAGCTGCCGTATTCCAAGTAAGTAAAAGCGATCGATGCATCGCTTAGCGCTTTGCGGACCTTTTTTACAAACGGATTCTGCGCCATGCCCACCACCACCACATCGTGGCGTGCGACAGCCTCGCTGACCTCACGCACGACATCGGGATGAAACGCGGACAGCTTGGTCAGCGCGTTTGGGGAGATTTTCTCGACGGGAAGCTGGGGACGAGTGCTCATGTTCTTTCCTTGCAGACCGGGTTAGGAAGCGATTGCGCAAGCTTACGCTAGGAATCCTGCCAGCTCTTCATGAAACCCTCTCTTTTGTTTGAGGAAGACAGAATCCACGCTGGGCATCTGAAGGATCAAGCGCAGCGCGAACAGGGGAGCGGATCCAAAGCGAAGACGAGACGACATCTCGCGTTCCCACGCACTTCCCAAGCGCATCAGCGATTCACAACATTCCGACGACAGACTGGGTCTGTGACACAGAGCCGGAGAACATCTTTGTGGCGAAAGATCCGGATGCGGTGGGAGGCGAGCGGATCAAGATCCTCGACTTCGGAATTGCCAAAGTAGTCGATCCGGCTTCACAGACTCACAATGGTCCGCCGACGTGGGCTCCAACGATTCAGCCGACGGCAGTGGGAACTGTGCTAGGGACTCCTGCGTACATGCCGCCCGAGCAGTGGTATGGCAGCAGCCAAGCGGATGCGCGCTCTGATGTCTATTCGTGCGGTGCGATCTTTTACGAGATGATGAGCGGACGGCCTCCGTTTACGGCGTCGTTTATCGGGGAGCTGATGGAGCAGCACTTCTATCAGGAGCCCGCGTCGCTCAAGCAAGTTGCACCGTGGACTCCTGAAGAGTTCATCAGCTTGGTGCAGGACATGATGAGCAAGCTTCCTGCGAGTCGTCCCACCATGGCGCAGGTGGTCAGCAGACTTCAGGAGTTGCTTCGCATCCGTCGGGGCAGTAGTCTCCGTCCGCTGGATGAAGATCCCGATGGAACGATTCCGAGTCGCAAGATGGAGCCGTCTTCCCTGTGGATGCAGTTCCAGAATCAGCTGCTCACGGTGCGACGGCGCTGGCCGCAGCGGATGCTCCTTCTGTTGAAACAGATCAGCGCGCTGTGGTGGCTGCGCTGGGGCATGTTGGGAGCCTGTTCGATGGTCGTAATGGGTCTGCTGTGGTGGGTGCTGCGCGCACCCAATCCGCAGGACGTTCCGATTGTGACACACACGGAGTCCCCAACCATGATCGCTGTGTCGAGTACGCCTTCGTCCAAGCTGTATCTGTATGCTCCGGTGGAGCAGAGCTTCGACGGACTGCTACATCCCTACTGCGAGACGCCGTGTCAGGTACCGCTCGATCGTCTGACCAAAGAGACATCGATGATCTTGGTCAACGATGCCCGAAAGTCGGTCACCTTGAACAAGGCAGAGATGGCGAGAGCGGTCAGCCAGCAATCGATCAGCGTAGATCTGCCGCAGAAGGTGATCTTGCTACCGCCGAAGAAGCAGTGTTGGAATGGGAAGGGACGCTGTCAGACGCGCTGATTCCGTCGGCGTCAGGGGTGACGGAATCACATCGTTCAGGAGTCGCGTTTAGCTGCGCGTGCGGGGCGGAAAGCGCGGACGACTGGGACGATCATCACCAAGAATTTGCGGACGAATCGCTTGACCTCGCACCGTGGTCTTGCGCAGCGCAGACAGAACGCGCACCCCGAGCTGGCGAGGAATCTCCACGACAGTGGTGCTGGGCATGATTTCAATCTGTCCAATCGCACGACCGGGAATGCCTGCTTCGTTGGCGATGGCTCCCACCACATCTTGCGGACGCAGTCCGTGATTCCGTCCCACCGCAAGCATCAGCTTGGTCATGTCCGCAGACGGCATGCGCGGTTCGCGTTCTTGAAAGCGAGGCTCGCGCTCAGGAGGAGCAGGAGGCTTCCGTTCAAAGCGAGGCTCACGCTCTTGGGAATGACTCCGTTCAAAGCGAGGCTCGCGCTCTTGAGGATGACTGCGCTCTTGAAAACGAGGCTCACGCTCTTGGGAATGACTTCGTTCAAAGCGAGGCTCGCGCTCAGGACGGAAGCTGCGATCGAAGCGCTGTGGACGCTCGTATCGGGAGTCAGCGCGACGACGATCATCGAAGCTGCGATCATTCATCGGTCGCGGCTTGTCGGGACGGAGCACAAGCTGAATGTTGTCAGGAACGTGTGCGCGACTCTGGTTGCGATCCGCACAGAGTCTCTGTAGAAGCAGCGCAGCGACCGTCGTAGCATCGTGTCCGCTCATCTCAGCCAGCTTGTTGGCGAGTGCCACAAATGGCTCGGGAATCGATCCACTTAGCTGCGGAAGGAGTGCTTCAAACAGACGCTCTTGACGCTTGGCCAGCACGTCCTTGCGCGTCGGGATGGGAAGCGGAGCGATCGTGCTCTGCGTGAAGCGCTCCAGCATGCGCAGACGTCCGCGCTGCTGCGGCGTGATAAGGACCAGCGCTTCTCCGCTCCGACCCGCGCGTCCAGTGCGACCGATGCGATGAACATAGGTATCGAGATCGCTCGGGAGATCAAAGTTGATGACGTGGCTGATGTGATCAATGTCCAGTCCGCGTGCGGCAACATCGGTGGCAACCACCACGCGGACTCGCTGATCGCGCAGACGCTGAAGCACCGTCGCTCGCTGAGCCTGTGACAGATCACTGTGTAGCGCCTCCGCTGCGATTCCTTCCGACATCAGCGCTTCGGCCAGCTCATCGGCTCCTACGCGCGTTCGTGAAAAGATGAGCGCAGCTTCAGGCGGACTTACTTCCAGAAGACGCATCAGCGCATCGAACTTGTAGCGCTCTTCGCACATGGCAAATCGCTGGTTGATCGTGTTCACCGTCTTGGTGGCGGACTCGATCGCGATGTGTTCAGGATGACGGAGCTGATTGTGCGCGATGCGTCGAATCACCGGCGGCAGCGTCGCTGAAAGCAGCGCGGTCTGTCGCTCACGCGGGGTCTTTCCCAAGATGGTTTCGACATCTTCGATAAAGCCCATGCGCAGCATCTCATCGGCTTCATCCAGCACCACAAAGCGGACTTGATCGAGCGTCAGTGAGCCTCGCTCCAAGTGATCGAGCACACGACCCGGCGTTCCGACAACGACCTGGACGCCGCGTGACAGCTGCGCAAGCTGCCGAGCCATCGAATCGCCACCGAAGATCGCCAGCACCGAGATCTGGCGCAGATACTTTCCGTACGCATGGATCGCGGTTGCCACTTGCAGCGCCAGCTCGCGCGTTGGACACAGCACCAGCGCTTGCACCGCGCGGACAGCTGGATCGATTGCATGCAGAAGAGGAAGTGCAAATGCAGCGGTTTTGCCCGTTCCGGTCTGCGCTTGACCCAGCAGGTCGCGACCTTGCAGAAGGACTGGAATGGCGCGGGCTTGAATCGGGGTCGGAGTCGTATAACCTTCGTCGCTGACTGCGCGAACCAGCGGCTCGGAAAGGCCTAGATCGGCGAAGGTTGTTTCCGTGCTCTCAGCGGTCGGAAGATCTGCGATCGCATCAGCAGAGAGAGCAGCAGGTTCATAGTGCACAGCTTCCGTCGGGCGGGTGTGCGAAGTCGGAGGGGTCGCCACAGCGACAGCCAAGTCGGTCAAAACGAGTTCTCTTTGGTAAAGGGGAGGGGAAACGGACGACTGCTAGAAGGCTGCGCACTCTACACCAAGGCGCGCGGCTGTCTTACCTTTTCTTTTTGCGGGCCGAAAATTGCGCGCAGCCGCGACGGAGCTTCAGCCAAACCTACGGTCGTGGACAGTGCAGCACGCCGCGATCGAACACACCTCCGATGATCAGGTGTGAACCATGCGCGACCGCGACACTGGACGCTGACAACAGCTTGCCTGCTTCGCGATAGATGCGCCGAACCGATGGATTCCCTTGCAAAGGAATCAGGACCACTTCCGACGGCGCAAGCTGACGGGCTGCGCGTGCATGTCGCATGAACTGAAACGGACTTGGATGCGCTGCGAGCAGCATGTTTCCGCGATCATCGATCGAAAAGTTATCCGGCGATGTATCGACAAACAGCGATGGAAAAGCTGGGCTCAGATCCCCGTTTGGTTGTCTTGAATAGATGCGCACTTGATAGTTCGTGCTCTCCGCAACAAACACTCTCTGTCCGTCCGGGGTCAGCGTGACTCCGTTGGCGTAGCGCAGTCCATCGACCACCGTTCGTACGGAGGTTCCATCAAAGTACACCACCGACGCGCGGCTCATAAAGGCTGCGTCTTCATACAGATGTCCCCCTTTGCCTTTGCGACCGTGATCGTTTGTGACATAGAACGATTCCAGACCGCTTCCTGCCACGTCGTTTAGGCTGACAAACTGTGGCGCTGTGATCGTGCGAACTTGGTTCAGAAACGACTTGTCCGTTTCCTCTTCAACACGGAAGACAAAGACTGCTTCTCCACGCGGACTGTGCTGTACGGAAAACAGTCGTCGCTCTCCGCTCGGATGAACGTACAGACTGATTCCGTGCGGACGCAGCGCTTCCCCCACACCGCGCACTGAGAGCTTGATCGGAGCGCTCTGTTTATCGAGCTGCCAGCGGAACATCGCGCCCGGATCGGGACGGAAGCTTGTGTCGCTGCGCCGATTGGCGGCTGCGATGTACACCGTTGCGGTTTCATGATCGATGTCCATGTCTTCCGCTCCGACAAGTCCATCCACCGTCACAAGCCGACAGCCTTCCGTTCCAATCGAAGACACCTCTGCAAACGGTCGGAGCAGCCGAACAGACAGAACGGAATAGGCGATGAGCCCAGCAAGAAACACAAGCAGAATCAGGCGTCGAACGGTCATCGAAAATCCTCGGGAATGCGAAGCCGGGCAGGGCGATTACGGAAGCGGAAGACCCGCGCGCTTGCGAGCCACATCGAGCAGTGTCTCTGGACCGGAAAACGGCTGGGCTTTCATCTGGTTCGCTTGGGACTGTAGCGCATCGATGCGTTTGCGTGCAGCTTGCAGCTTGGGAACGTCTTCTTCTTCGACTTCACTGACTTCAGGAAGCAGCTTTTGCGACGCTTGCAGATGCGCTTTGGCTCGTCCCGGCTGACCGATTCCCAGCCACGCTTCCGCCATCAGTGTTCGCAGCTTTTCCCGATACGGAATCAGATAGAGCGCAAGATCCCCATACTTTATTACTTCTTTTCCGCGCTTCTTTTCTGCGTACTTTTCCACCAGATCCATCAGGATTTTGTCGTCGGAAAAGTCCAGCTCTGCGGCTCGTCCTAGCTCACGCAGTGCATCGTCGTCTCTCTTTTCTTGTTCGTAGATCGCAGCCAAGCGCTCATACGGTTCGCTGCGATCCGGATCGAGGAGCTTGGCGCGCTCATATTCCTTGATGGCTTCAGGAATCTTCTTTTGCGCAGCATACAGATCCCCAAGTCTCTGTCTGGCATCGAAGCCATCTCCACCGACGGAAATTAGCTCTTGAAACAGCTTTTCTGCTTCGGCCTTTTTGCCCAGCTTTTGATGCAGCTCTGCATCCGCCAAGATGGCTTCTTTGCAGCGCGGATCGAGCTTTCTGGCCACTGCGACTTCGCCCGCAACTTCCGCAGGATCTCCTCCTGATCGAATCATCGCCACCGCCAGAAGTCCGTGCAGCTTTGCCGTCTGTGGCGCGTTGCGAATCTGTAGCTTCAGACCTTCCGAATCCGCGTAGTCCGTAGGCCGCACAAAGAATGTTCCTTCATACGGCGCAAGCTGCTTGCGGAGATCCGCGCGGAACGCTTCATCCAGCTTTTCGATCGAGATGCCCGAGATCGTTTCCAGCACTTCCTTTGTCCGCTTGCCGTCGCCAAACATCCGCAGCGCTTGCACGATCTTGGCAAATCCATAGCGCCGTGCCAGATAGCCGATCGACAGCGCCGCTTGGTGATACGCCACGACAACGTGACTCTGCGAGCGCGCGCGCGTAAACCCGACGTTCAGATCGGCCAAAGACAGCAGCTTTCCGTCTCGCAGAGCCGCAGCCACTTCTGCATGCGTGCGACGGCTCCATGAGGGATGAAGCTGCTCCGTTTCCCACTCGGACAGACCTTCGGTGAACCAGCGCGGCACGCGACCTTTGGACAGCTCCAGCGCGAAGACGTGACCCAGCTCGTGCCAGATCATCAGACCCCACGGCAGCTTTCCTTGTCCCGGTGAGCGTCCCGTCACCACACGGCTGAACGTCACCCCGAGCATGCCCGGATCCGCCGAAGGGAGTCCGAACGTTCGTACCGAAAAGTTGTCCGGTTCTTTGTACAGCTCCAGCGAAATCGGTAGCTTGGGAGCAAAGCCGTAGCGACGGGAAAACTCGATCCACTCTGCTTGCACAAGCGGCACCAGCAGCGGCACCAGCAGCGCTTCTTCGTCTTTGTGAACCCGCAGTCGCAGACCGCCTTTGCCCGGCTTGTTGGGATCGATGTCGGCGGTGATCACCTTGTACGTCTTTTGGTGATGCTTTTCGTACAGGTCGAGCAGGTTAAATGTCCGTCGGTTGTAGCGATCTCCCTTCCACGCTTTGAGCAAGGTCTGATGGCTGCGCTCATCGTCGCCAAGCTGCGCATACGCTCGTCCCAGATCTCCGAGCGCATAGAAGTCTTTCGGGTTCTTTTGCACCGCTTCTTCCAGAAGCACCACTTGGTCTTCGTAGCGATGCTGAACCTGAAGTCGCTCGGCGATGATGCGATAGAACTGGCTGTACAGCGGGGATCGCCGCAGCGTCTCGGCCTTCTCTTCCTCGAAGTCTTTGCGTCGGTCGAGCAGCCACAGCGCACCGGCTCGCAGCGCCCGCGCCGCCAGGTCGTAGCCGTTTTTCGCAAGCTGCGGCTCTACCACCGCAAGCGCTTCTTCGTACTGTTCGTTGTCGATCAGGATCTCTGCGCGGAGCTGACTGGCCAGCGGATGCTGCGGGTGAATCGCCAGGGCTTCATCGATAAGCTCCGTCGCTGCGGACACATCGTTGCCTTGCTCTAGCTTGATCCGCGCAAACAGCGCTTTCGCATCGGGATTTTGCGGATCGCGACGCAGCGCTTCTTTGACCGACACTTCCGCATAGCCGACTTCGTACTTTTCGATCCGCAGCTCGGACAGCGCCAGCGCCGATAGCACCAGCTCATCGATGCGCTTTTGTTCTTTGGCCAGCTCCATCGCGCTGTTGAGCTGTTCGTACGAGTCCTGATACGAGCCCAAGTAGTACGCCGCCTGTCCGAGCAGCCGCACCGTCCGACAGTCCTTCATGTCCAGCTTTTCCGCATCGTGATCGTCGAAAAAGCCGTTCCAGATCGCGCGCTCTTTGTCCCTTTGTCCGGTCAGCTTGTACGCTTCTCCGAGCGTCATCCGACTGGCCAGCGCCATTGGGTCTTTTTGAACCTGCGCTTCCAGGCTGCGAATCGCTTCGGGAAGCTGTCCTTGCCGCATCAGGCTCTCGGCGAGCAGCGACTCTAGATCATCGCGAAGCTTGGCGTCTTTCGTCGTCGCGCGCAGCTTTTCAAGCAGTCCTTTGGCTTGCTGCGGCTTGCCTTGTCGAAGCAGCGTTAGCGCCGGTCCGAGCGGTCCTTCGTAGCGAAACGGCGGCAAGGTCGCTTCGGTCGCTTGCGTCGCGTCCATCACCGGCTGCGGTTTGGTCTTTTGCGGCGGACTCGCTGTCGCTTGCGTGCTGGTGATCAGCCACAGTCCGACCGCTGTAATGCCGCGCTTCCCTCGGAGCCAAGACAACATGCTGCCCAGTCTAATCCGAAACCCGCGCTGAAACCGCATGGCTTAGCGCTGCCGAAGACGGGCCCAAATTTGCTTCGGTCCGACGGGAGCCAGCAGCACGTTCAGCGGAATCGCAAAGTGTCGCGCAAACGCAGTCGCAATGCACAGCGCGCTCACCACGTATGCACCCGTCGAGGCCGCCGCCGCTCCGATGATTCCGTAGCGGGGCAAAAGCCACAGGTTCAGCCCGATGTTGGTCAGCAGCGCCAGGCTCTGGGCGAAAATCACGCTCGGAGGATAGCCGCGCACACCCGACAGCGTGCCCGCCAGCGGTCCCGAAAAGCTCAGCGCCGAGCAGCCGAGCAGCACCAGCAGACACGGCACAAACGAGCCCGCAAAGCGCGCTCCGTAGAACAGCACAAGCAGCGGCTTTCCCACGATCAGCATCGCCCCGCAGCCGAGCAGCCCCAGATACAGTCCCAGCTTCGCTCCTAGAAGCGCCTGCTCCGCGACATCTTCTTGCGCCGCCGCTTTGGCAAACAGCACCGCGTTGAGCGTTCCCGGCAGCATCAGCAACAGCTCTGCGACGCGAACCCCGGCTTGATACAGGCCCAGATCGTGCTCCATCGAGCCAGTCGGCAAGAGCCACTGCATCAGATACACGTCGATGCGAAACAGCAGCATGTCGGGCAGGATGTGCAAAAAGTTCCGCAGGCTGATCGCATACAGTCGTCGCACCGTCGGTACTTGACCCGTTTCTGGAGCCTGCGCTGACTGGCTCATCCACCCGCGCAGTCGCCACAAAAACAGCAGACTGAAGCTCCACAGGCTGAGCGCTTGAATCAGCAGCGCGCTCACCACACCCAAGCGATGCAGCGCAAACAGCACCACCACCGCGACAAGCTGCGCGATGGTCAGCAGCAGGCTCAGTCGATTTTGCGCAGAGAAGCGCTGACCGCCCCACAAAAGCGCATTGTGTAAGTCACGTCCGAGCTGCCCGCACACGCACGCACAGAGCAGCAGCAGCACAAGCGGCGTTCGCCCTTGCTGAAGCGGCTGCATCCACTGCGGCGTCAGCCATCCCAGAAGCAGCCCGATTCCCAGCGCCACAGCCAGTGCCAGCGCGATGTGCCCAAGTCCCCAGCGCCACAGCTTGCGCGTCGTGGCTGCGTGTCCTTGCGCTTGACCAACCAGCACCGCCAGACCGCCCGGCAGACCCAGCGCCAAAAGCGTCGTGAGCAAGTTCACATCGACCAGCACCGCGCTGTATCGACCCAGACCGCTTGGTCCAAGTCCTCGCGCCAGCAGCGCGCCTTGCAACAGCCCGAGCGGCAGCACCGCAAATCGGGTCGCTAGCGTCGCAATCACGCTCTGGCTCAAAGACGGAGTCTGCGGGGCTTGGCTCGTCACGGAAACCAGCAGAGTCTACCCGATTCAGCGCCCGCCGCAGCCCGACGCTTGCTGCATCCTCGCTGGCTGCTTACTTCGCTTCGTCGGCTCCGTCCAAAGTGCTAGCTGCTTCGTCGCTCTCGCTCTGGAGCTTCACTTTGATGTCCAGCCGATCTTTGTTCTTCCACTTGATGCGCTTGCGGCCTTTTTTGTATCCGTCGAGCATAAGCTCAATCTTGAAGTCTTCTCCGACGGTACGATCGGCCAAAATGATCGGTGTCACTCCGACCGGCTGCTTGTCGATGAGCACGGTTGCGCCCGGCGGTTCGCTGCGAATCAGCACTTGTCCGGCACTGGCTTTCTGTTTGCCTTCGACGGGCAGCGTCTTGGGCTTGCTCTCGATCGACTTGTCGGTTTCCTTCGTCGCTGTGCCGTCGCTGACAGGTTGTAGATCCGGCGGACTGCCCAAGTCTTGGCTCTGCGCCAGATCTTCCAGCGACGGCACGGACCGCTGACCACGCTGCGGACCGATTATCAAGAACCACGTCAGCGCTGCCGAAATCACCGCCGCTGATACCCCCGCCAGCACAAACAGCCAGCGACCACGCGAATCGCTGACTTCCGACGAAGGCTCGACAGATGGTTCGAGCGGCGGCATCGAGCCGCGCAGGTCCGCCGGTGCATCGAGCGCATCGTGTGTCATTTCCGTCGAGATGATGTCAATCTGTCCCGACGGCTCTGCGACGATGTTGACCGCGCGGTTTTCCCCACTGCTGCGACCTGGGACGGGCTTCGACGGACTGATCTGCTTGTGCGTGCTGCTCAGCCGGGCTTTTTGCGATGGAAACTGATCGCTCTGCGTCATCTGGACGCTGCGACTGTCGGGCAGGCTGCTCGGCTGCTCGTACGATACGTCGCTCTGCAACAGCTCCATCTTCGGCTCGGACAGCTTCGGACGCGCGGCTTCGGCGCTGGGCTCTCCGCTCGACTTCGAGGAGGGACGACGGGTTCGCTTGGATCGCTCGACGCCAGGTGGAAGGATTCCGACGGGAGCAATGGCTGTGACGCTGTCTCCGACGGCAACTGACTGTGAATGCGTCGCGAGCAGATCGCTGCTGGATGATCTGCGCCGACCCGCTCCAACTTGACCCACTTCCGTCGGTCGAGGTAGCAGGTCAGCCTGCTCGGTCAGCAGTCCAAACATCTCTCCGTCGGCAGTGATCGCTGGAAAGACCGCTTTCGGTGGCGCTGCTTCGTAGATTCGGCCCGCAATTCGTCGGTGCGTCGTGACATCAGAGCTGTCGCTGGGACGCAGACCTTTGGCCGTGCCGGGACGCGCAGATTCATCGTCTGATTCCGACGGAGATTTTCGGCTGGCTTTTCCTTCGAGCAGCGCCTTGAGGTTTCCCGACTGAAACAGCAGGCTGTTGTCGTCTTTGACGCCGAGCGCACGCAGCTGCTCAAACTGGCTGCTATCGATGCCCATCGTCGGACTCGGTGAGCGATCGGCTTGCTCATCATCGTCGCGCGCTTCCATGCTCAGACGCGCTGCGTGCGACAGATCGAGCGCTGCCGTGGGCTCATCTGCGGTTCGTTTTTTGGGCTGCGTGGTCTGGACTTTTTCGACGAACTTGCCCAGCTCTTGCGCGGAAAATGTTGGAGCTTGCCGTCGCAGAAAGCCATCCAGCGCTTGCGCCAGCTCTTCACCGGAACGATAGCGATCCTCGGGCCGTCGCTTGAGCGCGCGCAGCATGATTCGCTCTAGTTCTGCCGGTACGTCCGGTCGTCGTCGCGCCAGCGGCGGTACTTCAGCCTTGCGCACTTTGTCGAGCAGCTTCTCGACGCTCTGATCGAAATAGAGCATCTCTCCGGCGAGCATTTCGTAGAGCAAGATCCCGCACGCAAAGATGTCTGTGCGTCGGTCGAGCGGCTGACCCGCCGACTGCTCGGGGCTCATGTAGTAGTACTTGCCCTTGATGATGCCGATCTGCGTCTGCTCGGATCGTCCTTCCGCTTTCGCGATGCCAAAGTCGGTGATCTTGACCTCGCCGCTGTAGGAAAGCAGCACGTTCTGCGGCGAGACATCGCGATGCACAACCTGGAGCGGCTTTCCCGTCGCGTCGGTCAGCTCATGCGCAAAGTGCAGACCGCGCGCGACTTCTCGGACGATATACGCCGCGAGTGGCACCGGAATGCTCAGGCGATGCTCCGTCGAGCGCTGCTCCAATCGGAACAGGTCAACACCCTCGACCAGCTCCATCACCAGGTAGTACTGCTCTTTTTCCTTCCCGAGGTCGTAGGTGGTGACGATGTTCGGGTGTTTGAGCCGAACCGCCAGCCGCGCCTCGTCGAGCAGCATCCGCACAAAGTCAGGATCTTCGCTGTTGTTTGGATGAATGACCTTGATGGCAACTTGGCGCAGTGGCTCGGTATCGGGCACGATGGCGTGATAGATCTCAGCCATGCCCCCGACGGCGATCTTCTTGACGAGCGTATATGGACCAAGCTGCCCCGTCAGCACATGAGTCCCTCTAAACTACTCAGCTTACCGCTGGATGGGCCTTCTGACGGACGGAAGCTCGTCAAAAACACCATCGCTTCGAGCGCCGCGCAGCCTATTCCTTGGCCGTCGGGTTGCCCGGATAGACGAACATCGACAGAGCGCGGAGCGGCTGTCGCGTGCCTCGATCGAACGTACAGACCACTTCCGTCGCCATTCCGGGTGCCACATTGACCACATACTGGGTCGCTGCGTTCACAATCAGGTACAGCCCGAGCCCCGCGCCGTAGGTCTTGCGATCGATCTGGTCCGAGCTACGCAGACACTTTTCGATGTAGCGCAGGATGGTCGCTTTTTCGAGCCGTCCGAAGCGGTCGCGCACCGACACCGCAAACGAGTCGTCAGCCACCGCATAACGAATCGAGACGGGGCGAGGCGACAGCTTATCGACGCGCTCTTTGACATCGACGTGATGAAACAGCGGCGTACCACTGGCATCGACGGGCGCATCGTACAGCGCGTTCATCAGCAGCTCTTCACAGACCTGACCGATCGACGCGCGCACTTGACGACGGACGCCGGACTTGTCAGCAAAGCTGAGCACTTCGTCGATGGCGTTCTGACGGCCCTGAAAGTCACGGAGCCTCGTCAGCATGATCGGTGTGCCCGGCGGAAGATAGCGCTCGATTCCGAACAGCTCGCCCGTGACGAACTTGCTGACGGTCACTTGTAGCAGCCACAGTCCGCGCTCGTCGGCAGTCAGTACATGGTTGCAGTGAACATCGGCCAGAATCTGCACCTGTTCCGAGAGCGTGCGCTGCGGAACCATCGCGACGAGCTGCGCCGAGTCCCGTAGCCTGCGACACACCGCGCGCAGCCAGTCCAGCCGTCCGTCCCAGCCTGCAATGACCAAGCGATAAGGAACCTGTGGACCTGGAATCTCTGCGACGCCAGCGACGGCAACGGGCTGACCTCCGCCCGCTCGCACCGCTTGTGCAAGCTTGTCACGGAGCGCCGGGTCTTCGGCGACTACCAAGATGCGCTGTCCAGACGTGGCCGACTGCAGAGGAGACTCCAACCTTTGCGGCGTCGCACGCGGCGACTGTCGCTAAGCGTATAATTTCCAGAGGAAAAAAGTCAACGCACTTCCTCGGGGCTGACCGTGTGGGCGCTTGGGCTGCGAAGTGAACCATGTCGCGCAAGCTGGATGATGTGTTCTTCGTCCGTCGCCAGCAGTCGCTGTTTGTGCGAGCGCTGCTTCTGTTCACTGTCGAAGTAAAACAGCTCGACATCGACGAACGGAGTACCGGACGGACTGGCTGACCGACTGCTTGTTTGGCGGACGGACAGGACATAACGGACTTGCTGTTCTGTCGTCTCGCAGCGCAGAGAAATCGTGCCGAGCATCGTCGGTAGCTTGTCTGCCGAAAAGTGCTGGCCGGGCGCAAAGAAGCTCGGTGGCATCGGCGCCCCAATCAGCAGCGTTCCCGTCGGAAGATCGTCTTCATCGCGCTCTTCACAGACGAAGAGCAGACGCAGATATTGCAGCATCACCGCCGTTCCCGCCGAGCACGGATCGGAGTCAAAGCGCGCAGGCTGCTCGACGAGCGCACGCATCCGATCGCGAAAATCGGTCTGATCGAACAGCACGATCGCAGTCTCCGGCGACACGAACGTGTTGAGATCACAGCTCAGACCGACTTGCCCAAGCAGTCCCAGGTAAAAGCGTGCAAAGTCGCGACGGTGAAGCGCACAGAGCTGCGTGCCCCGAGAGTATTCCGCATCGACTCCGAGACGACCAAACCACTGATCAAAGCGCGCGACCTGTAGCGTCTGTCGTCCCGTCAGTTCCAGATAATCGGTGATCTCGTGAGAGAAGCGTCCGTGCCAGCCAAACAGCGCAGTTTCGAGAATCAGCGACGCGAAGAGCTGATGATAGTCACCTGCGCTCGGCGCTTCGCCAGCATCGTCGGTGCGAAACGGTAGATAAGGCGGTTTTCCGTCGCGGCGAAAGCTAAGCTCTGCTGCTCGATGCAGGTTTCGTCGCGCTTCGTCGGCATCTTGCTGCCACGCAGCGCCGCGCGGATCGTTCATGTGAAGGGCCAGCCTCGCCGCGTCGCGAAGTCCGCGCCAGCACGTCGAGCTTCCGTACAAGCTGTACGCGGGATCCGTCAGATCTCCGCCGTAGGTGTGCTTGGGCAAAAGTCCGTAGTGAATCGGCTTCTGTCCGTCGATGAGCACTTGTGTGCTGCGAAACTGCGCGCAGATCCAGTCGGCGCTTTCCACAATCTGCGGCCACAGCGACTCCATCAGCGTCCGATCGTTTGTCAGTGCGAACACGTCAGCCGCGTAGGTCAGCGCCAGCCCGTTGCGATACTGGTGATGCTGTCCCGACTTGGCCAGAAACTGCGGATCAAAGAACGTCTGACGGAGCGCCGTCGCTGCTTCATCGCTGTGTCCAAGCTGTGCGAGCGCCACAATGTTCCAGCCTTCCTCGACGCCGAAAACGCCGCCATCGTAGACGCCGGGAAACAGGCCATAGCGCATGACTCCGTCGCGGACAAACAGTCGATTGTGCAAAAGCAGCGCTTTCCAGAGTCGATCGAGCAGCGGATCAGGAATCGATAACGTCGTCGCAGCGCGCAGATAGTCGTTACACTCAATCGTCAGTCGCTGAAGCGCTACATCAAACGATCTCGTCGGAGAGTGTGGGCCGAGCGGAACTTGAAGCTCGATTTCGATGTGATCGCTGCGACGCGAGATGACGCGGGTTGCTGTTCGCTGGATCGAGCGCAGCGTTTCGTCGGACAGCGAGGTGGGCAGTGCAAACCCAAGCTGCGCTTTGGCACGAGCCTGGTTGACGCTGCTCTGTAGTCCATATTGCGTAAGCTGCTCGTCGAGCGATTCGAGAGAAGCCAGCCCAAACAAGCGAAGACGCGCGCGCAGACAGCCCTCATCATCGACGAACGCAGCTTGGGTCAGCTTGTTTCCGTTTTTGCCGATGAGCGTCAGCTCTCCGACGGGCAGATATCCGTCGCGAAGTCGCTGTTCAGCCTGCGCAAGCTCTCCGAGCCAGTCCGTCGCGATGCGATAGTGCGTTCGATCGCAGCCAGCGACGCCCCACTCTCGAAACAGCAGGCCACCGTCCCAGAGCTGATAGGCCAGCGGTCCTTCGACGTGACCGAGCAGTGCGCCTCCGCGAAAGGGCAAGGCCAGCTTGGCAAGGTCCGTCAGCGTCGGCTCTGTCCTGGGATGGATGTGCTGAAGAAGCTGCTGCATCAGCTCGTCGCCGTGTGTTCCTAGCTGCGGCTGTGCGATGGGAAGTGACGGCGCGGGATGTTCGACAGGCTGTGAATCGGGCCGGGTAACTGTTTCCGTCGAAAGAACGATCCGTCCGAGCTGATGCGGACCGGGCGGAATCCGAAGCTGAAGCGCTGGCATTCCCGCGATCGGCTCGCTTGGTGTGAGCGCAATCACCGTCGCTGGATAGAGACACTTTTGCTGGATCGGCAGATCGTGACGCGCAAGTGACCAGCGCTCGGTTGTGACGCGCACGGGCTTTCCATCGACGAGCAGCGAGAGCGACTGCGGACTTGGCGGTCGCGGCGCTCGCAGCCAGCTATTCCACACGTCGGTGCTGCCTTCTCCCGCGAACAGAAGCAGGATCGCTGCGATCGGCTGCGGATCGCGCGGCGTCATGCGCAGCGTCGTCTCTGCCTCACAGCTTATCGTCAGCTCGGTCCACAGCGAGTCTCCGAGCAGAACATCCGGCGCACGGCTCGGCGGCGCTTGGCCAAACAGGCACTCACAGTCGGCTGCCACGGTCTTCATGCAGCCATCATCGTGGAAATTCCCGAAGCGGAGGAGCAACTAGAAGCGCAGCGTCAGGCTGGGCACAAGCTGGGGACGGTGCGGACGGCTCAGCAGAAGCGGCTGAACGGGCGACGACACAAGCGACTGCTTTTGCGCGTCGGTGGACAGCGCTGCTGCGTCGATCGTCGTGCAGACATCGACTTCGGTACAGATGGTTCGCTGAGAGAGCACCACCGGAACGATGATCGCGGTTGCCACAGCGGCAACTCCGACGGCAGCGATCGTCCAAACCCACCACTTTTGATACCACTTCACCTGCGGCTGCTTGACCAAGTACGGGTTTTGGTCGGCGGGAAGCGGCTTCAGATCCACATCTTTGTCGATGCGCTTTCCGGGCTCGGACTTGATCGAAAATGTCTCGGAATAGTAGCCGGGTCGCTCGACGCGAACTTGGTGATTGCCGAGAGGAACTTCGGTTTCCAGCGGTGCTTTGCCAAAGAACTTGTCGTCGATAAAGACCCGAACAGCTGGACCCTCTTTGACGGTGCTCGACGTGAGCCCAAGGACTCCCGAGATGGGCGTGAGATCGACTTCGATGCGTGTGGTCTGACCGGGTTTGACCTTGAACACGTCGATGTAAGGTGTAAACCCGAGACGAGAAACACGGATGGTGTGCTCTCCTGCGCCGAGAGGAATGACTTCCTTGAACGGGGTCTGGCCCATCAGCTCGCCGTCGAGGTAAAGCTCAGCACCTTCGGTCGTACACTGGATGCGAACTCCGCTTCCAGCCGTTGGCGTTGGTGCTGCGCCGGTTCCCGTCGTCGGTCGGGCAGGGGGCGCGGCAGAAGCGCTTCCACCAGGCAGAAGCAGGAGAAGCACCAGGGATACGAGGCCGATCCAGACGCGCATCGGGCTCATCTTACCACCAAGGCTACCTGTGCAGGTTTACGAAGTCGTACTGAACGCTGTAGGTGTCCGCGTCGCTTATGGCTTCGAATCGTAGGCCCTTGACCGCAGCGCGCACACATGCGGTTCGATCTTCCGCGCCATCAATCTGCACGTCGGTGACTTTGCCACTTGCAGCCACCGTGACATCGACGCTGATCTTGTTCGGCAGCGTGGTCTCGCCGGGATAGCAGCGTCCGACTTGTCCCGTCGCTCGTTTGAGCAAGCTGGCTGCATTCATGGCAGCTTCTTGCGTCGAGACCGGATCGCTTGTGCTGGCGGCTACGGCCTTGGACTCTGGTGGTTTGGCCTTTGCGTCCGGTTTTGCGTCTGGCTTTGCTTCCGGCTTGGTATCCGGCTCAGCTTCCGCCTTGGTTTCCGGCTTGGCGTCTGATTTGGTGTCTGGCTTGGTGTCTGGCTTGGTGTCCGGCTTGGTGTCTGGCGCTTTTCCAGGTGCGACATCCGTCGGCAGCGCTGGCGTTCCCGCTGCAACATGCCACAGTCGAGGCGGACCAAAGCGGAGCGGACGGGTTGGCATCTCTCCGATGGCTTTGGCGCGCGGACCTCGCAGCGGCAGCGTCGATGGGCTGTGTACAACTGGCAGGTTTGGCTTCACCGCATCGGCATCGGGTGCCTCTTGACCACTCGCTGTTTCCGTCTGAGCTGCCGCCAGATCGGATCGAGCCTGACTCGCGGACTTATCACCCAACTTGTCATCGAAAGGACTTGGAACTGCGTGGCCCGCTCCATTTGCTGTCGCTTCCGTTGGAACTTCGACGCGGCTTGGCTTGATGGGCTCAACGGGCAGAGTCAGCGACGCTGCGTTCGTTTGTGATCCGATCGCTTTCTGACTGTTCCACAGCGTATAGCCAGCAAATCCAGTGAAGCTCACAGCGACGGCAGCCATCGCCAGTGCGAGTGCTACTCCACTTCGCTTGGGCGTCGCGGCAGCCGTGCGATCCGCAACCATTTCGCCGTTTTTGATAAACGACGCCGCCGAGCTATCGGGCAGCATCGACTGGACGACGGCAGGAATGACAACCACTTCGGGCTCTTTGCCTCCGTCGCTGCCTCTGACGGACTGCACACCGACCTGTCCCGACGACGGCATCGCTGGGATGGCGCCTGAGATCTTGGCTCCCGGCGGCAGCGTATCAAGCCGTGGCGTCGGCTTCGGATAGACCGCATGCAGCGCGCTCAAAAGGGCAGATGCCGACTGATAGCGATGTTCTGGCAGACGCTGGCAGCAGCGCGTGATGATTCGCTCGATCAGCGGCGGCAGACCCTTTTCGGTAAAGCGCAGCGGCGGAAGCGATGCGCTGATGATCTGCTGACGCTTTTGCTCGAAGTCTTCGCACGAAAACAGCTTCTCGGCGGTCAGGCATTCATAAAGCAGCACACCGACGGACCAAATGTCCGATCGTGCATCGACGATGTGCGAGTCGCCGCGTGCTTGCTCTGGAGACATATACGACGGGGAACCGACGAGCCGACCCGAACCCGTGATCTCGACACCGTCGAGCATCTTGGACAGACCGAAGTCGAGCACCTTCACAAACACCGGCGGCTCTCCCGGTGCTGGCTTATCGACGTTCCCGAGTAGCAGGTTTTCCGGCTTCAGATCTCGATGAATCACGCCTCGTCGGTGAGCTGCAACCAGTGCGTCGGCCAGCTCTGACATCAGGTGAACCGCGAGCTGTGGCTCCAGAGGGCCTTTTTCCAGTCGATCGCGCAGCGACTCGCCTTGGACCAGCTCCATCACCAGATACGGCCAGCTACTTGGATCATCGCGGAAGTCTGTGATCGCGACGATGTGCGGATGTCCTAGCTGAAACGCGCTCTGGGCTTCTCGACGGAAGCGTGTACGTAGCTCGGGATTCGAGACAAGCTGCGGATGCAGAAACTTGATCGCGCAGGGTCGCTGGAGATGCAGGTGCCAGGCTCGGTACACGACGCCGACGCCGCCTTTGCCAAGCGGTGCATCCAGCCGATAGATGTTATCGAGCACATCGCCGCCGCGAGGGGCACGACGGGCTGCGCTGTGCGCGGACTCTGCTGCTTTTCCGCTCTCAGGCTGTTCGCTCATCTTCGGCTACGCCATGCGCTAAGGGCGCACGAAAATACAAAGAATCGTACCACAAGCTACTCATTTGCGATGCAGAGACACGTCAAGTTTCAGTCGATTTCCGCGTCGGATGCGATGTGAGAATGCCGGGTACTGTAGCGTCAACGTAGGCATCCGACTTTGCGCGAAGGAATGCGTACAAAACCAGATAGGGTGAACACATGAGTTCAAGTCCCAAAGACGCTGCGCGCGACGAGCTGGGTGCCGATGAAAAAGAGCCAACAGACTTGCCGTTCCCGTCGAGCTTGTGTCATGGCTGTGCTGCGCGTCGCTACATTCGCTCGGGTCGAGGCAGCGTCTTCATTCTGTGTCCGCTGCTATCGCAGAAGTATCCTCGGCAGCCGGTGAGCATGTGTTCACTGTTTCAGCCCATTTCCGACGACAGCGAAGCCAAAAAAGAGAAATAGCGCAGTCAAATTTTTTCAGCACATCCGCCACGCAAGACACGGTATAAGAGCGCGACTTACATGTAGACGTGCGCTGATGCCGTCTCAATACCAGTCTTTTTCTTGGAGGAATCCGACGATGCGTGGTGACAATTCCCGTCTGCACAGCCGACGCTTGCTGCTCGCCTGTTCGACGGTGGGCCTGGTCCTTTCCGCGACGAGCATGGCCCATGCAGATGTGCACTTGGCGGTGGGCTCGCGCTTTGAGCCGTATCGCTACACCAAAGCATTCCTTCCCAATGCTCCTGCGCCAGCGATCGGTCTTGCGAACCAGAGCTTTCAGACCACGTCGCTGACACCGTATTTCGGAGCGTTTTTCGCGCAGCGCTACGGTGTGCTTCTCGGTCTGGACTTGGGCTGGGTCAGTCAGTCGAGCGAGACGCAGATGGCGACGAACCTGACCACGAAGAACGACAGCTTTCTTCAGTTCGGCTTTTCGCTCGGCTTCAAGAGCTACCTGCGCGATCTGAAAAAAGACCGCATCGCACCGTATCTGTACGTGGACTTTTTCAAGTACTTCGCGAGCGTTTCGACGAACGATACGAGCGTAACGGGAGACAAAGCATCGGCCCAGGCTGATACCGCAAGTCCCGTCGGTGGAACGCTGGCGTTTGGTGCGGAATACTTCGTCGGAACCGGCTTTTCAATCGGCGCTGAGATCTTCGGTCTGCGGCTGTCTCACGTCGGTGCGGAATACACCGATACAGCGATGACTCGTCAGAGCGTCGGTTTCACCCAGCTTTCGATGTATAGCGGTCTGACGCTGAACTATCGATTCCAGGTCCAAGCGTCGGTGAAGGCGACAGATGATGCCGATGATGATCGTCGTCGCCCAAGTGCTCCCGTCGCGCCGCAGCCGACGGTGCCGCCTCCGACGCCAGAAGCGATCGACTGATCCCTAGCCAGCGTCGAAGGCGTGCGATTTCTTACGCCGCTTTGGGCGAGTTTCTGCCCGATTCCCCACCTTTGAGTCGCTCCATCAGCCAGTCCGCGAAGATCTGCGCCTCGGTGTGCTTGCCGATTCCGGCGGCGCGATTTCGTCCGATCAGGACCACAACCTCGCACTGATGCATGCCGCGACGGTTACGTTCCGACGAAAAGCGCTGCCAGATCGCATCGATCTTGGCCACCGACGAGCGTGCCGAGCCTGCGTCGGTAAACTTCAGCACACCTTCCAGTTCTTTGGCGTCTTCGTTCTGCGGTCCCGTCGAGGTGTACAGATCGACATATGCGGGCAATCGACCTTGCTCAATCAGAGAGTTGGCGACGTAGCTGGGCTCGCAGCGAAGCAGCTTGGCGATCGCCACAACGTTCATGCCACGGTCGTACATCGAGACAGAAAGCTGCTTCTTGGTGAGTCGGTCCTTCATGTGCGCTCCTTTGCCAATCAAAAGCGGTGGAGAGTCCGAAAGGCCAAACGGCTCGGGGGATTTCGCCCCCAAAAGAATCGTCGCACAGGGGTCTGACAGCGATCTGGGCTGGATGGTGTGACTGTGTTACGGATCGTGTTCGTCCATGTTGCTGCACCCACTTTACGGAGGAACCATGCGCAAGCTTTCTGCTCTTCTGACGGGACTGTGCTTCACCCTGCTGGCCGGATCGGCGCTGGCGGACATCGAGGTTCGCAAAAACGGTTCAAGCTGGGCTCGGATTGAAAACGACGGAACCGTGCGAATCGGCGGATCCAGCGTCGGTAAGATCGAAAACGACGGGACCGTGCGCAAAAATGGCTCCAGCATCGGTCGTGTTGAGAGCGACGGAACGATCCGCGAGCACGGATCCAGCGTCGGTCGCGTCGAAAACGACGGCACGATTCGCAAAAACGGATCGAGCATCGGTCGAATCGAAAACGACGGAGACATCCGCAAAAACGGCTCCGGCTGGGGCCACGCATCGAGCTGCTGCGGAGACTTTGGCTCGAAGCGATCCGTCGCTGCGCTGCTCGTGTTCTTCAGCGATTACTTCTAAATAACGACTTCGTCCAGGCGCTACTTCGCGGGCGGCTGACCTTTGGGAAACAGCAAGATAAACGACGCAGGCCCGCGACGAATCACGACGACCTGACCCGGCTTTTGCGCCTTTTTGTAGAGCGGAAACCACGGCTGACCACGCTGCGCCGCATCTGTCTCGACAAACTCGGGAACGTACAGATCGATCTCTAGGTATTGGCCGGGAAACGTCTTCGTCAGCGACTGACCGAAGGTGTACGGTGCCAGCTCTTTTTGCGGATACAAGTCGTTGTGGATCGCGCCGCCGTAGACCATCACGGTCTTGTCCACACCCGCTTTGAGCCGACGCGTGCGAACCTCGGTGATGCGCTGTTCCAGCAAGTCATTGACGAGCTTTAGCATCTTGACGAAATCGACCTGCTTTTTTTCGTCGAGCACCGACTCATAATCTTTGCAGCTGACTTGCAAGATGTGCGGCTGGACGCCTTGCGCTTTGGCCTGCTTGATCAGCGTCACCAGCTCGTTTTCCGTCGTCTCGGGACGCTTGATTGTCTTGTCCACGTCCGCGACGACCTTCTTTTCTTCTTTGCCGCAGTTTCCCTCGGGAATGAAGGTCTCTAGCACCAAGTCGGACGCGCCGGGCTGGACCGTGGACCATAGCTCCTCGGCGAAGCGCTTGATGGCACTGCGAATGTGGGTCTTGCCTTTGACCTGATGGTATTCGCCAAAGGCCACCACACGCGGAGGCTTGCCCGCATCGCTCTCGGCTCGCTCCAAAATCGCACGGAGCGCGGCTGTGGCGCTGTCATAGCTGTGAAGCTCGGGTTTATCTGCCGCTGCTGCTTGCGTGGCTTCTGTGGCCGATTCTGGCGCAGATGGAGGCACTTCCGCAAAAGCCCGTGAAGCAACCAGCCAACCACTCAGCGCAAGCCAGCGCGTGACGCGACTCATCATCAGCTCCTGAAGCCTCTTCGCTTCTTTTTCGATCCTGCGCTCATTGTAGGGCTAGGGCTTAAATTCCAGCGACTGAGGCCGTGTCAGCGTTTGCAAAAACACGCGGACCGCCGCTGAGTCATCTTGCGAGAGCTTGCCGTAGGCTTTGGCCGCCGAAAGACCTTCGCCACCGTGCGCCTGAATCGCTGCGTCGATCGTCGCTGCACGGCCATCGTGAAGATATGGACCCGACGACGCAACGCCCCACAGCGGCGGCGTCAGCCACTCGTCTTTCGGAATGCCGCGCTGACTTCGTGGATCGGCCAGTGATTCACCCATGCTGTGACGACGCAGATCGCTATACAGCCGGATGGTGAGTGGCTCTCCGGGCTTGCGTACACTGACGAGCAGCGGCGACAAATCGACGCGAGGCCGATGCTGCTTATCCGGCCCGAGTGAAATCACCGGATCTTGGATGCTCATCGTCGGGATGTGACAGGTTGCACAGCCAAGCTGCTCAAACAGCTCGGCACCGCGCGCGGAACGCATCAGAAACGTCGAGACCTCGGGCACTTCTTCCATCGGCGGGGGCAGGGCGGCCACAAACGTGGTCAGCGCCGTCACCGTTCCTTCGGTGGCTTCGTGTGTGACGCCATCAGCGTCGGGATCTTCTGTCGGTCCGTCGCCCAGAAAGTCGCTGCGCTGTGCCGATGCGCTCGGAAGCAGCTCATCCGCTTGAATGCCGTGATGCTGCTGAAGCGACTCAAGGACCACTTGCCGCAGCGTCGCTGTCGAGCCTTTCCAGCCAAACGGTCGCACGATGAAGTCGGGACTGACGCCGCGCACCGCTGTTAAGTCTAAACTTCCGTCGCTGCGACGCTTGATGACACCGAACGAGACGCCTTTGCTGTGAAGCGGCTCGCTCTGTCCGGGGGAAAGACGCTGGTCGGCGCTTCGGACTTTGGCGCGTAGCTCTCGGGTCATTTCCTCGGCCAGTGCCTGCAAAAGACCCGCGCCGCCGAGTGCTTTGGGGTTGCGATGAAGTGCAGAGTCGGGACGATCACCGTCGCCCAAGAAGAACACCGTATCGATCTTGCCGCCACCGCCGCCGAGCCCACCCAGGTGATGACAGGCTGCGCAGCGGGTGGCGTCGGGGCCTCCAAACTCACCGCGATGAACGTGACGAAGGTTGGGCGCTGCCAGTGGTCCCGCGAGGCTGCTCTTTTGTGCTGCCAGACCGTTGCCTAGACCTTGCTCGACGGTGAAGTCGTGTCGGAACAGCTCTTTGCCGACTTCCACCAGCTTGGCGACGGAAATCCGTCGGCGATCAATCAAGGCTTGGTCCAGACGAAGCTCTTGCCAGTGCGTGCCCGGCGACATCAGCTCGCGAAACATCTGTTCCCGTCGGAGCAGTCGATCACGGATCACCCGCTGCGCTTGCTCAGTTGGCGTCGGTGCGTCCAGTCCACGCAGCGACTGATCTTCGGCAGGCACAATCGGCTCTGGCTGAATGACTCGACGACAGCCCGTCGGTAGGATAAGCAGCCCAAGCAGAGACAGTCCAAGGAGTGCGCGTCTCACTGCGAAACCTCCGGCAGCGACGCGCGCGACAGCGACATCAAAAAGACCTGGAGCGCACGCTGGGTTTCGACGGGAAGGGCCAAGTATTTGCGTCGTGACTCTGCTGCTTCACCGCCGTGGAACTTGATCGCATCGGCGACTGTGACGGCTCGTCCGTCGTGAAGATAAGGCGCGGAGTCTGCCAGTCCCCACAACGGCCTGGTCAAAAAGTACGACGGAGCAATGCTCGGCTTGGCAGTCTTCGGCGGCGGATCGGACAGCTCACTTCCCATGTCGTGGCGACGAAGATCCGAAAACAAGAGCACCGGATAGCCTTGAATCTCTGCGTCGCGATTGCGCAGCGGCGGACCGTTGCGGATGTCTTTGCGCAGATCGAGCGTCACTCGGGTCGCGCTGTTCTGCGCTTCGGACTGCTCGATCCACGTCGGAGAAGACAGAATCCACATCGGCTTGTGACAGCTTGCGCAGCCAACCGAGTGAAACGCCGCTTGACCCTGTCGATAAGCCGTCAGTAAGTCGGGTGCGCGCGGCGGCTCGATCGTCGGGAGCGGCAGCAGTGCCAGATACACCGAGATCGCCGTCAGCATCGACTCACTGAGCTCACCACGGACACCATCGCGATCGAGATCGAGCGGATCTCCGTCGGAAAACGCGCCCATGATGTCGCGTGTCGCTTGCGATGCAAACATCGGCTGGGGTCCAAAGAACCGACGGTGCCAACCAAGGACGCTGGACTCCATACCGTGATGAACTTGAAATGCTTCCTCGGCAAAGCGACGGAGCGAGCTGTGGGTTCCCTTCCAACCAAACGGCTTTACGATCAGGTCTGGATCGATGCTGTGCAGGTCTTTGGTGTCGATGGTTCCGTCGGGCATGCGCGTCACGCTGCCGAAGTCCACATCCTGCACGATGAGCGGAATTTTGGTTGGTTCCGACGGTGGCGGTCCGCTGATGTTGTTCTGAAGGACCGCTGTGACCTCGCTGGCCAGGATCTGAAGCAGTCCCGCACCTTGCAGCGGCGGCGGATTTCGTTCGAGCGCGCTCCGAACGGAAACACCATCGCCAGCCACGAGCGCATTTTCGTTGTACTCTCCCGCTCCGTCGTCGCCTCCTCGGTGATGACAAGAGCGACAGCTGAACGAATCGGGACCGCCTTTGGCTCCGCGATGGACGCGATGCATCTTCGGTCCTTGCGGCGTCCATTCGTGTCCGTATCCGTAGACGACCGCTAGCTCTGTCTCGAACAGCTCTTCACCGGCTTGGAACAGCGCTTCGATCGGCTCTAGCTCTTGCTTGGCGGATGCTTTGCGTCGGGTCGGATGCAAGTCGTTGGAAAGCTCTGACGGCTCGACGGCGGCGATGAAGCGACCGATCCGACGGACATCCTGACTTTCCAGCGTGTCGTGAATGTATTGATCCAAGTCGGTCTGCACCGACATCGGCATGGCCATGGTTGGATGCTGCTGGCCACTCGACGGATCAGCGCTACTTTGCGCACGCTGCGACGCAGAATGACAAGACATCACCGCACACAGAGCGGTCGAAAGAGCCAAGCTTTGGCCCAGCCAGGTGGTACGGAGACGCACGGAACACACTCCCTGCGCGATCTTAGCGCTTTGGCAAATGCGCGAACAAGCGCGATTTGTGTCGCATACAAAGGGCCTTGATGGCTTGGTCTTTGATGCCGTTACTCGACGCTACGCAGCGGTGGAAGCTCTTGCCAAGGACGCGGCATCGGATTGGGAACTTGTCCCAGCCATGACAGCCCTCGCACACCCGGACGGACACTGCGCGCCATGTCAGGAATCAAGTCCTGCACCCGTCGGAGCTTCTTGACCGGACTGTCGATGCGCGCGATGAACTCATCCAGCGTCTGGACGGAAAAGTGCCAGCGATCTTCAGGTGGCGCAGGAACATCACCGCGTGCCAGGGTTCGCAGCACCACCGTTCGGCCATCATGAGGAAGCTGAACCAGGTTGCGTCGAAACTGTGGAGAGTAGCGAAACCACTGCTCGACATTGGAAAGGTTAGCCTTAATTTCTGTCGGAGATGTCCAAACAATGTGGTGATTGTGGTCCATCTGTGGTCCAAGCAGCTTGGGTTGCTTGTGCGGTCCGGTTGTGCGCGCACAGGACGCTTCCTTGATGAACCTACAGATTCCGTTACCGTGTAGGAAATGGACCCCAAGCAGCAGTTATCCGAGCGAATCAAGAGCCGCTTTGCAGAGCTTCCCTCGACGCAGGATATGTCGAACTGGTACGACATATTCTCTCTGTTTGGGACTGTGCTGAGCATCTCTGTGAGCGAGCTGTTTCGTTCGCGCATGGATGCTCGAATCCTGCAAGCTGCCGCGCAAGACAGTCCGTTTCAGACGGAACACAGCGAGCGATCGGCTGATCCTACGTCCGACTTCATCGCGCACAAAGACTACTTTGAGTATCGACTTCCTGCGGATCAGGATGCGTTCTGGTTCGATTACGCATCCGATGTGGGGGATGGCTTTCATTCGACGTATTACGTCGCTGCGCTGCTGGCTCAGAAGTCTCTGCATGTGCGTGATACAGCGTCCGATTCCGCAGCGGATGTGCGCACTGTGCTTCCGCGCGGACGATTCCTGATCTTGGGTGGTGATGAGGTCTATCCGTCCGCATCGCGTGAAGCGTATGAGCTGCGCTTTGTGCGACCGTATGAAGCTGCGTCTTTTGTGGATCAGCCACCGAACAAACAGCGCGCTCCGCATCTGTATGCGGTGCCTGGGAATCACGACTGGTACGACGGACTGGCAACCTTTCTGGAAGTCTTTGCGCAGTCGCGATCGATCGGTCACTGGTGTACGCAGCAGCGCGCCAGTTACTTTGCAATCAAGCTTCCCTTTCAGCACTGGATCTTTGCGATCGATATCGGACTCGGCGGCGAGCTAGACGAGCGACAAGTTCGCTACTTTCAGAGCCTGGTGGCTCGTACAGAGCTTGTGCCAAACGGAAGTCGCATCATCCTGTGTATCGCGGAGCCGGACTGGGTCAAAGCGCGTCCGAACGTCAAGAACCTACGCGACGGACTGTTCTACTTTGAGCGCAAGCTGGCCGAGCAGCTTACACAGGAGGACGGAACACGACGTGATGTGCGCGTGGTTCTGCGTCTGGCCGGAGATCTTCATCACTATCGACGCCATGAGTCTGTCGAGCTGCCGCATCCGTCCGATGAAGACCTGAAACAGAATCCGAATCATGCAACATCCGGTGATTCCTATGTGGTTCAGAACATCACGTCAGGTGGTGGCGGCGCCTTCCTTCATCCAACCCACGAGATTGATGCAGAGCGCAGCGAACAGAGAGGAACCGGCGACGTCAGACAGTATCCCGCAGGGTTTGCCAAACCGATTCACTTTGTCTGTCAGAAAGGCGGTGTGTTTCCGAGCTTTGAGGAATCGGAGAAGCTGACGCGCAACAATCGTCAGTTCGCGATTCGCAATCCCAAGATGTGGCTGTCGTTGGGAATTGTCTATGTCGTGATCTTCAACGTGATTCTGTTTCTTCACTCGATTCCGCGCGATCTGTGGATCGTGATTCTGCTCGGTATCCTCTGGCTTTTGCTACGAAAAGGAACGATGCAGTTTGCGCTGAGCGAAGCGAGCGGAGAAGTAGGTGAAGCAAAGCGTGGTCGCTCGCGTGGCGTCTATCACAGTGAATCGCGACAGGACAAAGCGAAGGCGTTTGGTCGTCGTCACGGTTGGGCGCAGTTTCTGCTTCTGCTCGCGCTGTCGCTGGGATCGATTCAGCTCTATGACGTACTGCGCGGTCTGATCGCGGATAGGATTCACGAGCTGACTCCCTGGTCGCCGCTTCCGTTTGGAATTCGACAGCTCTGTGATCTGGTGACACAGACGCTGCATGCAGAGTGGGAATCGGTGCTGCGCTTCGGCATTGCGCTCCTGACGGCTGCGCTTGGATCGTTTTTGACGATGCTGGTGTTCGGTCTGTATCTGCTGCTCGCGCTCAATCACAGCTCACTGCGACTACATGCCAACGGTGCATTTGCATCGCTGCGCATTCGTGACTACAAGAACTTTCTGCGCATTCGACTGGATGCAAACGGACTGTCTGTGTATCCGATTGGGATTCGCAAGGTTCCGACGCTGTGGACGCTGAAGATTCCGAACGTAACGCTGAAGGAAGGGACCGAGGCAGAGAGTCACTCTCTGTTTCATCCGATCTCGCCGGATTCTCGGCTAACGCGGCTCCTTTCCGCAAAGAAGCAGAGACATACTGCGCAGACTCCGCATGACTGGCTGACGGAAGTGGTTCCTGATTCCTCTCCGTTTTTGATTGAGCCATGCGTCAGGACTCCCAAGCCGCAGAAGCCGCGCTAACGAGAGTCTGTGTACGCGAAAAGGAGTCCGCTTCCGCGCTGGTTACTTCGGTACGGACGGACATGCAGACAACACTTTGTGCGCCAGGTTGTTTCCTGATCTGCACTCTGCCAGTGGATGTCCGCCTTTGCCATCGTCGTTGGTTTTCATCCACAGATCGTACGGTGGTGGCGACGGATTTTGCCATTCACAAGACACTCCCTGACACTCTCCTGGAAGCAGCGTACGATCGGTCTTTGCGCTGCACAGTGGCTTGGCTCCGACTTGCTGCGGATCACCCAGATAGAACGTAGACGGAAGGCCTGAAGGAAGCGGAGCCGCACCGCGATTGCAGACAAAACCAGACAGCCGGAACAGCTTTACGCAGTCTCCCACATCGGGCGGAAACTCAATGCCGCCAGTCGAGTCTGGACGCGGATCCATCGCTGCTTTCAGCGACGGGAGATTCTGCCGATAGGTGTTGTGTACCTTCCAGCTCTCTGCTTCTTTGATCGGAACCGTACGATCATCCAAGATGTTGGTGATGTGATAGCTGTGCTGATTCCACAGCGGACGTGCTGCCGACCAGCGATCTTGGGGATCTTCCAGCACGCGGACTCCGTAGGTTGCGCCTTCGTGTGCAATGCCCAGCTCTGTGGACCAGCGACCTGTCTTGCATGCGTTGTTCTGGGCTGCGTCCGACGAAACCACGATCTCTGCGTGACCATCACCATCGACATCCGCAATCACGGGCTCATCCAGTGCGGTGCCAGAGGTAATCGGTGCGGCAAAGAGCTTTTTGCCATCGCGACCACTATACACACGCAGCCAGCACTCATCACGATAGACCACTTCCGCTTGTCCATCGCCGTTAAAGTCAAACACCGAAGATCCGGTGCTTCCCGACGACAAATCTTGGGTATCAGACTGCCACAAGACGCCATCATCGCTGCCTTGACACTTGGCCGGAAGCGGAGACTTCAGACAGTCAGGACTGTAGACATAGTAATATGAAGCACCCGCCGTACCTATTTCTGGTTTGCCGTCTCCGTCGAAGTCTGCGATGGTTGGTGGGCCTCCCCAGCCGTTTTGTGCAGCCTGTGGCGGCATGATGAAGCGGTTTCCTTGGTAGTCGATGATCGAAACTTTTTGATCATCCATCTTGGAACTGACCAGCGCGATGTCAGGTTTTCCGTCGCTGTTCCAGTCTGCAATCGCTGCGAAGCCACCGCCCATCGTCTTCATCACAGAAGGGGTCTTGTCGGCTCCGGTCAGTCCGTCAAAGACATTGCGTCCAGTGATCACCTCTGGCTTGCCATCTCCGTCGAGATCGGCCACCGCAGGTATGGTTCCCCAGGCCCCTTCTTCAATCAGGTTTTTGTTCCACAGTGGCTGTAGCTGCGGCTTGGGATTGATGTAGTAACGGAATGCTGCTGCACCGACGATGATTTCAGGAAATCCTTGTCCGTCCAGGTTGGCAAACGCGATGGCATAGTCACGTACACAGAGCAGTCCGGCACCAATCTCTGATCGCGTAGCCAGGACCGTTCCGGTGTGATCAAACACGGTCAGACCGCTGGCCACTGCGACGATCTCTGCTTTGCCATCTCCGTCGAGATCGGCCACTCCCAAGTTGCTACAGCCCGGCCCCGGAGTCACTTTGTCAAACACCACAGAGCAGTCTGTTCCGCGCAGTGCAATCAGATGCGTACTTCCCACATAGCCCGCTGTAAAGACGATCTCGCTTTGGCCGTCTCCGTCGAGATCCATCACAACCGGAGTCGCCAGCACATCTTTGTAGGAAGGCGGCATCATGCCTTTGGGAGGCCACTGACACTTGACCACGGGATTGCGAAACTCATCGACGGTGAAGCCTGCTCCAGCGCACATCATGTCGCTGCGATCGCGCGGCTTCATTCCCCACGGAATGCAGGCGCAGCGCTCACTCTGCAACTCGGGAGGACAAGCACACGCGGTGTCGTCTTGGCAGTCGTTGTCGCTGCGGCAGTCTCCTCTGTCGGGATAGCAGCGGCGCTCGATGCAGCGACGGCCCAGCTTGCAGTCGCGGTCCGTTTCGCAAGCGCGACCGGGACCAGGTCCATCGTCGCCGTCTTCGACGAAGCGATCGGCAGAGCAGCCCCACAGACCGCTGCCACATAACACACTGAGCACCGTCGCACAGATCGACCATTTCCAGGCGCTTCGTCGAGACAACATAGCAAGCTGCGTACAACGAGCGCCCAAATAGGGTCAATGGTCTGTTCTGTGTCTGTTCATGGTCTGTTTTGCGATGATTTTTATGTATCGACAAATACTGAATATGCTTGGACAATATAGCCAAGCATGCCGCCGAAGAGAGACATCACCGACGATACCAGAGTGATTGATCTCACCGTGGCAGAGCTGCTGGCGCTTTTGACCGAGCGGCTGGGTCTTGGCGCTCCGTCGCGTGTCGTCGAGCCGAGTGATGGACTGCTGGATACGTGGCAGACGGCCAAGCTGCTCGGGATTTTTCCGCGTCGTCCACTTCCCGACGAGCCAGCACGCGGAACCGTCGAACATCAGCACTGGCGTCGGGCCGAGCAGCAGCTTCGCAACGAAGTGGCTCGACGGCTTCAGACGTGGCTGGATCGGCATCCCGAGCTGGCCGAGCTGGCAGTCCGTCGCAGCGGTGAGCGTCGTCGCTATTTCCGTCGCGGCGATGTCGAGGCGTTCTTGGCGAAGGCCAGTCGCTCGCCCGCCCGTCGTCGTCTGCGTCAGTAGCGCAGCCGGTCCATCTCTTCGCCCAGGAAGTCCGGGGCCAGATGCGCATAGACGAGCGTCATCTTGATGTCGGCATGTCCGAGGATCTTTTGCAGCGTCAGGATGTTGCCTCCCGACATCACAAAGTGCGACGCGAAGGTGTGACGCAGCGCATGCCATGGACGCTGAAGCGGTCGCGTCAGGATTGCCGTCAGAAGCGCAGGCAGTTCCAGCATGTCGAGCTTCCGTCCCATCCGCAGCGTGCCTTTCGCCGAGATCGGAAACACCAGACCGTCCGCGTTCTTCGGACAGCGCTGCCGCCACTCCGACAGGAGCGGAACAATCGTCGTCGGTAACTTGAGGTGCCGAACCGCGCCCGACTTGGGCAGCAGCCGATACGAGCGCGCAATGTCCAGTCGCCGCGTCGTCAGATCCAGATCGTGCCAGCGCAGACCAAGCAACTCGCCTTTGCGCACGCCCGTGTGCAGCGTAAACACAATCGCCACGTAGCGCAGCCACGCCGCATGCGAGTCTGTCTGTCGCGCCGCCGCTTCAGCCTCAGTCACCAGTCGCTGCACTTCGTGCTGATCCAAAAACTCCAGCAGGCTCTCGCGACGAGGCCGCTCGACCTGGGCACACGGATTCGCACAGGCGATGATTCCTTCGCGCGCACCCCAGGCAAATGCCGTCGAGAGAGGCCGCAGCGTAGACATCACCGTGTTCGGCTTGTACGTCGCCATCAGCTCGTCACGCAGTCGCACGATGTCTCTGCGCGTTACGGAGCTTGCCGGACGATCGCCAAGCAGCGGCAGGATCCGTCGCAGCGCAGACTTCTGTTCGCTGCGATACAGCGTCAGGTTTTTGATGCGCGGACGACTGTACTGCGTGACATAGCGCTCGCACAGCTGTGCAACGGTCAGCTCGGGCGTGGGCGCAGGCTCTGGATCGGGCATTCCGACCAGGCCGCGTGCCACGCGCGCTTCAATTTCGACCAGGAGCGTCCTGGCCAGCGCTTTGGTGGGCTGATGACTGGCGCGCTGCTTCCGTCGCCCATCGAGATCCACAAAGCGCACATACCAGCCGATGAACTTGCCCGCTCTGCTCTTTTTGACGATGTCGCCCATCTTGATCACTCTGTGCGTGGTCCAGCTGTGGTCCACAAAATCGATGTATATATGAATATATAAATATGGTCGATTCGATCAAATCTGCGACGGAAGATCTATATCTGTGATGATCCATCGATCCCGATAGACCATATGAAACCACTGCTCGACATTGGAAAGGTAGATCGTTCGCATCGTGACGTTGAGCGCGCGCGCGGCCTGGCCCAAACCGACCAGCGTTCGCTCTCCGTGCAGATCACCCACGCGAGCGATGACGCGACGAGAGATCATCAGCTCACGGATGCGACCATAGAGCACCGGATCGGACATCCACGTCGCGGCTTTGCCATTGCGACTGACCTGCTTTTCGCGCGTCAGGTGCGCACCGATCATGAAGCGATAGGTTCGATACGAGCGCAAAAGCTCAGGCGCTTCGGCTCCCCAGCGCTCGGTCAGCGCGCGCTGCACGGTGGCATCGGCACGCAGCGTCATCAGCTTGAGGAGCGCATCGGGCGACTCCGCATACGGAATCAGCGCCGCGTAGACCCGGTGCCAGCGAATGACCTCGGCATCGATATCGACCAGGAACAGCAGCTCGGCTTGTGCGACGGCAGCCAGCGTATAGTTTTGGTCTGCACCGACGCCCAGATAGCCACCACCGATTCGGCTCAGCGTCGAAAAAAACAGGTCATGCCGTCGCTCATTGGATCGCAGAAAGTGAATCCGCACGTTGTACGGCTTTTCTTCCGCTGTGGCTTGCAGAAGCTGCTGCTGATGCGCACCGAGCACAGGCTGAGCCGATGCATGCGCGTGCTCAAACAGCAGCGACAGCGAGGCCACAAAACCCAAGCTCCATCCAATCGACCAGCCGCGTTCGCCCATTGCTCCCCGCTGTTAATTATTTGGAATTTTGAACGTAATTTGAATCACAAATTTGTTGAATATTTACAGACATGACGCGCGGTGGGACGGCGTTTTACAATCGGACTTGTTCCCGTAAGATGGGGTTCGCAACTGCTCGTTGTTTGGGTTGTCCTCGAAGGTGAAGGAGAGAAGCTGATGCGCCTGTCCCGATTTGTTTGGTCGTCTTGGTTGATTGCGCTGCTGGTGCTGTCGTCCGGCTGTGCAGAGCTAAACCGAATGATGCAGGGTGCGATGACAAGCGGGATTCAGCAGCAGCGTGCGAATCCTCCGGTGGTGACGGCGGGCAATCCGCAGCTGGTGAGGGCTCCGTCGCTACAGCTTTTGGCCGCGTACTACTGTCCACAGGTGATCACCGATCGGATGCTGCGCATGGGCTGTACGATTGGGCTGGGGGCGCCGCCTCCGCAGAGCCAGCTCGTGTTCGAGTTCGGTGTGCCCGTCACGATCAAGAACCCGAACAACATTCCGATTCCGGCGCTCGATATCTTGCTGGGGCTGAAGCTGTTTCCGGGTCAGCAGGCGGAAGCGCTTGGATCGGTGTGCGTCAGCATGTGTGGCGCAAACGAGCCGTCCTGTAACGGCATGGCCAAGCCGGGCGCGTGTACTGCATCAAACGGAGGCGTCAAGACGGCAGCGGACTTCATCGCTGCGATTCCGGGTCTGATTGTCGGCTTGGCCAACGGATCGCTCGTCAATGAGCTGCGCAAGTCGCTGATTCCTGCGGGCGGCGATGTGCGCTTGAACTTGGTGTTTCCGCTCGGGATTGAGCAAGCGCTGCGGATCGTGCAAAACGTCATTCAGCCCGTCGTCGAGAGCATGCTTCGTCAGCAGCGCAATGGGCTGGACATCCCGGTCGCCGCTGAAGGAACGGTGTTTGTGAACCTGCCGGTGGTGGGACGCTTGGGCGTTCCGTTTGGTCCGATTCAAACGACGTGGCGCGTCAACTAAGCGCGGACCGGGCGTAAGCCTGTGAACTTGTGGCGCTTGTTACTTCGTCAAACTGCGACGCACTGCACCGTCTCTCCTCTTTGTAAAATCAGCATATCCGTGCGACGTTTGGCCATCCGCTTCACCAAGGAGCCAGAACATGTACGTCGTGGTTGTCCGTGTTCATGTCATTGCTGATCGTGTAAGCGACTTCATCTCTGCGACGCTGGCCAATGCCCAAGGCACGCGTCAGGAGCCGGGAAATGTTCGCTTTGATGTGCTCCAGCAAAAGGACGATCCGACACGGTTTACGCTGTACGAGGTCTATCCCGACGAGCACGGCTTCAAAGCGCATCAGCAGACCGCGCACTATCTGACGTGGAAAGCTGCGGTGGCGGACATGATGGCCAGTCCTCGGGTGGGCGAAAAGCACCACAGCTTGTTTCCCAGTCCGTGGGCGTAAACCGAGGCTGCGACGATGCAGTTTCAGTTTCGGACGGCCTCTCAGATTGTGTTTGGCAAAGGCGAGCATCGACGTGCAGCCTCGCTTGCGTTAGATCTGGGCCGTCGTGTGCTTTTGGTGACGGGTTCATCGTCGCTGGGGGCGCGCGGCGTGCTGCAGCAAGTCCTGGCTGCGCTGCATGAACGATCCGAGCACGTTGAGCATGTGTCTGTCTCGGGAGAGCCCGAGGTTGCGCAGGTCGATGCGCTCACCGCGCAGTGCAAAGACGCGGGCTGTCAGGTGGTGCTGGCCATCGGTGGTGGCAGCGTGCTCGATGTCGGCAAAGCGGTGGCTGCGCTGTCGCGAAATGACGGTGCGTGTATCGAGTATTTGGAAGATGTCGGACGAGGTACGCCTCGGCCTGTGCGCGAAGTGCCGCTGCCGGTTGTGGCCGTTCCAACGACCGCAGGAAGCGGATCGGAAGTTACGCGCAACAGCGTCTTGAAAGTGCCCGAGCTGAAGGTGAAGCGCAGCCTGCGCAGCGAGCTGATGATTCCGAAGATCGCCGTCGTGGATCCGCTGCTGGTGGAATCGGCTCCGCAGCGCGTGGCAGCGAGTGCTGGGATGGATGCGCTCACGCATCTGCTCGAAGGCTATCTGTCCAAAGGTGCGCAGCCGCTCACCGACGCGCTGGCGCTGCAAGGGATCGCGCTTTCCTGGCGCGCGCTGCACGACCTGGCGGACGGATACGAAGGAAAGACGCAGGCGCTCGGGACGCAGGCCTCGGAACACTTGGCGCTTGCAAGCTTGTGGGGCGGAGTGGTGCTGGCCAACGCAGGACTTGGTGCGGTTCATGGCTTGGTCGCGCCGCTTGGCGGTCTGTGCGACGTGGCGCATGGAGACGGCTGCGCGTGTCTGCTGCCTGCAACCTTTCGCGTCAATGCGGAAGCGCTGTTGCGACGACAGGCTCAGAGCCCGGCGACGCAGCGACTGTACGAGCTGGTTTCGATGCTCACGGGGGGACGAAGAGACTTGGATCTCGCGCTGGATCGTCTGGATGTGCTGCGACGAAGGCTCGGGATTCGTTCGCTGGCGCAGCAAGGCGTTACGTCCGGGCAGTTTGCGCAGATCATCGCGTCGGCTCGTGGCGGCAGCATGCGCAGCAATCCGATCGAGCTGAGCGATGAAGAACTGGCCACGATTTTGGAGACGAGCCTTGGCGCATAGCTCGCTTTCCTCGAAGAAGAGCTAGACATGGAGAGCCAGATTTTTCGCATTGTCGCGTTCGTGGAAGCCAAGCTGACGCCGTTTGCGATCAGTCGGCTCATCATGTTGTCGGGCGTGTCGGTGCGAAAGTACGGCCAGTTCAGCAAAGACGATGTGGGCGACCTGCGGAAGGTTCGTGCCGCACTCAAGACGCTGCTCAATGCGCGTGACTTGAGCGAGCTAGAAGAGATCCTGGCGCGCGCACCGTAGCGACGGAAAGCCTGCGCGACACAGACGACGGAATCAGTGCTGAATCATTGTGAAAACGATGCGAAAACGACGCTAGGAACGCCAACGACGAAGGAAAAAAGGAGACAGCGATGACGCAGCTTCGGACCGGTTTCGGAACCAGCACGGTCGCAAACACGCAAGCCGCAGTACTGGAAGCAGTACAAGAAGCCAGTGCGCAGCTTGGCGGACTTCAACCTGGCCTGGCAATGGTGACGTGTACCGTCGAGCATGACGCGCAAGCGGTGTTTGCCTCACTTCAGCGAGCACTGCCGGGAGCGCTGATTCATGGTGTGACGACCTCGCTCGGTGTGCTGACCAAGCAAGGCATCGTCGCCAGCGGGGAAGGTGTCATCGGCATCTTGCTGTTTGCTGCCGAGGGTGCGCTCAGCTTTTCCGTCGGATATGCCACGCTCGGAGACGATGCCCGGGCCGCCGGTCGTCGCGCTGCGTCACAGCTTGTCTCGTCCTCGCAGACGCCGCGTGTGATCCTGTTTAATAGCTCTCCCGGTCGAGAAGAAGACATCTTGGCTGGCATCGCCGACGTACTTCCCGGCGTTCCCGCCTTTGGTGGCAGCGCGGCAGATCATGCGATCGTCGGTGAGTGGTCTGTCTTCACAAATGCTGGCGTCGAAAAAGATGCGGTGTCGATCGCTGCGCTGTGTGGCGACATCGCGTTTGGAGGCGCGCTGCTGGCTCCGTTTGAAGCCACGTCGTCGCGCGCCGTGGTGACCGAAGGCCACGATCGTCACATCACTCGTCTGGACGGTCAGCCCGCTGGCGAGGTGCTCAATGCGTGGCTGGGCGGCAGTTTGTCGCTGCAAGTCGCTGAAGGCGGCAACATCCTGGCTCAGACTGCGCTAAGTCCGCTCGCGATTCGTCATCAGGCCGGGGACGGCGAGCACTACGTCACGATCCATCCGTCGCAGATTCACGTCGAGGATCGCAGCATTGATCTCTTCGCGCGCATCCAGCAAGGCGACGAGATCTGCATGATGAAAGGCACCGTCGAAGATCTGACGCAAGTGCTGAGCCGACTGTATACGCTGGCCTGTCGTGGCCTCTCGCCCGACAAGATCCGTGCAGCGCTGCTGATCTATTGTGCGGGCTGTGCGGGAGCGGTCGGTTCGGCGCTCCACGACGGACTGCGTACGCACCTGGGACCGGCGCTTGGCTCCATTCCGCTGCTTGGGATGTGTACGTTTGGCGAACAAGGCCACATTCCTGGCCTCGGTAACGTGCATCAGGATCTGTCGGTGAGTCTGCTGCTGCTGGCGGACAAATAAAAAAGGCGGCTCCGACGTGCGGAAACCGCCTTGAGGACGAAGCTTCGTCTGCACAGGCACTCGACCAGCGCGCTATGCAGACGGACTTGTTACTTGGACTCTTCGGTAAACTCTGCGTCGATGACGCCGTCGTCCTTCTTGCCGCCCGTCGCACCACCGGGAGCCTGCTGCTCACCCGGTGCCGCACCGCCCTGCGCACCTTGTGCGTTGCGGTACATCATCTCGCCGATCTTGTAGAGCGACTTCTTCAGCTTCTCTTCGCCTTCCTTGAGAGCCGCCACAGCGCCAGCGTCCTTGGCGTCGCGGTTCTGTTCCAGAATCTTCTTGGCTGACTCGATCTCGCGCTCGACTTCCGCACGATCTGCCTCGGGGATCTTGTCTCGGTTGTCCGCGACCAGCTTTTCCGCCTGATAGACCGCACTGTCGAGATGATTTCGCGCTTCGATCGCTTCTTTGCGCGCTTTGTCTTCCGCTTCGTGCGATTCCGCGTCGCGAACCATGCGCTGGATCTCAGACTCCGTCAGGCCCGAGCTTCCGCTGATCGTGATCTTTTGCTCTTTGTTCGTGCTCTTGTCACGCGCCGAGACATTGACGATGCCGTTGGCGTCGATATCGAACGTGACCTCGATCTGCGGAACACCACGCGGCGCGGGCGGAATGCCGTCCAGGTGGAACCGACCCAGGATCTTGTTGTCACGCGCCATCTGACGCTCGCCCTGCGTGACCACGACTTCAACCGTCGTCTGACCATCTGCCGCCGTCGAGAACGTCTCCGTCTTCTTCGTCGGGATGGTCGTATTGCGCGGGATCATCGGCGTCATCACGCCACCCAGCGTCTCAATGCCCAGCGTGAGCGGCGTCACATCGAGCAGCAGGATGTCCTTCACTTCGCCCGACAGAACGCCTGCCTGGACTGCTGCACCGAGCGCAACGACTTCGTCGGGATTGACGCCCTTGTGCGGCTCTTTCTTGAAGAACTCGCGCACCACCTTTTGAACCATCGGGATACGCGTCGAGCCACCAACGAGCACCACTTCGCCGATGTCTTCGACCTTCTTGCCTGCATCGGCCAGCGCCTTTTTCGTCGGCTCCAGCGATCGCATCACGAAGTCTTCGATCATCTTCTCAAGCTTGCTGCGCGACAGCTTGATCTGAAGGTGCTTCGGTCCCGTCGCATCCGCCGTAAGGAACGGCAGGTTGATCTCTGTCTCGGACACCGTCGAAAGCTCAATCTTCGCCTTTTCAGACGCTTCCTTGAGCCGCTGAAGCACCATCTTGTCCTTGCTGACATCGATGCCGGTGTCCTTTTTGAACTCACCGATCAGCCAGTCCATGATGCGAATATCGATGTCGTCGCCACCGAGGTGCGTATCACCGTTGGTCGAGATGACTTCAACGACCTTTTCGCCGACTTCCAGGATCGAGATATCGAACGTGCCACCGCCGAAGTCGTAGACCGCGATCAGGTGATCTTTGCCCTTATCCAGACCGTACGCGAGTGCCGCTGCCGTTGGCTCGTTGACGATGCGCTTTACATCCAGGCCAGCGATCCGTCCCGCATCCTTGGTGGCTTGACGCTGTGCATCGTTAAAGTACGCAGGAACCGTAATGACAGCTTCCGTCACTTTGTCGCCCAGGTAGTCTTCGGCTGCTCGCTTGAGCTTGGCCAGCACCTTGGCCGAAACCTCTTGGGGAGAATAACGCTTGCCACGAATCTCGACGGCGGCATCGCCATTGTTCGCGGCGGCAACTTTGTACGGCACCCGGCGCGCTTCGTCGCCCACTTCATTTGCCTTGCGACCCATGAAGCGCTTGATCGAATAGACCGTGTTTTCTGGGTTTGTGATGGACTGGCGACGAGCAACCTGGCCGACCAGGATCTCACCCTTTTCATCGAAGCCGACCACCGACGGAGTCAGCCGCCCGCCTTCTTCGTTCACAATGACCTTGGGCTCTTTGCCGTCCATGATGGCGACGACAGAGTTGGTCGTGCCAAGGTCGATACCGATGATCTTTCCCATGTTCGTTTTGCCTCCGGGCGAACCCAGTTGTTTTCGCTATCTGGTTCGAATGTTCCGATTTTCTGCTGGGAAAGTAAGCATGCATGTCATGCCGTCAAGGCCACTCACTCAAGGAATCTCGGTCGAAATGTAGCCACAACTGGGAGAGCCTGCGCTGCGCGACCGTCCTCGTCTTCACTTGGTGTTCGGGTCTTTGCGTCTGAGCGCACCATCGCTTGCGACAGGTGATGACACAGCGCGCCATTCCAAGCTAAAGTGGGCGGAGTGTTTGACTTGCTCGGCAGAATGTGGTGCTAACAAGACAATGCAGCCGAGCAAGCGTGGAACTGAGCCGTGTGCATCGCGCATTCAATGGGCGACGGCACGGTCCAGTTTGAACGGTCGGCTTGGCGCATTACGCTTAGGGCCTTTGGCTCTGATTAAGTGGTTTCCCGAAGGTGGGTCTTAATGTCCGTACCCAAAACAAACAGCGAGGAGAGAGTGTCCATGTATCTTGCGACCTATGCCCAGCGGCTACTCTGTGTGTTCGGACTCGGAATGATGCTGTCGGCTTGCGGAGGCACGACGGAGGAACCAGCGACTCCGACCTACACGGAAGTCTATGCCCAGATGAAGAGTGCGTGCGGATCGTGTCACGCCACCGGCGGTGTTGCGGCCAAGAAGTTCGTGGTCGATAGCGCCAGCAGCGCCAATACCTACACGAGCATCAAGGCTGCCAACTTGATCACCACTGCTGATGCTTCGCCGCTCATCGTTGTTGGCAAGGGCGGAATGTACACGCCGGCTGCGGGCGGAGCCATGATGACGCACCCGAAGAACCTGACGGATTCGATGGCGACCAGCTGGGCCGCTTGGATCACGGCTGGAGCTGCCCAGAACTAACGCGTTTTGCGTTGATTCAAGAGCCCGCCCGTTTCCGCATAGCTGCTGTGGCAATGTTGTAAGACGCACAGCGGCACTGTAGGAAACGGTGCGGGCTTTTTTATTTTGGTAAAGCGTCTGCGCTATCCAGCCTGGCACCGACAGAGGCTGGCTCTGTTCGATTCGCAACGTGCCGGTCGCATGGCCCCGGTCGCATGGCCCCCGGTCGCATGGCCCCGGTCGCATGGCCCCCGGTCGCATGGCCCCGGTACCCACCATGCACCACCCATGCGATGTTGGGCAGTGGCACCGCAAGACCTGTCCGCTTCGAGCCCGCGCGAAGTCTCACTTTTTGCCAACATGCCCTATGGCCTAGAAAAGCCAAGATCGGGTAAGATGACTTTGGCATTAGGATGGCCGGCGAAGCTGCTCAAGGGAAAGCGAATGCGTCCTCGCTGATTGGTAAGACCATCGGCGGACGGTATACGATCAAGTCGGCTATCGGCTCTGGGGGGATGGGTCACGTTTATAAGGCCATCCAAGCGCCGATTAACCGCGAGATCGCAATCAAGGTCTTGCGGGTGGACCTGGCAGGGCAGGAAGGCGTCACCGAGCGTTTCAAGCGCGAGGCGAAGGCCGCCAGCCTCATCAACCACCCCAACGCCATCACAATCTTTGACTTTGGGGAGGACGAAGGAATCCTCTACCTGGCGATGGAGTATCTCGCGGGAGAAACTCTACGTCAGAGGCTCCGAAGAGAGCCTGCATTTACCGTCGAACAAGCCCTGGATGCGTTTGAGTCGATGGCCGGTGCGCTCGGTGCGGCCCACAAGGTCGGCGTGGTTCACCGTGACCTCAAGCCAGACAACATCTTCATCGCGAAGTTTGATGCGGCGGGCGAAGTGGTCAAAGTGCTCGACTTCGGACTGGCCAAGCTGCTCGATCCGGGCACTTCAGCACCGGAAGATCAGCTCACTCGGCCAGAGTTGCGACTCGGCACGCCGCGCTATATGGCGCCAGAGCAAGCGCTCGGAATTCAGCCGATCGACTCGCGTTGCGACGTGTACGCGCTGGGGCTTTTGCTGTTCGAGATGCTGGCTGGACGCGCGCCGTTTACCGGTGAAGACGGCATGGAAGTCTTGGCGCAGCGGCTCCGCAAGGAATCGCCCAAGCTGTCGTCGATCGCTCCCAACAAGAACTTCAGCGAACAGATGGACGCGCTGCTCCAGCGGATGCTCGAGAGAGACCGCAACAAGCGTCCAAGCGATGCGAACGAAGTCCTGATCCAAGTCCGCGAGATCCGAAAGAACAATCAGGTCTACCGAATCGATGACATCGAAGAGGAAGATCCGATGACGCTCAACGATCAGCCAGCGGCGTCAGGTCACTATCGTCGAGCTGGTTCCAGTCAGCCGGGTCGAACGACGGGCAATGTTGGTCGTCAGACGGGAGTCTCCGTTCCCGCTGCGCGGCCTCCGCAGCGAGGTACATCCGGCGGTGGCGGCATGATCAGCTTGGATCAAGACGACGATCTGGCTGACAAGCGCACGGTGCTGGTGGATCCGGGGCAAGACATGGCTCCGCCGCCCGCGCAGATGATGGAGCCGCAGCGTCCGATGTCGATGTCGCAGACGCCAGCCGTCGGACAGTCGCAGAACATGCTGCCGCCGTACGGACGAGCGGGCGGCTCGACGCCAGGGCTGTCGCAATCGGGCGAGCGTGCTCCCGATCAGACCGCGCCGCATATGTCGTCGTCGGGAACTGCGCCTCAGCCTGCCGGTAGCCGTCGCAACCTGTTCATCGCGCTGTTCGTGGTGGCGCTGCTGGCTCCGATCGGTGCGCTGGTGTTTCGCTGGCTGTCGAGCGGCGACAAGGATCTAGACAAGCAGCCGCCCGTCGTCGAAAAGCCGAAGCCCAAGCCTGCGCCAGAGCCGCCGAAGGAAAAGCCGAAGTTTAAGCTCAAGGTGCTGGCGAGCAAGCCGATCGGTCTCAAAAAAGACGGATCGCTTATCGGAACCAAGCAAGTCTTCGAGGAAGAAGTCGAAAAGAGCGAGACGAAGATTCACTACTCCATCACGACGCCTGGCTGTAAGCCCATGGAATTTGAGTTCGTTCCGACGGAAAACAAAGAAGTCTCGATCAAGTGTGGCAAAAAAGGAAAGTAGCCTTTCCGTCGCCACCGTCCGCACCGTCTTTGACATTCCCCCGAGAGCGCCCAGTCGTCACGAGCCGAGATCAATCGGTTCGCTGACGCGTTTGCATGGCAAGTCGCGCAGGATTGCTGCGTCGGTCCGTAAGCTATGCAATAGTTGGCGATAGTACGCGCACGATGAGCAAAAGACCGAACGATTTTCAGGCCGCAGCCTCACAGAAGCGGCCACAAACAGCGGATCCCGCCACGGCTCGAATGAGTGGCGCAGTGCTCATCGCTGTGGGATTGCACGCGGGACTGGCTGTCTACGCATATCACCATCCGCTGCCGATCGGTCCACGCAAGACCGGACCGATCACCGTCGATGTTGTCATTCGCAAGCCTCCGCCTCCGCCGGAGCCAGTGAAGCCGCCGGACGTGACGCCGCCGCCACCTGTGCCGGACAAGCCGCAGGTTGCAGCGAAGACAGAGACTCCGACGCGACTGCCCAAAGAGCTTCAGCCGGTTCAGCGTCCCGAAAATGTCGCACCGGGAAGCTCGGCGATCGTGGTGCCGGTGCAGCCACCACCGGGACCAGGCGAGCCAGGACCGAGCTTGTCGAAAGGGCCGCTGGTGCTGTTTCCCAAGAGCCTCGGCGGTGTGGTCGGTGGTCCATCGGCGAATGCGCCCATTCCCAAAGGTCCGGATCGACTGTTCAAAGACGAGCGCTTGGATCCGAAAAAAGAAGCTGACTTTGTGCTGCTTGCCGACAAAGACGGTGGCTACAAGTCCGAGACGAAAAACTTCATCGCGCACATCAAGTCCGACGGATCGATCGACTTTGAAAACCGCTTCCCGATCGGCTTCCAAAAGGGCGGGACGTTTAGCTTTGACCTGACGGACCTGGCGATGCGCGGTGCCAAACAAGATCCGTACGCGGCGGAAAAGCGACGATTCTTGGAGTTTTCCGACAAGCTGCGGACCGATCTGCGCAAGCGCTCGATTCAAGAGCGACGCGACGGAGCGCTGGCGAGCTTTTCGCGTGAGCTGCATGCGATCTGGAACAGCGGTCGCTCGTCATCGTCTCGTCGTCGTGAGCTGTACGAAAAGTGGGCAGACTGTTCGGACTCAAAGGAAGACGTGCTGGGCAAGCGAGGGCGCGACGCTGTCGAAGACTTCATCCGCACTTATCTTCCGTCGGGTAGCTCGGATGGATTTACGGACGATGAGCTGGCCGCAATCAGACGTGAGCGTGGATCCGACGCTGCGTTTGATCCATATCGAGCGGGCAGCAAGTAGGCGGCTGCGCGACGACTGGATCCAATCAGATTCGTCGCTGTGCTGCTGGATACGTCGCTGGCTGTGTGCGCTGAGCATCCCGTTTCGTCGTCACGTTTCGACTGCCCAGGCCTGGTCACTCTGTGATAGGAAGCATGGGTGGCCCAGCGCGGGCCAGCGAAGGGGTGAACATGAGCAAGGTCAGGGCCGAGCGCTTGGTGCTCATCATCGACAACGATCCGGTGCTGAGTGAGAGGCTGAGAGCTGTTCTCGCCCACTATCAATTCAAGGTTCAGCTGTTTGCTGATGGCAACGACTTGCTCTCGGGACCGCAGCTGTTTCCAGAGCTGATCATCTTGTCGATTGATCCGAAGCGACTCGGCTGGGCGCTGTGCAATCGGATCAAAAAGACGGCGCAGTATGGAACGATTCCGATGCTGGTTACGTCGGCGGAAGCGACGGAAAAAGACATCGAGGATCACAAGAAGCTGCGGACGCGCGCAGAAGATTACTTGCTCAAGCCGTATAGCATCGACGAGCTGCTCGGGCGGGTGAACGCGCTGATTGGGCTTCATCAGTCGGAAGAAGCGGAAGCGATCGATGAGACTTCGATCGAAGAGCTTTCTGTCGATGACGCGATCGTTGAAGAAGAAGTGGTGACGACGAGCGGAGCGGATCGTCCGCTGTTTGAGGGCGCAGACGAAGACTTTGACTCGGAAACGGAGTCCGCTTTTGCGGCACTTGGCGGTCCTGAGACGAAGGCTTCGCGCGCAACTCCATCGTCGGTGCGAGGGGACACGCGACTGCCGGGCTTGACCTCGACGATCAGCGATCGAGTGATTGCGCCGCCTGTGGATGTCACAACCGACGGTCCCACCAAGCTGATTGCGATTGATCAGCCAGAGCCGCGTGAGCCGGACTCGCGGGCCCTTCAGCAGGCGCTCGATGTGTCGCAAAAACGACTACAAGATGCGCTGGCGCAGGCCGCGTACTGGCACGAGCAGCGCGATCAGCTGGCATCCGAGCGCGACTTTTTGTTCAGCGAGCGAGAGCGACTTCAGCGAGAGCGCAGCGACGGACAGCGCGAGCAAGAGCGGCTGCTCGGTGAGCGCGACGGACTGGTGGCAGAGCGGAACCAGCTGATCGTCGAAAAAAATGCGCTGATTGCGGACAAGTCGCAGCGAGACGATCGCGACAGCGGACTCGACGATGCGCAGGCTCGCTGGAGCGAAGAGCGCGAGAAGCTGATTCGCGAGCGGGATCAGCTCTTGGCGAGCTTCGATCGGATGGCAGCGGAGCAAGCGAATCGAGACGCAGAGCGCGCGAGCTTTGTGACGGAAAAAGAGAGCGTTCTGGCGGAACAGCGACGGCTTGTCAGTGAGCGCGAGCTGATCGCGCAAGCGGAGCAGCGACTTCACGAAGAGCGCGAGCGTCTGGCGACGGAACAGCGACAGATCGATGAAGCGCGTGCCGAGCTAGACGATGCGCAGAAGCGACAAGGTCAGAGCGCGGCACTGCTTCGCGATCGCGAAGTCATTCATCTGCGCGAGATCATCAACAAAAAAGACAAAGACATCCTCGATCTGCGCGACGCGGCGGACCTCAAAGAGCGACAGATTTTGGATGCGCGAGAGAAGGCGCGCGAGCAAGAGCACAAGCGACGCGAGCTGGAAGAGCGTCTGTTGACGATCGAACGCGAGCAACTCGGTCTGCAAGAGAAGCTGGAAGCGCAAGCGGTGGATCGCGAAAAGTTTCTCGAGCGAGAGCGCGGGCTCAAGGGTCGGCTCGAAGATGCGCAGAAGAAGCAGCTTCGGCTGGAAGAAGAGACCGTACAGCTTCGCAAGCGTCTCGACGGAGAATCCGAGCGACTGCAAGCCGAGTTTGGCGACGAGCGACAGCGGCTGAGCGCGCTGGTGGATGAAAAGCAGCGAGAGCTGGAGTCTGGGCGCGAGCGACTGGAGCGAGAGCACGCGGAAGCGCTGGCTCGCATCCGGGCCGAAGCGGACGAAGCGCTGAACAGCGAGCGAAGCCGCGCAGAGGCGAGTCGGCTTGCGCTGGAAGAAGCAAATCGACGCGCACTGGCGACGCTGGAAAGTCAGTATCAGCAGCGCTTGGCTGAGCAGATCTCGACGGCGGAGCGCGCGCTCGACAATGAACAGCGAACGCACAGCGAGACGCTGCAAAAGCTGACGGCAGAGCGGGATGCGCAGCTTGTCAGCTTGCGTGAGCAGCTCGATGGGATGCGGCAAGCCGCGCAGCAGCAGGCGCAGCGTGGTTCCGAGGAACTGGAACAACAAGCGGCAGACTGGGCTCGTCGGCTGGAGCTCGCGAATCAGTCGCTGCGTGAGGCTGAGCGTCAGCGTGAGCAGGCTGTCTTGTCGCTGCAAGAGTCGCATCAGGGAGAGCTTTCTCGACTGAGGCAGCTTCACAGCGAGCAGCTTGCGGCGCACGGTCAGGAACAGAGCCAAAAGCTGGCGGCGCTCGATGCGCAGCATGCGACGCGGGTTCGCGAGCTGCAAGAGCGTGCGCAGAGCGAGCTGTCCGATGCGAAGACGCAAGCGCAAGCGCAGTACGAAAAGCTCCAGCAGCTCGTGGCGAGTGAGCGTGAGGTGCTGGGACGGCAAGTGGCGACGCTAGAGCAGCAGCTTGGAGAGCTTCGCAGTCGCTACGCAGCCACGGAGTCGAGCCTGGGCAGTCTGCGCGTTCGTTTCGACGAAACCAAAGCCGAGCTGGAATCGGTACGCACAGAATCGCAAGGGTTCGTCCGTCGAGAAAGCGAGCTGCGAGCCGAGATTGCGAGCCTGGAACAGCAGGTTCAGCGTGCCTATCAGCGAATCGTTACTGACGAAGATCAGCTGGGTCGGGTGCGCCGGGCGCTGGAAATTGCCATGGCTGTGCTCGATGAAGGGCAGGGCGAGTCCGAGCCAAGCTCCCAGACGCCGCGACTGCCACAGACGCCAGATGGTGACGAAGGTGCGAGCAGCGTAACGCCAGTGACCGACGAGCCGACCGGCTAAAGCGAAAAGTCCCCGCCATCATCTGTTTGTGAGAGCTTTTGACGCAGCCCAGCGTCTGACTGCTGCTCCGCAGGCGGATCGCTTGGCTGAAACACCCACTGTAGCCACGTTCCTTCCTTGGTTCCCGTCGGTAAGATGCTCGCGGGCAGGCTGTGCGCACGCCACTGTCCTGATTCATCTCGCAGCAGCAGCTTGACGATGCCCGAATCGATCGAATCGACGAAAGCATGCTGGGCTGGGCTGGGGGTGATCGGCTCTTTGTGGGATGGTGTGCTCATGGCTGACAGTCTCCGGCGGGCTGTCGGCCACTTTGCACGGCGACGGCTCGGCTGGTAAAGGTCAGAAGATTTTTCGGGCTGATGCGCGCCGCTGCGGGACAGTCTGGCTTGTGAAACAGTTGGGAGTTCGCGCTGGCGACAAAGCGCTGGCTGGCTGGACTGGTCGCAGCAGCAGACGGCGTCAGACGGACTGCATCGGACTGGGTCGGACGCACGGTCGTAGCGCCTGGCGCTTTGGTCGGTCCGGCACCGTGCGAAGCTGCGCTGACGACTGGACCGAGCTGTTCGGTAGAGACCTGCCACGGCTGACCATCGCGCGTGGTGACGGTGACATCGCCTTGCAGATCGGTCCGATACAGCGTCGCTTGAACCGCTTGGATCCGATTCATCGCGTCCACCGTTGGATGACCATAGTCGTTGCCGATTCCACATGAGATCACCGCGATGCGAGGCGACACGGCGCGTAAAAACGCTTCGGTGGATGAATAGCGACCGCCGTGATGCGCCACCTTGAGCAGCTCGGCTTGAAGTAGCGCTGGCTGGGAGGCATTTCGCTCGAGCATCGCTCTTTCCGCTTCGGGCTCGGCATCGCCGGTAAAGAGCGCAGAACGACCCTTCCATGCCAGGCGAGCCACGACGGAGTTGGCATTCACATCGGAGCGCGTGCTTTCCAAAAATGGACTCGGCGGGCCCAGAATCGTCAGCGCGGCTCCATCGCCCAGATCGATGCTGCGACCCATCGTGGCGTTTTTGACGGTGACACCTCGCTCGGACAGCGTGCGCAGCAGCGTGACGTAGGGCGGCGACGTGCTTGGAAAGCCCGAATCGAGAAACATGCGCACCGGCATACGACGAATCACCTGCGACAGTCCGCCCAAGTGGTCGAGGTGCGGATGCGTCAAGATGATGAGGTCGATGGCCGTGACCTTGCGCTGCTGCAAGACCTGAAGCAGGTGCTCGGTGCCTTCGGGTGGACCTCCATCGATGAGCACCGTCTTGCCGGTCGGCGAAATCACGAGCGCCGCATCGCCTTGTCCGATCGCTGCGAACGTAATCGATAGCTCGGCTGCTTGAACCCGCGCCGTCAGCAGACAGAGGACTACAAAGAAAAGCGACCACAAGCGCTGTTTCACACAGCCACGATAACCAAAGTTGAGCTGGCATGGTGGAGCGTTGTCGGCAGGCTCCACCAAAAGTTGTGTGATGTTGTGAAACAATGTGAACCGCTGACGTACTGTGCCGGTCGCGGGCGCACGTTTACTTGTTCTGAATGGCGCTCTGCGGCCACAAAAGCGACAGCAGCGCAGGCAGCACCAGCAGCGCGGCCAGCAGACAGAGCAGGACGGCCAGCGCGCCACTTAAGCCAAACTGTCGCAGTCCTGGAAAGTGTGCGATCAGCAGTGCCAAAAAGCCCGCCACCGTCGAGAGTGTCGTCAGCACAATCGCTCGTCCTGCCGTCGCCAGCGAGGTCCGAATGTCACCGCTGACCTGAAAGCGATGGACCAGGAAGATGTGGTCGTCGATGCCGTAGCCAATCACGAGCGGCACCGCCAGCAAGTTATATAAATGCAGCGGAATCCCGAGCACCACCAAGCTGGTTCCAAACAGCACCCACGCCAGCGACAGTGGCAGCAGCACCACCACCACGGGACGCAGCCTGCGATAATAGACCACCAGCAGCAGCACCACGAGCCCAAGCGACGCCAGCGTGATGTGGAGCAAATCTCGCTCGAGGAGCTTGCGAAGCTGTTCTTCCAGCAGCGGCATGCCCGTGACCAGGCCTCCGAGCGAACCTTCGGCGTTGTGCTCCAGCAGCTTCACGGTTTCTGATAGTCGCTCGTCGGCGGGCGCAAACAAATAGAGCGCCACCATGCGTCGTGCGTCTGGACCCGCAATGTCAGCGACGTGGCTGCGCACCAAAAAACCCAGCTCACTTTGGGCCAGCTCGGACAGCTCCAGCGACGGCAGCTTGCTGGGATCTTGGCCGAGCAGATCGAGAAACGTCGCGAAGGCAATGGCATCGAAGCCCGCTCGCTCCAGCGACTCTCGAAGACGCGCCGACGAGGCTGGAAGATTCAGCGCTTGAAGTAGCTTGCGCCGTTCATTTTGGGTTCGCTGCGACGGAAGAAGGGTTCCAATCGCTTCATATCCGACGAGAGCAGAGCGAGACACAAGTCGCGCCGCTTCTTTTTGCCACTGCTCGGCGCGATAGAGCGCTTCGTCGGGATCGGCGGACTCAACCAGCGTGACCAAAAAGCGCTGCTGCTCGCCAAAACGTCGCGAGATCTCCGACTGAGTCAGCGCAGGCGGCATCTCTCCCAGATCGATGCTGAGCAGATCGTGGGCGACGTGAACCTTGCGAACCTGCGGCAGCGCGACCAGCAGCAGCACCACCGACAGTCCCAGGATCGGACGCGGATGCCGCGCAATCCACGAGCCCAGCTGGGCCACCAGCGACTGTTGCGACGGCTCATACGTGCTCGGCTTGTGCCACAGCTTGGCGGGAAGCGTCAGAAGCAGCGCCGGAAACACCGTCAGCATCGCCACGCAGTTGAGCAACAGTCCGACGCCAGCCAGCATGCCCAGCTGATTCAGTCCGCCAAAGTCCGACAGTCCACACGCAAAAAAAACAGCGGCGGGACCGAGCGTTGCCACCGTCGCAGCACCAGCCATCGTGACGGTGGTGTGTCGAACCGCATCGGCCACGCTGCGTCCTTCGGCTGCGGCTCTGTGTAGCTCCTCGCGCAGCCGAGAGTAGAGCTGAATCGGCAAGTCGATGCCAATCGCGACCAAGATCGTCGCAAACGCGAGAGAAACCCCGCTGATTCGCCCAAACAGCAGCGTCGCTGCGAGCCCAGTCCACAGGCCAGCCAGCGACAGCGGCAGCAGCACCCATGGCAAGATCCGCAGCGAGCGAAAGAAGATCGCAAACAGCAAGAACACCGCACCGACGGAAAGAATCGTCGATAGCGTCATGTCCTTTTCAATCCACAGACGGAAAAACGGCGGAAACGCGTACGCGCCGGTAAAGGCCACGCGCGGGGTCTTTTGGCTGGTGAAGTTGCGCTCGCTGACCTCGGCACCGAGCGATCGCGCCAGCTCACTTGCGTCGGCAATCAATTTTTGATCGCGCTCCCACTCGAGCGGGGCAAAGCGTGGCCTGACCTTGATGAGCAGCGCGGTTCCGTCGGCGGTTCGCAGATATCCTGACGTGGCGTCCACCTTAAGACCGCTGCCCATTCGACGCGTGATGAGCGGCACCAGCTCCAGCGGATCGGCGGTTAGCAGCGGTGCCATCGACGAGCCTCCCGGCGCTGACAACAGCCCACGCAGCTCCGAGGCCCGCCTGTCGAGCGCTGCGGGCGTCAGCCGTCGTCCCAGCTCGGCAATGTCATCCTCGTCGAGCAGCAGCAGCAAGTGATCGCGCAGATAGCGCAGCGACTGACCCGAGATGCGATGCGTCACCTGCGCGACCTCGGGCAGCTTGCTGAGCGCTTGCGAGTATCGCTCGGCAAATTCCGTCAGTGTGCTTGGCTCGGAACACGTCACCAGCACCACCAGCTCTTGGCTGGCCACCATGTGCTTGCTGTACGACGCAAACGCCTGCGCCGCTTTCGACGAGCGCGGCAGCAGATCCAACAGGTCGCCATGTAGATTCAGCCGACGAAGCAGCGGCGACAGCAGCAGTGACACCAGCAGCGTCACGCCAAGCAGCGCTTTCGGCCAGCGCAGCAGACGATCGAGCACAACCATGTCGGCGTTCTAATCCCAAGCCCGCCGCGCTGTCACTCGGTTTTTGGGGACTACTTTGCGGGTGCGACGCTGCCACTATGAAAAGCAACCAGCGCTTCGACGATTGCATCTTGCAGTCGCTTGGCTGTTGCCGTGCCTCCCGCTTCATCGACATCGTTGACCAAAATCGAAAACGCGAGCGGCGGTCGCACCGGCTGCTGTGCCGATAATGGTGTGGCTGCAAATCCCGATAAGCACGAGATGCCATTGAGCGTTCCCGTCTTTGCGCGAACATAGCGATCAGCCGGTGTTCCGCCCATTCGATGTGCAATCGTTCCATCCGCTCCGGCGACGGCCAATGAAGCTACAAAGTCTGCCGCAATGCGGAAATCTCGATAGGCAGCGCGTAGCAGCGTCACGACTTGCGTTGCGGTAAAACGATTGCTATCAAATAGTCCAGAGCCATTGACCATGTGATACTTGCCCGGTAAAATTCCCAAGGTTTCAAGATAGCGACCAACCGCTTGGAGTCCTTTTTGCCAGGATCCGGGCTTTCCAGATGCATCAGCACCCAGGCTCTTGAGAACTTGCTCTGCGGTAAAGTTATTGGATCGTTTGTTGATATCTCGCACCAGCACACCAAGCGGCTGTGAATAATGCGTATCGAGCAGAGATGCCGATGGCGGAGCGGTTCCTCGATTGACCTTACCAACCACCACAATACCGCGCTTACTCAGCAGATCAACCAGCGTATAGCCTGCATATAAATCGGGATGGGCGACTCGCTTGTGAAAGTCCATTCCAGAGCTTTCGCTCGCTCGAATCGTTCCGCGAACGCGAACAATGGTTCGTTCCCGACCCGCTACAGCGTCTTTTTCTTCGCTTGCATCAACCAGCAAGCTGGTTCGGCCATTTCCAACGGTACGTGCTTCGTTTTGCAAAACAATATAAGCCGACGCTGGATCCAAGATGACTCGCGCTGGCTGGCCTTCACTGATACCGGGAAGAACACGGATGGTGATGGCATTGCTGTTCAATGACACCGCACCTTGGGGGGCGCGATACGCTGAGTCTTGGTTCTTTTGTTCAAACGCTGGACCGACGCGCTGTTCATCAAAGAAGCTATCGTCAATGATCACATCGCCTTTGATTTTCTTGACGCCACGAACGGTTAGCTCGTTGGTCAGCTTCCATAGATCTTCGGTCGAAAGCCACGGATCGCCATAGCCGCGTAGGTAAATGTTCTTCCACTCACCCGCTTTGTCGGTTTTGTCGCGATCGCCGTAAAGGACTGTCTTGAAGCGATACTCCGGTCCGAGCAGTGTCAGCGCTGCCGCCGTTGTAAACAGCTTTACGTTCGATGCGATGTTGAGCTGTAAGTCCGCGTTTTTGCCGTATACAAGCTGCCCACTATCGAGGTCCAGCACCGCGATGCCGATCCGATTGCGTCCAGGCAGGATCAAGCTCAGGAGCTGCTCGATGCGCTGCTCGAGCCACTTTTTGCGCAGTGAAAAGTCCGTCGGTGGCAGCGTGAGAGGAGGCAGGATCGGTCCGACGCTCGGCTTTTCCTGATCGCTTGCCATCGGCGCAGCGGGCGCAGCGGGCGCAGCTGGACTTGGCTGTATCGTCGCTGATGTCGTCGCGATCGCAGGGCTGGCAGGCGATCCGGCGGGAGCGGTCGGCGGGCTTGGTGGATTCGCTGGAATCGCGAGCTGTGCGAAAACTGGCCTCGCATGGGCGACTGCGGTAGCGTGACGGTCCGAATCGGTTGCTGATGACAGGGAACGTCTGGATGCCATGGAGGACTGCGCATCGCCCACTCGCTGGGGAGACGCCGACGCATGGCCAGCCAGAGCACCAGTCAGAAGCCCGCCGAGCAGCAGTGTGCAAGCGCCGAATCGAGCCATGCTCGTCGCTTCGCTTGTGTGACGGAAACGCGCAGCCAACAACATACCGGCAGCCTACCAAATCGCCGCAAAGCGTGCGCTTTTTTGCCGTGTTGGCGCTGCTGCTGACCACCGTGCTTCTTTCACTGTCGGGGTGCCGACGGCAGCGCGTTCCGACGGAAGAGCTGGTCGTGCTGATTGAGCAGCCGCCTCGCAACATCGATCCGCGCTACGCGACGACATCCTACGACTTCAAGCTGGCGTATTTGAGCTACGCGCGACTGGTGTCCGTCGATGATGACTCACTGACACCCAAGCTAGAGCTGGCCGAGCGCATTGAGGTGGTGTCCGTCAGTCCCGAGCGTGGCATGACGCTGGAAGTGACGCTGCGACGTGCCCAGTTTTCCGACGGAAGCCCGGTGACTTCGGATGATGTTCGCTACTCGATCGAGCGGCTCAGCGACGAAAAGTCTGGCAGCCCTTCGATGCGACGGCGCTTTGCGGAAAGTGGTCTTCAGCGTCCAATTCAAGTGCTGTCACCGAGTCGGCTTCGTATCACCTACGCCAAGCCGCCCGCCTCGTATCTGACTGATCTGGACTTTGGCATCATGCGTCAAGGCAGCGCCGAGCCTGGTTACGGCATTCCGATCGGTGCTGGTCCCTTTGTCCTCGACGGAGAAGTGGGCGAAATTACCCGCTTTGTGCGCAATCCGCACTACTTTGCGGGACCGGCTCAGTCTGCGCGCTTGACCGTCCGCGTCGTCCGAGATGCCAACTCGCGCTTGCTTTCGCTCGTCGGTGGCTCAGCGGACTTGACCCAAAATACCGTCTCGCCACTTTTGTTTGACTCGGTTGAGCGCTGGAAAGATCGGCTTCAGCTCGCAACCGCTCCGTCGGCGCTGCTGCTGTATCTGGGCATGAATACCGAAGACTTTCGTCTGCGGGATCCTCGGGTGCGACGAGCGCTGGCGCTGGCCATCGATCGCGAGCGCATCATTCGGACCAAGCTGCGCGGCAAAGCGACGCTGGCGAGCAGCTTGCTTCCGCCGTTTCACTGGGCCTTTCACAAACCCACAACGACACTCGCCTACGATCCCGAAGAAGCGAAGCGACTGCTCGACGAAGCTGGCTTTCCCGATCCCGACGGTCCTGGCGGCAAGCCGCGACTCCAGCTTCTGTACAAAACCTCGACCGACGCACTGCCGGTGGCGATCGCTCGAGTGATCGCTGCGCAGCTCGGGGAAATCGGGATTTCCGTCGAGATTCGTCCGCTCGAGTTTCACCTGTTTCTGTCCGATGTGAAGAAGGGCAACTTTCAGCTCTACACGCTGTCGTCGGCGGAGATCGCGGAGCCCAGCCTGTTTCGCAACTTTTTTCACTCTTCGTATATCCCGAGCGCCAAAAACCTCGACGCGGGGCTGAATCGGATGCGCTATCGCAATGCGCAGCTCGACGAGCTATTGGATCTAGGCAGTCGCGAGATCGATCGCGAAAAGCGTCGTGAGATCTACGCCAAGATCCAAGACATCTTGGCCGCCGACGTGCCGATGTTGCCGCTTTGGCATCCTGACAATGTGACCGTGGCTCGTCGCTGTGTGCAGGGATTTCGGATGTGGCCGACGGCCCAGCTCTCTGGGCTCGCCCTGGCGCGCAAGGTGGGTGATTAGCCGAAGACGCGATTACTTGCCGCAGCGGCTCTGGTCGTCGTTGAAGCGGTTGACCAGCAGGCCCTTGCCGCTATAGCGGTTGTCCGACTGCCCGCACGCCGGGAACGAGTCCGGCTTGCCGTCGCCGTTGCAGTCGGGGCGCTTCCATCGACCGACCAGCTCGGGATGGCGTGGCTCGTTGATGCAGATCGCTCCCGTCGGAGTCCACCGCGCTTCGATGTCCCAGTCCGTCTCCGGCACCTGGATCGGCGGATTCAGGTAATCGTAGATATCAATCAGCGTTCCATTGACGGTATAGCTCTTGCCCGTACCACAATAGTCAGCTCTCATCATACGGACACAGGACTGATGATGGTCAACCAGCGACACATCCTTGCAGGTCCGACGCGAGCCCGATCCCGTACATGTCGGAGCCTTCGCCCATGGCCGATAACCCAGCCGTGCGCACTTGCCTAGTGCATAGTCTCGACAGGCAAATGTGATGAAGGATGGATTGTCGATTCGATTGCCAGTTACGAGATCCCAGCGATTGGCGAGCAGTATCGCTTGATCTGCTGCGTTGGTCTCGCTGTAGCATAGTGACTGCCAAGCGGGAGTCGGCGATATACCTTTCTGTCTCCAGACCAGATTATACATCCAGACATCATTTGTTTGACCGATGGCAAGACGAGTAGTCGGGTCCAAGCCAGCTGAATCAAAGCGGATTGTGAACTGAAATGGTGTTTGATTTGCAACTGGCTGATAACTATAGCTAAGCTCTAGGCCCGCTACGTCTTTACCAGTCAATGTTTGGCCATTTACAACAATCGAAAGCTGACTGCCGCTCAGCGATAGTCCAGTCACAGCTTGATTGCTGACCGCTGCGCTATTGGCATCATTGCCATTGACGCCCATGCCATTGACGCCCATGCCATTGACGCCCATGCCATTATAGACAGCGCCAGTGAGCGCAAGCCCTTCTACACCCGTGCCATTGACGCCCATACCATTGACGCCCATGCCATTGACGCCCATGCCATTGACGCCCATGCCATTGACGCCCATGCCATTGACGCCCATGCCATTGACGCCCATGCCATTCGGCGTGCGAATTTCTTGTGCACGGTAGTCCGCAGGGCCGTCTTGTTGCGGAGGTGGGCATCCCGCTGTCAAGCCAACGGCTAACGCCCAGATGCTTGCAGACTTTCGTAACGACATGGCTTCCCTCCAGATTTTGCCTGCTGAAAATAGCCGGCACTAGTGAGCTTCAGAAACTGGAGCATACTTGCTCCTAGTCGTTACAATGGTAGATGCTTCGATAATAGACAAGTGAGTCGATTGTAGTATTTTCCTGAACATTGAATTTATTCAGTTATTTTCGCTAAATTTTTTTATATTGTTCATCAATGATCTCAATCGTTACACAGCTAATAAATGAAATACGCACTATGTGATCAATATCACATGTCTAGCTGATCGTGAATGCTTTCGGAAAATCTTGACAGAAATTCGAGGAGTTGCTGGCTCGTGCGATTTTGAGCGTGACAGGATGATGCTTAGCTCGGGTTGAATGATATGCAGATACGCAGTCCGAGCTGAGGCTCTCGATAGTTGCTGTCAGATATGCTTCTGTTCGACGAGTTGGCAGTAAACTTGGGATTCCAGAATCCACCACTTCGGATGATATAACCACCGGGCTTTAGTGCAGAATGAACCCATTCATATGCATTGCCAGCCATGTCAAATAGTTGAAATGGACTGTTGCTCTGTGGATATGTTCCGATGCTGTCTGGACCAGCGCTTTTTCCATCTTGACCGTATGTCTCATCAAAATTGGCATCTGTAGCATCGAGATTGTTACCATTTGGATATTCTCTTCCATCGGCACCTCTCGCCGCTCTTTCCCATTCTAATTCGCTACAGAGTCGTGCGCCTGGAAGTTTTCCAGACTTGTCAAGCCATTTTACATAGTCTTCTGCTTCAAGACCACTGATGCCAACCATTGGTAAATTTTTCCATTGATGTACTTGTCTAATTTTTCTGTGTTGATATATAATTGTGCCATCTGGATTTGATGAAGTTGTCTCAGCAGCATGCTGAATCTTGACTTGCCAGGTTTTGCTTTTTATTTCTTTGAAAATGATAGAGCTACTTGGATTTCCTATCATTGATAAATTTTGCTGCACATTTGGAGGAAGTGATTCAATGTATTCTAGCCAGTCACCCATTGTGACTTCATATTTGCTTATCATATATCCATCTGTGTGTACGCTGTGTAGCGGTACAGTGGATAACTGGCCAGCCCTGATTAGCTCTTCGGCTGAAGAACCAAATAGAAATCTTCCCGGTGGAATGTACACAAACCCAGGCGGAACGCTGCCCGCTTTTGGAAGAGATACTTTAATTTTTATGTTCTCTCCATGCATGGCCAGCAATGGATAATGAATTTCTTCGTGGCCATTTGCTCGCATGGAAAGCAAATAGGACGCAGGTGCAAGTGATATATTTTTTATTGGTGTGATACCCAGATCTCGCGACTCAACAATGCTGAATTTTTTTTTCTTATCTACTGCATATCTGCCAACGCTGACACTGGCGCGCGTGGATTGAGTATCAATTTCAATGCTGGCTGCTTCTGTTAATTTTGTTATAAGGCGACCGTCTGAATCATAAACATTCAATCGCTCGAAGGCGTCTGAGAAGCCTTGTTTGTGATACGTGGCTTCTGACAATATGGCGGTTTCATATAGCACATCAGCGAGAGCGCTTCGGACATCAAAGCGCGTGGAATCCAGTGCAAATCCTGCTTCTAGGGTGTGCTCGGCTTTGCGCAGCAGATCGCGTGCTTCTCCACCAGTTTCCAAGGCTTTGGCCCAGATGGCTTCGCCTTGGTCTTTGTCCATATTGTCAAATGCAGCATAGGCTTGTTGACGAAGGGTGGCGGCTTCGCTGGCTTTCTTTTTTCCTTCCGCGAAGATGCTCTGGCCGCGATCGAGATATGCGTTGACCTTCTGTCGCTGATTGCGAGCGCTTTCCAGCTTGATACCGGCCCAAATCGCGATCAGCATGACTGGAACCGTAATGAGCAGCGCTCGACGCAGCAGCTTCGTTCGCTGGGCCGCTCCACGACTGGCCGCAATGAACGAGCGCTCCCTGACGGTGATGTCGCCGTCGTCGATCAGCACCAGCTCGGCCAGCTGACGTTCGCTCCACAGCGCTTCTTTGGACTTGCCCAGACGGTTCCACTCGCTCGTCGCCAGCTCGAGACGACCTTTGACTTGACGGCTCTCGGCAAACTCTTCCAGCCAGCGCTTGAGCGTGTCCCAGCCTCGGATGAGCGCCTCGTGCGCGACCTCGTAGGCCAGCGCTTCGCCGGTGTCACGCGCGACGATGAGACGACCTTTGACCAGCGCTTCCGCCGCTGCGTGCGCCGCCGGATTGATGAGGATTTCTTCTTGGGTCCGACGGGCACGCGTCCCATCGAGCGTCACCAGCATCATCAGAATGCGTCGCGCCGCCATGCGCTGATCGGCGGGCAGGCTCATCAGCACTTGATCGGCATGCCGTGCGAGCGCTCCCGTCACACCACCGACTTTGGCCAGCGACTCCTCGGTGATGACATCGCCTTTGCGGGCTTCCCACAACTCGGTCAGCGCAAACTGGAGCAGCGGCAGGCCGCTATCGGTCTTGGCCGTGCTCTCGGTGAGCTGATCGACCATCGCGGCTGTCTCGAATCGAACCCCTTTGGCGTGCGCCGGACCGACGATCGCTTCGCGGATCTTGTCGCCGCTCATCGGACGCAGGATGTACAGCGCGCGCGCCAGCTCGTCACCGAGGCTGGGAACCGTCGCAACACGCGCCAGAAAGTCACTGCGCACCGTCGCCAACATCCGAATGCCCGGCACCCGCGAGCACAGCCGTCCCAGCGCCGCACCAAGCGTCTCCACCTCTCGCTGATCCGCGAGCGTCACCAGCTCTTCGAGCTGATCGATAAAGATCAGCACGCCGGTCTTGTCGCCCAGCTTCTTACGCAGCTCCCACGCCAGCGTCGTCGGCTCAGTGCGTAGCTTTTCCATCAGCTTGTCGGCGGGCGTCGCCATGAGCGGAGCCAAAAGCTCGCACAGCGTCAGCAGCGGATTGCGGCCCGGCACCATTAGCATCACCGACCAGGTCCGCCCGTTGCCGAGCGCGCCATCCGTCACCAGCGGCAGCACACCGGCTCGACACAGCGACGACTTGCCAACACCCGAGTCCGCAGCGACGAGCACAAACGCCTCGGTACGCAGCCGATCGATGATCGTGCCGATCTCGTTGGTGCGACCGAAGAACAGCGAGCGATGTTCTGCCTCGAACGCAAGCAGACCGCGATACGGATTTCCTTCCGGTGCCGAGACCTTGCCGTCCCGAGGCCGAAGCGCTTCCAGTGCCTCTCGCAGATCGTCGCCCGAAGCAAAGCGTCGGCTGGAGTCGCGCTTGAGACAGCGATCCACGATCTCGGCAAAGCGCGGATCAACCGTCGGTGCAACACGCAGCAGCGGCGGCGCATCTTGCTCTGATGCAATCCGAGGCAGCTCCGTCAGTGGCACTTCGATGTGGGGCGGCGCACCCGCGCACAGCTCGTACAAAAGGGCACCCATCGCGTAGATGTCCGTCTCACGCGTGACGGGCTCGCCTCGCCAAATTTCCGGTGCCATGTACAGCGGCGTGCCGGCGATGCGCGACTGCCGGTTTCCCCCTGACGGTCGCGGCGTCGATTGAAAGGCTGCCAGTTGCAGCGGCGTGCGGTGATCGGGCTCTGCTTCCGGCGTCGAGGCGGACGGATTCACCTTGCCGCGCATATTGGGCGCACTGTCCGTCGGAGGAATCGTCTGAAAGCGCTGCGCCGAAGCCTTCATCCCACGCACGCTCACCGGATTCGATCGCGGAATCAGCTTTTCGTCGAGACTTTGTTCGGGGGTCGAAGAAGACGGATCGACGGCCTTGTGATTGACGACGATCACGAACTCTTTGGAATCGGGCCCCGTCTCTGCATGCGGAGAAGAAGGCGGATCAACGGCCATCAGACGTGCCGCGTCCTCGACGGGCATGTTGACGGTTGCGTACTGACCGGACACCGACGCCATCTCGGCGGCCTGGCTCCACATCAGATCTTCGGGATCAGCACCTTGTCCGTCGGCGTCAAAGAACTCTGCCAAGCCAAAGTCGAGCAGCTTGACCTCACCATCGTTCGAGATGATGACGTTGCCCGGCT
>JAEUKB010000097.1 GCA_016794365.1 Myxococcales bacterium
AGATTTGAAACCCGATAACGTGATGGTGGTGGTGGATTCGGAGGTGCCGGGGGGAGAGCGGGTCAAGATCCTGGATTTTGGGATTGCGAAGCTGCTGGCTGAGACGGGCGGAGAAGAGCCGCAGGTTCGTACTCGCACGGGCACGATGATGGGCACGCCGACGTATATGTCGCCGGAGCAGTGTCGCGGCCATGCGGCGGTTCGGCAGCCGTCGGATGTCTACTCGCTGGGTGTGATGCTGTTCGAGCTATACGCGGGTCAGCCGCCGTTTGTGTCCGACGGGTTCGGAGAGCTGGCTGCCATGCATCTGTTTGCGTCTCCGCCGCTCTTGTCGTCGCAGATGGTCGGAGTTCCGCCCGCTCTCGATGCGCTGCTGGTGAGCATGCTGGCCAAAGATCCAGGGCTGCGTCCGACGATGTCGCAGGTTGCCGAGCAGCTTTCGCGGATGCCCAGCGACGGAAAGCCGGTGCGCCAACACGCGGCGGTTGAGCAGCCAGTCAGTAAGCACTTATCACAGACGACCATGCTACAGCTACCGACGAATCAGCATCGTCGCAAGTGGCTGGGCGGACTGCTGACGCTTGCGATCGGTATTGCTTTGCTCTCGCTGGTCAGCGATCGGCTTCATTCGCAGCGCGGCCGAGTCACTGCTAGCGCAAACGCAAAACCCACCGTCGCTACGTCACCGACTGGACCGATTTCGGGAAAGCAGACAGGAAATGAGCTGTCACCAATCCCGAGAGAGAACCCATCCCACAGCGACGAACCATCCCCGGATAGAGCGCGGAAGCCGACGATCGATGCCGCAAAGCCAGAGCGCGCCGCGATCAACCAGCCAGCGGTTGTGCGGAAGAAGAACACAACCAAAGTGACCTTGCCACAGGTTGAGCCACAGCCTGATCCTCCGAAAGCCAATTTTAAAACGCAGCGGCTGGACTAGTTCTTGCATTTAGCTGATCGAATGAACGAATCACTGAAAGTCCGCTGTAGCGCGCTCGTCGCTGCCGCTTGTCTCCTGTGTGTCAGCGAGTCTTTGGCAAATCCTCTGTCTGGCGAAATGAAAGTAGAGTTTCAAACTCACTATCAACACGGTGAGCGTCTGTATTTGGCTCGAAGATATAGCGAAGCCATTTCTCGCTTTCAAAGAGCACTTTCGATTCAGCCAGACTCGAACGTCATTTACAACATCGCGCAGTGTCACAAGAAGCTGGAACATTATCGAGAAGCGAAAGAGTACTTTGAATGGTTTCTGCGCAGTCCTAGCGACATCTCTGAGGAAGAACGACATCGCATTACCGTGACGATTGCAGAGCTAGATGAAAATATCCGCAGAGAAGATGAAGTGAAGGTGATTGTCGTGAATGCAGAACAGCCACGTAGACCTGCATGGCGAATTGGCTTGGGAATTGCAAGCATTGCAGCCGGAGTCTCGCTGGCTGGCCTTGGTGGAGCCTATCTTTCAATCAACGGACAAGCGGTGTTGATGGATGGAAAAGAAGACTTTACGCGTGTCTACGATACCAAGGCACTGGCGACGGGATTGATTGTACCGGGAGCTGTCGTTTTCCTCGGCGGCGTTATCTTGTTGGCATTACCCGGAGACAAGCCAAAGCCTATAATCCACACACAGCGCATCAGCGATGTGTCGCTACGGTTGGGATCTGTCGGTACAGGTACAGGCCTTTCTGTACACGGTACATGGTAACTGCCACATCTGGATAACGCTGCGGGGATTTCGATGAAAAACGCTTGGTTCTTTGTTGCCTTCTTGATGATTGTTTCCGGCTGTGATGCAAGGTTGCTGCTGGATGGTCGGTTTTCTGTCTCAAAGAGCTGCGAAAACAGCTTGGACTGCGTGTTTCAGTCCGGCGCGACCACGACGCAAAAGATCTGTGAGCAGTCCTCTGGCCAATGTCGTCCGTGTGGTCCGATCCCGGGCATGCCGGCTTCGTTTGATGTCGTCACGGGCAGCAAGGAATGTCGCAGCGGCTACGCCATGCAGTCCGACGGAATCAGATCTGGCAACATCGTCTGCGATGCCAACACCGGGGCTTGCCGAAGCTGCCAGTCGGTCAACCAAGAGTGCGCCAAGGCCGATCCGGCGTTTCCCGTCTGTAACGCCTCCGGTGTCTGTGCTGCCTGCACCACCAGCGACGAGTGCGTCAAGGAAGGCTACATCACCTGCGCGCTCGGTCGCTGTCGCGGCTGTAGCACCAACAGCGAATGCAAAGACGAGACCAGACCCTTCTGCGACCCGTCATCCACGGCCTGCCGCGAGTGCAGAGCGGACTCGGAGTGCGACAGCCAGCTGTGCGACACCGGCAAAAATCCCGCTGTCGTCGAAGGCGTCGGCAAGTGCGCCAAGCCCAGCTCCATCGTGTGGGTCCAAAACGGCGGCTGCACTGGCGGTCAGGGCACCATCTCAAGTCCCTACTGCTCGATCGCCGAGGCCTTGGCCAACCCGAGTGCCAAGTACTTGCAGCTCAAGAACAGCCTGGGGGTTTATCCGGTTCCCAGCCCGCTCAACCGCAGCTTGGTCCTGCTTGGACAGGGCGCGAGCATGAGTGACGTAGTCCTCGCGCCGTTCACCTTCAGCGGCGCTGGGCAGTCGCTGGTCCTGCGCAACCTGACCGTGCGCGACCAAGCCAAGACCCAGAGCTTGGTCAAGTGCAGCGCAGGAAGCGTCACCATCCTTAAGTCCAGCCTCGATACCGGCAAGCGCGGTGTCGATGCGGACGCGGCCTGCACCAAGGTCACCATCGAGCAGACGCGCATCGAAGGAGCCTCGGGGGCTGGCATCTATATCGCCGGACAGACCGACTATCGCATCGTCAACTCGATCGTCCTGTCTACCGCGAGCAGCAGCGACTTCACCGGCGTCATCCTGTCCAGCAGCAAGGCGGGCAAGTTTGCGTTCAATACGCTCGTTGGGAATGGCAAGACGATCGCGCCAACAGTCCCGGGCGGCATCGACTGTGGGACGACCCAAAAGCTGCTCGAAAACTCGCTGATCTTCTCCAACTCGAACAACCCGATCACCAAGCAGTTCGTCGGGACGGCTTGCCAAGGAAAGAGCCTGGTGGTGGGCACGGACCCGTCTGCGCCGCAGGGATCTTCCATGTCCAGCCCGATGCTGAACAGCGATGGAACCTTGATGGCGACCGATGCCGCGTGTGCGGATCAGGCGGATGCGGATCCCGAGATCACCGTCGATTTCTTTGGAACGCCTCGTCCCAAGACCATGGGGGGCAAAGCGGACATTGGCTTCCACGAAGTCAAGTAGTCTCTGCCCGCGCGGGACGGCGATCCCGGCTGGTCGTTGCGCTCCGCCGAGCGCTCACCTCCTTTTGACTGATTCGGAGGCGATGTCGTCTTGGCTTCCGCTTCAGTGGAGGATGGTGTTGAAAAAGTGTTTCAGCGGAAATAGACCTTGTGGCGTGTGAACCCACTTGTTGGCGGTCGCTCGGCTGATCGTCGATTCGTGCATGCCGATGTCGCTGGCCACGTCGCGCAGGATCAGCGGCTTGAGCCAGCCCGAGCCTTTCTCGAAGAAGTCACGCTGGAACTTGAGGATCGACTCGGTGACTTTGATGATCATGCGCTGACGCTGCATGATGCTGTCGATCAGCCACCTCGCCGAGCGCAGACGATCTTGCACGTAGTCGCGTGCTGCTTTGTTGTCCTTGTCCTTCATTGTCTCTAGGTAATAGCGACTGATGCGAAGCTTGGGCATGCCGTCGTCGTTTACCGTCACAAAGTACGCGTCGCCGACTTTGTTGATGTAGACATCGGGCGTGATGTTCTGGGGAACTTGGTTGCTAAACCGACGCGCAGGTCGCGGATCGAGCTTCACGATGTCTTTGACCGCTTCGTAGACTTCCTCGACATCGACCTTGAGCTTCTTGGCGATCTTGTCCCAGTTCTTCTTTTCGAGGTCGCCTAGGTGCTCGGTCAGCAGCTTGACCAGCACTTCGTCGTCGATGCCGTGCATTTCGGCCTGAACCAGCAAGCGCTCGATCAGCGTGTACGTCGCACAGCCCCACGGATCCAGGCGCTGCACGGTCTTTATCGCACGCTCTGCCACCTCGAGGCTGACTTCACACTCTTCGGCGACATCCCTGAGCGGCTCTTCCAGGTAGGCATCGGCGTTGAGGTTGCGGATGATGTACATCCCAACCAGCTCTTCTTCGGGCGAAAGACGCGCCATCCGCAGCTGCTCGGTCAGGTGATCTTCCAGCGTCAGACCGCTGCGTAGCGACTGATGGGCAGACGGAAGCTCTTCGTGATCGGGGCGCTCACTCGGCGGCTGCATCGGCGCCGTCGCGGAGTTTTCCAAAAACGTCGTCCAGTCCACCTCGGTGGTGGGCTGACCGTCGGTCGGAACTTCCTTGCCCGCATCAGTCTGCTCTTTGGCGGTGGGCTGCGCAAGCGGCTGCTCGGTCTCTCCGATGTTCTCGACGTGATCGATCGGCTCATCGCGCAGGTGTTCCATCTCTGCGTCGCCTGCATCTTCGAGCAGCGGGTTTTCTTTCAGCTCCTCTTGAACCTGCTCAACGAGCTCGGTCCGCGCCATCTGCAGCAGCTTGATCGCCATCTGCAGCTGAGGCGTCATGACCATCGACAGCTGCTGTCGAATGCTCTGTTCCATCAACAGTCGCGCCCTCGGCCTTCGTTTCCTATTCATCTTCATCGTAGGCCCTCTCTGCTGCGCGAAGTGTCGTGCTGGTCATGGTCTTCTTGCAAATATCATGCCACATATAAAAACGGTCGTCTAGTGCGAGCGAACGCATCTCTGTTCAGAGAGCGGGGCGCATCGCAATCAGGTGCATGATTCCGTGCATGCTCCGCTGTACGCGTATGCCGCACCAAGCAACAGAACGGAAGCGCATCGGGGAAGCCATCGTCGATGAGCCGTGATGTGAACAGAGTCCTTGACGGAAGGCGCGCGCAGCGGACTAAGATCGACGCATGACGCTCAATGCCGGCCTTCAGGATGCGCACTACCAACACTGGGCCCAGAAGGATGCAAACCTCACCGGATCGTGGGATCCGAAGAGCAACGTCCGAGGTGGTGGCATCCGACCTCCGGGAATGCCAGGGGGCGCGCGCGCCATCACGCTACAGCCTGGTCAAGCGCTGTTCCGATGGGCTTCGACGCGGGTCAGCGATCCGAGCGCCAGCCCGTGGTGGAGCAGCAAACGATCGGCTCAGGGAATCCTGCGTGAGACCTACCGCAACGCCGAAGCGTATCAGTCCATCGATACAAGCGGAGTCGCGCGCTCGTTCAGCGGAGTCGCACGCGGATGGAGCAACCTGGGCAAGGTCATTGTGCTGCGAGTCGTCGCGCCCGTTCGATGCTTTATGGGAATGGGAAAGCCCGTCGAAGACGATCTGATGGTCGGGGATGAAAAGGTGACCACGCGCTACGACGAACAGCTCCAGCTCTACATCCCGAACATGGCGGAGCGGGACGCGAACAACCGACCGAAGAGAACCGTCATCTCCCAGAGCTACTTCGCGTTTGTGGGACTGTACACATCCGACGAGTTTTCATCGTGGCAGTGGTCGAAAGCAACCGGACTCCGACTCTAGGCTGCGTCTACAAAGAGCCACATCACAGGAAAGACGAACCTTGCTCCTGTCCGTGAACTTGGTCATTGAAGGGAGTGATGGATCTTTCGGACTGTGGACGCGGGCGATCATCCCTCGCGGTACGCCGCTGGTCCGCTTTGAAGGAGTGACCGAAGCCACCCCGCACCGCCATTCGCTCCAGATAGGAATCGATCGACACATCAATGTCGAAGGACAGCCCGACGCACTCATCAATCACGCTTGTGAGCCGAGCTGTCGCATCGACTTTGACACGGTCACGCTCGTCGCTGCTCGTGATCTCATGGCCCACGAAGAGCTGACGTTCAACTATCTGACGTGCGAGTGGGAGTTTGCCAATCCCTTCCGTTGTATGTGCGCGTCTTCCGGCTGCTTCGGATTCATCCGTGGATATCGCTACCTGACAGACTCCGAGCGCGCGCGCATCGCAGACACCACGGCTCCTTTTTTGAAACAGCTGACCGCACAGATTCGTGAAGAAGGAATCCGATGATGCAGTGACGATCAGGGCTCCTGAAACGGACTCCTTTCCATCGGATACGTCTGCGCAAGCTGTCATCCTTCATCCCTCCATGTACGCGGCTGGTTCCTTTTGAAAATTCTGCTTGCCGTCGGCATACCAGAGCGCTTCGCCGTCGTCCGGTTGCATAGAATTCACGAGCACTTGATGACAACTGAAACCGACCGTTTGACTGCACGTACTGACAGATGCAACCTAATTTCGAGTCGGGATGTGGAAGGTTCACCGCAGCAGCGCAGCGATCAGGAAGCGACATCGCACTGTCGCTGCTGAGCTGCTTACAGCGTCCTACCAAGACCGCCTGACTCAACGACGCTTCGCACCTGTATCCGATTGCGAGCGTGCATTCCGTATCGCGCAAGCCTGCGCATCCATCACTTTCACTTCGGTGAGGAATCATGTCAGTTTTCACGGTGTTCTTTTGCGGAACGGGTTCCAACAGCTTTGATACCCAGAACAAGAACTATCCAAAGGGAGAGATCATCTCGACGCTGGCCAGCCATCACAAAGGATCAGAGTTTGTGGACTGGCTCGCGTGTGATGGTCCCGGAAGTGGCAACCTACAAGAAGATGAAAAGTGGGTTGTTCCCGGCAACTACTCGCAGCTACGCGGCACACTGACAGGTGCAGGATGGGTGGAAAACGTCAACCACGCCATCGCGGTGCTCAAGTGTGAGCTGGAGTGGAAGCGTGTTCAGCTCACCAAGCAGGAATACGACAAGCTCAAGTCAGCCAAGGTCCCGATCGAAGATGCCAAAGAGGGAGGTTCTTGGTACTGGCGCACGTATGACTATCCCAACCGCAAGATCACGCCGCAGGACTTGCAGTTACAGAAAGCCAAAATCTTTCGCAAAGGAAAGGCGCCATCGAAGGTCAACATCATCGGCTGGAGCCGAGGCGGAGTGAGCTGTCACATGCTCGCCAACGCGATGGCAAAAGACTCTGCACTGTCGGGCATTCCGGTCAACATCTTCGCGATCGATCCAGTCCCAGGAACCGGCAACTTCCAAAAGGAGCGCTGCTCTCTTCCGGGCAACGTCAAAAACTATGTGGCGGTGTATGCGCGCGATGAACGATCCAAAGGCTTTGCGCCCATCGTTCCCAAGTGTGCAAGCGCTACCAAGGTCCTGATTCTGCCCTTCCCAGGACGCCATGCTACCGTCGCTGGAAACGGCGCAGTCGATGGCGCAGAGGGCGCACAAGCACTGCCGCAGCCCGGTGCGCTGGTTCGCGGTCTGGCAGAAAAGTTTTTGGCAGAGTGGGGAACCCAGCTCGACAAGCGATCGAGCTTTGGGAAAGACGTCATCGTCAAAATGTACGAAGCGATGGCTGATGATGCAGACAAGTATCAAACCCTGCGAACCAAGGTCTACACCACGACGGAAAACAGCAACGGTGAGCGCTACATCGGACTGGGAGAAGCTGGCAAAGGCGCAGCCTTTTCCGCCGCAAAAGATGATGGCTGGGATGCACCCAAAGGCCTGGCCATGAGCGATGAAGAAGTCTGTAAGTTCCTGACTGAGCTGTAGCCGCTACGTCTGATCCATCCAGTCCACACAGAGGACTCTGTTCGGGCTCTGCTCGCACTCTGTTCGGGCTCTGCTCGGACTCTGCTCGCACTCTGCTTGGACTCTGCTCGGGCTCTGTGCGGACTCTGCTGGGACTCTGCTTACACGAACCAACAGAGTTGAAGACAGCGTCTATCGGATCGATTTCCGTCGCTGCATAGCGTCTCTGGCTTCCAGGATTGCCTTCGCAATTCCAGCTTGAAGGCTTGACTCAATGCACAGCTGCGAAAGCTCAGCGCCTGTACTGACCAAGGTCCGCGCCATCTCTGCACGCACTCCTGTTAGCATCACTTCGACCCCCAACAGCTGCGCTGCGCGCGCAATGCGAATCAGACCCCCAGCCGCTGTGGCATCCATTCTGCGAACCCCGGTCACATCCAAGATCGCACGGCGTGCTCGCAATGCCGTGACACCTTGAAGCAGGTTCTGCATCACTTGATCCAGACGAGTCTGATCCATCGTTCCCAGCAGCGGCATCACCACCACTTCATCCGTCACTGGAATCAAGGGAGCGGCCAGCTCACGCAGCAGCTCTTCTTGCTGACGAATCAGCTCTCTTTGGGCGACTCCTTCTTGGGCCAGTGCGTGTGTCTGTTCGCTGGCAATCGCAGTTCCTAGGAGTCGTGTTCCAGCGCGCAGTGCTTCCACTTCAGGAATGGACCACGTCCGCCGAACGGTACACTCATCAAAGCCCATAAAGCCCCACAGCTTGCCAGCGACTTCAATCGGCAACACCACGATGGACACGATTCCTTGAGGCTCCAAGAGCGCACGCTCACTCTCTGGCATGGTCTCTACCAGTCCGTAGATGGACTGACCTTGCACCAGTGCAGAATTCCAGCGCTGCAATCCGGCCGCCGCGAAGGGAAGGTTCTGAAGCTCTGGATTGTCGATCTGCGGACTGACTCCTTTTGCGCACCACTCATAGCGCTGACTACAGAGCCAGTCTCCGTCGGACATCGGCTGCATATCAAAGATGTAGACTCTGCTGACTTTGGTGGCTTCGCCCAGCAAACGGAGCACATGATCCACTTGCTCTGCCAGCCGACCACTGCCCAGGAAGCACTCTGCTGCGCCTCCGATTGCGAGCAGGATGTCATGATAGGAAGACAGAGACTGCTCGATGTTGACATCCGCTGTGATGTCTTGCTTGTTGACGAGCACACAGGTTTCACCCGGCTGACGAAGCCAAGGAATCGCACGCGTGCGGACCCAGCGTGGATCCTTTGGGGTGCCTTCCGCATGCCGATGTTCCGCTGTCTGTCCACTGAGCGCAGAGCGGATCACTTCACCGTCGGAAAAACCAGTCCCAAGCAGCACATGAGAGCAGGCTTCATAGCGCATTCCCACCCTGAAGGCAGCGTCCTGTTTGTACGATTCCTGAACGCTGCACCACGCAGCATTTAGAAACAGAATGTTCTGATGCGAATCAAGGATGGCCATGCAATCGGGAAGAGCATCGAGCAGTCCATAGACTTCGTTGGTAAGCGAAACGCCGGGCATCATCTCATGATACGATGCCGCGCACTCTGTTCGATCGAAAAGTCAGGGCGTACAAGCGCGATCAGCGGCTGTCGGACACTGTCTGTCGCTGTCTGTTTTCGACGAGCCGCTAATGGAACAGCGGGCGTACAAGCGGATGATCCACAAGTCCGACCCGCTGCGATTCCGTCTCAAGGTAGGAACGCCGAACCAATCCATGCTGTGAGCTGTACGCTGCTTTCGTTCAGTTTGGCAGCCTGTAGGAATCGGTACGGACATCCATTTATTTTGACACGATGTAAAATATATTTGTCAGACAAGCAACCGTAGACCCGATCACCGCTGTTGTACTGGCGCTCATTCCGTCGAGAACTGAAAAACATCAGGACTCCCGTCTGTGCGGCTATACAAGTGGGCTGGGCCCGTCCTACGTTCTGGACCTCACGACGAAAGGAATGGCCCGCCATGATCAAGCTCAACGTGAACGGCAAGCAACTGAACGTCGAAGCGACTCCTGATACACCGCTTCTGTGGGTTCTGCGCGATGATCTTCAAATGACTGGAACCAAGTATGGCTGCGGAATGGCCATGTGCGGAGCCTGTACGGTCTGGGTAAACGGAGCGCCCACGCGTGCCTGTCAGACCCCTGTTTCAGCTGTTGTTGGCCAAAAAGTCACGACGGTGGAAGACATCGCGCAGACTCCAGCCGGAAAGGCCGTTCAGGCCGCGTGGCGAAAGCTTGATGTTGTGCAGTGTGGATTCTGTCAGTCCGGACAAATCATGGCGGCAGCGGCGCTCCTTGCGCGCAACAAGCGTCCGACCGATGCAGAGATTGATGCGGCCATGGCCGGAAACATCTGTCGCTGCGCAACGTATGTTCGCATCCGTGCAGCCATCAAAGATGCGGCGTCCACCCTTCCGTAAAGGAGTCCCGACATGAGCACTGAACAGCGAGCACTCCCTTCCAGCGATCCGAGCCGTCGTGACTTCTTCAAGATTGGTCTTGTCGCATCCGCAGGACTCACCCTTGCGGCGCTGGTTCCGTCGGCACTGGCTGCCACAGGAGATCCAACCAAGTCCGCACCGGTGTTTGAACCGAATGCCTTTGTCCGCATCTCGGAAGACAACACCGTGACCGTGATGTGTAAGCACACCGAGATGGGACAGGGAACCTATACCGGACTGCCAACCATCGTCGCAGAAGAGCTGGATGCAGACTGGTCCCAGATTCGAGCGGAAGGTGCGCCTGCCAACGCAAAGCTCTACAACAACCTGTTCTGGGGCAAGGCACAGGGAACCGGCGGAAGCAGTGCGATTGCCAACTCCTTTGCGCAGCTTCGTCAAGCCGGAGCCACAGCGCGTGCCATGCTGATTGCAGCAGCTGCCAAGCAGTGGAATGTCGCAGCAGATTCGATCTCTGTTGCGAAGGGAGTCGTGCTGCACAAAGCATCAGGAAAGAAGGCGACGTTTGGTTCGCTTGCGAAGCTCGCAGCGACGATGCCAGTTCCTACTGATGTAAAGTTCAAAGATCCGAAACAGTATGTCTATGTTGGCAAAAAAGTTCCGCGAACGGACTCTGTAGCCAAGACCAGTGGCAGCGCGATCTTCACCCAAGATCTCAAGCTGCCAGGCATGCTGACTGCGCTGGTTGCGCATCCGCCGCGCTTTGGTGCCAAGGTCAAGACGTTTGATCCAACCAAGGCCAAAGCAGTCCGTGGTGTCGTCGCTGTGGTGGCCATTCCTACTGGTGTTGCGGTGGTGGCCAAGGACTTCTGGTCTGCCAAAAAAGGACGCGATGCACTGACGGTAGAATGGGATGAATCGCAAGCGACGAAGACATCCTCCGCTGAGCTGATTACCCAGTACAGAGCGCTGGCCCAGACTCCGGGTGCAGTCGCTAAAAAAGTAGGCGATGCGGCATCGACTCTTGCCAAGTGTACAAAGCGCGTCGATGCAGAGTTTGAGTTTCCGTTCCTCGCACATGCTTCGATGGAACCCCTCAACTGCGTGGTGCAGATTTCCAAAGACGGCTGCGAAGTCTGGAACGGCGAACAGAATCAGACTGGCGATCAGTTCGCGATCTCTGCTGCGCTGGGAATTCGTCCTGATCAAGTGAAGCTCAACCAGCTTTTTGTGGGTGGCAGCTTCGGGCGACGTGCGAATCCCAAGTCCGACTATCTGCTCGAAGCGGTGTCGATTGCCAAGGCCATCAACCAAGGTGCGACAGCCGGAGTTCCGGTCAAGATGCTGTGGACGCGCGAAGATGACATGGCCGGAGGCTACTACCGTCCGCTCTATGTTCATCGGATCAGCGCGGGGGTTGATGCACAAGGAAAGCCGCTGGCATGGCAGCAGCGTATCGTCGGACAGTCGATTGCAGCAGGCACTCCCTTTGAGCCGATGATGGTCCAAAACGGAGTCGATGTGACCTCTGTGGAAGGAGCCGCCAACCTTCCGTACGCGATTCCCAACCTGCAAGTCGAGCTTCACTCTCCGCGCGTAGGAATCCCGATTCAGTGGTGGCGCTCGGTTGGATCCACGCACACTGCGTTTTCCACAGAGACGATCATGGATGATCTGGCCAAGCTCGCAGGAAAGGATCCGGTCGCATTCCGTACCGAGCTGCTGGCCAAGTTTCCGCGACATCTCTCTGTGATGAAGCTCGCAGCGGACAAGGCAGGCTGGGGCAAGCCGCTGGCTCCTGGAAAGCCCGGTGAGCGTCGCGGTCGCGGCATCGCAGTTCACGAGTCCTTCAATACGTTTGTTGCGCAAGTGGCGGAAGTCACGGTGGCTTCTGATGGTTCCTTTACCGTCGATCGCGTGGTCTGTGCGGTGGACTGCGGAATCATCATCAATCCCGATGTGGTGGTCGCACAGATGGAAGGAGGAATCGGTTACGGACTGTCTGCGGCACTGTCTGGATCGATTACGCTGACCGATGGTGTGGTGGATCAGTCCAACTTCCATGACTATCCGGTGCTGCGACTTCCAGAGATGCCGAAAGTAGAAGTACACACCGTGGCCTCGACGGAAAATCCCACCGGAGTGGGAGAGCCGGCAACACCAGTCATTGCGCCTGCGGTAGGCAACGCGCTGTTTGCGGCCACAGGAAAGCGACTCCGAAAGCTGCCGTTTCAAACGAGCGAGCTAAAAGCGTAGGAAGCGCCAAAACGAGACAGACAGACAGAGAAAGGAAAAGGTCTTCGATGCGCAGACTCACAGCCATTTGGAAGCATGCAACTCCGCTGCTTCTGGCTCTTCTTTTGCCGCTGTATGGAAGCTGTAACAAAGACAGCCGAGATGTCAGCTACAGCGACGAAAATGACCTGGGTCTCGTGACCGATCTGCGCATCGGACCTCGGCCTCCTGATCTGCTTCCTCCGCCGGATCTGTCCGCGCCAGATGTGCATGTGGTGATCACCGCAGACAACGCGTATGCCTTCGGTTGGGGCTATGCGGATCGCGTCACCAAGCTCAATGGACGACCGATGACTGTGCTCGCGGCAGACATCTTCAACTGTCCCATCGGAGTCGGTCCCGAAGCCTATGACATTCCGGCCAAAGATGCGCCCGATGACAGCTATCTGTACATCGTGGCGTGGGCCGATGACGCCACCACCCAAGGTGTGATCGGACAGTTTGATCGAAGAGGACTCCCCATCTACACAGGCGACGGAGACTGGGAAGTCTGCGCGACCGGAATGTTCTACGACACCGGCGCAGCAGGAGGCGGTCCCAGCATCGAGATCGTCAATCAAGAGATCACGCGCTGCAACACGGGATCAGGAAGTCCATCCACCACCAGCGCAGGCTGGGTCAACAGCAAGGGAGCGATTACCAAGAATGCAGTAGGAATCCTCGCGGTCGGCGAAGACAACAGCATGTCCGGTGGAGACTTCCCAGTTGTCTGTCAGATGGATGCAACCGGAAAGCGTGGCGTCGATTCCAGTGCTCGCTGGATGTGGTACAGCCCCGACGGAAAGAGCCCGTTCAGACACAGCGGAGGACACAATCCAACCCGCGCATTCCTCATCTTCCGGCTGCCCAGCAAAGTCATCGTCATCGGCTAACAGAAGACTCAGTCACAGCGACGCGGTCACAGCGACTCCGCAGACTGTCCCTGGACGGTCTGGCCCCCGATTCCCCTACCCCACACCACGATGTACGAATTCCTGCGCAGACCTTCATTTTGCTAGATGTCCGCAACCGCTACGCTGTGGGTGTCGCTGCCGCTGGCGCAGTCTCCGCTGGTCAGTCCGGTGGTGTTGGGAATGCCGATGCGACTGGCGAACTGACCGTTGCCTGCGTTTTGAAACAGAGAAAAGGAATCGCCGCTCCCGCTGGTCAGGAGGTCAGGCAAGCCGTCTCCGTTTACATCTGCGACTTTGATCGACATCGCTTGCGCGGGAATCTCAAAGGTCTGCGGCAAGCGATACGTTCCGTCTCCCAGTCCGTACAGCACGCTCAGGATTCCGCCGGTCAGGCTGTTCGATGTGGTCAGCGCGGGCGTAGAAACCACCGCCAGATCCATCACCGAGTCTCCGTTCAAGTCCGCCGCCAGCAGATCCGATCCACTCGCCGCCAGGCTGATGTCGTGACGGCTCATCCGCAGACCGAGCGGCAGCGTCTCTGTTCGATGATCCGTTGCACCCAGGTTGGAAATCCAGATGCTGCCACTGGCTTGCTCGCTCGCGTCCGCAGACAGACCCAAGACACCGATGCTGGTGACCTGGCTCGGATCAACCCCCGGCGGCGGCAGCACCCGAAACGTCCGAGGCAGCTCGCCCCCTTCTTCAGTCGCACCACGTCGGAGCGCTGCCAGCGGCTCATCGCTGATCGAATAGCGCCACTCGATTGCATAGCTGCTGTAGCTGCCCGAGCCTTCGACGCGCACATCCAGACACGCACCGTCTACGCCACGACAGACCGGCGCGCACGATGTTCCGACCGTCAGTAGCGAACCGCACAGCGAAGCAGCAAGAAGGAGCGTCCGTCCTCGGAGCGCCAGCGAACGTCTGATCATGGCAGCCATCCCACCTTGTCATGCGATTGAGGAATCAAACCAACCAACAGTCCCGTCGTCAGCGCCGCAGCAGCCACGGAAACCCCGACCCATAGCCAGACGCGACGATGAATCGGCGTCTTCGGTTTTTCGGTGCGCACCACCGTCTGTGTCAGCGGCTCCAGCACCAAGTCCAGCGTCAGTGTCTGCGACGCCGGCAGCGTAACCTCGGTATGAACCGGACGATAGCCCGCTGCCCGAACCATCAGCTGGACCGGATCCGCCCAGAGCTGTCGTCGCAGCGGTGTCATCCCCAGCCGGTTTTTCCCCGACAGCACTTCCGCCGAGACAGGCTGCGTCGTCACCGATAGCGTGCTGCTCTTTCGCTTGAGCGCTTCCGCAAGCAGCGACGGGAGCGTTCGACCCAGCAGGTTCACCACATCCGCCGCCGAGCAGCGCGGACACTTGGACTCCACCACCGCCGCTGGATCGGCGATGTCGCGATGACGCACCGTCAGCTTGAGCAGATAACCGTCCCCTTTTTCGATGCGCCGCAGCGACGCATGCAGGATGTACTCGACATCGGCTTTCTGCGCGAGCAGCTGCTGACAGTTGGCTTTGCCGACACAGTCGCGCAGGTGCGGAGCCGACAGCAGCGCTTGCTCGAACGGCAAAACGGTCTGCTCGACGGAACGCACCGACTGCTCAATCACCGTCGTCAGCTCCGCCTTCGCTTCCGGCAGCGTCGTGGCAAGGTCACTCACCGTCAGGATCGCAGGCAGCAGCGACAGCAGCAGCGTTCCCGTCGAGCGATCAAAGCGCGCCTCGAACTGTCGTCCTGCCGAAACCGTGACAGGTCCGCTGAGCCGCTTGCTGGGATACTCAATCGCCAGCCGATGATCTCCCGGCGACAGCAGCAGCGGCGACGACAGCGGCAGCACACCAACGATTCGCTCATCGACGGAAACCAGCGCACCCGGATCCGCCAGCAGCGTCACCCGTCCCGCCGGAGGCATCGTCCCCGCCATCACGTTCTGCACCAGATCCGTCATCGCTTCGTCGGGCTTGCGCGCCGGATCGAGCAGATAGCGTCGCAGCAGATCCTGCGCTTCCAAGGTTCGCTGCTCGGCGAGCGCCAGTCGTCCCAGATGAAGCAGCCCTTCGGCACTTGGAGCCAGACGAAACGACTCCGACAGCGCCGCGTAGGCCCGCGAAAAGTCACGCTCACTCAGCGCTGAAAGTCCCTGCTCTGCCAGCTTTTCCGACGGAGAAAGCTGCGTCGGCGGTGGCTTCCGAGGCTTCGCCAGCACGCGCTGCATCGGGAAACAGCAAGCCCAAAGAACCAAGCTCGTCCACAGCGCGACAAGCCGCGACACCCACATCGAGCGCAGACGGCAAGGTCCAACCGACCACCGTCCCCCTCGCTCGATCAAGTGCCGCGCAGACATGGCTAGGTCGTCAGCTTAGCACGTTACCGCGAGCAGACGCTCCGGCGTTCCGCTTGTGCTACGGTGCTGCGCCATGGCCTCGCAAACACCTCTCGCTGCACCGACCGAACGCGACAGCTCCATCCTGATTGCCACCTGGAACGTCAACTCTCTGCGCATGCGCTGGGACCGACTGACCGCCTGGCTCGCCGACAAGCGCCCCGACGTGCTGTGCCTGCAAGAAATCAAGATGCAGGACGCCGACTTTCCCACCTTGGAGCTACACAGCGCCGGATATCACGCCATCTGCCACGGACAGAAGACCTACAACGGTGTCGCCATCTTAAGCCGCACAGAGCACGGTGCCCCCGAGCGCGTCGAGCGCGGCATGAACGACGGCGATCCTGACGCGGAATCCCGGCTCATCCTCGCCACCATTCCCGGACTGAACCTGCGCGTCGGATCGGTCTATGTCCCAAACGGTCAAGCCGTCGATGCCGACAAATACGACTACAAGCTGCGCTGGCTGAAGCGCTTCCGCAGCTACCTCGACCGAAGCTGTAACCCAAGCGAAGCGCTGGCCTTGTGTGGCGACTACAACATTGCGCCAGGCGACGACGATGTTCACGATCCCGAGGTCTGGCGCGACACCGTCATCTGTCATCCCGACGCACGCGCAGGCCTACAAGCGCTGCTCGACTTTGGGCTCATCGACACGCTGCGCAAAGTGCATCCCGAAGGCCGAATCTTTAGCTACTGGGACTATCGCGGCCTGTCGTTTCCCAAAAACCTCGGCATTCGCATCGATCACATCCTGGCGACACCGACGCTGGCCGCGCGCTGTCAGCGAGCCGAAGTCGATCGCCAGGCCCGAAAAGGCGAAAAACCGTCCGATCACGCGCCCGTTCAGGTCTGGTTTGGCCAAGCTCCGTAAACATTCAGCAGAAATCGCAGAAATCGAAAATAAACGGTTGACGCTTCGCCAAAATCAGGTAGAGTCCCTCTCACCTCAGTTGTTGCGGGGTGGAGCAGCCTGGTAGCTCGTCGGGCTCATAACCCGAAGGTCAGAGGTTCAAATCCTCTCCCCGCTACTCAAAAGCAGAAGCCAAAAGCTTCTGCTTTTTTTTTGCCCAAATTGCCGCGTGCCCAAATGATGCCGACATGCTCCGCATTCTCGGCATTGATCCTGGCACCCTTCGCTGCGGCTACGCGATCGTCGAAACCAGCGAAGGACAGCGCGTCACGCAGCCTCGCTACATCGAGTGCGGCGTCATCGAGCTACCCGCCAGCGCATCCATCGCCGAGCGACTACGACTTTTGGCCAGCGATCTTCGCGATGTCATTGCCGAGTTTTCCCCGACGGAACTGGCGATCGAGTCAGCCTTCGCTGGCGTCAATGTCCGATCCGCGCTGCTGCTTGGACAAGCCCGTGGAGCCATCTTGCTCGTCGGAGCCGAAGCTGGACTGGCCTGTCACGAGTATCCGCCCGCCACCGTCAAAAAGACCGTCTGTGGCAATGGACGCGCCCAAAAAGCCGAAGTGCAGCGCGTCGTCTCTTGGCTGTGCAAGCTCGCGACGCACCCACCGACGGATGCAGCGGATGCTGTCGCCATTGCGCTGTGTCACGCCTTTCATCAGCCCGCGCGCACGCTTACGGCAAAGGCGAACCAAGCTGCGGCCACAAAGACGCCACGTCGATCGCCTCGTGTCGTCCAAGCAGCGGCACTGCCAGCTCGCAGCGATCGGTAAACACGCCGTCCGCACCAAACCAGCGCGCCAGCCGAAGCTGCCAGACCTTGTTCAGCGTGTACGGATGGACGATCAGCCCCGCTGCATGCGCACGCCTTGTGTGCCACGGATACGCATAGTATCCGACGGGACCGATGCCGCTTCCGAGCGACTTGGCCGATTCCAAGAGCGCGCCAAAGCCGTGCGTACGAACCATCTCTTCGTCGAGCAGATAGATGCGCGGAACCGCAGGTGCCAGCTTCTGAAAGTTGCGCAAGCTGTCGGCTGAAAACGACTGAAACACCAGCTTGCCTGGCCACGTCGGTGCGCCCGAATCGGTCAGATAGCCCCGCGAAGTGAGCAGCGTCAAAAGCTCTGCTTCGATGCCGGGAAAGCGCTCGGGCGACTTGGTTTCCAGATACAGACCACTTGGCGACGGCGACGATCGCGCAATGTCGATCAGCTCGTCGAGCCGTACGATCTTGGCGCTCGCAAACTCGGGCCGCGCACGCTCTGAAAACTTCGCGTTAAACCAGCTTCCAGCGTCGAGCTGCGTCAGCTCTTGCCAGGTAAATGCGCTAACCGGCTGCGTCTGTCGCCCTGGAAAGATGCGCGCCACGTTGGTGGTTCGCTCGAGCGTGTCGTCGTGCAGCGCAATCAGCACACCGTCTTGGGTTCGCTGAATGTCGGCTTCCAAAAAGTCCGCGCCCACCGCTTGCGCCAGTCGATACGCCAGCGCAGTCTCTTCGGGAGCCAGATACGATGCGCCACGATGAGCCATCACCGTCGGAAAAGGCATTCCCAGCTTGCGCGACAGCATCGCACCGTCATCACGATGTAGCGTCACGTATCCCGTCGCCAGCGCCAGCAGCGCACCGATCGACAGCGACAGACGCGACCGAACACGGCTCATCGACGACCTGATTCCACCTGACGCAGATCTTCGCTGGGACAGGAACCACCGACGACGCCCTGCTCTTTTGGACACAGTCCATACAGCTCTAGCTTGTGCTGCATGACCTTGAAGCCGCCCAGACGACTCGCGACGGAGTCTTGCAAGCGCTCGATCTCGGGCTCTTCAAACTCCAGGATCAGTCGGCACTTTTGACAGATCAGGTGATCGTGGTGACGCAGCTCGGAGCCGGCGACTTCGTAGCGAGTCTGTCCGTCGCCAAACTGCCGCGATGCCGCCAGTCCAGCGTCCAGGAGATGCTTCACCGTACGATACACCGTCGCATAACCGACCTTGGGATTGCGACGACGCACCGACGCCAGCAGATCATCGATCGAGACGTGCGAGTCACTGGTTCCGCCGTTCAAAAACACGTCCACAATCAGCTCTCGCTGGGCCGTCGTCTTGAGCGCGTTCCGGCGCTGATACTCAATCCACTGATGCTTGAGTTCCGTCACCTGCTCGGCGGTCCGAACCTCTGCATGTTTTGGCGACGTCGTTGCATGTGTTGCCATAAAAGACCCCGATTCGCTCAATCGACTACCCAGCGAAGCCACAGGTTACCCAGCCCGAGTGCATCCATGTGCGTCTTCACAAAGCAGCGTAGCGCATCGAGCGGTGAACAGACGATTGGCTCATGTTCGTTAAACGACGTATTTAGCAGAATCGGCACCGAGGTTCGCTCGGCAAACGCAGCAATCAGCGCATAAAACAGCGGACTGTGCGCGCGTTCTACCGTCTGAAGTCGTCCCGTTCCGTCAGCGTGAACAATGGCGGGAACCAGCGCTCGCTTTTCGGATCGCACTTCATCGACGAGCAGCATCGCAGGCGAAGGCGCCGCACGGACAAACCACTCCGAGGTCTTTTCCGCCAAGATCGCTGGCGCAAACGGACGAAACGGCTCTCGATGTTTGATCCGTCGATTCAGGATGTCTTTCATGTCGGCGCGTCGTGGATCGCTCAAGATGCTGCGATGTCCGAGCGCGCGCGGACCGAACTCCATCGCGCCTTGGAACCAGCCGATGACCTCGCCACGCTCGATGGCGGACACCGCTTGGGCGATCAGCTCGGCTTCGCTGCGCTTTTCGATCCGCAGTCGTCCTTTGCAAGGCCGACCGTCGCGACCGACCGTTTCGACATCGGGCACTTCCAAGCAGCCGTTTTCGTCGAGCAGCGCCGATTCACCCCACATCTGCCGCAGCGCCACCAAGCAGTCTTCTTCGGAAAACGTCGGCCCCGTGTAGGCGTGATGCATCACAAAGCGACGAGGCCGCCCAAGCAGCTGATGTTCAACCCACAGCGCCGCACCGATCGCGGTTCCGTTGTCTCCGGCTGCGGGCTGCACAAACAGCTCGGTAAACGGCGTGTGATCCAAGATCTTGCCGTTTGCGACGGAGTTTAGCGCAACACCACCCGCCAGCGTCAGTCGTCGCTGACCCGTTCGTCGCTCCAGACCGCGCGCGATGTGACAGACCGCGTCTTCGAGCAAGAGCTGAAGCGCCGCTGCGACGTGTTTGTGATGCGAAAGGAGCGGATGACTTGGCTGCCGCGCGGGTCCGAGCAGCTTGCACAGCTTGTCGCTATACATCCGACCGAGCCGTGGCGTTCCGTCGGCCCACGACATCTCGATGCCGTCTCGGTGATGCAGAAAGTATTTCAGCGAAAGTGAAAAGGTTCCGTCGGGATGCAGCTCGATCAGCTTGCGGATCTCTGGCACTTGCTGCGCGTCACCGTAGGCCGCCAGACCCATCACTTTGCCTTCGTCGCCGTACTTGGGAAACCCGAGCCACTGCGTCACCGCCGTATACAGCGCGCCGAGCGAGTGTGGAAAGCCAACCTCCCCGAGCACCTCGATGTGACGGTCGCGTCCGTGGCCCCACATCGTCGAAACAAAGTCCCCAAAGCCATCGAGCGACAGCACCGCCGCTTCTTCAAAGCCCGACGCAAAAAACGCACTCGCAAGATGCGCGCGATGATGCTCAACGTGATGAAACTGCGCCTTCAGGCTGCTCGTTCCCACCGCTTCGGCCAGCGCCAGCTCGAGTGAGCCAATCTTTTTGCGGTTGTCGATGCGACTGCCAAGCTGATGCCACAGGCCCGAGATGTTCCGACTGAGCAGCAGCCGCGTACCGACGTGAAGCAGCTTACCGGCCAAGTGCGCGCGCGGATCGCGAGAGATCGCAATGTGATCCAGTTCCGCCGCAGAAATGCCACCGAGACGCAGACACTCACGTACAGCCAGCGACGGAAATCCTGCACTGTGCTTGCGACGATTGAGCCGCTCTTCTTCGACTGCGCAGACCAGCTTCCCGTCGATGATCAGCGCAGCGCTGGCATCACCGTGAAATGCATTCAGGCCCAAGATCTTCATGCGCGACTAGCGTACTCGTTCTCAGAGCAAGTGCTGACCGCTTACACGAAACTCTTCAATCGCGACCAAGAACACATCCACCAGTCGATGGTCAAACTGAACCCCGGAGCAGCGCTCGATCTCTGCAATCGCCGTCTCATGAGGCATCGCTTTGCGGTACGCGCGATCCGATGTCATCGCGTCGTAGCTGTCCGCGATCGCAACGATCCGTCCGATGAGCGGAATGTGTTCGCCCATCAGCGCTTGCGGATAGCCGTTTCCGTCCCATGACTCGTGGTGACAGAACGCGCCAGGCACCAGATCCACCATGAACGGAATCGGTTCCAGGATGCGCTTGCCCTTGGCTGGATGCGTCTGAAACATCGCCACTTCTTCGGGGCTGAGCTTGCCTGGCTTGTTGAGCTTTTCCTGACGAATTCCGATCTTGCCGATGTCGTGCATCAGCGCCGCCCAGCGCAGCATCTCCAGATCGTTTTCCGACAGCGTCAGACGCTTCCCAAGCAGCTCTGCGTAGCGACTCACCCGCTCGGAATGACCGCGCGTGTAGCGATCGCTCTCTTCGAGCGCGTGTGCAAAGCCAACCACCGTCGCGCGGAAGTTCTCTCGCAGCGACGTGTTCGCGCGCGTCAGATCATCGTTTCGCAGACGAAGCTGCTCATACAGTCGCGCGTTTTCAATCGACACCGCTGCGCGTGAAGCCAGGACCGTCAACAGCCGACGCTGACCTTCGGAAAAGCGATAGCCGCGCGTATACGAATACGCGTTGAGCATGCCGATCACTTGGTCGCCAATCTTGAGCGGCGTCGAGCAGAACGAAACCAGGCGCTTGTCCTTCGGTGGCTCCGCAAAGTAGCGCAGCGCGCGAATGCCGTGCGCGACGATGGGCCGACCTTGCATGTAGTGATCGAGGATCGCGTTGGTGTTCAGCTCGCCCACACCCGTCGCGGATCCGTACCAGTTCAGATCCGTCTGTGCGTTCTTCGAGTACTTGCGCGTGCGCTCGACGAACTCTCCGGTCACTGGATGCTTCATCGTCAGCGTCGCCACATCGGCTTCCGCTTCGATCAGCGTCGCATCCAAGATGATGTCCAAAATTCGGTCGAGCGACAGCTCGTGCGCCATCGCTTCCGACAGCTGATACAGCGTCACCGCCTCTTTGAGCAGGAAGTTTTCCTGCTGCAGCTTCTGCTGCTTGAGCGCCTTGTGAATGACGCGAATCACATCCTCGTTCTTGAACGGCTTGAGGATGTAGTCGTACGCGCCGCGCTTCATCGCTTCGATCGCCGTCTCGACGGTGCCAAACGCGGTCATGATGATCGTGACCACCGGCAGACGCGCTTCAGAGATGCGCGCAAGCAGCTCCAGCCCGTTCATGTGCGGCATCTTCAGATCGGACAGGACCAAGTGATACGATCGTCGCTGAAGCTCTTGCCACGCCTGCAGACCGTCCTCTGCCAGGCGAACCGAAAAGCCTTCCGCCGATAGAACGTGCATGAGCATCTCACGCACGACCTTTTCATCATCGACTAGGAGTATTCGCGCTGGCTCGTCGGGGGTCGCCGCATCCATGGCGCGCGAATCTACTTCTAAAAGTGGCTACTTCGCAACAAAACCGCTTCCGATACTATTGCCAGTCATGTCCGCTCCGGCCCGTCGCCTCCGCCTTTGTGTGGTCAGTTCCGTCGGTGGACATCTGCGCGAAGTGTTGGATTTAGTCCAAACATTTGGCGACTCTGAAGTGCGCTTTATCGTAAACGACGCGGTCCAAGTCAGCCTGCCCGGCCCTGTCGAGCAAATCGCTCATGCCGAGAGAGACGCGCGCGTTCTGTGGAATGCGATAGAGGCGATCGAGAGCTTTTCTCGTCACCGTCCCGACGTGCTGCTGTCCACCGGAGCCGGACCGATCGTGCCTTTGTCCATCATCGGCAAGCTGTTCGGAGCCCAGACGATCTACATCGAGACGTTTGGTTCCGTCGAGCAGCCGTCAATGACCGGAAAGCTGATGGCACCGCTGGCTGATCGCCTGTACTACCAGTGGCCCGAGCTTGCGCCGCACTTTCCGCACGGACGCTATGCCGGACCGATCTTCGTCCCACAACCAGCGCAGCAACCCGATGATGGAAGCCTGTTTGTAGCGGTGGGAACTTCGCCGCGCGGCTTTGATCGCTTGATGCGCTGGCTCGATGCGCTGGCTCGCCAAGGTGCCCTGCCCGGCCCCATCGAGGTCCAGAGCGGCACCTTAGTTAATTACCCATTTTTAATCAACACTTACCTAAATATACCTTCTGACATATTGGAACAAAAGCTGGCATGCGCAAAGGTAGTGATCTGTCATGCCGGTGCAGGAATTGTCGGAACGTGCCTACGTCTTGGCAAACGTCCAATTGTGGTTCCGCGCCTATCCAGATATGACGAAGCCATCAATGATCATCAGCTTATGCTCGCAAAAGCGCTCGTACGGTCGGGTCAAGCCATTATGGTCAGCGACGAAGCACAGCTCCGTTCGGCCATCGATCTTGCATGGTCTTCGCCACCGCCTGTCGTAGCCCCCGTCGAACACCGACTGCGAGCTGCCATCGCGTCGGATCTGCGAGAGTTGGCCGCCCGCCGCAGCCTACGAATCTGACCCATGGCTCGTAAGCAACCCATCGCAGAACGGCTGTGAAATTGCCCTGTTTCTAAGCAGGCACCTGCGCGCGCGTCTCGACGTGCGGTAAGATAAAGCGGCTTCGCCTACACAATCGCGCTTGCGACCATATCGCCGTGAGGAGTCTTCGACGATGCGCTCTACCTGGCTTGGCTTAGGTCTGGGTCTGTTCACCTTCATCGGCTGTAACGCGCTGTGGCAGGGCTATCTGTCGCCGCTTGACGATCCCAGCGACGGATCCATCGCAGACCTGAGCGATGTCGATCTCACCGGCGAACCGCCCCCTGATCTCACCGGCCAGCCTCCCGTAGATATGGCCATGTCGAAGCTGTGTGGGTTTGCACCAGGTCTATCAGGTGTTTCAAAATATAACGTATATGCACAATTATTCACTTTCACTGGATACACGCCAACGCGATTAGCAGTGGCAGATATTGATAATGACGGGATGGCAGATATTGCAGCGTCAGATCTAAGCACAACTATTAAGATCTGGTATGGTCAGCCTTCGAGTGTGGCCTGTACATACAGCTCATCAAGCAACTGCATGATTACCGGCACAACTGGAACACCTAGCATTTTCGATATTGCAGGATTTACTATCAACCCAACAACTGGGCCTGGTGCATTTCTCGTTGCGAGGTCCAATTCGACAACCAATGCTGCAGGAAGTTGCTCTCAGCGTACACCTGTCTTCAAGCCATATAACAACGCGTCTTTTAGCTCTTCATCTTCGAGAAAAGAACTATATGTTCCACGGCCCAAAGTCGTCACGAATGGAGTGTTTGCCATCTTTGAAAAAGGAACTGATGGAACTGGAGATCGTGTCAACTCTGTCAAGCTCAACGCCACGCTTGATCTGGAATCCGTTGTCACGGTTGTCAGTCATGGGAACTTGCCTGGAACACCGCAGCCTGAGCCTAGAAATGCAACAGGAATCCGTGTTGACACAAATAACTACGATGGAATCCTAGATGTCGCTGCATTTGAAGTAGGCGCAACCAACGCTGGTCGGTTACGGATTTATAGAAACAATCACATAGATTCCCCACCAGCAAGTCCATTTTCAGTTAACATCAGTCCTGCTTCTTCTTCGGATCTCTTTGCAGATCTCAACCGAATGATCAGCGGGAAATTATCTAGCGATGCGAATGATGATGTTGTTGCCATTGGATTAACTCCTCCACAGTTGATTCCATTTATTGTTTCCAACACAGGCAGTATTAGTCAATTAGCTCCGTTCTCTCTACCCATCACCGCCGGCATGGCGACCAGGAACAATATCATTCTTGCAGATACAAATGAAGACACCACCGATGAACTGATATTACCAAATGGACAGAATGTATCAATTTACACATTTACTGGAACAACATTTACCAACCCACAAAATCTTTCTGTTCCAGTTGGAAACACCATCGATGCAATTTCCATTGGTTACGTCGAAACAAATTTTTCCTCCAAATCCGTAGACATATTCGTGTTATCACACAAAGGAAGTCAATACGAAGTAGGCGTATTTAGATATCAACAATAAGCGTTTTACACGAAAAATGCTATGATTTACCTCTTTTAACAGATAATCACATATCGGCATTTTACCTTATTGATCGACCGTCGCGTCGCGCTACTGTTGTGCGCGTTCTTATGGTTGCGCTGCCTTTTCTTACTGATCGATTACCACTTGAGCCTGGAAAAGCCGACGCACGGGGACCGGGACTGGTGGTGATTCGCTCAGCGGCGATGCAGCGGCTGCTGACGCTGCTGCGCGCGTCTGCGACGACGTCGCGATCGGTGCTGCTGGTCGGTCCGAGCGGCAGCGGGCGAAACTATCTGACGCAGGTGCTCCACGCGATGTCGCCGCGCGCGGACAAGCCGATCATCGAAGTGTCGTCGCTTGCGAACTCGCTTCCAGAGCACTGGTTCGACGCCGCAGCGCAAGCTCGCGACGGGACGCTGGTTATCACGGATCTGGAACGTCTCGACGACTATGGACAGCGCGATCTGCTGCTGCTGCTGGTTGAGCTTGGCAAGCGATCCATAGCGCCCAGCATCTGTGCGACGGCGGAGCCAGAGCTGGAAACCGCACAGCGCACAGGCAAGTTCAGTCGCTCACTGTACGATCGGCTGGCGATTCTGCGCTTCGAGGTTCCGTCACTGAGTGAGCGTCAAGACGATCTGCCCGACCTGTGCCGACTGCTGCTGCATGAACACACCCAGCTGCATCAGCCGGGACGAACGCCACCAGAGCTTTCCGACGCTGCGCTGTCTCTGCTTCAGACGCATGACTGGCCGGGAAACGTGCGCGAGCTGTCCAACATCTTGCTGCGCGCAGTGCTGTGGTCGTCTCACGATCGGATCGATGTCGAGCAGCTCATACCGCTGTTTCCACAGCCACCGTCGCAGCAAGAGCTATTGATCCCGATTGGAACGTCGCTGGATGAAGCCGAGCGACGGCTGATTGTGGCCACGCTTCGCTCGTGTGAAGGCAACAAGCAAAAAGCCGCGACGATGCTCGGCATCACCCGACGGACGCTGTACCAGAAGCTGGCACGCTATCGCATGAGCTAACAGGTCGCGCAGTGGCTCGTCGGATTAGAACAGAATCTCGACGGGTGGCGGTTCGGGATCTTTGAAGATGCCCAGCGCTTCTAGCTCTGCGTCGCTGACCTGAATGCCGCCAAACGCATCGGGCGTCTTCAGACGAAACGTAAACGGATAGTTCACCGAGATGTTTTCGTCGCTGTCCGACTCTGGAAATTCCCAGGTGCGAATCGTCTCGGCGACACAGCTCTGCATTTCGACGGAGAGGTTGCTTTCCGTCACCAGCAGCGACTGCACTTTGCCTTGCGGCGTGATGTCAAAGCGCACCACCAGACGACCCGCGAGCTTCGGCTGCCGAGAGAGCGACTGCTGATAACAGTAACGAATCTGGTTCACATGCAGGTAGATGACTCGTCGGACGATGTCGCGCTCAAGCTGGTGATCGGACTGCGCATCACTCGGCGGCGGCGGTGGCGGCTTCTGCGGCGTCGGTAGGTTGTGCAGATACTGCGGAATCGGACGCACCGTCGAGCTACGCAGCCCCACAGGCACCGCAGCCGTCGCAAAAAGCGGAACCAGCGATCCAAGTCCCACAAGCAGCGTTGTGATTCCGATCCACCGAGCGCTCATCCGCGTGTTTGCCTCGACCCATTTATTACAGCACCTTCGCAGCGCGAAGACACGAGCTTGCAAGGAACGCCGCAATTTTGGGGGCTTTTCACGTCGCATCCGTCTGCGCTACGGTTCGCGCTTCGTGGAGGCAAGCATGGTCACGGTCATTCGGAACGGAACCCTCGTCACGGCAAGCGATACCTTTGCAGCCAACCTGTGGATGGAAGGCGACAAGATCGTAAACCACAGTCATCCCAGCCAGCCCATCCCGACGGGCAGCGACGTGCGAGTCATCGACGCCAGCGGCTGTTACGTCATTCCCGGCGGCATCGACGCGCACACACACCTGGACATGCCGTTTGGCGGAACCACGTCGAGCGATGACTTTCTGACCGGAACGCGCGCCGCCGCGTACGGAGGAACCACGACGATCATCGACTTTGCGATCCAGCAAAAGGGCGGAACGCTCCGTCAGGCGCTCGATACCTGGCATCAGAAAGCGGAAAGCAAAGCCTGTATCGACTACGCCTTCCACATGATCGCCACCGACGCACCGCAGTCCGTGCTTCAGGAAATGGGCGACGTGGTCAAAGAAGGCGTGACCAGCTTCAAGCTGTTTATGGCGTATCCGGGTGTGCTGCTTCTCGATGATCAGTCGATCTTTCGCTGCATGCTGCGCGCGGGTGAAATCGGAGCGCTCATCTGCATGCACGCAGAGCACGGCTTGCCCATTGACGTGCTGGTCGAGCGAGCGCTTGCGCAAGGTCACACCGCACCGATTTACCATGCACTGACGCGGCCTGAAGTCGCGGAAGCCACGGGCACCGAGCGAGCCATTGCACTCGCAGAGATGGCCAAGGTTCCGGTCTACATCGTTCACTTGTCTGCGGCTCGAGCGCTCGATCGCGTGCGGGAAGCGCGTGACCGAGGCCTGCCCGCCTACGCCGAGACCTGTCCGCAGTATCTGTTTTTGTCCGAAGACGAGCTGCGCGGCACACCCGACGATCCGTTTGATGGAGCCAAGTACGTCTGCACGCCTCCGCTGCGGCCACGAAGCTTTCACGATCACCTGTGGCGAGGCCTGCGCAACCACGACCTGCAAGTGGTATCGACCGATCACTGTCCGTTTTGCATGAAAGACCAAAAGGAGCTAGGCCGCGACAGCTTCGCCAAAGTTCCAAACGGAATGCCCGGCATCGAGACACGACTTCACCTGATGTTTGAAGCGGTCGCGGAAGGCAAGCTCTCGCTCAATCGCTTTGTCGAAATCACCAGCACAGCGCCTGCGAAGATCTTCGGTCTGTATCCACGCAAAGGCTCGATCTCGGTGGGCTCTGATGCGGATGTGGTGATCTGGGATCCCAAGCGCGCGCTCAAGCTGTCTCACGAAAACCTGCACATGCGCGTCGATTACGCGGCGTATCCCGACAAGACCGTTCCCGGCTCGCCTCGCTACGTCTTTTCACGCGGAGAGCTGGTCATCGACCAAGGCAGCTACATCAGTCGTCCCGGTCACGGTCAGTTCGTTCGTCGCTCGACCTTTTCGCTGTAAGCCCGCCTGAGCACTCGTCTTCGCCTACATCGACTGTTCCATCGGCACAAGCTCCGTCGAGCTGTAACCAATCGGTCCGCACGGACAGCAGCTCTCGGCGCTTTCCGGTCGCAGCGTCACCTGAGCCCGCTGCGGATTGTAGTCGGTGGCTTGTACGTCGATGACATGCATTCCCACCGGCACCTGACACAAGAACATCGAGCTGCCCGCGACGCTGACTGGCTTACACGGCTTTCCTTGCACCGAAACCGTCACCTTCGTCAGCACCATGCCGGTCCACGCATCCGTCACCGATAGATACAGTCCGGCTGGCTCACAGCGATCACAGATCACCGATCCACAGCAGCCAGGCAGCCCGAGCAGCGCAAGCAGCCCAATCAAGAGGATTTGCACTCGCCCACGTCGCATGCGCAGAGCTTAGGCGACTCACAGCGAGCACAACAAGCGGATTGAAGGAAGCGAAGGATTCGGGCGAAGGAATCAACCGAAGGATTCGGGCGAAGGATGCAGGCGAAGGATTCGGGCGAGGCACGATCAGCAGCGCACGCACGGGCCCACCAAGCGATGGGCCCCACAGCGCACTACTTGAGCGTGAAGTTCACGGTCGTGGTGCCGTCCTTGGTCACGGCATCCATCTTGGTCTCGGTCAGCGCGCCATCCAAGCTGGTCGCGCGCACTTCCCACATGCCAACCGGAATGGTGGTCAGGAAGTTGTACGAGCCCGAGCTGTTGGTCGTGGTCTTGAACAGACCTCGGTTGACCGTGACCCGCGCGCCCGCCACCGGCTTGCCCATCGCATCGACCACCTGACCGAGCAGCGCTCCCTTTCCAGGATCTGCGCCAATGTTGATGCGGAAGTGCTGCGCCGTCTTCGTCAGGTAGCCGCGCTGATCGATCGGCACCATGTGCATCACCCAAATTCCGTTTGCCAGGCCCGCGCGCAGAAGCTGCTTTTGAGACGATGGAACCAGCGTCGCCATCGACGGAGCAGGCTGCGTCTCTCCAAAGCGGTCGAGCACGTAATACACGCCCTTGAAGTTCTTGTCGTCCTGCGGGAACGACCACGCAAAGAAGACATCCGGGCTGGCGTACCAAGTGCTCGAAGACGGATGGCTGGTCGAGCTAATCGTCGGTGGAACCGTGTTGATGTTCACGCGGAAGATGTTCTCGACCGTACCCACGTTCGACATCGCATCAATCGGCACGATGTGGAAGTAGTTGGTGCCCTCTTGCAGATCGGTCACTGCTGCCGTCACTGCTTCAGTCGCCGTCACTTTGCCACCGTTTGCCGGGGTCGGCGGACGCGACTGCGAGGTATTCACCGCATAGTAGTAGCCCTGACGACCCGTAAACGCCTGGTCCCACGCGAGCGACAGGCCCGGCGAGTCATCGTTGTAGTACAGGCTCTGGTCTGGGTGCGACGACGACGAGATGCTCATCGGAGGAATCAGACCTTCGGTCTTCGCGCCGCTGATCGTTCCCGTGATGACCTTGTCGCCGCTGTGCAGGATCTTGATGCGACCCTGACCGCCGCCGCCGCCAGCATAATAGCGACCCGAGCCGCCCGAGCCGCCCATCGCAGAGAGTGATCCACCGACGGTGACTTTCTTCTGTGCAGCCAGCAGAATGCCGCCACCGGACCCGCCACCGCCGCCGCCGTAGCTGCCCGAGCTTCCGCCCGCTTCGCCGTTGGCAGTGACCTGACCATCGACGGTGATGTTCTTGGCCGCGATGAGTCGCAGCACACCACCGCCCTTGCCACCGCGACCGCCCGAACCGCCAGCGCCCGTTGCGCCCGAGCTACCCGGAGCGACCACCACGTCGGTCGTCGATCCCCACGAGCCACCGCCGTAGCCGTTGTAGTAAGCCGTCGTTCCCGCGCTGCCGTAGCCACCGCCACCACCAGCGTAGTCTGAATACGTTGAATAGTTGCTCCCCTGACCTTCGGGAGAGCTTCCGGTTGCGTTGACGACGATCGATGCGCCCATCTCGACCGTGATCGAGCCCTTGGTGCGCAGCGTCAGGTTGCCCGACGGAGAAGACAGCGTCGCGCCCGAGCGAATGATGATGTCGCCATCGACCAGCTGATCGCCATCGAGCGACTTGTTGGCTCCGACATCCAGGCTCGGGAGCGCGCAGCGAGCGTCTTCACAGAAGGTGCTGCACGTCTCGCTCACAGCCCAGGCACTGCCGGTGGCATTGCAAGTCTCGATGTTCTTGCCGTTGCAGCGCTTGGCAGTCGGCGTACACGCGCCCGTGCATAGACCCGACATACAGCCGACCGTACACGTCGCGGAATACAGCCAAGCGGTGCCCGTGGCGTTACAGATCTCGACGCTCAGGCCTGCGCCGCAGCGATACGAGCCAGGAACGCAAGGCAGACCCACCGTCGTCGTCATGTCGCCCGTGCTCATGCTCGACATGTCTTCCGTGGGCATGCCCGTCATGTCTTTGGTCGGGTCACCACCACCATCGGGCGGATCGGTCACTGCCATATCGACCGGACCATTCATGTTGTTGTTGTGGTTGTCATCGTCCACAACGCCGCCCTTCGAGCAGCCGACGAGCAACGCCAGCCCCATTACATATCTAATCGCAGAGCTCTTTTTCATGGTGTTCCTCACAAGATGAGTCTTTGTGCGCGGCATCATACACACAGAAGCTCTGAGGAAACGTACACAAATTGGCGCGGCTGTGTCAGTTTGTAGGTGTGCCGGTTCGCCCTTCCAATACAGCGCGCAGTCCCAAGCCCGACGACTCTGAACGTCCTTCCGAGCGAGCCCGCAAGACCGCAGCCAAGACGGTGATTCGACGTAAGCCGCGTAAGCACAAAGCGAATCCGATTCGCGGCTTGTCACTGCTGGCCGCAGGAGCGGATCGCTTGGGTCTATGGCCGCAGCTGTGGGAACAGTGGGTCTGTCGCACCTTTACACTGACGCTGTTTGCCTGTGTGCCTCGGTTATCGAGCTTTGTCCGCGCTGAAAAGCTCATCGATGGAACGCTGACCGTGGTGGTGACTTCATCGGCGGTGGCCAGTGAGCTGTCGTTTGTACGCGACCTGCTGCTAGAGCACATCAACCGCGAGCTGCTCCAAGCGGTCGGACAGCTTGACCACAAGCACAAGCGCACGGTTCGGCCCGTGCTGCGCCTGTACCATCGCGTCGGAAGGCCTCAGAACCTTCCCGATGTCAGCGAGTGGCAAGAGCGTCCCAAGCCTCCCAAAAAGCCCGCGCCGCCCAAGATCACGCTGGAAACCCAGCTCGCAGTGGCAACCGCCAGCCAAGATCTACCCGATGAAGAGCTACGTCTGCTGCTGCTGCGCATGGTCGGTGCAACCACCCGCGCAAGCTAAGCAGCCCGCCGGTTACAAGCCGCGCAAAGCGCCGTTCTGTAGAGCGAACTCGTAGCGGGCGCTTGCGGATACAGGCCGGTTTGCCCTACAAAGGTCAAAATGCAAGAAATGAGCAGCGAATCAGGTTCTCCCGCCATAGGCACAGTGCTGGTCACGGGAGCCAGTCGCGGAATCGGGCTGGACTTTGCGCGCGCATGGCTGGAACGAGGGGCCCAGGTCATCGCAGGCTGTCGAGCGCCAAACAGCGCGTCAGCACTCAGCAACCTCATGCAGGAATACGGCGACCGGCTGCGAATCATGCAGCTCGATGTCACCGATGAGCGCTCGGTCGAGACAATGGCCGGAGCACTCGGCAACCAGCACATCGACCTGCTCATCAACAACGCTGGCATCCTTCACGTCGAGACGCTCGACAACATGGACTTCGCCAGCATCCTGGAACAGTTCAAGGTGAACGCGCTCGGAGCCCTGCATGTCACGCGCGCGCTGCTGTCCAACCTGCGTGACGGTGCCAAGATCATCAACATCACGTCGCGCATGGGCTCGCTCGATGACAACACGTCCGGCGGCTACTACGGCTATCGGATGAGCAAAGCGGCGCTGAACATGGCGACGCGCAGCATGGCGGTAGACCTAAAAAGCCGAGGCATCGTCGTCGTCGCAATGCATCCCGGGATGGTCCAGACCGACCTCACGCGTGGCTTTGGCATGCTGACCCCGGCGGAAAGCGTCGCGGGCATGAACCAAGTCATCGACAAGCTCACCATCGAGCAGAGCGGCCTGTTTCTGCACTACCAAGGCACGACACTTCCTTGGTAATGCGACGGTTGATCCCACAGTCCGCCTGGATGCTGTCGCTGCTTCTGTGGACAGGCTCGGCCTTTGCCGATGCAGATAGCAAGAGCGCAGCAAAACCCGACGCCAAAGCGGTTGATACAGGACGACGCGCCGACATCCTGCGACTGCTTCAGCTTACCCAAGCCGGAGCGATGGGCGAACAAGCCGTCCAGTACCTGTTTGCGACCTACAAGCAGTCGATGCCGCAGATCAAAGACGAGCTGTGGCAAGAGCTGAAGAAGGAAATTTCCGCCGACGAGCTGCTCCAGCGCCTGGTGCCCGTCTACGAAAAGCACTTCAGCGCGAGCGACATCAAAGAGCTGATTCGCTTCTACGAGTCGCCGGTTGGCAAAAAGCTCACCGTGACCTTACCGAGCGTGAACCAAGAAGCGCTCGGCATCGGTCAGACCTGGGGCAGCGAGATCGCGGTGCGGGTCAAGCGTCGCCTGGATGCGCAAAATCCAGCACCCGCCCCCAAGAAGTAGCGTTCTTAGGTTCCGGTCGCGCGACCCGGCTGCGCCAAGACGTGATCCGAGCTGCTCAGCGCCGTCACATCATCCAGATCATCGGCATAGAGATCGCGAACCTGGTCGGTCATCACGCGCTTGGTCGTCTCGCTGACCTTCCAGACCGCATGCTTGGTGCTGTTCGTGTGGTAGTCGAAAAAGCCCAGCACGCGCGAGATCGCTTCCACGCCGATCGTGCCGAATCGAAACAGCGCTTCACGCGGCTTTTTGACATCGATCTCGGACAGTGCCAGTCGAGCAATCCGCCAGACATTCATCGTCGATACGGAATAGCCCGACACCGAGCGCAGCCAGATGTGACCCGCTGCAATGCGCCGCCGCTGACGAATGAAGTCGCGTACTGTCTCGGGACCGTGGTTGTGAACCACAGCTTCGGGCACGTAGGCCAGCCGATAGCCCGCGTTACAGACAAGCTGCTCAATGCTGGCTTCATCAACCGCGCTTTCCGTCGGAAGATCGCGCACGATGCCCGCTCGCAGCATGACCAGTTCACCCAGCTTGGGCGCTTCCATCGCGACGCGATGATGCATCTGCCACAGAAAGCGCGTGGCTTCGCCAGTAAACGTACCGTAACCGTTGGTGGGAACCGGCCTTCCGCCGCACATTCCGACCTCGGGATTGATGAGGAAGCACTGCACCAGCCGCTCGACCACTTCCCGCGACACCAGCAAGTCGGCGCTGCACACGCAGATGGCATCTACGGAGGGATGAAGGGTTCGCAGGTACGCATTGATCGCTGCGACTTTGCCGCGACGCTCTGGCTCTTCGATGAGACGAACCGGAATCCCGGGACGGCTCATGCGCTCGCGAACGATCTCTGCGGTCCGATCTGTGCAGCCCGACGCGACGACCACGACCTCGACGATCTTGGCGCGCTTTACGCGCTGGGCCCGCAGTGTATCGAGAAGCTCACCGATGTTGCGCTCCTCATTGTAGGCGGGAACGGCGATACTGACCCTCATACGGAACCTCGTTAGTCTTAAGCGGTAAGGAGAAGCAAAGCTCTCAAGCGGGAGTCTATGTCAGCCAACCGGACGTTAAGCAAGCCGGTAAAGCCGGTACATTGATTGCCACTTGTAATCTAGGCAATTTCGCGCACTTACGCCACTGCCGGTATGCCTGAAATGTTCAGGGGATTTGGCCGCGCGCGACCCAAGAGGACACCAGTGCCCGCTCTTCTGCGGTGAGCGTTCCAGTTCCCACCGGCGGCATCGGAGTCGGCATTCCTTCGAGCACGCGCGCACCCAGCACGTTGCGATAGCGAGCCCACAAGCTGTGCGTAGACAGGTCCAGGTGTGCGCTGCCGCTCGGCAAGTGACAGCTTTGGCACAGGCGCTCAAACACCGGCTTCATGTTCTTGCGCCACAGCACGAAGTCTTGTCCACCGCCGCGCTCTTCTCCCACGCGCAGCACCTGCGATTCCCCCAGCAGCCAGGCGTCTCCACTGGGAGAGCCGACAAGCCGCAGCCCATCCTGCGCCGACATCGTCGCGCCCTGCGGAATCGCTGCCAGCCGAAGCTGTCCATCGACAATGAGCCCGATCGTCTGTCCAAACAGAACCCACAGACCGCGCGATGAAGCCGACAGTCCGCGCAGCGTATCGTCGCCGTCCACTCGATGTGCCAGCCGAAACACGCCATCTTGAAGCTGAAACAGGGAATCGCCGGTCGCCGCCCACAGCGAGTGCTGCGGATCAAAGCCAAGCCACTTCACACCAGGCAGCGCCAGCGTCCGTTGCGACGCACGCTCGGCATCAAAGATCACCACTTGATCGTCCCAGATGCCTGCCGCTTGACCCTGTGACCCGACGAGTCCGCGCAAAGGCAGCTCGTATTCACGCAGCGTCATTCCGTCTGAAACCGCCAGCCGTCCGTCCAGCGCAAAGGCCACAAGAGCACCGCCGAGCGACGCCACGTCCAGCACTTTCTTGCCTGCCAGCTTGTAGCGTCCCGAGACATCTTCCAGCGCAACCGTCTGCGCAGCCGCGCTCTTGAGTCGCTGGACCTTGCCCTCTTCATCGATGCCGATCAGCCAGCGACCCGGAAAGCCCAGCGCGGGAACCACCGCCGACGCTCGCCACGCCCGCACCGAGCCATCTTTGCCCTGCGACTCTCCGTTTGACCACAGCGCGACGCCGGTATCCCCGAACAGCGCGATGTCATCGTCGTGTTCCGCAATCGTCGTCACCTTTGCACTGCCCAGCGACGAGGCATTCCATTCGATCGGCAACAGCGCTAGCTCACCCGTCGGAAGCAGCGCGTCCACGGGCGCTTGCTCGCAGCCCACGCCCGACAGACACAAGAGCAGACCCACACCACACAGCCATCGCGATCGCGTTTGGGAAAGAAGGCTCATGGGACACGTCTCCGCCAGCACCAGCAAAGGAGAAAAATTGTTCTCAACTGCGCGACAATACCTACTATTTTTCGGTTGGTTAGCGACTTTCCGCAGCTTCTCAAGGAGGCTTCCTGATGCGCAGCGCCCCGCGTACGCGACGTACACGACTTGGCAGGTTGGGCACTTTGGCACTTGGCATATCGCTCGGTGGTGTCTCGTGTGAGCCCGCCCAGGTTTCTCAAGAGCCGATCGGCTTGGCTCCCGTCGAAACCAGCGAGCTACCGCCCGCCTTTGAACCGAGCGGCCCCAGCAGCTACGTGAGCAAGGTCAAAAACCTACTCACCGGCCTGCCGCCCACCGATGCCGAGCTAGCCGCCGTCGTACAGAACGAGAGCGCACTCGGCGACTTGGTCAGCGAGTGGATGAAGACGCCGCAGTTTCAGACCCGCATGCTGCGCTTTTTCACCAACGCCTTTCAGCAAGGACAGCTCAACCGCGCAAGCCTTGTGGACATGGTTCCCGACGCACCGATCAGCGATCGGATGCTTGGAAACATCCAAGCCAGCTTCCCGCTGACGGTGTGGCAGCTCGCGGTGGTGGAAGGAAAGCCGCTCACCGAAGCGCTGACGACCGAGCGCTTCATGATGACGCCACCGCTCGCGACGCTGTATTTGTTTCTCGACAATCGTCACACGAGCGATCTGAACCGAGGCACCGACTACATCACGACCGCGAACCCCAGCTTTAAGTTCACGCTGTCGAACAAGAGCGGCCCGATTCCGATCGAAAAGACGCTCAACCCGTCTGATCCGCTGTTTATGAACTGGTATCTGCCGAATCCGATTGCGGCACCGTGCGTCGATCCGCTGGTCTATCCGCGAGACACGCCTCGGCTGTATCAGTTCTTGTTTGGCACCGTGATCGGAAGCACTGCGGTGTGCGCGCAGTCGTTTGCTACGCCGTCCCAGTTTGTCGATGCCGACTACGACAGCTGGCGGATGGTGCAGATTCGCGCGCCCAAAGCAGGCGAGCAGACGACCGCGTTTTATGACCTGACGACCATGCGAACCGGCAGCGAGCTGGTGCTACGAGTGCCTCGCGTCGGCTTCTTCACCACGCCCGCGTTCTTTGCCAACTGGGCCACCAACACCAGCAACCAGGCTCGCGTGACGATCAACCAGACTTTGATCGTGGCGCTCGGTCGCAGCTTCGACGATGCCAACAACACCCAGCCGCTCACGCTGCCTGCGATGGACAAGGCGCACTCGTCCGATCCGGCGTGTTACGGCTGCCACAAGACGCTTGATCCGATGCGTCAGGTGCTGCGTCAGGCCTACACGCTGACCTATCACGAGCAAAAAGACCCGGCCCAGACCTTGATGCCAGGCGTGTTCGCGTTCGATGGCATCACCAAGAACATCTCGTCGCCCAAAGAGCTGGGTCAAGCGATGGCGAGTCATCCGCGCTTTGCCGTGGCCTGGACGCAAAAGCTGTGCTTCTTCGCAAACTCGGCACCGTGTAACGAAAACGATCCCGAGTTTCAGCGCATCGCGATGTCGTTTGCGAGCGGTGGCCACAACTTCAAGCAGCTGCTGCGCGAGCTTCTCACCTCTCCGCTCACGACCGGCACGCGCAACACCCAGACCTTTGCCGAGCAAGGCGTGACCATCTCGGTCACTCGCCGCGATCAGCTCTGCTCAGCGATGGCGACGCGCCTGGGTGTGTCCAACCTGTGCGCGCTCGGACGAGCCCCCAGCCTGACGCAGCTTGTCCCAAGCGATGGCTATTCCCGAGGCGGCACTGCACCGATCCTGGCCACTGACCCAAGCCTGTTTTATCGCGCAGCCACCGAACAGCTCTGCCGCAGCTTCGCAGACGTTGTGGTCGATACCACCGTGGCAGGCAAGCCGAGTCGCTATCAAAGCAAGATGGCCGATGCCGCGCTCAGCGACCTGGTCCAGACGGTGATGGGAATTGCCCCAAGCGACGCTCGCTACACCGCACTGCGTCAGGTCATTGCCGACCACCACGGCAAAGCCATCAAGACCGCCGGAATCAGCGCCACCGATGCGCTCAAGTCAACCTTCGTGCTGGCGTGTATGTCGCCCACCAGCATCTCGATCGGTCTGTAAGGAGCAAAGCCATGGACGTGACTCGACGTGAAGCCATCCTGAGCGCGCTGTTTGGCGCGGGCTCGATCGGTCTGCGCGCGCTGGCGACCGGACTGCCGATGTCGGTGCTGCTCAACCCACGCACATCGCTGGCGGAAGCCTGTGCGATGAAGGAACACGCGCAGTACCTCATCTGGGCAACCTCGGGATCGGGAGATCCCGCCAATGCCAATGTGCCGGGAACCTACGACGATCCGGGCATTGCGCACTCGCTGCTGCCCGAGATGGCCCCGACGCCGATGACGCTGTCGGGCAAGACCTATACAGCCGCCAAGCCGTGGGCCTCGCTGCCGCAGCCAGTGCTCGATCGAACCTGCTTTTTCCACCACACCACGCTGACCAACAGCCACGCCAACGAAGGCAAGGTGCTCAAGCTCATGGGCGCGGTGAAGCGGCAAGAGATGCTGATCTCGCTGCTCGCGAAGAACCTGGCACCCTGCCTGTCCACGGTTCAGGTGGAGCCCGCCTCGATCAGCGGAGAAGTCATCACCTTCGGGGGCCGCATCCTGCCCGCGCTGACCCCGGTCGGTCTGCGTGACGTGTTCGTCAGCCCGAAGAACCCGCTCAGCAACTTGCAGGCGCTGCGCGATGCCGACTTGGACCGCGTTCACGAGATCCTCAAGCAGAGCGGCAACAGCGTGCAGCGCAGCTTCCTCGACCGGATGGCGACTTCCAAAAACGAGCTACGCAACATCTCGGACAGCCTGATCGGCAACCTGGCCACGATTCGCGCCAACGACCTGGACGGCCAGATCACCGCAGCGGTGTCGCTGATTCAGATGAACGTGAGCCCGGCGTCCGTCATCTTCATCCCGTTTGGCGGCGACAATCACTCCGATGCCAACCTCGCGCGGGAATCCGCCCAGCACGTCAGCGGCTGCGCAGCCATCGCGACGCTTTTGCAGCGGCTCCAGACCGCCAAGCTGCAAGACAAGGTGACGTTTGTGCTGATGAACGTGTTTGGGCGCACGCTCAATCGTCCGACCCGCATGGGACGTGACCACCTAGGCAACCACCACTGCACCGTCATCACGGGCAAGCGCATAAAGGGCAGCGTGGTCGGTGGCGTGGTCAAGAGCGGGAGTGACTATGCGGCGACCCCGATTGACTCGAAGACGGGCTTGCCTGCCATGGGCATGGGCGCAGACATCCCGTTTGGCGACACGCTGGGAGCCGTTGGCAAGACCATAGCCGCTGCGGTCGGCCTCTCCAGCGAGGTCATCAGCGACCAGATCACAACCGGCAAAGTCGTCACCGCCGCCCTCGCCTAAGAACGCCGCCTTCCCCTGTCACAAGACCCGGGACCCAAGACCCAGTGGGCTGGGTCCAAACCCTAGTGAACGCGATCCCGGCATCGCGTCAGTGGGCGGGCTAACCGAGCACGCGCATCAGGCGCTGGCGGTCTTGGGACACGTCATCGCCCCGGACCTCACGCAGCGCTGAGGTCACCAGGCTCTTGACCATTGCCTTGCGATACGACAGCGACATGTCGGCATGATCCATCGGCTTGGCCAGCGGATACGCCGCTTCGGCGGCCTGTCGAATCTGCTCATCACCAAGCGGCTGCCCGATAAGGAGCGCTGCCACTTCTTCCACCAAGATCGGTCGCGACGACACAGCGCCGAGCGCCAGCTGCGCGTGCTGGACCGTCCCCGCTTCGTCTCGCTGCACCGCCACCGCGACCCCGAGCAGCGGAAAGTCAAAGGATCCTCGCCGCCGCAGCTTCCAGTAGGCACTACGCTGACCCGCTCGCCGAGGAATCCGAATCAAGGTGAGCAGCTCATCGGGACGCTTGGACAGGTAGTGGATGCCGTCGTTTTGGTACAGCGCGGACAGCGGGATTTCGCGCAGGCCACTGGCAGAGCAGAACTGGACCTGCGCCCCGAGCGCCATCAAGGCCGGGGCCGCATCGGTCGAAGACACCGCCAAGCAGCGCGGGCTAGAGGTCGCCACCCAGCAGATGTCGCCGTCTTTCTTTTTGCAAAAGCCAATCGACTGTCGCCAGGGCTGGCTCTGGTTGTAGTACTCGCAGCGGGTGTCCAGGCACAGGTTGCCGCCGATCGTGGCCGTGCCTCGGATGTGGACGGTCGCGATCTGCGACACCGCTTGGACCAGGCCGCGCAGCTCTGTCGATAGCGTTTCGTGCGTTTCGATGGTCCGCAGGCGCACGCTGCCGCCGATGCAGAACTCGTCCGCCGACAGCGTGAGCTGCCCCAGCTCTTTGACATTGCGCAAGCTGATAAGCCGCGCGGGCGTCTGCTGACGACGCTTCATGTTGGGGAGCAGATCGGTCCCACCCGCCAGGATCGACGAGTGCTCAGGGTCCGCTTGGAGCAGCGCCAGCGCTTCGGACAGCGACTGTGGCAAAAGAAGTTGAAACTCGGGAAGCCTTAGCATGGGTGTCCCCTAGACGTTCTTGGCCCGCTTGTCTTTTGGACGAGCCACTTCGTTGGTCGCGCGCCCGTCCCCGCCCTGCCAGGGCGTCGGCACGAACAGCGGCGCAGGATACGAGACAGACGGGAAGTCCTTGGGACCGATGCGGCCCGGCTTGCCCGCCGCCTTCTGCGCCAGCGCCTTCAGGATCTTTTCGGGCGTGATCGGAACCTCATCAATGCGCACGCCAACCGCATCAAAGATGGCGTTGGCAATGGCAGGCATGATGGGCAGCAGCGGCCCTTGTCCCACTTCTTTGCCACCGAAGGGACCGTTTGGGTCGGGGTCTTCAAGCAGCTCGATGTCCACTTCAGGCATCTCCAGCGAGGTCAGGCTCTTGTATTCCAAGATCGACGGGGTGCGATGCACGAGCGCGGACGACAGCTTCGGCGGCAAGCGTCGGAACGCCTGCTCTTCCATCAGCGCTTCACCCAGGCCCATGTAGACGCTGCCTTCGACCTGACCGCGTGCCAGCGTTGGGTTTAAGGCCCGTCCGATGTCGTGGGCGATAAAGACCTTGTCGATGCCCAGCCAGCCGGTCTCTGGATCGACGCTGACTTCGACCACAGCCGCCGTATACGAGTACGCGGGGGACGGACCGACACCGCCCCCTTTGAACAGGGCCGCTGGCTTTTCCGGCTTATACGATCCCGTTGTGCCAATCGTTCCGGCTGCGGCTTCGGCCAGGACCACGGCCTCGCGAAACGACAGGCCCTTTTCCGGTGCCGCCGCATCAAAGACCCGGCCTTGCGCAAACACCAGCTGGTCGGCAGCCACACCGAGCTTGTCCGCCACCGCTGTCGCAACGATCTCGCGGGCACGCTCCGCCGCTGCAATCGCGGCATTGCCCATCATCATGGTCACACGGCTGGAATACGAGCCCAGGTCCACCGGAGACAAGTCGCTATCGCCGGTCACGACCTTCACGTCCGCGACCTCGACGCCCAGCACCTCGGCCACGCAGGCGCACAGCACGTCGTCGCAGCCCTGCCCGACTTCCGCCACGCCACAGAACGCCGTCACCAGCCCCGAGCGGTCCAGCTTGAGCTGCACACCCGAGTGCGGCATGTCGTTGTAATAGATCGGCATGCCCGCGCCTGACAGGTACGACGAGCACGCGATGCCAACGCCTTTGCCATAGGGCAGCTTGCGGTGCTTGTTCGAAAAGTCCGAGCGCCGCACCACTGAGCGAATGCAGTCCGCGAGCCCAATCGACTGCACCCGCAGGTAGTTCGCGGTGAGCGAGCCAGGCTGTGCGACGATGCGGAGCCGCAACTCCGCCGGATCGAGGGCCAGCTTGTCAGCGATCTTGTCAAGCTGCACTTCCTGACCAAACCGAGGCTGCACCGTACCGTGACCCCGCTTGGGACCACAGGGAGGCTTGTTGGTAAAGACGCGGCAGCCCTCGAACTGATAGTTGGGCAGGTGATACGTCACCGTGGCCAGTGCGCCGGTATAGAACGTGCTGGCGACGCCATACGAACCATACGCACCGCCATCGAGCAGCGTCTGAAGATGCAGTGCCGTCAGCGTTCCGTCTTGCTTCACCCCGCAGCGCAGCTTCATCAGGACCGGGTGACGACCGCGATGGCAGTAGAACACTTCTTCTCGGGACAGACAGATCTTGACGGGACGACCGAGCATCATCGCGGCTTTGCAGATGACGATCTCGTGCCCAAAGGGATCGGTCTTGCCGCCAAAGCCGCCCCCTTGCGGCGTCGAGATGACGCGCACACGCGACGGCTTTTGACCCAGCACCTTGGCCACTGCGCGATGGACATAGTGCGGCGTCTGGGTGCTCGACCACAGCGTCAGCTTGCCGTCGGGATCGAGCGCGGCCACAGCGGCATGCGTCTCGAGCGGTAGGTGCGTGTTGCCCGCGTAGTGAAACGTATCTTCAAAGACATGATCCGCTTCCGCGAAGCCTTGCTCGACGCTGCCGAACGATAGCGCCACTGCCTTGTGGACGTTGCCGCTGTCGCCGTAGTCGTGAATGCGCGGCTCGGGATGGCTCAGCGCTTCTTCGGGGGCAGAGATGGTCTGGAGCGGCTCGTATTCGACATCAATCAGCGCCAGGGCTTCTTCGGCGAGCAGCTCGGTCTGAGCCACCACCGCAGCGACCGGATCACCGACGAAGCGCACCTTGTCTAGGCACAGCGCGTGCTCGTCTTGACTGACCGGCAAGATGCCAAACGTCGTCGGCATGTCCGCGCCAGTCAGGACCAAGTGAACGCCGGGCAGCGCCAACGCGCGACGGGCATCGATCGAGACAATCTTGGCGTGCGGCAGCGGCGAGCGCAGCAGCCGACAGTGCAGCATGCGTGGAAAGTTCAGATCGTCGGCATAGCGAGTCTCACCCGTGACCTTGGCGCGGGCATCGACGCGCCGACGCGCTTTGCCAATGATGTGAAGCGGCCTGTTCTTCATCGCTGTTCCTCACGCAGGACCTGGGCCGCCGCATCGACCGCATCGAGGATCTGAAGGTAGCCGGTGCAGCGACAGAGGTTGCCGCTCAGCGCCTCGCGGACTTCGCTGCGACTCGGACAGGGATTGCGCTCGAGCAGGGCCTTGGCGGTGAGCAGGATGCCGGGTGTGCAGTAGCCGCACTGGGCCGCGCCGTGATCGGCAAAGGCTGCTTGCAAGGGATGAAGCTCAGCACCACGGGCCAGGCCTTCGACGGTGGTGATCTGCTGACCGGCGCACTCCATCGCCAGCACCAGACAGGACAGCACGGGCTCTCCATCGAGCAGCACGGCACAGGCACCGCACTCGCCCAGCTCGCAGCCATGCTTGGTGCCGGTAAGCTGTAGGTTTTCGCGCAAGACCTCAAGCAGCGTCAGGTTGGGCTGGCAGAGCGTGTCGTACCGCTCGCCGTTGACGATGAGGGAAATGGGCTGTTTCACAAACGCTCTCCTTGCTTAGGTCGCAGGGTGAAAAGAAGAACCGAACCACGTGGGCTTACAGCGGAACGTACAGACCCAAGTGGGCAAAGCCAGCACCGCAGAACGCAGCACAGCCCGCAACGCCCACTTCTTCGTTGGCCACAAATGGAATGCCGAACTGGTTGCCGACTGCGTCTTGGGCAAACCACAGGCCGCCGGATAGCTCGATGACGCTGCGCGACAGGTGCTCACCCACGGGACCGAGCCGCGAAAACACGGTCATGCGCCACTTGATCTGAAGCTCGGTGGTCAAGGTCGAATAGGAGCCCAGCTTCGGATCGGACGTGTACGCCAGAAACGGCGACGTGCGGCCCATGGCATCAGTGGTCTGCCCAAACTCGACGCCGCGCTCGGCATAGCACGGAGAGCCGGGAAACACGCGCGGCTGCTCCCCACAGTTTGAGCGATAAAACGACGCTTCCCACTGACGGAAGTAGCCGAGCAGTCCACGCAGCTCAAACGGCCCGATGGGTAGATGCAGCGCGACTTCGGGACTGACGCTCGACACGCCCCAGGAATCGGTGAACACGCGCAGGGCCGGTCGCAGCACCACAAACGGAATCAGCGCGCCGGGCAGACCGAACAGCTTGTGCGAAGACAGCGCAAAGGCATGACGAATGCGCGAAGTGGGCAGGTTTTCAAACTCGCGACGCTCACCCGCGACCGAGACCGGACGATAGGGATTGTTTTGATAGCCTGACAGGACGAACAGCTCGTAGGTCAGCGAAGCAATCAGCGATCGACCGAGCACCTGCGTCCAGCCCGCAATGGCGTGGCCTTCGTGCAAGATGCCCATGTTTAGATAGCCGGTGGGGCCCAGGCGCTTGCCTACAGAGGAGTGCGTGTAGTCTCCGCCCACGCGCAGGATCGTGTTTTCTTGAAACAGGCTGACCTTGGCGCGCAGCGAAGCCGTGTGGGAAAAGTAGTCGCTTTCCGAGGAATAGCCGTAGCCCGCAGACACAGTGGACTTGCCGACCAGCGGGATCTCGGTGCCGAAGCCGACCTCGTGACGCAGCTCGGTGAAGGGTTCATCAGAGGTCGCACCCGCAGCCACCGAAGCCGAGGTGATCGCGTCCAGTCCGTAGGAGCCCGTAACTGCAAAGCCGCTCGCGGTCTGCTGCCGGATGTCTACGGTCGGATTGATCACCCGCGTGTTGCGATCGCGCCAGTAGCTGCCCCGAAAGACCGCTTCCCCGCTCACGTTCTGCGGCAAGTGCTCTGCCCACGCGGGCCTTCCAAGGCAGAGCAGCACGCCCCACAGCACGACCGCCCGCAGAACGCGCTCAAGGCGATGACTGAGAACGCCTAACAAAACCGTCGTGAGGAACCCCGACTGCACAGAGGAGGAACCGGAGCGTACGCAAGTACGTGAGGACCGACGATGCCGCAAGCGGGGTCCGCAGTAGGTTTTGTGAGGCGTTCTTAGTTGCAACCGCAACCTCCACCGCCTGCGTCATCACCGAAGCCGCCTTGGGTGCCGTGACGAGCATATTCCCAGTGGGCGCGGAACTTGACCTCGGCCTTGTCGCCAAAGCCCGGAGCCATGCAGCGCTCTGCGAGCTGCTCACGCTGATACGGACGAACGACGGTGCAGCCGCCAAGCAAGCTGAGCCCGCACAGTCCGCACCACACAAGCAGCGCCGTGCGCCCCGCGATGGCTAAGCGTCGAAGCTGCGGTCTGAAAGTGGCCATGTCGAGGCGCGTTGTAACACGCTTTCCCACCCAGACCCAAGGGTCCGTACAGACCCCGAAGCATCGGCCACGCCAGCGCGCGCCCCACGTCAGCGGTATGACCAGACACCTACCGACATCCTGCGCCCAAAAACCAGGCCAGCCGCCGAGCACAGACCCAAACGCCCGGCGGAGAATCTGTAGATTTCTAAAAACCTAGCGTGTTACGATGAAGGCTGTTTTTAGCAAGCTATGAAACCCCTAAAGCATCTCATGATGAGCAGGGCGTACCACCTCCTCGATTCGTCGCTTCGACGCTTGGAGCAAGGTCGCCTGCACGCTTGGGAAGGGGGACACCGATGAAGCTGCGGTTTTGGGGTGTACGTGGATCGTTCCCGGTGCCAGGGACGACAACGCAGCGCTACGGTGGCAACACAAGCTGTGTCGAGGTTCGCTGCGCATCAGCATCTGATCCCTCGGCACCGCGCATCATCTTGGATGCAGGAACAGGTCTGCGACGGCTCGGCAAAGAGCTGATGACGGGACCGTTTGGGGAAGGCAAAGGCGACGCGCACTTGCTCGTCAGCCACACCCACTGGGATCACATCCAAGGCCTGCCGTTTTTTTCACCGCTGTATCGTCCGGGCAACAAGTTCCACGTCTACGCTCGGCAGCGCGACGACATGCACCTGCGCATGGTGTTCGCGCTTCAGTCGGACAATCCGTACTTCCCGGTGCCGTTTGATGCCGCCGCTGCCAACGTCCAGTTTAACGAGCTGACCGACGACGCCAGCTTCGAGATTGGTCCGGTCAAGGTGCGCTGCACGCGGCTCAATCACCCATGGATTGCGATCGCGTTCCGACTCGATTACGAAGGCGCTTCGCTGGCATATGTGACGGACACGGCCCCGTTTCGCGACATCTTGATCGAGCACGAGTTCATCAAGCAGCCGCCCAAAGCCGGAGAGCCGCTCGCGCCCGATGACGCTGCCAAGCTGGCGAAGATGCGCGAAGGCGTAGTCCGTCTGTGCGAAGGCGCGCAGCTTGTGATTTACGATACCCAGTTCACGCCGAGTGAATACGCGCAGCGACCGCACTGGGGACATAGCTGTGCCGAAGACGCCATCGAGATCGCGCGCGAGGCTGGTGCTGAGTCGCTGATGCTGTATCACCACTCGCCGGATCGCACCGACGCACAGATCGACGAGCTTTTGTCCTATCACCGAGGCCAGATGCAGCAAGAAGGCTCGCGTCTGGAGCTTCACGCCGCGTTTGAGGGAATGGAAGTGGACTTGTCTCGCCACGGCTTGCAGGTGGGCTCCGCGAGCAGTCGATCGATGGGTCAAGGCCATCGCAGCAGCCCCGATACCAGCGAGGGAGAGTCGTGGAAGTAACCTTTCACGGAGTACGCGGGTCCATTCCCGCCCCTGGCCCGGAGACGGTTCGCTACGGCGGCAACACCTGCTGTGTCAGCGTCCGGGCAGCCTCGGGCAAGCTCCTCATCCTAGACATGGGCACCGGCATCATCGGGCTCGGCAAGCAGCTTCTTCGCACCGAGTTTGGCAAAGGCAAAGGCCACGGCGGAATCCTTCTGTCGCACGCACACTGGGATCACATCCAAGGCTTCCCGTTCTTCGCGCCGGTGTTCATTCCTGGCAATCGCTTCACCGTCTTTGGTCCCGCCAAGAGCGCGTCGATGCTCGAGGGAATCCTCGAAGGTCAAGTCAACCCGCACTTTTCGCCGCTTCAGACGATGAAGAACCTGGGCGCGATGTTCGAGCTACAGCCGGTTCCGACGGACAACGATCCGCCACCGATCCTGTGGGAAGGCATCGCAATCTCGGGACGACCGAATCCGCACGGACCTTCGACGTGTATGGCCTATCGCATCGAGGAAAACGGTCACTCGGTGGTCTACGCGCCCGACGCTGGCTATCCCGACTCTGGTCCCAGCGAAGAGGTGCTGCGGCTCTACCAAGGTGCGGATCTGCTCATCCACGACGCGACGTATACGCCAGAGGATCGCTCGGTTCGTCGCTCACGCGGGTATTCGTCATTCGCGGATGCGGCCTACGCGGCGGTACGAGCCCAGGTTCGTCGGCTCGCGCTGTTTCACTTCGATCAAGACTATAGCGACGATCTCGTCGATCAGATCTATGCACGCTGTCGAGAGCTGCTCGATTCGCTCGGTGGCCGTCACATTGAGCTGATTGCGTCCCGCGAAGGCAGCTCGCTGACGCTGTAGCCGTTACAGACCCGGCGCTGGCGACGTCGGTTCGGTGTCCGATCGACGGCTAGTGGTCCCCGGCAAGAGCTTCTTCAGCTCGCTTATCCGATGGAGCAGATCATCTAGCTCGTCGCCTGGCAGCCGGTAAGCCAGGTGTAGCTCTGGCGTCGGACGCTTCTTGGACTGCGGCACTGCGACCGACAGAAGCGGCGACACAAAGCGATCCAGGCGCAGCAGCTTCGCGAGCGGTCGATTGCCCAGCTCCGCCGCTTGCGCGCGAACCTGCGACAGCGCGTCCGCAGCCATCTGCACAAATGGATACGAAACCACCACCCCGATGTCGAAGCCATCACCGACGGCCACAGCCACAGCTACAGCCTGCGCTTCGTCGAAGACTCGCAGCACGCCTGCTTCATGCGCTCGCCGACGCAGATCCGATTCCAACAGCACAGCCGCCAAGATCGCCGGACGACCTTGCTTTCCCGACGGAGCCATCGCCAGCGCGTTCATCAGCGAGGTCTGTCTGCGCAGGCCCGAATCGACGCCCCGAAAGATATCGATCGTCTGACGCACTTGCAGCCGACTGCCGAGCGCCCAGGTTCTCTCGCTGAGCTGCACGAGCGCGCGATCGCCCGCTTCGACCAGCGGCATGCCGTGATACGTCACTTGGCGACTGCCTTGCCGACGAGCCAGCTCGCTCCACAGCTTGTCTTTGGGCAGCCGTCCCGACACAAGCAGCGTGGCCTCGAGCGCGCTCGAACCAAGTCCCGTCGCCCCGATGCACAGCGCATCGACATCTTGCAGCGGACTCGCAGCCAGCGACGACAGCGACTCAAGCCATTGCTCAGGAAGCAGCGACATCAGCGTCTGCATCGGCGGCCACGCACGCAGCGCCTTCACATCCACGTCCAGCACGGCCTGTTGTCCCTGCGGCAACAGCGCCAGCAAGTCATCGTCGGACAGGTTGTGATGATCCAGGTCCGCCCGAATCGAGCGCGGCCCACAGCCCATCAAACAGAGCAGCAGGCCAAGCAGCGAAGCGAGCCAAAAACGTTGCATGCGCCCGAGTTTAGCTTGTCGTCCTCACGCGGCTCTGCGCATCTACTGATTTCGTATATCCAAGCAGACAAACCAGACAAACCAGACATCGTGACGACCGCGAACCTGCGCACCGGCCAGCATGCCGGACTGTTTTATCGATTGATGCAGCCGATCCAAGAGCCCGCCGCGAGCGAGACGCCGCTGGTGCTGCTGCCCGGACTGCTGTCCGATGGGCGACAGTTTCTCCGGCTGGCTCGGCTGCTGCGAAGAAGGCTGTGCATCGTCGATCCACTCGGTGCGGGCCAGAGCGAAGTGCCCACCCACGAAGCGGACTATCAGCTCAGCGCACAGAGTGATCGGCTGGCCGAGCTGCTTTCGGCGCTGGACTTCCCGACGGTCGATCTCGCGGGCTTTTCGATGGGAGGCATGTGGGCGCAGCAGCTGCTCATTCGTCACCCACAGCGCGTTCGGCGCGTCAGCTTGGTCGCAACCACAGCGGCGATCGATCCACGCCTGCGCAGCATCGTGCTGGGGCTGTCAGCGCAGCATCAAGCGGGCGTAAGTGGGCTCAATCTGTTTCGTACCTTACTGATCTTGTTCTTTTCTGCCGATTTTTTGGAACCGCCGAGCATCATTCCCATGCTCGAAGCGCTGTGGGGAGAGCAGCAGCACGCACCGCCCGCGATTGCCGGACAGCTTGCAGCGCTGCTCTCACACGATCTACGCGAGCAGCTGTCCCACACGACCCAGGTCACGTCGGTGATTGCGGGCAGCGAAGACTTCCTGATGCCGAACAAGACCCAGCTCAAGCTGGCGACGCTGTGCGGGCTGGCTGCGCCGGTGCTGATTCAGGGCGCTGGGCACGCGCTGTGGATCGAACGTCCCGACGAGCTGGCGAGCGCACTCATCCACGCTCTGCCGCCCGATACATAATCTTGTCCGTCTGAAAGCAGCGAGATCTTCTTCGGCAGCGCCAGCTCGTCCCGCGTCTCCAAATCGGTCAGGTCCAGCTCGAACGCGCGCAGCGCAATGCCACTTCGCCACGGCTGCGTCGATCCGTACAGCGCATCCCCGAGGATCGGACAGCCATGCAAAAACAGCTCGACCCGAAGCTGATGCGGTCGCCCGGTCTTCGGACAGAGCTGCCACAGCGCGCGCTTGCCATCGACCCACAGCGGCGTCGCCATCGTCACCGCTTCTTTGCCCGCGCGATGCACGTACGCTCGCTTTTTCCCGCGCAGCAGCAGCGACACCCAGCGCTCGGTACAGCGAACCTTGTGACCGTCGGGCAGCGGCCCAGTGCTCCACGCCAGGTAGGTCTTGCGCACCTGACGATGCTCAAACCCGGCGCACAACATTCGGTGCGCGTCGGCATCTTTGGCAAACATCAGCAGCCCGGACACCTCGGCATCCAGACGATGAACTGGCCACAGCCGCGTCCCAAGCTGCGCCTGTAGCACACGGCCTACACACAGCCGCTCGTCTTCATCACCTTGGCGGCTGGGCACCGACAGCCAGCCAGGCGGCTTGTCGATCACGACAACCCTGCGACTTTCGTACACAAACGGTCCGACGATGGGTAGCTCCATGCCCGTTACCATAGCGAGGAGGGGTTCCCGAAACCAGAAAAACGGTCTACGCTGCACGAGGAGGTTTGTCAGCTTGAGCAGTGCGGCTCGCCCTCGGCCCCTCGCCGAGATCCTCAAGGAGTCGGAGCTTGTGCCCCCGGCAGTGCTTGCCCGCGCCCAGCGCTACAGCGAATCGAGCGGGCGGCCTCTGTGGTTTGTGCTGCTCCGCGAGGGCCTGCTATCCGAGGACAAGCTGTTTCGGCTGCTGGAAGCCCAGCTCAAGCTACCGGATCTGAGCGACGATCAGCTCGACGGTGTGGTGGTTGCGCCCGAGCTAAAACAAGCGATCACGGCTGGACTGGCTGGTCACTTGGGAATCCTGCCGCTGGAGCGCTCGACGGACGGTCGCAAAGCAGCGCTGGCAATGGTCGATCCAACCCAAGATCTCTCGACGCTGATGCCGAAGCTGGCGTCTCACGGTGTCGTCGAGATTCGCCGCTTTCTGATTCGCTTTGGCACGCTGCGGCTCGGGATGGACATGTTCTACAACCAGGCGTGGGAACCAGGCGAGAGCGCACCGCTTATCGACGCAGTATCGAAGCCAGAGCCAAGTGCTCCGTCGCGACCCGAAGCACCGACGCCTTCCCAGCCAGAGCCGTCTGCGTCGAAGCCAGAACAGCATCCGTCGAAGCCAGAGCATCCTCCGTCGAAGCCAGAGCAGCATCCGTCGAAGCCAGAGCCGTCTGCGTCGAAGCCAGAGCAGCCTCCGTCGAAGCCAGAGCAGCCTCCGTCGAAGCCAACTGTGAAGCCGGAGCCGCCAAAGCCTGCTCCGTCAGTACACTCTGGTCCAGTGCGGGCTCAGCCGCCGCCGATGCCGCCGCCGATGCCGCCGCCGATACCGCCGCCGATACCGTCACTTCCGTCGAGTACCAGTCAGCGCACCGACTCGACGCGGAGCAGTGATGGATTTCCACCGCTTCAGACGGATCGTGCGACGAGCCAGCGCAACAAGCCCAGTGCGAACAGCACGCCGCCGCGCAATACGCCGCTGCGGATTGAGCCACCGCCGCTGCCCAAACAAGCCGTGCCGCTGCCCGCCCACAGCGCACGCAGTGGCCCGATTCGCCGACGGCTACCAGGGGAAAAGCCCGGCGCAAAGCTATCCTCGGCGGATCTCATCATCGAGGAGCGTCCGTCGAACCTAAACCTCAGTCGTGACGCGCTGCGCATGCCAGCCCGTCCGCAGTCGCAGCCGCCGCTCGCTGACTTTTCGGAATCGGCGGTGACGGATGCCTTGTTTCGCTGCGCAACGACGCTGGCGGATGAGCTAAGCCGTACGCTCGATAGTGACTGGCCGTCGCTGCTCACGACCCAGTGCGGTCGCTTGTGCGATCGAATGGGCCTGCTGCCGCGCGCACAGCGAGAGCTGCTTCTCATCGCACGAATCTATGCACTGCTCAAGCTTCAGGTGTACCAGCAGATGCCGCTGCCGCCTCGACGCAAGGAACGGCTCGGCTTTGTCTGTGATCTGCCGCTCGACGGAATCTTGACCAGCCTCCAGTCGGAATTTCTGGACTTTCTGCGCCTGCCACAAGATGACGATCCCGCGCTTGGCGTTCGGATCATCTCGACGGTGGTTGACTCGCTGAAGCTGGTCTATCAAGGCCACATTGGTGAAACGCTGGCCGAAAAGCTCCACGAGCGCTGTGGCGAAACCGAGGCGGTCCGACTGCTGCTTGAGCTGTACAGCGAGCAGCCGCCGCAGATAGACGATCGCTCAGCTCCGCCCAGCCTGCGTCCAGCCAAGCTGCCACCGTCGCCAAACCGGCCCACGCAGCTTCAGCTTGGCTGGCCGACTCCCGCGACGATGCCCGATGTGCCCTGGCAAAGTGAGCGCGTTTCCTCGCTTCCCGAGGAAGGTCTGCTGCCGTATCCTGCGCGCAGCGAGCCGAAGCCGACCGAGCGCCCGTAACGACTCACGACTACACGATCGGCCCATCCCGGACCGCACAAGACACCGATGCGCACGCTCCGAACCGCCCTGGTCCACGTTGTCCTTGTTCTGTTGACCGCAGCGACGCTGTATCCGGTGCTGTGGGTGCTCAAGATGGCGCTGTCACCGACGCAGAGCTTTTCGCTGTCCGTCAGTCCATGGCCGACTGAGGTATCGCTCGGGAACTTTGCCGATGTGCTGTTCCGACAAGATGCCGACGGACGATATCTGTTCTTTCGACAGCTCCTAAACTCCCTCATCGTCTCAGCGGCGGTAACGGTGGTCGGAGTCGCGCTGTCCTGCTCGGCAGCCTATGCACTGTCGCGGTTTCGCTTTCCCGGTCGAGACAGCTCGCTGCGCCTGTTTCTGTTCGCGCAGATGTTTCCAGGTGTCGTGACGACGATTCCGCTCTACGTCGTGCTGGAAAAGCTGCACCTGCTCAATCACTTGGGCGGCCTGGTGTTGTGCTATGCGACGACGGCGATTCCGTTCTGCGTGTTTATGCTCAAAGGCTATTTCGATGGACTTCCGACGGAACTCGAAGAAGCGGTTCTTCTCGACGGAGGCAGTCGCTTTGATGCGTTTTATCGTGTGGTGCTGCCGCTCGCGCGTCCGGCGATTTCCGTCACAGCGCTGTTTTGCTTTTTGACCGCGTGGAACGAATTCATCCTCGCTGCGACCTTCATGAGCCGTCCCCAGCGCTACACGCTGCCGGTGATGCTAAATCACTACGTCGGAGACTATGCGACGGAGTGGGGACACTTTGCGGCGGGCGCAGTGCTTGTCTCGCTGCCGGTGATGGCGCTGTTCTTCGCGCTGCAAAAACACCTGATCGGCGGACTGACCCAAGGTGGCGTCAAAGGCTGATTTGAGCCTGCGTTTCGCTCGATTTCTCGACGCAGACTAGGTATCGAAGCGGACCCGCTGTCAGACCCCTGTGTTATGGCCCTCCTCACCATGTCGTCTCTCTCGATCGTTTTGCTCCGCAGGCATGCCATCCGACGAACGCTCAAGCGCTGCGCGGACATTTCCGACGCAGTGTCGCACCTGGGCTTTGTGCAAGCTGACCCGATTCGCGCACCGGCGCGCGCCCAAGATCTCATCCTGCGGCTCCGCGTCGATCGCTACCGAGCAGGCGATCTAGAGCAGCTTTATCCGACGCTGCCGCTCTGTGAAGATGTCCTGCATGTCTATGGCTTTTTGCCGCAGCAGCATCTTTCGTTTTTGCATCCCCGACCGCTGAGCGAGCACTGGCAGCGCGTTCTCGACGAACATCCGTCACTGGTCAAAGATGTCTTGGCCCTGGTCGCAGAACTGGGCGTCGCTCATCCCAAAGCAGTGGAAAAAGCGCTCGGGAAAGTCCGTCGGCAAAATGGCTGGGGTGGACAGTCCTCGGCGACGACGATGATGCTCGAAGCGCTACACATGCAAGGACGACTCCGGGTGGCCCGGCGGGAAGGCGGGCTGCGACTGTATGCGACGGTGCGTTCCGAAGAAAAGACGCGCGCGCTGGCACCGACGCTACGTGCCGAGGGACTCTGTCGGATTCTTACGTCGCTGTATGCACCCATGCCACTGCGTAGTCTTCAGCAAGCACTGCGTGCCGTACGCGGCCCCAGCCGTCCGACCCCGCGCGACGCGCTCCAGCGGCTGCTCGCCAGCGGAGAGCTTCGGCAGGCGCGCGTAGAATCCGAAGACTGGATCTGGCCCGAACAAGAGACCTCGGACATCCTACACAGCGACGAGCAGCTCGAACGGGTTCAGCTCCTTGCGCCCTTCGATCCGCTGGTCTGGGATCGCCACCGCTTTTCGCTCCTGTGGAATTGGAACTATCGCTTTGAGGCCTACACGCCCGCGTCCAAGCGCACGCTCGGTTATTACGCACTGCCGATGCTGTTTCGCGACCAAGTCATCGGAGCCGCCAACCTGTCGATCCAAACAGGCCAAACAGGCCAACCTGGCACGCTGCACAGCGACCTGCGTTTTGTCCGCGAGCGTCCGACAGAGCCCGCGTTTGCCCGGGAACTCGAACGCGAGCTGTCCGCGCTGACACAGTTCTTGGGAATTGGCCAGTCCTCCGCAGCGCGTCCGAAATCATCGAAAGCCAACGATTTTTCAAAAAATGCGCTTGACCCTATCGGGGAAGCTCGATAGGGTTCCTCTCGCTTTTCGCTCGGATAGCTCAGCAGGTAGAGCAGCGGACTGAAAATCCGCGTGTCGCTGGTTCGATTCCGGCTCCGAGCACTGACGCTGACCCCAATTCTCGACGAGGATTGGGGTTTTGTGTTTCTGGGGTGCTTGCGGACAGAGTGGACCCAGCGGACCCAGAAGCGCTGATAGTTGGCAGACCATTGGCAGACTGTGGCCCGGCTGTGCAAAATCGCTGAGAAGTTGAGTTCCCGTCGCCCACTTCCGCCAGATTGCCGGGCAGCTTCGCAAACGCTCGCTTCTTGGCTCCCATATCGACCTTGCCGTACGTGAGCTCTACCATTCGGCTGGTCGAGTGCCCGAGGATCTGCGCGACGATGAAGCTGTCCTCTCCCTGCTGCTTGAGCCACGACGCCAGCGTTCTCCGCAGATCGTTCGGCGAGATGCGCTCGATCTTGGCCCGCGCGCACGCTGCCGCTAGGTCTCGTCGCACATTCAGCCACTCACCGACGATCGGTCCTTGCGTTTTGCGCTCCTTGCCGAGGATGTCGCGCAGCACCGGGTGAAACGGAATCAGCCGATGCGAGCCGTCGGTCTTGGTTCCTTCGATGCGAATCGTCTCATTGCGCCAGTCGAGGTGTTCCCAGCACAGCCGATCGACCTCGCCATCCCGTCCACCACTGTAGATAGCAACCAGCAGCCACATCTGTCGGTGCGGTGACAGCTCTGGCAACAGCAGCGCCAGCTCGTCCGTCGTGAGAAAGCGCTCTCGCGGTCGATATGGAGCGCGAAACTCGGGAATCAGCGCCTGTGGATCGCCGTGGAACATGCCACGATCCCGCGCCAGCTTGAGCGCCCGACTGAGCGTACACAGCTCCTTGCGCACCGTCTCACGAGCGGCTCCTTCGTCGAGTCGCCGACCAATGTAACGCTGAACGTGATCGAGATGGAGCTCACCGACCGTAAGAGGCTGCGAGTCCGGCAAGTCAGGATTTTCCGTCAGCAGTCGAACCAGATGCCCGCCCTTCTCCGCGTACATCCGCACCGTTCCAGGGCTGAGATTGGTGCTTGCTACATCGACCAGTCGCCCAAGCGCCGAGGCTATCGAGTGGCTGGGTTTGTGCGGGGTCGAGGCCGGGTGCGTGGCTGCGTGGGCCGGATCGTGAACCGCTCGCTCTCGCTGGCGAAGCCACTCGGCGGCGGCCCGCTTGTCGGTGCATCGAGTGCTGTCACGGTGCCGATTCCCAAGTCGGTCGTAGTACTCAGCCTGCCAGTAGGGGCTCTTGGCTGTCTTAAAGAGTCTGGTTTGGGCCATGTACGCCTCCGCAGGAATTCATCAAAGTCCTCTTGCGCCACCCGAATCACCCGTGCGCTCACCTCGACGTGGCGCATCGAGGAACGGATGAGCCGCAGCGCCTGCTTGAGCGAGATCGACAGAGCCTCCGCAATCTCGGCAGGTGTAAGGAGTCGCTTGTCTGTGAAACCCGACATGAGGCCGGGTCCGATCATATCACCTACGCATCAGCCTCGGGAATTGCTCTCTTACTTTCTGAATGATTTCTCAGTTTGGATAGCCTTGAGATAGTCCCAGCAGACGTTCCTGCCTTCACTGACTGAGGTGCATCGCCACCGTCCGGAGCGCAGCGCGGAACAATTGGTGATCGCGCTCGTCCTGCCCATCTCGCCACGGACTGAGTTCGTTGGCGTCACTCATGGTGCGGTGGCGTCTGCGCAACTGACGCCCCCATCCACAGGGCCGCATCGCTGCTCGTGCCCCGTCAGACAGTTCGCCAGCGCAATCGGCGCCAGCCCATCGTTTCGGTCTTCCAGCAGGAGCTGACTGCGACGGCTGTGAACGGCAGCTTGCTTTCCCTCGGCCCAGCGCAAAATACCGTCGAGTGTCTCCGCTCGGTCTTTGGACCGCTGATTCCGCGCCCAACAAATCACCGATTGGAGCACTTGCTCTCTCGTCGAAAGATCAACAAGAGTCAGCGTAAAGCGCAGGAAGTTGACCCCAGATGAGTGGGAGCGGTGGGCGGATAGCTGGGAACGGAACGGCTCCGGCAGATCATCGATCGCCAGTCGCAGTTCAGGGACCGACAAAAGTGCCGCGAGGGTTTTGATGGAAGGCGTCTTGCCTCGCTCGATCATCTTGAGGGTCGAATCCGAAAGCCGCGCGAGCGATGCCAGCTGATAGAAATCCCCTATCAAACGCGGCATCAAGATGAGGAGCCAAGAGGAATCCGTTCCAGATGTCGAGCCGCTCGGCATCGGTTTCGCAGTCGGACCAGGGCTTTATGTGACTGGATCGCAGCAGTTCAGGAATCGCAAGTCCAGTCACATCACGTTCTTCGGCAGGATGCCGACGTTGCCGAGCTGGATCGCAGCAGTTCAGGAATCGCAAGTCCAGTCACGGCACAGCGGCCTTCCCAGAACTCGAGCAGTCCTTGGCGAAACACATCTTGGCCGATGCGCTGCACGACGAGACGCTCAACTTCGGTTTTGCACGGCAGACTCTCTGTCTTGCGTAGGAACGTGTGCAGAAGCTCATCTGGGAGTGTGCTGGAGTGCGCCGTGAAAATTCAGGAAAGACCGATGACCTAAGCCTCAGCAGCGCCCGCCGGATTTTTTGGAAGATCCCGCATTTGTACCGCGTACTTGCCAGCCTCACGAAGAGTTAGAAATGTCTGTCTGCGAACCGGCTCAAAAAGTGATTCTCCCGTCGATTCCTTCGAGTGCGTACACAAGAAGGTTGGGATCGACCATGACAGGCATGTCAGATCGTGTGTAGCTCGGCGAGCACTTCTTCGAAGGGCTTGTTGAAGACCGGACCGTTCTTCTTCATTTCTTCAGCGACGAGCTGAAACACTTCCCAAGGACTCTGCGGATCGACGGGGCGCTTGTCCTTCGTCGACTTGGTCTTGGATTGTGCAGGCTCGCGAGTTCGTCGTGTTTGCTTGGCCGAGGACATGGCTCACTTCCTCAACGCCACCATGCAACGCCAAAGACCGGATTGCAAGCCGTTCGATCGAGAGGGAAAGCCAGGCTGCCGGACGCTGCTACAGAAGTGCCATCTGCCCTGGCTTGCGCTTCCTCGTAGACTTCCGCGCTCGCTTGATTCCCTGGGTCGCTTTGAGTCGCCAAACGTAACCTTCGACGGCGGCAGACATCGCCGCTTCGAGGTCTTCCGCGTCCGCCGCTACAACGTCGAAATGCTCATCACCGAGCTGGCCGACCTAGGCTGGCGCTGCGTCTATCACACCCTCTACGGCCCCTCCCCAGAACACATGGCCTTGCTACTGCTACAGAGGGAGTGAGGGACTTTCGTCGGATTTGCATGGCGGGCCGGTTGGGTCTGCGCTAAAGACGGAGGCAAAAGGAGCGACCCATGCGGAACCTGAATTTGCATGTCCACGTCCCCAGAGATCGCCGAGTCATGCTACAGCTTCCCGAAGATGTCGAGCCGGGCGACCTGGAGATCACCGTCATCGTGCGCAGTCCTCGTCGCACGGTAGAGAGGGACTCGTTGTTGAGTCGCCTGCCTGATCTGCGGATTGACAAGTGGCCAGAGGGAATGACTTTTAGCCGCAGCGAACTGTATGGTGACGATGGACGCTAGACGGATTTTTCTCGACACCAACATCCTGATCAGCGCCATTGTTCCCGATTCTCCCCGGTACTTTCACGCCCGTGGAGTCCTTCAGCGCTTGGAGCGCTCGATCTCGGAGTTATGGATCAGCCGACAAGTTCTGCGTGAGTTTCTGTCGGCACTTACCAGGCCGCAGGTGTTCGTCAAACAGTTTCCATTGTCGGCGCTTCTTACGGCCGCCAACGAATACGAACAAGTGTTCGTCGTGGCTGAGGATCACGCGCTGGTCACTCAGCAACTCTATTTCCTGCTCGACAAGATCCCGTGTGGAGGCAAGCAGGTACACGACGCAAACATCGTGGCGACCATGCTCGCATTCGATATCTCTCAGCTTGTGACCTACAACACCGAGGACTTCTCACGCTTTTCTGGTTTGATTGAGGTTGTTTCGGAGGTGTAGACAGTCAGCGTTGCATGGCAGGGAAAGCCAGGCTGCCGGACGCTGCTACAGAAGTGCCATCTGCCCTGGCTTGCGCTTCCTCGTAGACTTCCGCGCTCGCTTGATTCCCTGGGTCGCTTTGAGTCGCTTCTGGATCGCTTGGGTCGCTGTGCGGCGGCTCTTCTTTCGGGCTGGGGTGGCGGCTCGGAGGTTGCTGGCTGCGCTGCTCTTGCTTCCTGCTGCGCTCTTGGGCTTGTTGCTGCCCGAGCTGCTCCGCTTCCGCTTGGTCGGTTCTTTGACCATCACCAGCTCGTACTCTCCGCCGCGCTGGCTCTTGTAGGTTCGCTTCTTTTCCATCTCTTCTCCTCACCGCCTTGCGGCGCATGCACAGGGTTTCGTCAGTCCTTGGGCCGCTTGCGGCGGTTCCCAGCGCTGTTCTTCGGGGCTCCACATCACCACCGCTGCGCCTTCTCGCTTGCGGCTGTTGTATTCGACCACCGCCTCGGCTTTGTTTAGGCTTCCCACCGCTTCCTTGACCTTCGCATCGCCCTGGCTGCCGTTTAGGTATTCCAGCACCGCGCTCTTTACGCCGTCTTTCGCGCTGCTCCCGAGCTTGTCGGTGAAGTCATCGAGCGGGCCTCGGCTCTCGCTGGTCATTACGACACCCGCTCTTCCCGCTTCGGTACCTTGCAGCTCCAGATCAGCGGCCACCGCAACGTAGGCGGCGCGATGCTCGCGGAAGTCTTCGATCGTTCGTACGGGCAGACCGAATCGATCTTTGGGTCCACCTTCCATAGCAGGTGCCTGTCTGTACTGTAGGAAAGCGGACTCTGTACGGAAGGACTCTGTACGGAAGGACTCTGTACGGAAGGACTCCGTGGAAGCGCATTCCTTCTTGCCTACGGCGCACTCCTTTTTGTCAGCTTGATGCGGACGCTCACGCTGCTTCTACAGCGACGCTGAACAGACACTCTATCGCCTAGATTCTTGATCTGAAATAGGATGACAAGGAGCTCTGTTCGACGGGCTCATCCTAAAGCTTACCCCTTTCTTTGGAGAGCGCTCATGCGTACAACATACCTGATCCTGGGCGTATCGATTCCGTGTCTGACTGCGCTGGGATTTTTTGCCTGCTCGACGCCAGGTGATACTTATCTGCCTGCGCTGGACAGTGGAATCAGCAGTGATTCTGTAGAGCAGCTGCTGACCACCAAGTGCGCCATCGCAGGCTGCCACGGTGACAGCGGAACCGCCGCAGAAGGACTTATCCTAAGTGCAAGCGTCGCACTTCGGAACACTGTGAATGTGCCCTCTTCCCAGGATCCAGCGCGTCGCCTCATCGCCCCCGGACAGCCCAGCGCGAGCTATCTGTTCTGCAAAGTCGATCCAAGCTGCTCGCAGATCGTCGGCGCACACATGCCACTTGGGACTCCGCTCAGCACAGCAGAGCTTGATCTACTACGCAGCTTCATCGCGGGCGGAGCCGGAGGCGTAAACGATGGTGGCACAGGGACTCCTACAGACATGACAGTGGTGGACAATGTAGCGCCTACTTTTGCAGGACTCACAACGGCTACATCGGCTCCCAGCTCCATCTCTCTTACGTGGTCTGCTGCAAGTGACAATGTCTCAAAAGCCGCTGATATCAAGTACTTGATCTATCAATCCACGACGGCGGGAGGACAGAACTTCGCAGCGCCAAGCTACGTCTCTCTACCGGGAGCAACCGACTATGTTGTGGGCAAGCTGAACACCAGCACCAAGTATTTCTTCGTGGTGCGCGCGCAAGATCAAGCGGGCAATACAGATGGAAATCGCACCGAACAGAGTGCCACGACTCCTGCACAAGCAGACAACATGGCACCTACGTTTGCGGGGCTTAGCACAGCCACAGCAGCAGGAAACAGCATCACCCTGTCGTGGAGCGCAGCCACAGACACCGTCAGCTCAGCCGCGCAGATCGTCTATCACATCTACCAAGCAACGACGGCGGCAGGCGAAAACTATGCAACCCCTACCTTCACCACCACACCGGGTGCAACCCAGTTTGTGGTCAGCGGCTTAACCACCAGAATGACCTACTACTTTGTGGTTCGCGCCCAAGATCAAGCAGGCAATATCAGCGTCAACACCGTCGAAAAGAGCGCACTCACACAGGCCCCCAGCTTCGCTACGCAGGTTCAGCCGATCTTCACCAAGAGCTGCGGAGGCAACGGCTGTCATGCAGGAGCGAGCCCCGCGCAAGGTCTCGATCTCTCGATTGGAAAGAGCTACGCCAGCTTGGTCAACGTCGCCAGCGCGCAATGTCCCACCACCAAGCGAGTCGTTCCATCGTCCACAACCACCAGCTACTTGATGCACAAGATCCAAGGCGCAGGACCGTGCTTTGTCGGCAGTCGCATGCCAAAAGGAGCGCCGCTTTCCGCTGCGGATCAAAACACCATAAGTGGCTGGATCTCCGCTGGCGCACCGAACAACTGACGCAACGAAGGTAGGCGCAAAACAGACAGCATCACACGGTAGATCCAGCTGCGGATCCCAGCCAAGTCCGCGAATTCCCAAGGTCATTTGTCGGCACTCCTTTGCGATATTTCTTCGTCGCTGAAGCGGATTTATAAGACGAACAGACTACATTGACCGATTGTCTGCCCCGCCGATACCATACAGGCGGACTGGTTGAGCGCAGACCGCTCTCACTTGCTGCTGCCTTCGATCGTCCAAACTGAGGATGGCAATGCTGACGCTAAGCGGCTACACGATCGAAGGAATCATTCATCGCGGACGAGAGACTACGATCTATCGCGGAGTCCGTGACAGCGACGGATTTCCGGTTGCCATCAAAGTCTCTTCACGGCCCATTCCGACTCCGCGAGATCGCGCTCGGCTGCGGTATGAATACGAGCTTCTGAAAGAGCTGGAACAGCCTGGTGTGGTACGTGCGCTCAGTCTAGAGAACGGTTCCAAAGGACTTTGTCTGGTTCTCGAACGACTGTCAGGACTGCCGCTCGATCAGTATCTTCCGCAGAGCATTCCGACGATCCGACAGTCGCTGGATCTGGCGATTGCGATGACCTCATCGATCGCCGCCGTACACAGTCGCAACATCGTTCACAAAGATCTCAAGCCGCATCACTTGGTCTTCGATCCAGCGACAGGAAGTATCACGCTGCTGGACTTCGGAATTGCAACACGACTGGGACAAGTGGCCGCGCAGAGTCAAGGTCCGAGCGGACTGGAAGGAACCCTGGCGTATCTGTCTCCTGAACAGACAGGCCGGGTGAATCTGTCTCCTGATCGAAGGAGTGATCTGTATTCGCTGGGAGTCCTGCTCTACGAGCTGTTTACTGGCGTTCTTCCGTTTACTTCCATCGATCCGATGGAGCTGCTCTACAGCCACGTTGCCCGACGAGCACTGGTTCCGCATGCGCGCAATCCACAGATTCCGGAAGTGCTGTCTGCGATCATCATGAAGCTGCTCGCAAAGGCACCGGAAGAGCGCTATCAGAGCGTTCTGGGTCTGCGCGCAGATCTCATGGAGTGTGCCAAGCTGATGGATCAGCATGGCCGGACTCCGTTCACGATGACGCTTGGGAGTCGCGACTTTCCGTACGATCTACAGCTGTCGCGCAAGCTCTACGGTCGCAGCAAAGAACGCGAGCAGTTCCGCCAGCTCTTTCACAAAGTTCGCGACGGTGGAAGCGCGCTCGTACTGCTGTCTGGCTATTCCGGTGTCGGCAAGTCTGCACTGCTTGCAGAGCTGCAAAAAGAAGTCCTTTTGCACAACGGACTGTCTGGATCTGGAAAGTTTGATCCGCTTCATCGCAGCACACCGTACAGCTCCATTGCGCATGCCCTGCGCGAGCTGCTCCAACAAATCCTTGCGCTGGATTCGGCTGCGCTGTCACGCTGGCAAAAGCGCATCGGATCCGCACTGGGAGAGAGTGCTTCGTCGCTGACGCTGATGATTCCAGAGCTTAGCGCGCTGCTTGGTCCGCTTCCAAGTGCTGCAGAGCTAGGTCCAGCAGAGTCCCAGAATCGCTTTGACATCGCGGTCGATTCCCTGATCCGTACACTCTGTCAAAGTGGTCAGCCGCTGCTGATCGCACTGGATGACTTGCAGTGGGCGGATCCCGCTTCGCTCCGACTGATTCACGTTCTGTTTTCCCAGAGTGCTCCGCGCGGGCTGATGCTCGTCGGTACGTATCGCGACAATGAAGTCGATGATTCCCATCCGCTCCAGGTCACACGGACCGCACTCCTTCGCGAAGGAGCCGTGGTCGCAGAGATCAAGCTACAGCCGCTTCATTTCGATGAGCTTCAGTCTCTGCTCGCGGATTCCTTGCGCCTTCCGATCGATCAAGTCGAGCCGCTTGCACGCTGTGTGTTTGACAAGACCCAAGGCAATCCGTTCTTCGCCAGTCAGTTCCTTTCCGCGCTGTATCGCGACGGACTGCTGGTCTTTTCGATGGATCGCCAGCGCTGGGAATGGAACCAGACAGAGATCACCCAGCGCAATGTCACCGACAACGTAGTCGAGTTTATGTACGAGCGCCTGAAGCTGCTGTCTGCATCCACCCAGCGGCTCATCACGCTTGCAGCATGCATCGGTCATGAGTTCGCGTTAGGAGTCCTGTCACGCATTGCAGAGCAGTCCGCAGAGCGCATCATTTCATGTCTGCACGAAGCGCTACGCGAAGGAATCATTCAGCCACTGTCGTCGGAACATCGCTATCTGGGACTCATGGAAGAGGAGTCCCAAGTCAGTGCCAGCGCCAGCTATCGATTCATTCACGATCGCGTATCCGAAGCTGCATACAACCTGATCCCGGAAGCGGAGCGCGCCACAGTGCGGCTGCGGATTGGACGACTTCTGCTTCCAGAGCTGCAAGCTCAGAGCGCACAGCTTGATGATGGGAATCGTCTGTTTACCGTCGTCAATCATCTCAATCATGGGCGAACGCTGCTGACCGATCCTGCTGAGCGCTCTGAGCTGATCGATCTGAATCGTCGCGCAGCGGAAAGAGCGCGCCAAGGTGCCGCTTTCTCGACCGCTTCCGAGCACTACAGAGTCGCGCTGGAGCTCCTTGCGCAGTCAAATAGCGAAGATCAGGATGACCTTCACATTCAGCTCCTCCAGGGGTTTGCGGAAAGTGAGTCTCTGTGTGGACGATTTGAAGCGGCAGAAGAGTGCTTTCAGCGCATCGAGACACTGGCACCAACCGTTCTTTCCCGTGCAAGGTCAACATGTCTGCGGCTCAAGCTCTATCAAGTTGCAGGACGTTATCGTGAAGCAGTTCGATTGGCAGAGCGTGCGCTAAAAGATCTACATATCAATCTTCCAGGCACAACAGAAGAAATCAACTCAGCGTTTGCGTCGGAAATTTCAGATGTTCCGCGCAACATGAAGAATCGACAGATTGAAGATCTACTACATTCTCCACTTGTTCATGATCCATATATTCAAGTAAGCATCGATCTTCTCTCAAACGCCGCGCCTTGTGCATATATTGGACAACCGGAAGCATTTCCATATATTGCACTCAAGATGCTAAACCTGTCGCTACAAAATGGCAATACATCAGAGTCTTGTTTTGCTTATAGCGCATATGGATTGATGCTGGTTGCTGCATTTGGAGACATTGAATCTGGTTATCGATTTTCTGAGATGTCGATCCAGCTCAATGAAAAGCTCAACGATGTCAGCAAGCGCGGTACGCTGCTGCACATTCACGCTGATCACATCAACTTTTGGAAGAATCACATCCGAACTGACTTGCCGATGCTGGACCGAGCATTTGTCGCTTGTCAGCAAGCTGGCGATTATGTCTATGCAAATTACGTTGCATTCGAGACCATCTGGCAAGTGTACGAGATTGGCACTCCGCTCGAAGAAGCACTGACAGACTCAGAGCGTTTTGCTCGGTTTTCCAAAAAGACGCGCAATGAAGCAGTCTATCAGACGATTCGACTGGAACAGCAGTTCCTTCGCGCGCTGATGGGAAAGACTGCTCAGCCGCTCACATTGGAAGAAGATGGCTTTGACCTGGCTGCATGTCAGAAAGTCATTGCAGATGCTGGTTTTGGCTGTGGAATTGCATTTGGTCATATCATTGATCTGATGCTGTCTTATCACAAAGACGATACAGTGACAGCTCGGCATGCAATCGATACAGTGCGCCCTCATTTGGGTGCAGTCATGGCCATGCCGATTGAAGCGACATTTCACTTCTATCGTGCGCTGACGTACACACGCTCGCTGTCCGATTCCGAACATCCAGCCAGCGCGGAAGAGCGTGCAGAGTGGCACAACGTACTACAGACCGATCTAGAAAAGCTGGCGCGCTGGGCGATGGCGAGCCCCGAGACATTTGAAGCCAAGTATCGCATCGCACGAGCAGAGTCCCTGCGACTGCGTGGTGATGTCATGGCCGCGCTGACAGAGTACGATGCAGCCATCACCGCAGCGGATGCCAGTGGCTTTTCACACTATGCAGCACTCGCTTGTGAGCTGGCAGGACGCTGTCTGTTGGGAGTCCGCAGAGCACGTCCTGCTTCGTTTTATTTGATGCTCGCGCAGCGACATTTGTCTCAGTGGGGAGCCAGCGCACTGGTTGTGCGGACCGAAGCGATCTTGGCCCCCATTCGTCAGCATCTGTCTCTTCTTTCGACGGAATCGACGATCGAAGGAAGCCTAACAGACACCGCAGGTTCCACGTCGCAGGAAGTCACGGAAAAGCTGCTGGATGTCGCATCTGTTCTGAAAGCAGCACAAGCGATTGCCAGCGAAATTGAGATGAAGCGCCTGCTTGAACAGGTGATAGGAATCGCGCTCACCAACTCCGGTGCGCAGCGCTGCGTACTGCTCCTGCAACGTACAGGCAATGAAGGGAGTCCGCAGTCCATCGGGAGTCCCAAGCTTCAGATTGTCGCCATCGCATCGATTGATCCCGATGAAGTTCAAGTCGGACTCAGCATTCCCTTGGATCAGCAAGGAATGACGCTTTCGTCGAGCGTGGTCGGCTTTGTGTCCAATACCAGAGAGACGCTGACGCTCAACAATCCGCATCAAGACGCACGCTTTGCCAGCGATCCCTATCTCAAGGAAAAGCAGCCGCGCTCTCTGCTGTGTATGCCGCTGCTGCATCAGAACAAGCTGACCGGCGCGATGTATCTGGAAAACGGAATCGTACGCGACATCTTTACGCGCGAACGGATTGAGCTGGTACGACTGCTTGCTGCGCAGGTTGCCAGCGCGCTAGAAAACGCACGGCTGTATGAACAGGTGCGTACGACATCGATGGAAGTGCAAGCGGCCAACGCGCGACTCGAAGCGGAAGTGGCAGCCCGTACTTCCGAGCTTCACGAGCTAAACCAGAGTCTTTCTCGACGATCAAGTGAGCTGGATGCGATCAATCAGACGCTTCAGCAAGAGCTGGCAGAGCGCCGTCGCAACGAACAAGAGCGCGCAGATCTTCAGGAAAAGATCATCCGCAACCAGCAAGCGCGCCTTGCGGAAATGGCCACTCCGCTGATTCCTATCTCACCGGAAATTGTGGTCATGCCGATCATCGGAACCGTCGATGAAGAACGTGCAAGTCAGGTGTTGGACATCGCGCTGCAAGGTGTCTCACAGTCGCATGCTCAGTTTGTCATTCTGGACATCACCGGCCTGCGTCACGTCGATACCAGCGTCGCTGGAAGCCTGCTCCGAACTGCGCGTGCGCTTCAGCTTCTGGGAGCCGTTGCCATCATCACAGGAATCCGGGCAGAGGTCGCGCAGACACTGGTCAGCTTAGGAATCGAGCTACGCGACATTGTCTGTTTGAGCCAGCTCCAAGGCGGAATCGCGTACGCACAGAGACAGCTCAGAAGAAATCACAAATGACTTCAGCGATGACTTCAGCGATGGCTTCAGCGATGACTTCATCGTCGCTGCACAGCGTCACCCAATCGTCTCCGGTTTTCCTCTTCTTCATCCCAAGGGAGTCTTGTCATGCGCGATCTCTATGAAGCCATCGAACAGCTCAGCGTCCTTCTGTCCTTGAGAATTCAGAACACCGTGCGCAAGCGCGGCTGGGCCGGACAGCCCAAGACCTCTCGCTTTGAAGTACGGAGTCCTGAAGATCGCGCGTACTATCCAACCCAAGTGACGATCTCGATGTCGCTCGGTCACGTTGTCAGCTTCACCCCCGCAGAGCAGCCTTGCGAAGACGGACAGAGCTGGCACATCAAGATTCAGCGCAGCGACGGCGTGATGAGACGCTCGTTTTCCGACGGAATCTATGTTCGCAAAGTCGAAAACGGCTATCAGCTCTTTGTACGAAACGAAGTGCTGGGTGAAGCGCAGTTCAAAGCGATGTTCGATGATCTTTCATCAGGCGGACTGTCCGGTCACTCGATGACGATTGGCAAAGCGTTCAAGTCGCGCTTTGGATCGATTCCGGCAGAGGTCTACGAAATCCTCTGCGCAGCGCAGCACCTGGAACAGCTTGAGCAGATGCACGAAGCAGTGCTGACCGAAGTCACGCAGCTGGATGTAGAGACTGCGCTTGGCAAGCTGTCCAAGTGGACACCCGATCAAGCGTAACGGACCCCGTAGAATCCAAATCACCGACGGAACGCAGTACGCACAGCTTGCGTCTTTGCGCCGTCCCGAGTATTGCTGCCGTCCATGTCTTCGCCCGTGAGTACGCTGCGACTCCTGCTCGCGCTCGCCTCTGTCTATCTGATCTGGGGATCTACCTATCTTGCGATTCGCTTTGCCATCGACACGATTCCGCCGTTTACGATGGCCGGAACGCGCTTTCTGCTGGCCGGAATCTGTCTGCTTGCGATCGCCAAAGGAACAGGAGTCCCCAAAGCCACCGCCCCGCAATGGCGCGGCGCAGCGCTGATCGGCTTTCTGATGTTGGTCTGCGGAAACGGTGCGGTGTGCTGGGCTGAAAAGACTGTTCCTTCGGGTCTTGCGTCGCTGCTGGTTGCAACCGTACCGCTGTGGGCCGTGGTCCTGTCCGCAGTCCTTCCCGGTGGAAAGATGCCCAGGCCGCGCGTGGTGACTGGCATTTTGGTGGGACTTTTCGGAGTAGGAGTCCTGGTCAATCCGCTCCAGTCGGCGCGATCTTCAGCCATCGCACCGTCGGGAGCTGCTGCACTTCTGTTTGCTGCTGCGGCGTGGGGCGCGGGCTCTGTCCTTTCCAAGCGCGTCTCTCTTCCTTCATCCCCTACCCTTTCGACTGCACTTCAGATGCTCGCGGGTGGTTCACTGCTACTGGCTATCGGTGCCGTCAGCGGAGAGTGGTCCCATATTCACCTGAGCGCCATCACCCTGAAGTCGATTCTGTCTGTTGCGTACCTGCTGGTGTTTGGATCGCTGATTGGCTTTACCGCGTTTGTCTGGCTGCTGCGCAATACCTCGGCAGTACTGGCCACTTCCTATGCCTACGTCAATCCGCTGGTTGCCGTACTACTTGGCTGGGCCTGGAACGGAGAGACACCCAGTCCCAGCACCGCCGCTGCCGGAGCCCTGGTCATCGCCGCCGTGGTGCTGATCACAACCGGACGCCCAGCGAAGTGATCAGTCGTCAGCGCAGATGCAGTCTCTTTGCACCAAACATGCGCGACATCAGACGGTGAACATCTGATGAAACAGCATGGAAATGCAACAGATTTGCATCAAAAAGCTTCGGGCGATCAATATTAGGCATATAAAACGAATCATATCTGATCAGACTTCGTTCATTATTATGCATATAAAATGACTCATATCTGATCAGACTCTGTTCCTTGTCTGTCTGTGATTTCTTGCTCTGTATCTGCGCTTTTTCTGCTCTCTGTGTCTGCGTTGAGATGGCATGGAAACCCATAGGAATCGTGGCTGATTTTGTGTATCGTGCGCGCCCGTGAAGCTCTTACTGACCAATGATGATGGCGTTCGCGCCGACGGACTTTCAATCCTAGCCAGCGTGCTCTCTGAAGTCGCAGAGGTGTATGTAGTGGCTCCTGATCGAGAGCGCAGCGCGACCTCACACTCCTTTACGCTGTTTGATCCACTGCGCGTCGAAAAGGTCGGACACACGGTCTGGTCCGTCAGTGGTACTCCCGCCGACTGTGCCTACCTGGGACTTCTGGAGTTTGCCAAGGGAGCCGACTTTGTGATCTCAGGAATCAACCACGGCTACAACCTGGGCGGTGATGTGTTCTATTCCGGGACCGTCGCTGCGGCGGTGGAAGCAGCGCTGCGAGGGACTCCGTCGATTGCGATGTCGATGGGAATGGGTCGCGGTGCGGACTTTCATCGTGGAGCGCGCTTTTGTCGATCGCTCGTGCTGGGTCTTGCGCAAAACGGACTGCCACCACGGACTCTGCTCAGCGTCAATGTTCCGGGGCCCAAAGAGCCAGCGCCCCCCGACGGAGCACCGGCCTATCAGATCACCCGTCTTGGACACCGGATGTATCGCGATCACGTAGACAGTCGCACCGATCCGCGCGGCAATACCTATTACTGGATCGGCGGACCGCTGGCGGCGGCCAATGAACCACCTGGCACCGACGTACACGCGATTCATCAGGGACTGATCTCGGTGACGCCGCTGGGGCTGGATCTGACGCATGATGGACTGCTGGGAACGCTGCCCTCGTGGGATGTGCCGGGCTATCTGCACATTCCCAGTCAGTAGTCGCTTCCAAGCGTGCGCAAGCAAGACCAACAGGGGACCAGATGAAGCCGTTTACGACGCTGTCTCAAGAGCTGCTGGCCGATTACCGCATCTTTCGTCTGCGCAAGGATCGCTGTCGCTCGCCGCGCACGGGTGGAGAGCACGACTTTTTTGTGCTGGAAGCGGATGCGTGGGTCAACGTGGTGGCGCTGACGACGGACGAGCAGATTGTCCTGATCGAGCAGTATCGCTTCGGAACCGGACAGATCACCTTGGAGATGCCGGGCGGACTGATCGATCCAGGCGAGTCTCCGCTCGAAGCTGCGCGCCGAGAGCTAAGCGAAGAGACGGGCTATCACGCCGATGCGCTGTCGGTGCTGGGCTTTGTCGAGCCCAATCCCGCGATCCTGAACAACCGCTGTTACACCGTGCTCGCGCTGGGCTGTCGGCAAAGCGCGGGACAGAGTCTCGACGAAAAAGAAGACATCTCTGTTCAGCTGTTCCCCGTCGCAGAACTGCCTGAGCTGCTACGCACCGGACGAATCAGCCATGCGCTCGTCTGGGCCGCGTATCTGCACTACGATCTGTGGAAGCGACAGCAGCAGGCGCTGTCCGACGGAAAAACTGAATCGGCGTCTAAAACGGGCTGACCCACTTTTTGCCTTTGATCGGCTTCGGCGCTGGGGGCTTTTCTACCGTCGGTGGAGGCAGGGCTGCTCGCCGCGCTTTTTCTTTGGCAAAGCCCGCTTTGACCTCGGCCCAGGTCTTTTCGTACAAGAGCGTCGCGTCGCCCACATCGCGCAGTGGCTCATAGCGACCGGAGTGCCCGCGCAGCGACTCTAGCGTGCCCCACATCCAGTGCGCTTCAGCGTCGAGCATCTTGCGTCCACCCTCGCTCACCGTCGGAATCATTCGCGTGTTGGCAATCTCTGCTGAGATCGTCGGCTCAAGCAGGTGATCCAGGAACGCAAAGCCCACTTCCGGCTGCTTCGCCGTCTGAAGCACGCACGCAAAATCGACGTACAGCAGCGTCCCTTCTTTCGGTAGCAGAAAGCGCACGCGCGGATCTTTGCGCGCCAGCAAGAACGTGTCGTTTGACCAGCCCATGCTGACGGAAATCCGACCGCTCTGAAGCAGCTCCGCAGGATCATCGACGATATCGACCACGCGCGGCAGCGCCGAAAGGAGCAGCTCACGCGCAGCCGTCAGATCCGTCGCATCGCGTGTGTTGGGCGAGCGTCCCAGCCGTCGCAGCGCCATCCCGAGCGTCGCTCGCATATCGTCCAGCCACGCGACCTCGGGACCGTCTTTGGCAAACAAGACATCCAGGCTCGATGGCTCGCTGACGTGTCCGCTCTTCGGCGGCAAAAACGCAAAGCCGATCACCCACCAGATGTACGGAACACAGTGCTCCAGCCCCGGATCGTAGGGAGGATTCCGAAAGTCGAGCGGCACCTGCGCCAGGTTCGGAACGCGCTCACGCGGCATCTTCTGAATCCGACCGCTGCTGAGCATGTGCTCGACCGCGTAGCCCGACAGAAACACCACATCGAAGCGCCGACTGTCTATGTGAGCGAGCAGCGACTCATTCGACTGAAAGACCTCAGATTCGACGCGATTGCCGGTCTTGGTCTCGAATGTGGGCAGCGTGCGATGACCAAAGTAGTCGCTATACGTCGCCACCCGCAGCGTCTGTCCCGACGGAATGACCGGATTTTTCGGCATCGGCGGCGGCGGCTTTTCACAGCCGCAAAGCAGCGACAGCGCAAGTCCCAGACGACCGAGGGTCGAGCGGACAGTCGATCCCAGCACTTGCACGGATGTCCCGATCATCACACCTCGCTTCAGCATGCCACAGGACAATGCCTGGCCGCCCACTCGATTGCAGCAGCCACGCGTCTTAGATGTCGCGCACGTCCCACGTCATGCCGATCTTGCGCAGACGAGCCACCAGCGTACTTCCCATCACCGTCGCTGGAGTCAGCACACCACCCCGCGCAGGCAGCGCATCTTCCGCAAGACACAGCGCCGCTTCTCCCAGCATCCGCGAGGTCTCGCCATAGCCAGGATCGTGAATGCCTTTGATGTAGCTCTCGGCGCGTGTCACCTGACCGCGATCATCGGGCGCGCTGTACCCCAAGATGCGAATCACGAAAAAGCCACGATTGCGCGCTTCCTCCGACGGTCCTTCTCCCGGTGCGGGCAGCTTCTTTTGCACAAGCGACAGCAGAAAGTCACTGCTTCCAACCGTGAACATTCCCACCATCGCTGCCGTCGTCGCCACCGCGCGTGCAAGGCCCGACAGCGTCTTGGGACACGCGACCACCTCGGAATAGCGAAAGTCTTTGCCGTACGCAAAGCCCGACAGCGCGTTCGTCCGTCGCACCATCCGCGTATTGATCGCCGCCATCACAAACGGTGCCGTGTAGTAGCCCGCTTCGTCATCCACCGCGATGCGCATCTGATCGCCGCGATCCGCGCCGCGATCTTGGTTTCGATCGGGATACAGCGCATAGGGATCACCAAGGAGTCGTCGCAGCGACGGATCACGCTTCGCTTCCGCAAACACGTTTAAGCCCGATGCAACCGTTCCGCCGCTCGCTCCGCCACGCATCGCCACCACATACAGCTTGGCGCGCTGGAGCCGACGGCCCGACTTGGCAAAGTGCTCAGCCAGCAGGTGAACGCCCAGATCCGATGGCAGCGAGTCAAACCCACAGCAGTGAACGATGCGTGCGCCCGTCTGTTCCGCCGTCGCGTGTACCGCATCAATCGAGCTACGGACAAACTGCGTCTCTCCGGTCAGATCACAGTAATCGGTGCCTTCTTCGGCGCAGACCTTCACCAGCGGATGACCGTATTTTGCGTACGGACCGACGGTGGTACAGACCACTTTGGTCGCTCGCGCAACCGCTCGCAGCGACGCTTCATCCGCACTGTCCGCGATCAGGATCGGTAGCTCGGCACAGCGAGGATCGATCCGCGCAAGCTCCGTACGAATCGCTTCCAACTTCGACCGACTGCGTCCGGCAATCGCCCAGCGCAGCTCGCTGCGATGAAGTCCCGCCAGATACTCAGCGACGAGCTTTCCGGTAAAACCTGTGGCCCCAAACAGCACCAGGGAAAACGTACGATCCTCACGAGTCACAGCCGCAGCGTTATGCATGCGCCGATCCTACCTTGGTGCCGCTGGCTGCCACGCTGGAAAGCACTTGCTCGACGTGACCTTTGACCGACACCTTGCCGTACACCGCTGCCAGCCGTCCCGCTTCGTCGATCACAAACGTCGAACGAATGATTCCCATGCTCTTTTTTCCGTACAGGACTTTTTCGCCGTACGCACCGTAGCGCGTCGCCACTTCCGCACCCGGATCGGACAGCAGCACAAACGGCAGCCCGAGCTTTTGCACAAAGCGCTGATGCGACGCCAGCGAGTCAGGACTCACCCCCAAGATCACCGCTTGACCGAAGCGCACGCTCGCATCCCGAAAGTCACACGCTTGCTGGGTGCAGCCCGGCGTGTTGTCCTTCGGATAGAAGTACAGGATCACTGTGCGGCCTCGCAGCGCGCTCAGCGAATACGTTTTCCCGTCGCTTCCTTCCAGCAAAAAGTCCGGAGCCAGATCGCCCACGCTCAGCTTGTTTTGCATCGTCATCGCTTGTTCCTTTTCTTGGTTCCGTACAACGTGTGCCGGTGTGCGCCAGCATCAGTACACGCCTTACACGCCCTGGCTTGGATTCCGCTGAATCTTGGCGAACATCGAACGCAACTGGACGTTTTGAGCCGATTTCGCTGCCCGCTCTCCGACTTACACGCTTACTCGCTTACACGCTTATGCGCTTACATGCTTTTGCGCTTATGCGCTCTCTTTGCGAAAGTCCAGCAGAAGCGGCTGCATATGAACCGCCACTTGCTCGCACTCGCTCTGCGTCTCGCTGGATCCCGACTCGCTCGGCAGTGGCTCACTTGGGATCTCTTCGATCTCTGCCGCTTCGAGCCGCTTCATCATCGACATCGGCAGATCCTTTTTCCCTTTCACTCCAAGCTGTCGCAGCGTCTCTGCCCGTCGTCGCAGGTTGCCGCGTCCGACCGTCATTCGCTTCATCGTCTCTGCAAAGGAATCGTGCGCGCCTTCCAAGTGCTTCCCGAGCGACTCCAGCGATTCCAGCGTCCGCGAAAGGTGATCCCACAGCTCACCCGCTTGCCGCGCGATCTCTTCGGCGTTCTTGCTCTGTCGTTCAAATCGCCAGATTCCTTCCACCGTTCGCAGCGTCGCGAGCAGCGTCGTCGATCCAACGATGATCACCTTCTTTTGATACGCCTGCGAAAACAGCTCGGGATCTTCCTGAAGTGCCAATAGGAGTGCCGGTTCAATCGGCACAAACAGCAGCACAAAATCGACCGATCCATCCCCAACTGTGCTTGCGTAGTCCTTCTTCGCCAGATCCGAGACGTGACCTTTGAGCGACGACAGATGCGCACGCAGCGCCGCTTTCTGTTCGTCTTCCGTTTCCGCGCTACAGTACGCAAGGTACGCCGTCAGCGACACCTTCGAGTCAATCACGATGTGACGCGCATCCGGCAGGTTCACGATGATGTCCGGCTGCTTGCGCGTTCCGTCGGCATCGACCAGCGACTTCTGCGCTTCGTATTCCAGTCCCTTGTGCAGACCCGACGCATCGAGCAGCGATTCCAGCGTCTGTTCGCCCCACGTTCCGCGCACCTTGCTCTGTCCTTTAAGCGCCTGCGTCAGGTGCAGCGCCTGCTGACTGAGCGACTGACTCTGCTTGTGCAGATGCTCCACTTGCGTCTGAAGCGACACCCGCTCTTTCGCTTCTTTGTCGTACACGTCTTCGATCTTTTTGCGAAAGTCCCCGAGCTGTTCCCGCAGCGGAGAAATCGTTCCCTCGACGAGCTTTTGCGACTGCTCGCTCAGCTTTTCGGTCTTTTCTTCCAGCAGCTTTTGCGAAAGCGCCTGAAACTCCAGACGGAACTGCTCGCGCGCGGACTCCAGCAGCTTGCTTCGCTCGATCGCCGCCCGCTCGGCTTCTTCTCTGTGCGCACGCTGCTCCGTCAAGGACAGCTCGACTTCACGCAGCTTGGACTGAAGCCGTCGCAGCTCTTCGTACTGCTCGCCGCGCTCTTCTTCCAGACGCTCTTCGATTCGCTCGTACTCTTGCAGCCGCGTCGTCAGAGCCTGCTCGCGCGCCACCGCGTCGGTTTTTTCTTTGTAAAAGTCCGCTTCCAGCTTGCGAACCTGCGCGTCTTGCTCTTGCCGAAGCTGCGCCGCTTGCTGGAGCAGTGCCAGCTCACGCTGCTGCGGAACCTGCGACAGCTGGGTCTGCAAGTCCTGCAAAAGTGGTCCATTTTGCGCGTGTGCTCGACGCTGACCCACAAGCAGTCCACAGATCAGTCCACCGATCAGCGCCAGCACGATTGCCACAACCAGCACAACGACATAACCAACGGTCATGCGCGCTCTTTTACAACAGAATCACTCCCGATGATAAGGGCTGCCGTCGAGGATCGACTGCGCACGATAGATCTGTTCCAGCACGATAAGCCGCGCCAACCGATGCGGCAGCGTCAGCTTCGACAGTCCCAGCAGATAGTCCGCGCGCTGGCGCAACTGGTCGCTGTGACCGTCCGCCCCGCCAATGCACAGCGTCAGACCGGCAAGTCCCGACAGATAGACTTGCTGAAGCCGAATTGACAGCTCGCGAGACGAAGGCTGCTCTCCGCGTTCATCCAAGACCCAGATCTTGTGACGAGGCGGAAGCTTTTTTAGCAGCTGCTCTTCGTCTTTGACTTCGATGATCTCGACGGGAAGCCGAGGTCGCAGCCGCTTTTCATATTCCGCGCAGCCCGACAACACCCACGGATCACGCAGCTTCCCAATCGCCAAGATCGAAAGACGCAACGGCTAACCACCGACGATCGGACCGAGCGGATAGTGCAGCGTCTCTTTCAGCCACTCGGCGTTGTTGCGCACCGCATCGAGCAGCCGCGCTTCCGCCTGCTCTCGCTTTTCATACAGACGGTAACCGGCTCGATCGCGCAGATAACCGCGCGCTTTCGGATGCTTTTCAAACAGCGCTTCTTCGCCCATCCGCTCGGCCCAGCGTGCGTAGCGCGCCCGATTGTCGAGCAGCGCCTTCACGATAAACGGCATCAGCATCGAAAAATCGGCCTGCATGCTCTCGGTCGTGCGCTGGTACACGTCTTTGTCCACCTTGCCCCAAGTCACCGCTTCCGCCGGAGGACACGACGACAGCGAACCGTCGGTGATCGGAGCGCTTACGATCTGCACATCGAAGGTATAGCCGCGCACTTCCGACAGACCGAGCACCTGCGAAAGTCCCGGCTCTGGCTGCAAGTTGTAGTTCTTCGGCACGCCACCGCCCAGAATCAGCGTCGCCAGCGAGCCCGGCGCTTCCTGAAACAGACAGTGATAGTGATACGCGCACGACTCGAAGACCTCGGCCTGGACATCGAGATCGAATGCAAAGTCGGAAATCAGACCCGCGCGCTTCATCGCCCACAGCTTCATCGCGTTTAGAAACACGCTTCCGTCGCCCGGCGCGCCAACCAGGACCGGAATCGCCAGCCGCTCACACGTACTGAGCAGCCCGGGAGACACACCGTTTTTCCGTTCCTGCTGTCCGTACAGCTTGCCGAGCTGATTGCGCAGCTCTGTCCCGGTCATCTTCTTTTGAAACGCAGGAAGCTGAAGGCACGCCGTCAGAAAGCGATCCTGATCGAGCAGCACTTGTTCATCGAACGCCATGTCGGTGACGCGGATCGTGCGATCGTCACGCAGTGCTCCGTCGTCGCCAAAGATCGGCACTTCAAACACCGGATCGCGATGTCCGTCCAGGCTGCGATGTCCGTCGTGATAACAGACCGCATCCGTCGTGCTCAGGTACGCAACCCAGCCGGTTTCCAAAAGCGGATTGAGCCACGTATGATGCTGTCCCGACACCGTCACTGGCCCGGCAATCGCCAGCGTCATCGGACAGCCCGCACCGATCGCCGCATCCAGCAGCGAGTAGACCCGGCGCAGGTACGCTCCACCGAACGCGGGCAGGCAGTGCAAAAACAGATCGTCGAGCGATTCCACTTCATCGACTCGACGAACCAGCACGCGGCGTGGCGCATCGGAGCTGCCCGATTCAGTCGGCTTGTCGGAACCAGTCTGGCAAGGATAGCGAGGCGTCGTCATGGCGGCGCACTATAGGAAAGCGCGTCCGCAGGAGCAACCCTTGCCGCACTACTTTGCGCGTCGTACTTCGGTCACAAACTGCGCGGGTAGCTCGACGGACAGATCGGTCAGAGTCAGACCCGCTTGCGTCGCTGCTTGTTCCAAGATCGCGCGCCGATCGATCCGTCCACTTACGACAATCCGGCCTCCAGCGCGCAGGCTGACAAACAGCGCACTCAGATAGCGATCCGGCTGCGGCACCAGATGAAACACGTCGGCCAGCAAGATCAGATCGTAGTGCGCGGGCAGAAGACCCGACTCGCTCGCCAGCACCTTCCGCGTCGTCACTTGCGGCAGCTTGTCCGTCCGACGACGCAGTGCCCAAAGCGCAGCTTCATCGACATCCGTCGCCATCACTTGTCCTTTCGGACCGACCGCTTGTGCCAAGTACGGCGTCAGGTAGCCTCCGCCCGCGCCAATCTCGGCCACGCGCTGACCGGGCTGTAGCGACAGCGCCGCGATCAGCTTGTGAGGCTGCCGAAAGGCATCTTGCGCCGAAACGCCCGACGACGACGACGAAATAGAAGAAGACGACGACTCATGGCTCGTACGCTGACAGCTTCCCAGCGCGTACAGCGCAAGACCGAGAAAGCCCACGCAGCGGAAAAGTCCACGTCCGGTTCCGTGATTGACCCGTCTGATCGGAGCAGCTAGCTTCCCCATCTTACGCACGGTGTTTTTGGCTCCACTTTCGCGCAAGGAGGCTCGCATGACGGGTCGCTCGGTCGCAACAATGTGCCAGGTTTTGCTGCTGTCGCTCGGGTCGCTGTCCGGCTGTAGCGTCGATCGTCCGCAGCTTGAGGATGTAGATACCGCAATGACCGACGGTCCCAGACCCGGTGACATGTCGATTCCGCCGCCGGTCTGCAAAGGTCGCTTCTGCGATCTGCCCAAGTGTCCGCCCGGAACCACCACGGAACTGACCGGCAAGCTGTTCGCGGGCAATGGCCAAGATCCGGTTCCCGGCGCAGCGGTGTTTGTGCCCGTAGACAACCTGCCAGAGTTTCCGCCCGGACTTGGCTGTGATCTGTGCAACGACATCCCGCCCGCCGTCACCCAAGCCATCACCGGCTTCGATGGCAGCTTCCGTCTGCGTGGCACACCGCAAGGGAACTTTCCGCTCGTCGCTCGACTCGGTCGCTTTCAGCGCGTCGTCCAGGTCACGGCCCAAGCGTGTGTCGAAAACACCGTTCCCACCGACGCAGGCGTCAAGAGCGGCGGCATTCGCTTGCCCAAAAGGAACCGAGAGTTTGTCAGCCAGGACTACATCCCACGCATCGCGGTGGTCAGCGGCGACTACGATCAGATCGAGTGCGTCTTAAAGCGCATCGGCATCGACGAGCTGGACATGTACAACGGTCGCGCCGTCGGCAGCCGCAATCCTCCCGCCATCGCTGAGATGGGCACGCTGCTCAGCGACGAAGCGAAGCTGCTGTCCTACAACATCTTGATCGTCAACTGCACCGACAACCAGTACCAGAGCTTGCTCGCGACGCCACAGGTGAAAAAGAACCTGGAAAAGTTCGTGCGCTCCGGTGGACGGCTCTACGTCACCGACTGGGCCTACGACGTGATCGAGCAAGTGCCCGAGTTTGCGCCGTATCTGTGCTTCGAGCCACAGTCGATCGCCGGTCCCGCGATGTGTCTCGCAGCGTCGGAAAAACCGATGGCGGCGGACTCGCGCAGCTACTACGGCGGACAGTATCGAGTGCTCGACAAGGAAATGGTGAAGTGGCTAGAGCAGATGCCCGGCGTCATCAATCGCAACGGCCAGGTCGCGGTGGACTACAGCTTCGTCGTGGTGTCCAAAGCATCAGACGACGCAAAGACCCCAACCAAGGTCTGGGTCGATGGCCCCGCTGGAGCCTTTGGCAACAGGCCTCAGACGGTGACGTTTGACTACAACGCCTGCGGTCGCGTCCACTTTTCGACGTACAACACCGAGCCCGATGGCGTCGTCGATGAAAGCGCGCGCTGGCCTGCCAGCTGCAAGCCCACCTTCACGCCGCAAGAGCGCCTGCTGGAATACCTGTTCTTCAACATCGCTTCGTGCGTGCAAGGTCCAGGCTGACCTCGCTCGCCCACGCGCGCTCCGACCTCCGCCGGAGCCGCGCCCAGACACCTACACCGTACACCTACCGCTCTGGGCGCGGACCGTCGAAGAGCTTGTAAGACAACCACCCGCCCAACACCTTCACCGACACCTTCACCAACCGACACCTTCACCAACCAACACCTTCACCAACCGACACCGACTGACACCTTCACCGACACCTTCGACCGTCCTGTCAACCGGACTTGTACCGCCTGCACCGTCCCCACACCACACCAAGCCTGCCGTAAGCCGCGTTGCCTACGCTGCCAGTACAAAGCAAGCATGATGCCAGCGTAAAAAACGACGCTTCTCGACGGAGACTCCGCTTCGCGCAGCCTAGATCGAGGCACTTTGGAAGCGATCGGGGCAGTTTGGCAGCTTGATGACGTGGACAGCGCCAGCTTCCGTCGGCCAAACCAAGCGCGCATCCCACCAAGCGCGACAGTCACCGACGCGGACACCGTCAGCGAGACTTGGGCGGCTTGCTCGCTGGGGTAAGGCGCCGCTGTGCTTCGGCATGCAGCGCAGGGGACAGGAGCCGCTCGCAAATTCCATACATCACGTCTTCGCGCCGACAGTGATCGGTATACAGCGCATCAAACGCCGCCAGCTGTCGCAGCAGCACCGCGATCGACGCCGTCTTCCACACCACGAGCAGCTCCGCGATGCGGGACTTCAGCACGTCGTGCTCTCTTCGCAAGGTCGCCGTCGGGCCCTCTTCGAGCAGTCCGCTCTGCGCTTCAAACTCGCGAAACAGGATCGTGTCTTCTAGCTCGATGTGCGAAAGGAGCGTCTTTTGCAATCGCAGCAAGATCCGTCGCGACGGACCGCGCTCGCCCAGCTCTCCCTGCGACAGGATCAGCTGACGAAGCTGGACCAGGAGCTGATCGATGATCCGATGCTGCGCGAGCATCGTGTCATACAGCGTCGTATCCACAGTTGGCGCAAAGGACGAAGCAGACGGCGTGCTGCGAGCGGAACGCGTCAAGCCGTGGGCGGACGCAGACCGAGACTTCGCAGTGTGACCAAGCGGCGCAGGATGCGGTTTGGGAGACTCGCCCATTGCGGCCAAATCTATGCAAGAGCTTGGCCAAGCAAAAGTGGTTGTTTTCGCCGTGGTTCTATGCCTTCAAACCAAGTGCTGACCGTCGGAAACCAGCGATCTACGGAGCGCGATTTGGAACTGTTCCGTTTGGGTACAGTGCCGAAGCTACTGCGCCAGTCCGTAGCGGCGCAGGCTGTCATACAGACGATGTCGCGAGATCCCGAGCATGCGCGCCGCTTGCAGCTTGTTACCGCTCGTCGCTGCGAGTGCCCTGCGGATCAGCTCTCGCTCGGACTCTTCAATCGTCGGAATGGCATCGCTAACCGACGCAGCTTCACTTGGCACAGACTCAGTAGGCGACGGTGGTGCAGGCTCGACGGAAGCGGACGGATCGGCTCCACGTAGGACATGCGGCGGCAGATCTTCTCGACGCAGCGTCGCGCCCGATCCAATGGTCAGCGCAAAGTCGATGGCGTTGCGCAGCTCGCGGACGTTGCCCGGCCACGAATAGGTCGAAAGCGCCCGCAGCGCCGGAGGCTCGATGCTCGCGATCGCCCGCAGTCCCCGCGCATGCAAAAGCTCTGCAAAGTGCATAACCAGCAGCGGAATGTCTTCGCGACGCTCACGCAGTGACGGCAGCTCGACGCGAAACGCACTGATTCGATAGTACAGATCTTCACGCAGAAGACCGGCAGCGACGGCTTTTTGCGGATCGCGATTGGTCGATGCAACGAAGCGAACATCGACGGAGACTTCACCATCTGAGCCAACCGGGCGCACCGATCGTTCTTCCAGCACACGCAACAGCTTGGCTTGCACTTCGATCGCCATCTCGGTGATCTCGTCGAGAAAGAGCGTTCCGCCCGCTGCCGCCCGAACCAGGCCACCATACTCTGTCTGCGCGCCGGTGTAGGCCCCGCGACGGTGACCAAACAATTCGCTTTCGATCAGATCACGAGGCAGCGCCGCACAGTTGACAGCGACGAAGGGCCGCTTGCTACCACGGCTTCGTTCATGCAGCGCACGCGCCGCCAGCTCTTTTCCGGTTCCACTTTCTCCGACGAGAAGTACGGCTCCAGCCGGACTGTTGGCGGCCCAGGCAAGCTGTCCGGTGAGTCGCTGCATCGCAGCGCTTTTTCCCACCAGCGACGAAAAATGAAGCGCTTGCTTGCCCGCTTCATCGCTTCCCGCCAGGTTCCGTAGCCGTAGCGCAGCGTCGGCGCTCTGTCCGGTGAAGTACGCGCTCGCGAGCACAATGATTCGACAGTGACTGAGCTTGTCGAAGACCTGAAAGATGCGTCCTGACAGCTCACCGCGCGCCACCGCTGGGCCGAGCACCGTTGCGACGCTCTCTTCCAGCAGATGCAGCGACGAGATGATCTCGGCAAACGGAACGCCGCGCTCACACATCAGCAGCCCGAGCTGACGCACTTCCGCCGCGAAGTCTTCCATGTCGCAGTCCCCCAGATGGGACGACATCGCGTCGAGATCGCGACCATACAGCTCTGAAAAGTCACGCCAGCCGAGCGTCGCGTGCGAGCCAAAGTGCGAGATGTAGCGCTTAAAGAACTCATCAAGCAGCGCCGCGCGACGATCCCGCAGCACGGAAAAGACCGGCAACAGAAGCTGAAGCTCACCGTCGCTGAGTAGATGATAGTGACGAGGACGAAGTGAAGCCTGCATCGCCTAGCTCGGTACTGTATCAGAGTCACGCCGAGTGTGGCGACACGCTCCGCAGAAAGTGTCCCGGTTGGGAACAGTCGCTATGGACAGGCAGTGTTCCCAATCGGAACACCTGAACATTCTGTCGCACCGCTTCCGTCGCTGAGTGTGCTTGGCAAAGCCATTGCTTCCTCCTGCTGCTGTGGTGAATCGGAGCCCAGCGCTCGATCGCCGCAGAAGCAAGGAGTCAGGGCGGCCATGACCGCTCCCATCGTCTGTACACACTGCAACGCAGAAGTTGAACCGAGCGGAGCCTACGCTCCCTTCTGCTGCATCGGTTGTCGCACCGCACACGGACTGCTGACCGCGTCTGGTCTGGACGGATTTTATCGTCTGCGCGGAGACACGCGGCTCACTTCTATTGGGAATCGACCCACCGAGCAGAAGGAACGCTTGTGGCTGGCTCCTCTGTTTGATGTCGCAGAGAGCAAAGCAGGACAAGCGACCCTGATTCCGCTGCGCATCGACGTACAAGGTCTGGAGTGCGCGGCCTGTGTGTGGCTGCTCGAAAAGCTCTACCTTCGACATCCGGGTGCCGCTTCCATCGAAGTAAATCCCGCCATTGGTCGCATCGAGCTGAGCTATCGCAGAGATCCTGCGCGTCCGTTGGAAGGCCGTCTTGCCGTCGAGCAGTTCCTAGATGAAGCCGAGCAGCTTGGCTATCGCACTGGTCCCGCACAAAAGGACAGCGATGCGCCAATGGATGACTTGGTGCTGCGACTTGGACTGTGCGCAGCGATGGCAATGAACAGCATGATCTTTGCGTTTTCACAGTACTTCGGACTGTCGAAAGCAAGCGATGGAACGATCTACAAGCTGTTCTCTCTGGGTGGATTCCTACTGGCCACAGCGACGGTAATTCTGGGAGGAACGGTGTTCTTTCGCAGCGCATATCTGGCGCTACAGAGACGCATCCTTCACATGGATGTTCCGATCGCGCTGGGAATCCTTCTGACCTATGTCGGAAGTGTCTTTTCGTACGTGGTTGCGGAAGGACGCGCGGCATACTTTGACACGCTCTGTATCTTCATCACGCTGATGCTGCTAGGAAGGCTGCTTCAGCGACGGCTCGCAAGTCACAATCGTCAGCGTCTGCTGGCAGACAACACAGTCGATGGACTGCTGGTTCGCACGATCACAGAGACAGAGAACCCAACCGGAGCCAAGCAGCGCAAGCTGTCACTGATTCCTGCGGTTCAGATTCAGCGCGGAACCACACTGTTATGCGCCAAAGGAGAGCTGATTCCCGTCGCAGCCAAGCTACTGGATGCGGACGGAGAGTTCTCGCTTGATTGGATCATGGGAGAGTCTGCGCCGGTTCATCATCCCCAAGGAACCATCATCCCAGCGGGTGCGCACAATCGCGGAAATACAGCGGTTAGGCTCTGTGCAGAAGAGTCCTTTCGCGCATCCAAGCTGCGCGATCTGCTGTGCTCTCCTACGCAGACACAGACACTTCCTGGGGATGAAACAAGTCCTTCAGATTCAACGCTGGGTACAGAGTTTTGGGACTTTCTCAGTCGCTATTACGTGACGGCGGTGCTGATGCTGGCCACGCTCGGGTTTGCACTGTGGTGGCACGAAGGAACGCTGCGCGCAGCCGAGGTTTCCGTGGCTGTGCTGGTGGTGACGTGTCCATGTGCGCTGGGCATTGCGACCCCGCTCGCCTATGAGCTTGCGCAGGTGCGGCTTCGTCGGCGTGGTCTGTTTGTACGGACTCCGTCCTTTTTTGATCGCGCGCTCAAGGTTCAGCATGTCCTGCTGGACAAGACCGGAACCGTCACGCTCAGCCAGCTTGTGCTTTCGTCGAACCAGACCCTCGGCACGCTTGATGTCGATTCAAAGCACGCGCTGTATCAGATGGTGACGCGATCCAATCATCCAGTCAGTCGTGCGATCCTTTTTGCGCTTCAGAGTGACTCCGCTACGCTGGATTTTTCGGACACAGCGTCGGTGATCGAGCATGTCGGACAAGGTCTGTCGCTTCAGACTGCGCAGCACTGCTATCGCTTGGGTCGTCCTTCGTTTGTGCTCCGCAGCACGCAGGAAGGGACCGAACACGAAAGGGATGGCGCGCAGGTTGTGTTTGGCTGTGATGGCACAGAGCTGGCGCAGTTTTCGCTACAAGAGCAGCTCTGTCGCGACGCAGAAGCAGAGGTTTTGTCCCTAAAAGAGGCAGGCTATCTGCTTCATATTCTGTCCGGGGATCGCGCCGAAAAAGTACAGGCCATTGCCACCCAGCTTCAGATTCCTGATGCGCACGCAGAGCTTACGCCGACGCAGAAACAAACACTGGTGCAGCAGATCGATCGCGGCATGCACAACACGCTGATGATCGGAGACGGAATCAACGATGCACTCGCCTTTTCTGCGGCGGCTTGTGCGGGAACTCCAGCGATTGATCGCCCGACGCTGCCAGCCCGCGCAGACTTCTACTTTACCGGGGTAGGAATCGGTCCGATCTCGCTGGCACTTCGCACGGCTCACAAGCTGCGGGCAGTCATCCTGCGCAACATGGCGCTGGCTGGTCTGTACAACAGCGTGGTGATTGGTCTGTCACTGGCGGGACTGATGACTCCGCTGCGCTGCGCGGTGGCGATGCCAATCAGCTCTCTGCTGATGATTGCAGTGACCGTGGCTTCCTTTCGCGAACAGACGACAAGTCCACAAGGCACACGCACTACACACATCCTTGCATCCTCCGCGAAGCTGGCACTTTCACAAGGAGCGTCTTCATGAACGCGATTTTCCTGACGCTGTTTGTCAGCGCAGCGCTGCTCGGTGGGGCAGGAATCCTGTTCGGATTCCTGTTCCAAAAGCGAAGCCACGAGTACGCAGATCGACTGTCTTTGTTACCGCTGGACAGTGAAGAGTCTCTGTCTACAGCGCAACCCACTGCGACGTTCCCAGAAAAGGAAGTTAGGTCATGAGAGAAGTACGGATTACGTACGATGATGTCTCGGTCCGGCGCTTCATGCTGGCCTCCATGTTTTGGGGTCTGATTGGCATGATCGTAGGACTGCTTGTTGCGACGCAGCTTGCGTTCCCAGAGCTAAACGTTGGGCCCTACCTAAGCTTTGGCAGACTCAGGCCACTGCACACCAATGCAGTGATCTTTGCGTTTGTCGGAAACATGCTGTTTGCGGGTATCTACTACTCTACGCAGCGGCTGTGTAAAGCGCGCATGGCGTCCGATGTGCTGTCTGCGATTCACTTCTACGGATGGCAAGCGATTATCGTCGCTGCGGCCATCACACTACCGCTCGGCTTTACGCAGGGAAAGGAATACGCAGAGCTAGAGTGGCCGATCGACTTGATGATCGCAGCGGTGTGGGTGGTGTTCGCGATCAACTTCTTTTGGACGCTGGCGATCCGCCGCGAAAAGCACCTGTATGTTGCGCTGTGGTTCTATATCTCGACGATCATTACCGTCGCTGTGCTCCACATCGTGAACAGCTTGGCGCTGCCGGTGTTTTCGGGTCTCAAGAGCTACTCGATCTACGCAGGCGTGCAAGATGCACTGGTGCAGTGGTGGTACGGACACAACGCAGTCGCGTTCTTCCTGACCACGCCGATCCTCGGAATCATGTACTACTTTCTGCCAAAAGCCGCAGAGCGTCCGGTCTATTCCTATCGGCTCTCGATCGTTCACTTCTGGGCGCTCATCTTCATGTACATCTGGGCGGGTCCACACCACCTTCTGTACACCGCGCTACCGGACTGGGCGCAGTCGATGGGAATGGTGTTTTCGCTGATGCTGTGGGCCCCCTCTTGGGGCGGAATGATCAATGGTCTGCTGACGCTGCGTGGAGCCTGGAACAAGCTACGCACCGATCCCGTGATGAAGTTCCTGATTGCCGGTGTGACGTTCTACGGAATGGCTACGTTTGAAGGACCGCTGCTGTCGATCAAGAGCGTGTCGGGACTCGCGCACTACACGGACTGGATCATCGGTCACGTTCACACTGGAGCGCTCGGCTGGAACGGATTCATGGCTGCCGGAATGTTCTACTTCCTGGTTCCTAAGCTGTGGAATCGTCCGCTTCACTCGAAGCTGCTGGCGGATCTGCACTTCTGGACTTCAACGGTAGGAATCCTGCTCTACACCATCTCGATGTGGGTGAGCGGAGTGACCCAAGGTCTGATGTGGAAGGCCGTAAACGACGAAGGCGCGCTGCTGTATCCAAGCTTTGTCGAGACCCTGATTGCGATTCGTCCGATGTATCTGACGCGCATGGTGGGCGGGACGCTGTACCTGACCGGCTTTATCCTGATGCTGGTCAACCTGGCCAAGACAATCACAGCAGGAGCCCCGGTCGAGAGCACCATCACGGTGGTGGAACAGGACGCAGAGCCCGGCAAGGAAGTTCCGTGGCAAGCGATTCTGTTTTCACGTCCGCTTTTGCTGGCTGTGCTGGCGATGGTTGCGATGGCCGCGTTCTTCCTGATCGACTCTGTGAAGATCTGGATTCCGGTGGTGACGCTGCTATCGGGGTTCCTGGTTGCGATGTGGTTTTCCTATGCCAGCAAGCGTGATCAGGAAGGAAAGCTGAACCTGCATCGGACGCTGGAAGGACGCTCTCTGATCTTTACCGCGCTGGTCCTTATCGCAGTCCTGATCGGTGGTGTTGCAGAGATTCTTCCGACGATTGTGGTCGATCGCGCAGTGCCGCTGACCGGAACCATTCAGCAGCCATACCAGCCTCTGGAGCTGCACGGTCGTGACATCTACGTTCGCGAAGGCTGCTATGTCTGTCACAGTCAGATGGTGCGTCCGTTCCGCAACGAAAAGCTGCGCTACGGAGATCCCAGCACAGCGGGAGAGTTCATCTACGATCACCCGTTTCAGTGGGGCAGCAAGCGCACCGGACCGGATCTACATCGCGTCGGTGGAAAGTACAGTCACCAGTGGCACTACCAACACCTTGTGGATCCGCGCTCGACTTCGCAGGGATCGAACATGCCAGCGTATGCATTCCTAGCGAAGAGCAAGATCGATATCGGTGACACCGCCATCAAGATGAATGCAATGAAGACGCTCGGTGTTCCGTATTCCGCACAGGACATCGGACTGTCTACGCAGACGCTGGAAAAGCAAGGCAAAGCGATCTCGGAAGAGCTACACAAGCAAGGAATCGCGGTGGACTGGGACAGCCAGATGGTCGCGCTGATTGCATATCTACAACGCCTTGGGAAGCCAGCCACTCAGACGGCAAGCAGCAAGTAAGGAGTCGGACCATGTACCAAGAGTACTTCATCCAAAAGGGAGTCCTTCTGCTTCCGATCGTCGCGATGCTGGCCTTTGTGGTCACGTTTGTGACCGTGGTGATGGCAACCTATCGATCACAAAAACGCGCAGAGTTTGATCACATGTCGCAGCTTCCGCTGGGAGAAGACGGAGAGCGACAGATCGACTCTCAACTGGTCTCGCCCTCCAGCAAGAGCGTGCAAGGAGTGTAAGTCATGAGCGGCCTAGACAATGCCAATGCGCCTGCGAGCCCAGCGTCGGCTGCCGGCGGTGATGTAGAGACGGGTCACGACTACGATGGAATCCGTGAGTTTGACAATCCGCTGCCTCGCTGGTGGCTGGTGACGCTGTACGGAACGATCGTCTTCACGATTGGATATTGGTTCTACTATCACACGTCAGCGACGGGTGATTCGCCGATGGCGGTGTACCAAAAAGAGATCGATCAAGCGAAGAAAGAGGAAGACAAAAAGCAAGCAGCGCTTGAAGCCCAAGGAAAAGGAGTCAGTGAAGAACAGCTCCTGGCGCTCGCAAAAGATGCAGCCACCTTGGAGCGCGGCGCAGCGATCTTTAAGCAAAACTGTCTGGCCTGTCACGGTGATCGCGGACAGGGAATCGTCGGTCCCAACCTGACAGACAAGTACTTCCTACACGGAGCCAAAGCCAAGGATGCGTATCAGGTGATCGGAAACGGCATTCTGGAAAAAGGAATGCCAGCATGGCGCACAGTGCTGGGTGCATCCAAAGTGCAGGATGTCACGGCGTTTGTGCTGAGCATGCGCGCCACAGAGATTCCTGGCAAAGCGCCGCAAGGTATGACCGAACAAGGAGAGCCTGCGAAAGCGGCCCAGTAGAAGCCGCTGCGAGGTCTTGCCGTGGGCTTGGATCTCGCAGACTCGCAGCACTGAAACGTACGATTGGTTGGTGCGTGGAAGCAGGAAGCAAGGACCATGAAGCGGCAGGAACCGACTCTTGATAAGCTGCATATGCTCGACGAGCGAGGCAGTCGTCACTACATCTATCCGGCAGAAGTTTCAGGCCGCTACAGCAACCTACGTCCGTGGGTGTTCGCGCTACTCATCGCGGTGTATGTCTCGCTTCCTTGGATCACGGTGGGAGGCCATCCAGCGGTCTTCCTAGACATCTCTGCACGGCGCTTCTTTCTGTTTGGTCGCGTGTTCAATGCGCAGGATCTCTATCTGGCCTTTTTCATCCTGACCGGAATCGGCTTTTCCCTGATTCTGCTGGCCGCTCTGTTTGGTCGGGTTTGGTGCGGCTGGGCTTGTCCGCAGACTGTCTTTTTGGAAGGCGTTTTCCGTCGGATTGAGCGCTGGATTGAAGGCCCAGCTAGCAAGCGTGAAGCCATGGCGCGCGGTCCGATGACGATGGAAAAGTTTCTGCGCAAGAGCGCCAAGCATCTGATCTACGCGATCATTGCGTACGTTCTGGCGCACCTGTTTCTTGCATACTTTGTCTCTGCGGACCAGCTGCTGCGGATGATCAAAGAAGGACCGGCGAATCACAGCTCGACATTTCTGTGGGGCGTGGTGATGACGGTGATTCTGTACTGGAACTTCTTCTGGTTCCGAGAGCAGCTCTGTCTGATCATCTGTCCCTACGGACGCCTTCAGTCTGTCATGCAAGATCCCGATACCGTGGTGATTGGTTACGATCGCAAGCGCGGAGAGCCACGCGGAAAAGCCCATCAGCAAGGACTCGGTGACTGTGTCGATTGTCGTCGCTGCGTTGCAGTCTGTCCCACCGGAATTGACATCCGCAACGGACTGCAAATGGAATGCATTGGCTGTGCGGGCTGCATCGATGCATGCGATGAGATCATGGTCAAGCTTGGACGAAACAAGGGACTCATCCGCTACGACTCTGAGCGCGCACTGCAAGGTGGACAGAAGCGATTCCGACGTCCCAGACTGTATCTGTACCTCGCGCTGGGACTGCTGGGACTGACCGTTTCAACCACGCTGTTTGTTCGTCACACTGCGTTTGAATCCAACCTGCTGCATGCACGCGGTGCATCGTATGTGATCGACGGAGATCTGGTTCGCAATCAGCTTGTCGTTCACTTGATCAACAAGAATCCTTCTGCAACGGTTCTGACGATCAAGAATCAGTCCGCAGCACCGCTCGACTTGATCATTCCGCAGCCTTCCATTTCGTTGGAATCGCTGGGCAGCATCGAGGTTCCTGTCATCGCATCGATTCCGCGCGCAGCGTTCAAGCCGGGTCTGCGCGTTTCCTTGGAAGTGACCGACTCTGCATCGAAGACTTCCCGTCGAATTGATGCGGCGCTCACAGGTCCAAATCACAGCCCATGATTCTTCCTTCCGCCTACGCACAGGTGCTTGGACTCGGTGTCTTGTGGACCAGCATCCACTGCATCGGAATGTGCGGACCGCTCCTATCTGGCTTCGACATTGCGGGCGTCCTACGCGGTCGCAGTCGTCTGCGCGGAGTGCTCGGTGTCTTGTCCTACCAAGCGGGTCGCGCACTGACCTATGCATGGCTGGGAGGACTGGCTGGTCTCGTCGGTGCAGGCTTGGCTAAAATCACCACACTGGCAGCTTCGGTGCTGGCTCTGTTGGGCGGTGTCTTTCTCTGTGGATATGCCCTGCGACAGCTTGCCGAGCCGTCTCAGCCGCTCACTCTGCTCAAGCTGCGCGCTTCGCGTGATGCAGAGACACCGATCATTACTCGCGTCCTGACCTACAGCCGTCGCGCACTGCTTCCTGTTTTGGCCAGTCAACATCCTCTGCGCGAGCTGGCGCTGGGAGCCCTGATGGGACTTCTCCCTTGTATGATTCCTGCGTGGGTCCTATCGCAAGCTGCGCTTACAGAGTCCCCCTTTCATGGTGCGCTGGTGATGATGCTGCTTGTGGTCTTGACCACACCGATTCTGCTGGTCTCAACGCAGCTGCCACGTCTGTTTGCGATCTTTCCGTCGTCGGTCCGTACACTCCTACCCAGGCTCCTTCCCGCTGTCTCTGGACTGTGGCTGATCCTTCTGGGAGGCGCCGGTCTGTCTCTGTGGTCGCATGTCCACATCGGCTTTTCGCTGCTTGGCAAGCCACTCATGATGATGCTGTTCTGACCAGACAAACAAGCCAGACGAACAAGCCAGACAAACAAGCCCAACGAACGTAGCTTGACACCCTGCGCCTGACGCTGTTACGCATCCGCGACAAGGATCAGCCCAGGACATGACGCAGCGCTCTTCTCGATCACAAAAGGAATCACCAACGCAACGCGTGCAGAGTATTTTTTCGACGCTGACTCCGCTGCTCCTGCTCTGTCTCTGTCCTCCTTTGGTGTTCCTTTTGTGGTTCACACAGGTGCAGCTTGATGGCTCCCTGTTGAAGCTTTCGCGGATCGTACGCAATGAAGGACTGCTGCACACGCTCCAGATGATCTGGCTGCCGCGTCTCTTCGGAAGTGTGCTTGTGTGGAAGCTCTTGGGAGTCTTTGTTGCCGTCGAGCTGGCACTCCTCCGCTTCGTTCCCGGCAGACTCTGTAGTGGATCCCCGATCGCCAACGGACAAACGCACCGTGCGGTGAACAATGGCCTGGCTTCTTATGCAATCACCATCGGATTGTATCTGACCTGCACCCAGGTTCTTCATCTGTTTCCGCCGAGCATTTTGTACGATCACTTGGGCGATCTGCTTGGAGCACTTACCTGGCTCGCACTGCTGTTCTGTATCCTTCCGCTGCGCATGCAATCGAAGCTGAATGTCTTACAGCTTGCCATTTGTCGCATCGGCGTGATGAGTCTCCCCCTCCTGATTCTGTCCTTTGCAAGCAAGCAGCAGGAGCTTTCTGGACTTCAGGACTCCCTGATCTGCGCAGTGGGAATCCAGCTCCTTTCCATCGCTCAGTTCTTCCACAGTGAAGTCCGTACGCTCCAAATGCTCGACGGTACGAACAGACGATCTGTGTTCTATCTGTGCTGGGGAAGTCTGGTCTGTCTGCCGCTTCTGTACAGCTCCTCAACACTGTATTTGGTAAGTCATCCCATCACGCTGGGACTTCCGCTCTCTGTGATCCTCTGCGTGCTCGGCACCCTGTCGATTGTGACAAGCCACCTGACCCAAGCAACGCGCCAGCAGAGCGATGAATCAAGCGGACAGACTCGCAGCTCGGACAGCGCACCGAAGCGCTTTCTCGGGTCGGATTCCTACGGACCTGCGCGTCACATTCATCCTCTTCCAGCGCTTGTGACCACGTTTTTGTGGACCGTTCCAGCGCTGTTTGACGCTGCGCTTCCGTACGTGTACTTCGCGCTGCTGCTTGTCCTGTTTTCCACGCACTCTCTATTCGGAGTCGTTGGGAATCGTCAGGACAAATGAAGCGCTTGGCTTAGTGAGTTCGATCGGACAGCGCAGGCTTCGGACTCCCAGCCGCAGCGGACTCCTGTTCCGAGATGCTGCCGTCATGATCCTTGTCGATCGCACGCATCATCAGATCGATCGTAATCGGAGACGCAGGCTCTGAAGTAAGCTGACTCACCGCTTGGGAAAGCTCTCGATCGGTCACTCTGCCATCATGGTTGAGATCGACGCTGGCAAAGCCACCAAGCTGCTGCCACAGCGACACCGAAAACGCATCGATCAGCACCAGCTTGATGTCACGACCACTCCCATCGGGAGGCACTCTGCTTGGATACTGCTTGGTGTAGTTTGACAGCGGATCGATGTGATCCATTCCGAACATCAGGTTGCGCATGATCGCGATGCGATACATTCGATCTCTGTCAAAGGGCTGTCCTGCCACTTCAAGTAGTGCGCTGCTGGATTCCGAAACTACGATCTGATCATCGACTTGCAGAAAGCCTCCCGATTCGATCGGAGCCATCGATCGGGACGAAACAATCGCATCTTGCAGCACCGATCCTGGCATCGGAACGATCACGATCTCGTTATCAAACGGAAGCTCTGACTTGAGGTTTCCGTACGTAAAGACCTTGCGATATTCGCGATTGCCACGGACTCCGCCTCCGTTGAGCAGACAGCCTTCCGCGCCCACCGCATCACGGATACGCGTACACAAAAGAGAGCCCACCGATGTCTGCTTCACTCGCGTTCCGATCGAAGACAGCACGACACCTTCCGCAAGCGGCAGCAGCGTCGCCGCTTCCAGGGCTCTTACCGCTTGCATCCGCTGGTTCACAAGCGTCCGTAGCGCGACATCTTCTGGATACTTTGCTGCATCATCCAGCGTCACCGTTACCGTCGGAAGATCCGGTCCTTCGGTTGGCGCTTCCGCTGGCCAAACCAGATCCACAATCGCTGCATGAATCGCATCGCAGCCTGCTTTGACAAGCCACGTTGATCCGTACTGTTCCAGATAGACCTTGTGCTCATGTCCGCCGATCACCACTGGAAAAGGAATCGGCTGCGGAGCCTGCGCAAGCACGCGATCATCGATCAGATCTTGGTGCGTGAGAGGGATCACACAGCAGACTCCTTCTTCCGAAAGGAGCTGCGCTGTCTTCTTCATCGCGCACTCATGTTGCGGCTCGATCGCGACACCCCCAAACGGACGACGACGATAGACTGTCTCGTCGCTCATCACGACTCCGATCAGCCCAATCCGTACCGCGCGCCCAGCTGGATGCTGCACCGTGATGATGTCGTGTGCCGGAAGCGCAGGCTGAAACGACGGAGTATTTGTCGCCAGCCACGTTCCTGTAAACTCCGCGATGCGCTGACGCAGCTCGCTCGGTTCGATGTCATCTTCGTGATTCCCAAAGATCACATGCGTGACACCCAGCGCGTTCAAGCACTCCATCATGCTGCGACCTTTGTCCAGGCTCGACAGCATGCTCGGACCGATGAAGTCCCCTGCCAGCGTCACCAAGGTGCGATCTGCGGGATCATGCTCGCGATGATGTCGCACCAAGTTCAGCAGCCTGGGCAGGTTTTCCAGCGTGTACACATCGTTGAAACAGAGTAGACGCAGCGACGGTCCGCGCTGCACAGCATGATCAGCTGACATGGTCCGCATGGTACTTTGCCGCGCCGTACGAAAGAGCAGGATTCTTACGCTGCGCTATCATCTACAGCATGCGGATTGTCTGCATCAGCGACACCCACGGACAGCATGGACAGCTGCGCATTCCCGACGGTGACATTTTGGTCTGCACCGGCGACTTCACCAAGCGAGGACGACCCGGCGAAGTCCGCGACTTCAACGAGTGGCTCGCAACCCAGCCGCATCAATACAAGGTGATCATCGCGGGCAATCACGACTTTTTGTTTGAACAGCAGCAGGACGCGCGCACCCTGCTCTCTTGCGCGATCTATCTGCAAGATGAAGCGTGTGTGCTGCAAGGTCTAAAGATCTATGGAAGTCCGTGGCAGCCGCGCTTTTTTAACTGGGCGTTCAATGCCGATCGAGGAGAGCCGCTTCGTCAGATCTGGTCGCGCATCCCGATCGGAATCGATGTCCTGCTGACGCACGGACCGCCGCACGGAATCCTCGATGTGACCGCGCGTGGCCAGGTGGTCGGCTGTGAGGAACTTTCCGCAGCGCTGCGACGGGTCCGGCCCAGGCTGCACGTCTTTGGTCACATTCACGAGTCCTACGGTCAGCTTATCCGCGACGGAACACACTATGTAAACGCCAGCTCGTGCAACCTTCAATATGTGCCGATTCACCCGCCGATCGTGGTCGATCTGTAGCGTGATCGATCTGTATGTAGCGTGATCGATCTGTATGTAGCGTGATCGATCTGTATGTAGCGCGGTCACTTCGATCTGTATGTAGTGCGATCGATCTGTTGCGTTGTGCGTCTCGCAGTGACCGAATCTGCGTCGAATCGCTCACTGACAAAACCGATCGCATGTGCTTGATTGGGTGCGCAACTCGAGGACGGAAAGGGACACGACGATGACGATTCCTGTAAAGGCCAAGGTGGCGTTGGGAGTGTTTGGGGCACTCGTGCTCGTCGCTGCGTGGCAATACCTAAGCTATCTATGGAAGTATGCCTATTCGCGAGGAACCCGAACCGGCGTGGTGCGCAAGCTGTCGGTGAAAGGGCCTCCGTACTGCAAGTATCTCGAGGGAGAAATGACCTTGCAAGGTGCCCAGCCCGGTGAAGAGCCCTGGCGCTTCTCTATTGATGATCATAGCGATCAGAACTCGCTGATGACGCTGCTGCGCGACAACGAACGCAACGCAGTCCGAGTGACGATTCACTATCGCGAAGACAAGCCGATCTGGTGGCGCTGCAATCCGTCAGCCTATTTTGCGGAAAAGCTCGAGCGATAGTCGGCGAAGCTCGCGGAACAAAGCAGGCTCACAGAATTTCCGTCGATGATTCAAAACTTCTCGACGAAGCCAGCGCACTCGCAGACACAGCGATCGTTCGGTCTAACCATCAAACCAACCACGTACAAATCGCCGCGTAGTGAACTGGCAGACCCAGTTGCGCGCGAAAAAAAGCACAAAGTCGCTGCGCCGACTCAAGAATCTGTTCTTGAAAATAGAGCAGTCGTGCTACAAGTCGGTCTAGGTCTTCTGCCTCGGTTTCATCTCTGCGTCGCTGCCGTGTGCCGCTTCGTTCGAGTGTCAGTTGGTGCGAAACACGGGTAGACCTCTGAGGACGGCAGCTCCGTCAATCGCGAAAGTCTGAGGAGATGAGAGATGAGCAAGCGCCTGTATGTCGGTAACCTTTCTTACAGCACCACCGAGCCAGAGCTCCGAGAAGTCTTTGAGCGCATGGGCTCAGTAACCGACGTGAAGGTGATGATGGATCGCGAAACGGGTCGTCCCCGTGGCTTCGCCTTCGTTGAGATGAGCACCGAAGAAGAAGCCCGTGATGCCATCTCGCAGCTAAACGGCAGTGAGCTGGGTGGTCGCACGCTGAAGATCAACGAAGCCCAAGAGCGTCAAGCCGGTGGCGGCGGTGGCGGTGGCGGCGGCTTCCGTGGCGGTGGTGGCGGCGGCTACGGCGGTGGTCGTGGCGGCGGCGGCTACGGTGGCGGCGGTGGTGGCGGCGGCGGCTACGGCGGTGGTCGTGGCGGCGGTGGTGGCCGTGGTGGTCGCGATCGTCGCGGCGGCGGTGACGACAGCTGGTAGTCTTCGTCTCTGTGCCCTTCTTTGCTGAGTCTGCTGGTTGATCCAGCAAAGGCTCAGCGCAAACGGGATCGCGTGCAATCTGCACTGCGGTCCTTTTGTCGTTCCCATCACAGCTGAATCGTCCCGTGACTTCGCCAAGCGGATTCACGAATACGTCACGTCCGCTCGCTTGACGGAGACGATCGCGTGAGCTTTTATGCGTGGCACCTGCATCTACATAGGTAGGCCTACTGTTTCTTACCTTGTATAGGCTGCGCTTTCGCCGCCAAGGAGTCCGACGCATGAGACGCCGCAACATCCTTCTGTCCCTCGTCCTTCCGCTTGCGCTTGGAGGCTGCATCACCAGCAACCCGACGTACTGCGAAGATCCAGCCACATGCAGTGAAACCGACGGCATCTTGAGCGCTGGCGACGATCTGGCGCAGACCAGTCAAGATCTGGCGACGACAGCAAGCGATCTTGCGGGTCCAATGCAGGACATGTCGATGGCAGCGCTCGATCTAAGCAAGCCGGGACCGTCGGCGATCATTCGCTTCGATCGCAAGGTCACCATCGGTCGCGCCAACATCGACATCATCGTCATTGGTCCCAGCGACGATGGAAAAGAGATCACCAAGAAAGGCGCGCCACTGCCGTGGGTGCTGCTCTCACCTGGGTTTTCCACCGATCACAAGCAGTATCAAGGCTACGGCGATCGCTTGGCGAGCTACGGGATCGTCACGATCTTGCAGAAGTCGCCGAGCGAGTGGAACCATGCAACCTATCGCGATGAGACGGTGCAGCTGATCACTTGGCTGCTCAATCCGTCGGGAATGGGTGCCGATCGGCTGAGCGGACGGCTCGACAAAGATCGGCTTGGACTGGTCGGTCACTCGCTGGGTGGAAAGATCAGCTTCCTCGTCGCACAGAATGACATGCGAGTGAAGGCACTGCTAGGCATCGATCCGGTCGATCAGCGCGATCCAACGGCGGTCTCGGGCATGGCCAAGCTCAAGCTACCGTCGGGAGTCGCGATCGGCTATCTCGGTGAGACGATCAGCAAAGCAGGTGTGATGCCGTGCGCGCCCGCAAACTCCAACTATGAAGTGATGTACAAGGCCAGTCCCGCCCCGGCGTTTTCGATCACGTTCGCTGGTGCGGCGCACATGGACTTCGTTGACAACCCCGCAAGCTGCTTCAACTGCGGCTTCTGCACCGGTAGCACAGCGCCCAAAGACCGAACCAACGCGCTGGCCATCAAGTACACCACCGCGTACTTTCTCTCGACGATTGGCGGCGACCGTCGCGCCCAAGACACCTTGTCCGGCACGCTGTTCCAAAAAGACGTGACCGCTGGCTACGTCACTCGAGAAGCAAAGTAAGAACGCCAAACGAAACCGTATCGCCCGATCCGTTAAGGAGCACATCGTCAGCCCATGTCTACGCCAAGCCCCGCTTGTTCCCAGGCCCTTGCGGTCTTTGAAAAGAAGCACCCAGCGTATTTGGAAGATCTCTGCAAGCTGGTGCGCATTCCGTCGGTCAGCTTCGAGGGGTTTCCGCCCGAACAAGTTGTCAGCAGCGCGAATGCGACCGCCGAGCTGCTCAGAGCGCGCGGCTTTGAAAACGTCCAGATCCTGACGCTGCCGGGTGTGCATCCTTACGTTTACGGCGACTACCTTCATGCACCGGGACAACCGACGGTGCTGCTCTATGCGCATCACGACGTGCAGCCCGCAGGCGACGAGTCAGCCTGGCAGTCGCCACCGTTTGTTCCGACGATGCGTGACGGACGCTTGTTTGGCCGAGGAACTGCCGACGACAAAGCGGGAATCATTGTTCATACCTCGGCGCTCGACGCGTATCTGACGGCAGGGGAAAAGCCACCGATCAACCTGAAAGTCCTCATCGAGGGTGAAGAAGAGATCGGCTCGGGCAACCTGGGCGACTTTATCGAACAGCACCTGGAGCTGCTCAAGGCCGACATCATGGTGCTCACCGATACGGGCAACTTCGATGTCGGCGTGCCGTCGATCACGACCAGCCTGCGCGGACTGTGTACGCTCGAAGTCGAAGTCACGTCGCTGCGGCAGTCGGTTCACTCGGGATCGTGGGGCGGACCGCTGCCCGACGCGGGACTGGCGCTGACCAAGATGCTGGCGTCGCTCACCGACGATCAAGGACGGATCGCGATTGCGGGCATCTACGACAAAGTCCGTCCGCTCAGCGAGGTGGAAAAGCAGAGCCTCAACTCGCTGCCGTTTACGATCGATCAGTTCCGCCAGCAAGCCGGTGTCATCGACGGTGTCCCGCTGCTTCCGGCGAGCGGCGAAAACCCGTGGACGATGATCTGGCGACAGCCATCGATCTCGGTGAACGCCGTCGAAGTATCCAATCGTCGAGACGCGCGCAACATCATCAATGGCACGGCGTGGGCTCGCGTTGGAGTTCGTCTGGTTCCCGACATGAATGCCGACGAAGTGGTGGAAGCGCTGACGCAGCACCTTGTGACCCAAGCGCCGTTTGGTGTGCAGGTCAAAGTGACCGAGCTGGGAGCAAAAGGTCCGTGGTTTACGTCGCCCGATCATCCCGCGTTTGCTGCAGCGCTTCAGTCGCTTGAAGCCGGTTACGGTCGCGCGCCGGTGCTGATTGGCTGCGGTGGATCGATTGGCTTTGTCGGTCCGCTGTCGGAAAAGCTCGGTGGAGTTCCCGCGCTTCTCGTCGGAGTCGAAGATCCGTACACCAATGCGCACTCGGAAAACGAGAGCCTGTGCGTCAGCGACTTCTATAGCTGCATCCGTAGCCAGATTCACCTGTTCGACAAGCTGGCGAGCCTACCAAGCAAGTAACCGCCCTGCCCTCCTGAGATCGCGAGGATCGCTGCGCAGCGATCGCTTGGGCTAGTGAACCCAGATGCCAATTCCGTCGGTGCTGCCTTGGAGTCCAGGCTCATACAGCGCGGTCGCTTTGGCGGGCGGAACCAAGTAGCGTCCCGCCGTGGTCGATCGCAGTGACAGCGTGTGCTCGTGATGTCCAGCGGGCAGCGCATCCATGTAAATCAGCACGCGATCGCGTCGAATTTCCTCAAACGAGATGAGCCGACTGCGCGGACCCGACAGCGCCGAGCTGGCCGCCACGCCTTCGCGCTGAACCGCTTCCAGTCCCGCAGGCAGCGGAATGTCGAGCACCAGATGATGAACCGGCTGCTGACACGACAGATCGATGTCCATCACCACGGCTTCGCCCGCCAGCAGCGATCCACTCGGCGCGATCAGTCCCGCCGCCGTTCGGAGCGTGCGCGTAAACGTGATGCCTTGTGAATACGCACCGTGCGCGGTCTTGGGCGTTGTCCACTCCAGCCCGACGCGATAGTGCATGGTGCCTCGGCCACTGCGCTGCAAGACCAGCGGCAGCTCATAGAGCGGCTTTTGCGGATCATCTTGCGGCGGAACCAGCGCCAGCAGCTTTTGCAGCGACAGATCGACATGCTGCGGAGGTGTCGCCGCTGACGGAATCTTCGCACTCACCAGCGGCTCGTCGAGAAGCCAGGCCGAAGTCGTCAGATCCGAGCCTTCAATCGGATGTAGCCGGTTGTAGTCGCTCAGCGCCAGCAGCGCCCACGCACTGTCTTGTGTGCTCTTCCACGTTCCTTGCACCCGATCGAGGAGCAGCCCGCGCGTCAGCTTGCGCAGGTTCTGGTTCTTCGGCTGCACCCGCAGCAGCGCCATCAGCACCGCCGCTTGCGTCCGCACCGTCGAGTGAAACAGCGCATCCAGGTTGTAAGGAAGCTGCTCTTTGACGTGCGCGCTCCGCTCACCGACGGAGACATTGGACATAATTTCCTCTGCCAGCGTCGCGACCCGCAGATCTTCGGGTGCCGTCCGATGCATCGCCAAAAGCAGCAGCGCGCGTGCAAACAAAGGAAGCTGCGCGCGATTGCCAAATAGCACGTTGTGCGCCAGCGGCTGCGGCTGTCCCATCTCGGACAGGACAAACGCGACCAGTGCGCGCTGGGTGCTATCGAAGTAATCCAGCGACAGCGGAGCCACCGTCGATCCAGGCTGCTCCGCTTCTTTCCTTGCCAGCAAGATCGCATGGCTGGCTGTCGTCGCTTCGAGCAGCTGACCTTCTTCGCTCGGCGATGGACTGGCCAAAAGTCGCGTCAGATACGTCGTCGCCCGCTGGAGCGAATCACTCGGCACCGGATGTCCACCGTGGCTGGCCAGATACAGCATCCATGTCGCATACGCCGATCCGAACGGATGCGCGCGCTGGTCGTCGGGCCAGAACGCAAATCCACCGTGATACAGCTGCAAGCTCAGCAAGCGCTGAACCGACTGCTGCACCACGTTTTTGACATCCGATGCGATCGCGCCGCTTCCTTTGAACAGCTCGGGTGCCAGCACCGCAGGAATCAGCCGCGAAGCCACGATCTCCAGCGAGCGATGTGGCGAGCTGACCAGCTGTCGCGCTGCGTCTTCCACCTGAATCAGTCCCGACGCACCGAGCGATATGCTCAAGCCTCCCGGAGCAGGCAGCGCCGAAGTCGGAATCTGTAACGGGATCGCAACCGCGTCGGAATCAGACAGCACACCGTAGCGCACCGCTTTTTCAACCTGCGTTCGCTCTTGCTCGACGACGATGGGCAGCCGGACCAGATCGGTAAACGTGTCTTTTTTCGCGGTTCGACTCGTCGGAACAAACGTCGCAGCCAGCTCGATCTCAGCGGTGCCTGCGTGGTTGCCTTGCACCTCGATCGGAATTTTGGCCGGGACGTTGCGATCCATCGACTGCTCAAAGGTCGGCGACGAAACCAGCGTCAGCGGAGGCAGCAGTCCATCGAACTTCAGCCGCGCCGTGACCTGCAAGTTGCCGCGCATGTTGGTGTGGTTTTGCACCATCGCCGTCACTTCCGCGCGATCGCCGGGCCGCAGCAGCCGAGGAATCGCCGCGCGCAGCACCATCGGCGCTGACACACGAACACGAGCATCCGACGCTCCGAAGCTGCCAGGGCTCATCCGATCCGACATCGAAGCCATCACCACCGCAAAGATCCGAAACGTCGTCAGACTATCGGGCAGCGGCAGCGTCGCCGTCACTTTTCCGTCTGGCCCCGTCGGAAGATCGGCAATAAACAGCGGCGTCGCCATGAGGTCGTTGCGCGCATCCAGCGCCACTGGCTTCACGTCAGACGATTCTTTGGACACCTGCGGCGAGCCCATCGACCCAGCGAGCAGATCTTCACCATCGGAACGACCTGGCTGCCACGGCTCTGCCGCTTGACGAACATACGGACGAATCAGCGTCGCAAAGGTATCGCGACGGCTGGTCTCGATGCGCTGACGCGGCAAAAAGTGCGTCACAAAGCCTTGCGACATCCGATCCGGCGTGACCATCGCTTGGGTAAAGTCCATCGCCGCTTCATCGACGGCCCACAGCGATACGCGCGCATTTTGAATCGGCGTCCCCAGCGCACGATGCGAGACGCGGACCGTGATCGGAACCTGCGCACGCGGACCCGCTTCTTTGGGCGCATCAATGTTTACGCGCAGCCGCAGCATGTCGATTTCGCCTCGGACGCTGGCCATCGCTTCGAGCAGCACCGGCGGTGACTGCTTGTCTCCAAACACAGCCAGCGCGCGCAGTCGAACGCCCGCAACCCAGGTGTCGTCCGTCGGAAACTCATGCTGCGCCACACCGTCGCGGAAGCTAAGCAGCACATGTTCCCGCAGGCCGTTGCGCTCGGCCAACAGCAGACCACGCTCCAGCGATCGAGGCCCACGCACCGTCACATGCAGCGTCGATTGATGCTTGAGCGACTCCTGTCCCGTCTCGATGTACAGCTTATCGACGACCGCTTTTTGCGCGATCGCGGGCAGCGCATTTCCACTCGGCAGCACCGAAAAGCCCGTCCGCGTCACGGCATGAACGGTATCGACGCCATTTGCACCGCGCAGCGTCACGTCGTAGTCACCGACCAGGTTGGCGGTAAAGACACACTCGGGATCGGGTCCGGCGTTGGGCACATCGAGCGTACAGGAATGAACCGGCTCACGTCGCTGCTCGTGACGAACCAAGATCTCGACGCCGCGCTCGCTGCGATAGACCGGAACGCTGGCTCGACGCTCGACGATGACGCGCACACCGGGTGCCGACAGCCGCGATCCGTCGTAATAGAGCGCTCGCACCGGCAGCTTCACCACATCGCCCGTCCGAGCCTGCTTCTTCGGAGTCTGCGTCGCCAGATAATAGCGCGCCGGATGCACGATGTACTCGGTCTGAGCGCCTGAGCGCTGGAACGCATCGTCGGAGATCGTCGCCGCAACCTGACAGCGACTGGTGAACTCAGGAATCGCATGTCCCGACGGAGGCGCAAACTCCAAGATGCCAATCGGCGGCGGACGATCCCCGCTCGACAGAGGCACATCGACAAAGCCGGTGGTGCCGCGCTCGCCCAGCTCTGCCGGAGGCCGACTTCCCACGTCCCACGTCGAGGCCAGCCCGGGCGGACGGAAGCGCACCGCGTGACAGCGCTGCTGATACGCCGCTTTGCGAATCCGAACCAGGCCGCCGTACGAATAGTCCGCCGTCACCCGAATCGTCGGACGAGTCCCCGCAATGACATCGCCGGGAATCGGCATCGCAGCGACGGAAAACTCGGGCCGCCGTGTCTCTTCGATAAAGACCCGCGTCTGCGTCATTTCCCCGAGCACTTGTGCGACGATCGAATAGCTTCCAATCGGCGTACCCGGCGGAACCTTCAGCTCGGCAAAGAACTTTCCTTCGCGCGTCGTCTTCGACTCAGCCAGGATCACGGTCTGACGGAACTCATCGACCAGCTCGATCTGGACCGGCGTGCCTTCGGGCAGAAGTCGCGTTCCGCTCTTATACGCCGAGGTATCGACGAGCGTCATGCCCAGCACGCGAATGCTGTCGTCGGGACCGTAGGTTCGTCTCTCGGACAAGACCAGCGCACGCACTTCTTCACCCGGTGTCAGGCCCGGCGCTGCGATCTTTTGCTCCGACGAGACTCGACCATCTGGCGGCAGATACACCCGGTCTTTGCTCGATGGCTCCGACGCGGACAAGAGCGAAGCCGGAGATCGCTCCGCCCACTCAAACAGGCCCGGCAGCGACAGCAGACCGCTTGCGTCCGTCTTGCCCAAAAGCAGCGGCTCTCGACCCGGCGAATACTGATGCACTTCGGCACCCGAGACGGGCTGACCGCTCGACAGCTTGGTCAGATACAGCAGCGAACGATTGGCCCCCGTGAGCAGCACTGGCGCCAAGTCCGTCACGCGCACCAGCATCAGCACCGACGGTGGAAGCTTGTCACCTCCGCCCGGCGTCAGCTCTGTCACCTTCGCTTCGAGCAGCACCGCACCGCGTACTTCGCCGAGCAGCTCGCGCAGATCGATCTCTGCCGACGCCCACGCAGTCGGTCCCGTCGGAATCAGCGTAAGCTGCTTGTGCTTCTGTCCCAGCGACGAATCCGGCCAGTTCAGCCGACTCAGGCGCTCTCGACTGGGCCATGCCACGTCGCTGCCGCTCTTACCGGACAGCCCAACCAGCGTCTCGGGCTCTAGCACCACGGCGCGCACGCTGACGCCACGGACATAGCGACTCTCGATGCCAACGGTCAGTCGTCCCGACGCTGGCAGCGTTCCCCCCGAAGCCGCCCAGCGCAGCATCGGTGCCCGCGCAAACACCGGACGCAGGCTGACCACTTTACCGAGTCGCTGATGATGGCGATCGGTCAGCTCAGCACCGACATCGATTCGATACTGCACATCGGGACGGAAGCGCCCGTGCAAAATGACCTGAGCGCTCGCACCTTCTCCGTCGGGAAACAGTAGCTCTGTCGAGTAAGCGCCCGGCTGCGGAGTCACCCGAATGTACCGCGTCTGCTGCTTGGTGATCGGCGCGCTAAACTTCAGCGTCACGGGCTCGACGGTACAAGGTGCTTTGCTAAAACACGTCAGCTGCTCGACGGACAGAAGCTGCGGCGTCTGAAAGCGCACCACGTTCTGCGCATCCGTCGGGAGCGGACCTTGCAGCCCACGTAGGCCCTTGCTAACCGTCAGCGTCACTTGGCTGCCACTTGGCCAGCCACCCGTCGGAACCACCGCGTACAGCCGATCCGGCGAGACTTCTTTGTCGGGCACCTCGAAGCGCTTGCGATCGACTTCACTGGCGCGCTGAAGCTGTACCGTCAGCGTTCGATTCGGACGAACCGCACCCGCGAGCGGCACCGCATTGGCCACGATATGACTGCTCAGTTCCTCGACGGTGGTTGGCTGATCCACCGACAGAAGCACCGGATCGGTACGCGGCTGCGGATCGTCGGGACTTCGTCGCGGCAGCAAAAAGAAGCGAACCTGTGGCGGAGATGTCTCGAACGACCAGTTGAGCGGCTCGCTGTGAGACGCACCGTCGTAGGAATCAATCCGTCCACGCAGCAGCACCGAAAAACGACGCGCCAGCGGCAGCGGCTGCGACGGCTCAAACACCAGCAGATCCGGGTTCGCGAAGTAGGTTCGTCCGGGCACGCTCGGCTCGATAAGCAGCGTCGGATTGTGCTCGCTGTCCGACGGAGCAACCGGCTGATTGAAGCGCACAAAGACAAGCGCGTGCGAGTCGGTTCGTCCCTGCGGTCCATATCCCAAGATCCGCAGCGGTGCCGCCGCGCTCGAGTCAGGCTTCGGCCTTGGACTGCTCAGCGACGGACCAAGTGCCTCTAACGTATGCGCTGGCCGAGGCGGCTTGCTCTGCGGAGCGTTCCCGTTGCGTTCTCTGTGACATCCCGTACAAAACAGGAAGGCCAACAAGAGCCCGCAGAACCGATAAACGGTCACGCGCACGCAGCGCAACCATGCAGAACTCGCCCCCAAGCATGACCATTCTACGCGAAAACAAACGTAATTCGGGACACAAATAAGACCGCGATATGACCAACCTACGCAGGCTGTTTGCACCGCGCTTGGATGTAAACCGCGCAGACGTGGGCGTACTATCGCGCCATGCCCTACCTGTTTGAAACCGAGGAACATGCGGCGCTGCGTGCGCAAGTGGGACGCTTTGCCGAGTCAGCCATCGCTCCGCACGCGAGCGCGTGGGAAGAAGCAGAAGGGTTTCCGCGCGCGCTCTATCAGCAGGCCGCCGCAGCGGGAACGCTCGGCATCGGATTTCCCGTCGAATACGGTGGCAGTGGCGGCGACATCACCCACCAAATCGTCGCGAGCGAAGCGCTGACGCTACACGGACGCTCCGTCGGAACCGCCGTCGGGCTGGGCAGTCATCTCATCGCGCTGCCGCCGATCCTGGCGCTGGGAAGTGACGCGCAAAAGCAAGCCTACATTCCGCGCGTGCTGTCGGGAGAGTGGATCGCAGCGCTGGCGATCACCGAGCCAAGCGGCGGAAGCGATGTCGCCGCGCTCCAGACCAGGGCCGTCCGTCACGATGAGCACTATCTCGTAAACGGTAGCAAGCTCTACATCACCTCAGGCTGTCGTGCCGACTTGGTGGTGACAGCGGTGCGCACCGATCCCGATGTCAGCAAGCGTCACATGGGCCTGTCGCTGCTCGCGATTGAAAAGGACACGCCGGGCTTTTCTGCCAGTCGCAAGCTCCGCAAGATGGGCTGGTCCGCGTCGGACACCGCTGAGCTGTCGTTTGCTGACTGTCTCGTGCCCGTCACGCAGCGAATCGGAGACGAAGGCAGCGCGTTTTTCGCCATCCTGCGCAACTTTTCCGCCGAGCGCCTACTGCTCGCGGCTCAGTGCGTGGCGATCGCTCAGCTTGCCTATGACGAGTCGGTGTCCTTTGCCAAGCTACGGACCACGTTTGGCAAGCCGCTCTCGCGTCATCAAGTGATTCGCCACAAGCTCGCGGACATGGCCACCCAGCTTGCTGCCGCGCGCGCACTGGTTGGGGAATGTGCGATTCGCTGTCAGCGCGGAGAAGTGTCGATGAGCCAGCTCGCGATGTGCAAGAACACAGCCACCGATATGTGCAGCTTTGTCGTCGATGAAGCCGTCCAGATTCACGGCGGTCAGGGCTACATTCGGGAATCCCTGGTGGAACGGCTCTATCGCGATGCGCGCCTGTATCCCATCGGCGGAGGCACGCGCGAGATCATGAACGAGATCATCGCGCAAGCAGAGGGCTACTGACCCTTCCTCGAATGCGGAATCAGCGGAAGAAAGCCGTGCGGAATCAGCGGAAGAACGCCGTGATGCTGGCCGCTTGCGCTTTTTCAAACGCAGCGCACTGATTGATCCGCTCGATGGTCTGTTTCAGGATGCGTGGTCCGCCGGTGTACTTGGTTGATCGGCTTCCTAAGAACGACTCTGCTTCTGCGCGCTCTGCTTCACTACACAGACCTCCAGCCATCGCTGACAGCCGCGCGCCCGCATCTTTGGGGAGCTTGGCAACCAGCTCATCGAAGTGCGCTTTCACAAAGTCAAACGGCAGCCGTCGCGTCTTGGCATAGCCGATCGGTCCCCACAGAAGCGGCATCGCTTCGCTGATCGCAAGATCTCCCTTCAGGACCAGATCGATTCCTTTTTGTGCCAGCTGCGGATTCCGAAAGCTCCCGAGCGCCCCGAGCAGCAGCGTCCGCTGGTTGCGATCCGGCTCTGCTTTGGCCGCTTGCAAAAGCGCATCAAACAGCGTCGCGTCTCCGTGCTCTGAAGCCACAGCCAGCGCTAAACGAACTGTCTCTGGATCGACAGCGCTGCGATTCCCAAGCCACTTCCGACACAGCGCTGTCGCTTCCTCGATAAGCGCTCTGTCTGCACCTTCCCCACCTACCAAGCGAACCAGCACACTCCGTAGCAGCCGGACGTTGTCATCTTCCTTCGGCTTTGCGACCAGACCCAGCTCTTTTTGCTTGCGTCCAAATGTCGCAACAATGTGCTTTTGATAGGCCAATTGTTGCGCTTCTGGCAACACTCGTTCTAGCCCTGCAAACACCCCAGCGGCGATGCCAACGACATGGCGACTTTCATCACTTGCCGCCGCTGTGGCCAGTGAAAGGACCGACTCCGCAGGAACCCGACCGACCCGCAAAAGGGCTGCTTGATCGCCGATCAGCGCAACGCGCTCTGTCTCTGAAAGCGCACGCTGTCCGGTTCCCTTTGCGACCCCTTTTCCACTCCCTTTGGTTGGGAATGCGCGCTCTGTCAGTGCGGACAGAAGCTGCGGAGAATACTGCACCCGGTAGTAACCAAGCGCATCCGCATTCACCACAACATAGTCAGGACAAGCAACCTTCGGAAGCGTCCACTGTGCCTGTTTTCCGTCGAGAATTTTACAGATCCGCTGCTCGTTTCCTTTTTCGGAATAGCGCAGACAGACCGGCACTTGGTAGATCTCTTGCGACTCTGCAACCGTTCCCAGCGGCAGATAGCGAGTCTGCGCAAGGCTCAGCGTAGCGACTCCTTTGTCACAGGCCAGCGATGCAGAGACCAGCGGCAGACCCGGCTGATCCAAAAAGCTCTGGATCGCGGGTGCAAGCTGACTGCTCTTCCGCTTCAGCTCTTCCGCTTCCGCAGGAGTCTTGGCTTTCGTCGCTGCGTCCGCCAGCTCTTGGGTCCAGGCACCGATCAGATCCTGCGCGTTGCCATTGCGATGCGCGTGATCTCGCATGTAGCGAGACAGTCCAGAGATGAACAGAGACTCTCCCATCCAGCTCTCAAACATCTCCAGCACAGAGCCACCTTTGGCGTACGTGATGCCATCAAAGGCGTTGACGATGTCATCGGAAGACTCGATCGGTTGACGGATCTTCCGCGCCGAAAGCAAGCTGTCTGCATTCATCGCATTTTGGCGTCGCTGCACGCGGTTCTGTTCTTCGCGCCACTTCGGCTCAAAGCGACCGATGATCTTGGATTCCAAAAACGTCGCCAGAGACTCGTTCAGCCACAGCTCATCCCAAAACGACAGCGTGACCAAGTTTCCGGCCCACTGATGTCCCAGTTCATGTGCGGCCACCGTCGAAAAGATCTGTCGTCCGCGAACCGTCTCTTCTTCCGGCTTGATCTGGATCAACCACTGTCCGTAGGTGATAAGACCCGGATGTTCCATCGCGCCGCGCTGACCGGGAACCGCGATCTGATCGAGCTTGTCGTACGGATACGGAATCCCAAAGTAGTCTTCCAGCAGCGAAAGGAGCGTTCCCGAGACCTTCGCCGCATAGGCCGCTTCCTTTTCATGTCCGCGCAGCGTCACGATGCGAATCGGCGTGTTCTTTTTCCCTGCACTTCCGGCATCAACCAGACCGAACGGACCGACGGCAAACGTCAGCAGATAGGAAGGCAGTGGCGGCGTCTCTTTGAACACCACCTTCTTCATTCCGTTTGCTTCTTCTTGCTGCGAAACCATCGGTGCATTGGTCAGCGCGACCTGTTCTTTGGGAACATGCATCGTCACTTGCCATGGCACTTTGAAGCCAGGCTCATCGAAGCAAGGAAACGCGCGTCGCGCATCGATCGGCTCAAAGTGACTGTAGATGTAGAAGTCACTGCCATCGCGCTCTCGATAGATGCTGCTTCCTTCGGCGAGCGGCAGCTTTCCTTTGAAGCGCAGCGTCAGCTTGGCACTTCCTTTGGGAAGTGGCTTTGCAAAACGCAGCGCCACCAGATCTTTTCCGACCAGCTCGACACGCGGACTCTGCGCGGTGGATCCGATGGTTAGTGTGGTCTGTTCGATCGAGATCTCGCGCCCGGCATGCAGCCAAATCACATCACTCGCTTCTTCGATCTGGACGGCAACCTCGACCTGACCTTGATACACGTCATCGCTTGGACGCAGGCTTAGATCCAGTGCATAGCGCTGCGGAATCACCGTGCGCGGCAGCCGCAGCGTCGGCGAAGGAGCCGCAGGTCCAGATACCGCAGCCGGACTCGGAGCCGCAGCGAAAGCGGGAGACAACAGCGCAGACCACATCATGACCGATGCAGACCACAGAACGTGGCGACAAGACTTCATCCATTCTCCTTGTTGGTAGGTGTAAGCGTTCTATCGGACAGGGTTTGGGAATCGTGACAGCGTCTCTGGGATGCCAATATGAGGCATTTTATATGTCTCTTATTGTGTGGTTCGTGACGGTCCATCTTTGTCGGGACTTAGCTCACGCAGACGGTAGCCAACCCCGCGCTCTGTCTCGACCAGATCGGCGGGGGCACCCGCTTGACCGAGCTTGCGACGCAGCGCTTTGACGTGCGCATCGACGGTGCGATCGGTCACTGCGTAGCTTTCCCCAAAGATCCGATCAAGGAGCTGCTGGCGCGTAAACACCCGCTCTGGTGCAGCATGAAGGACTTTGAGAAGCTCGAACTCCGTTCGCGTCAGATCGATCTGCTTGCCTTCATAGAGCGCGCGTCGGGTGTCGCCATCGATCACAAGACCAGGACGCACCGAACGGGGACCGCTTGGAATCGGCGCAGCCGGGCTGGGAACCGCTGACCAAGACGGAACGCTCCGTCGCAGCACCGCACGAATCCTCGCCACCACTTCACGCGGCGAAAACGGCTTGAGCACATAGTCATCCGCGCCACCTTCCAGACCCGCGACGCGATCCGCTTCTTCATCACGGCTCGTCAAGATGATCACCGGCATGCGCTGCGGAGCCGCTCTCAGCTTCGACAGCAGATCAAATCCCGAGCCATCTGGCAGCATCAGATCGAGCACCACCAGATCACAGTCCGAAAGCAGTGCATCCGCCGCGTGCAGCGTCTTCGCATGCGACACCGCAAAGCCATCTCGGCGCAGCGCAAACAGCAGCGACTCTGCGATGGCACTCTCGTCTTCGACGATCAGGACTTTGGTCACAGCCGCAGTGTACGCAAAATTGTCCGGCTTCGCCCCTTTCGGGGCAGCTACCGGGTGAAGCAGGATGTCAGGGAAGTGGCGGGAACGTGGCAGGAAGGACGACGCTCAGAGCAGCCAAGCGTCCGTCGCAAGGACTACGGGTAGTGATAGATCGCGCCGCTCGATCCGACCGCGTAGATGTCGTTGGCACCCGAGCCCCAGATTCCGTAGTAGTACGGCTGGCTGCTCGTGGACATCCGCTGCCAGGTCTGGCCGCTGTCCTTGGTGTAGTAGATCGTGATACCCGTCGAGACATAGACATCGTTGGCACCCGAGCCCCACACGTCGTAGATGGTGTAGGTGGTGTCCGGGAAGTTCAGCTTGTTCCAGGTCGTTCCGTCGGTGCTGCGCAGGACCGTGCCCGTCGCGCCAACCGCGTAGTAGTCATTCGCAGCGACGCCACGGATGCCGTACAGGCTATTGGTGGTGTTGGTCTGCGCCTTGACCCAGGTTACACCGCTGTCCGTCGAGCGCAGGATCGTTCCGCTGTCACCGACGACAAACACGTTGTTCGCAGCAGAGCCCCAGACGGTGCGCAGGATGTTGGTCGTGCCCGAGGTCTGGATCATCCAGGTTGCGCCAGTCGTCGTCGAGCGAGCAATCGTGCCGTTGCCGCCCACGACGTAGATGTCACTGGCCGCGCTGCCCCAGATGCCGTACAGCGTCTGCGAGGCCGGGCTGGCCAGCACCGTCCAGTTGCCACCCGAGTTGGTGGTCTGCACCACCGTACCGCTCGTGCCGACGATGAACACGTTGTTGGCCGCCGGACCCCAGACCGCCTGACGCGTCGCAGCCGGACCACCGATCGTGCTGGTGGTGACCCAGGTCTTGCCGCCGTCCGTCGAGCGATACGCCATCGACGCAGCACCAACCGCCCACACATCGTTGGCACCCGAGCCCCAGACATCGTTAAAGGTCGAAGTGCCAGCGCTCGCCGGGGTGAACTTCTTCGAGCAGAAGCCGCCCGTCACGCAGGCCATGCCGTTGCCGCAGCTCGTGTCCACCGCCGCGTTGGTCCAGGCCGTGCGCGACAGTGTCGTGTCACACTTTTGGCAGGTTCCGTAGGTCGCATCCGGGTTGGTCGAGTTGGGCGTCCGCAGCGAGCCACCGATGTAGCAGCCATCCGCGCACGTTCCCGCCACGCAGATCATCGTGCTGCTGCCCGAGCACAGCGCGCCCGCCTTCATGCACTTGCCGCCGCAAGCCGTGTCGCCATTGCAGGTCAGCGTCAGGTCCAGGTTGCCCGTGACCTTGTTGCCATCGGTGTCATAGAACTCGGCAACGAACGAGCGCTGCTGCTGCTGATCAAAGCCGATCGCCTGCGCCTGATGCAGCTGATCCCAGGTCAGATCGAGCGAGTATGCACCGCCCGCACCCGCCACAAACGCGCCGTACTTGACTGAGCCATCGGTGCTGTTGAGCTGTCCGCCCAGCAGCTTCTGGAGTCCATCTGTGTGGGTCACGACAGCGGTCACACGCACCGTGCCGCCCTGCGTCAAGCTGTTGACGTTGGTCCCCAGGCTCAGGATCTTGAGCGCACCTTGCGCCAGATCCGGGGTCGGAGTTGACGACATGTCCACCGTCGTGTTCGAGCCCGGCTGACAGCCGTAACCTGCCGCGAGCAAAAGTGGAAGCGCAACCATCATCCCAGCAAGCGTTCTCTTCATCGTTAAGTCCCCCCAATTCAATTGGTTAGCGGGCATCGTATCACGCGAAAATTAGGCTTTTCCGACGAGAAATTGCTTTCGTGTAAGCACGCGCAACTGCTGACGTTTTCGCAGGCAAGCGCGCTCGCCCACCGCAGTAAGCGAGGAATCGCGTTCACGGATGTCGGACAAAGAAACGGACGAAGGGAAAAGATAACGAACGGATGGAAACGATAGCAGACGATGTCTGTTTCAGCGGACAGAGACTGGCTATACGGTCAAGCGCGCCGCACCGCTCGTCACGGAAAACGCTGGATCGAGCGTCACATCCACACACGTCACCGCCGGAGTCTCGATCGCCTTGCGCAGCGTCGGCAAAAGCTCCGCCGGGTCTTCGACGTGGAAACCAACGCCGCCAAACGCCTCGATGACTTTGTCGTAGCGCGTCGGAGCCAGCTTGGTCGCAGGCGAGCGCTCTTCCCCAAACAGCATCACCTGCGGACCGCGAATCTGACCCCAGGCCGCATCGTTACCGACGACTACGGTGACGTGCATTCCGAAGCGCACACAGGTCTCGAAGTCGAAGCCGTTCAGACCGAAGCTGCCATCGCCCGACAGCACCACCACGCGCTTTTGATGGGTTGGATCCAGCGCTTTGGCCGCCAGTGCAAACGGAGCGCCGACGCCCAAGCAGCCGAGCGGTCCCGGATCGAGCCACTGACCTGGACCTCCGAGCGGCAGCACCTTGGCCGCCATCGCCACCACGTCGCCACCGTCACCGATGATGATCGCATTGTCGTGCAGCCGACCCGTTCCCAGCGGTCCCGCACCAAGCGCTTCACCGAGCGCCGCCGCAAGCTGATAGTGGTTGATCGGCTGCGTCGTGCTTTGCATGTACGGAACCAGTCGCTGATACTGCTTGGTTTCGTCGTCGCGTAGCTCGCTGCGCCAACCGGACAGACGATCTCGCAGCGCCTGCGCTTTGTTTCCTACCGCGTCAGTGATCTGCTGAAGCACCAGCCCCGAGTGACCGGCCAGCGCCAGATCGGTTGCGCGGTTTTTGCCAAGCTGGGTGTAGTCGCGATCGATCTGGATGATCTTGGCGCTCGGATGAAAGCCCGCGCCGAAGCCAACGCGAAAATCGAGCGGCGTTCCCAAGATCAGCACCAGATCGGTCCCACGCAGCGCTCGCTTGCGCGCCAGGCTGTAGACGTTCGGATGATCGGCGGGAAGCACGCCTCGGCCCATTCCGTTCATCATCACCGGAATGCCGAGCGATTCCGTCAGACGCTGAAGCTCTGCCGACGCACTGTCCCAAAACACCTGCGAGCCCGCAAAGATCATCGGTCGCTCGGCACGCAGCAGCAGCTCGACGAGCTGATCAACCTGCGCGGGATCGGCCTGCGTCCTGGGCCACTTCGGCAGCGGCGGCGGAACGATCAGCTCGATGTCATCGACCTGCGCCATCAGCACGTCGAAGGGAAGCTCTAGAAACACGGGGCCCGGAACTCCGCCCGTCGCAATGCGAATCGCGGTCTGGATGTATTCGCGCAGTCGCTTGGGATCGTTTACCGTCGCACACCACTTGGTAATCGAGCGCATGAGCGGAATCTGTTCCATCTCTTGCAGCGCGCCACGTCCGACGGAACGAACCTCGGCAGCACCACCCAGCACAACCAGCGGAGACTGCGCTTGAAACGCATTGGCAATGCCGGTTACTGCGTCGGTGACTCCCGGTCCGGCAGTGACCAGCGCCACGCCCGGTCCGCGTGTCATCCTCGCGTAGCCATCGCCCGCGTGTGCAGCCGCTTGTTCGTGACGAGTATCGATGAGCCGAATCCCGTACCGAAGACAGCCGTCATAGATCGGTGCGATGTGGCCACCACACAGCGTGAAGATGTCCCGAACGCCATGTCGGTACAGCTCTTCCGCAACCAAATGTCCGCCGATGTTTGCTCCCATAGATGCCGACGCTAGCTTAGCGAGCAGCTCCGGGTCAATCGCACACACGGTGGCTCGGAGCCAGATCGCATCAGACCCACAGGCTCGGATACAATGTGCTGCGCTTCATCCAAGGAGTTTCGTCGATGTCTGTACGTACTGCTTCCGCTGCGACTGCACTGCTTGGCCTGTTCGCATCTTTATCGCTATGTCTTGCGCAAACCAAGAGCTATCAACTGGAAGGAAACGCGCTGGTTCTTCCGTCGCCGATTGTGTTTGAAACGGGAACCGACAAGCTCGCTTCGGCATCGGAGCCAAGCCTCCAGCACGTCAAGTCCTACCTGGAAGACAAGAGCTACATTTCCCGACTGAGGATTGAAGCACATACGGATTCCCAAGGCAGCGATGCCGCGAATCAGAAGCTGACCGAAAAGCGCGCTCTCGCCGTCGGACGCTGGCTGGTTTCCAAGGGAATCGACTGTAAGCGGCTTATCGCGGTCGGATTTGGGGAAACCAAGCCGATTGCCAGCAATGACACGCCGGAAGGACGCGCGCAGAACCGACGGGTTTCGTTTGTGAACACAGAGCTACGAGGACGCGCGATTGGATCGATGCCTGTCGATGGGGGCGGACAAGTTGCCGGGGATCTGTGTGCGAGCAGTCCGTAAGACCCGCGCAGAAACGGACGGTTAAGAACACTTCACAAAACCGTCATGAGGAACCCCGAGTGCCAAGAGAAGGCCCGGAGCGTACGCAAGTACGTGAGGACCGACGATGCAGCAGCCAGGGTCCGCAATCGGTTTTGTGAGGTGTTCTAGAACAGCTTGTGAACCAGCCAGGTGATGCCGCTGTTCAAAATCGCGGTCATCAGCGATCCCACCAGCGCGGAGACAAAGCCTTCGATCTTGACTCCGTCGATGAACTTGTCCGTCAGCATAAACAGCCAGGCGCGAATCACCAGCAGGAACAGCCCAAGCGATGCAATCACCAGCGGCAGCGTCAAAAACGCCAGCAGCTTAAACAACAGTCCGTCGAGCACCGCGAAGATGATCGCAAAACCGACTGCGCTGCGGAAGGAACGGACCTCGATACCGGGCACCATCTTCGCCGTCAGCATGAAGGCCAGCGCATAGAGCACAAACGAGAGCAGAAGCGACATCATCGGGACGACCTCTTGGCGCAATCCAGCGCGCCATATCGACATCTTGCACCAAGAAGCGCGGCGGCGCACGTCCCAGCCCATTGCGAAGGCTCGCGCAGCAGTGAAGTCCGTCCGCGCAGCAGAGAAATCCTTCCGCGCAAAACGAACGGAACAGAAACCAGTGCGCTCTACAGGAATTTCCAGCGTCCTTCGTTCCGCAGCCAAATATTAGTCATATATTATGCCTAATATTTGCAGGCTATTCCCAAGCGGTTTCGGCGTGTTACGATGTGGCGATGGTCGCTCCGTACTTTGCATTCCTAGATGGAGCCTTTCGCTACGACTGCGCAAGCTGTGGACAAGCCTGCTGTCGAGGCAAAGGCATTGCGATTTCCGCAGCTCGCGAGCTGGTTCCTTTGCTGTCCCGCGCTCCGCAAGTTGCACCGCTTCTGCATCCACTTCCCGGTGGATATGTACGACTGCCTGATGTCACCGATGGCTGCTGGTTTTTGGCCAGCGACGGAATGTGCAGCTACGAAACAACGCACGGACGCGACGCCAAGTTCACAACCTGTCGCCTGTTTCCCTTCAATCGCGTCTTTCGCATGGGAAGCACGCAGGTTGTCGATGTAAACAGCGTGGTCTGTCCGATCCAAGATGCGCACGGAACGGGGCGCGGAGTCCGTCACGAAGAGCTACAGTCCGAGCTTGCGGCGATTGGCAAAGATCCGCTGCTGGACAGTTCGGTTCCGCTTCCGTCCGGTGCGCGCGAGCTGCGCTGGCTGACGCTGGAAACGACGCTGCGGGACGAATCTGCGGACTTTTTGCAAGGCTCGGACTACGGTGGGTTTGCGCAGCACCAGCAGGCACAGACTGCGCGGCATCTGGGACTGCGCGGAAGCGATCCTCAGACGGACATTGCCGAGCTACAGCACTACCTAGATGGCATCTACGGACCCAGCCTGACGGAGCAGTTGCCGCAGCAAAAGAGCCAAGTCAGTCGCGCGCTGACGCTGCTCAGTCCATCGCTGCGCTTTAACGCACTGTTTCGCAAAGGAGTCGATGACTATCGACGGGCGGTGCTCGGTCTTCCGGCGCAGCTGCTGGCCACGTCGGTGCTGACCTTGGCTGCGGTGGCGCTGTGGAAGCGACCGATCAGCCTGCGTGCGCTCACAGAGCTTCATCAAGCGCAGAGCGAGCTGCGGAGCCTGCTCAGCCGACTGCGCGAACCAGCGACGCTGGACGGACCACTGACCGCAAACGAGCTACCCAAGCCGATCGCCGAAGCCGTCGCGCAGCTCTCTGACAAGCTTCGTCAAGCGAAGTCAGCGACGATACCGATCGGTCAGCAGCTTCTGTCGGTGAGTCAGTCGCTACAGCCCGCAGAGCGCGCGCTGCTTCCGTCCGTGCTCACGCGGGCTGGCGAGTCCCTGCGGTTTGTGTCGTCTCGCCCTTGACTGGCTCACCGAGTCGGCTATCGTCCCCGCCGTGCAAGCAAACGGTCAAGTGGTAGAGCCCTCCGCAAGAGGGCCAGTTCTGGTCACAGGCGGAACGGGATTTTTGGGCGAGCACCTGCTGCGTGCGCTGCGTGGACGTGGCCAAGCGGTGCGGGTGCTGACAAGAGAGCCAACAGCAGAGCTTCGCGAGCTGGGCGTCTCGGTGTATCAGGGCGATCTGCTCGTGGATTCGCAGCGAGCGACTCCGACGCAGCCCGACGCAGGACAGGACGATGCGCCCAGCGAAGCGCTCGACTTGGCGCTCGACGGCGTCAAAGAGGTCTATCATCTCGCCGGAATGGTCTCGCGCGATCCTGCGCGCACGCAGCAGATGATGCACCTGCATGTCGATGGTACGCGACGGCTTCTGCTGGCCTGTAAGCGAGCCGGTGTGCGTCGTGTGCTGCTCGCGAGTACGTCAGGAACCATTGCCATCAGCCGCGATCCAGATCCGATTCCCGACGAAACATGGCCTTATCCCGTCGAGCTATGCGGCGACTGGCCCTATTACTTGTCGAAGATCTATCAAGAAAAGCTCGCGCTGGAGCTGGCTCCGAAGCTGGGCATTGAGCTGGTGGTGGTCAATCCAAGCCTGCTGCTCGGTCCGGGTGATCGTCGAGGCTCATCGACGATGGATGTACGTAAGCTGCTGTGTAACGAAGTTCCAGCGATTCCGTCGGGCGGTGTGAACTTTGTCGATGTCCGCGATGTCGCGACAGCCTGCGTCGCTGCGATGGAAAAAGGTCGCTCGGGACAGCGCTATCTGCTCGGTGGACCGAACTGGACCTTTGCGGAGTTTTTGGGACGGCTTGGACGAATCGCTCGCGTCGATGGTCCATGGCTGAAGCTGCCGTCCCGCTGGAATCGGCTGCTGGAAGGTGCGGTCCGTGCCGTCGATGAGCTGTATCGTCATCACGGACAGACCAGCCCCATTGAGCGCATCAGCTTCGAGATGTCCCAGCACTATTGGTACTGCGACAGCAGCTTGGCCGTTCGCGAGCTTGGCTTCACGTTCCGCGATCCCGCTGAGACGCTCGACGACACAGTGCGCGACATTCGTAAGAGCCTGCGCTACTAAGCCCACACCGCATGACGATTCTGACGGTTCAAGGGGTTGAAAAGAGCTTCGGCGCACGACGAGTCCTCGCCGGTGTGTCGTTTGCAGTGTCCGCAACGGATCGCATCGCGCTGGTTGGCTTAAATGGCTCGGGCAAATCGACGCTGATGCGATTGCTCGTCGGTCCGCTGCCAGCGGTTGAAGGCGTTCCGACGGACGAAAGTGACCATCGCGACGCCGAGCCCGATATCGGACTTATTACTCGGCAGCGAGGACTTCACGTCGAGTACGTTCCGCAAGAGCCACGGCTTGTACCGACTTCGACGGTGATGGAAGCGCTCCGTGCGGGAATGCGTCGTCACGGTCAGCTCATTGCAGAGCTGGATGAGCTGACGAAAGAAATCGAAAACAGCGACGGAAACAAGCGCGATGCAGCGATTGCGCGCCAGGCTGAGCTTCACGAGCGACTCAAAGACCTGGGTGGCTGGGACGTTGAGCACGAGATTCGCGGCATCGCAGCGTCGCTACAGCTTCCCAAGATGGATGCGCTCGTCGGAACGCTATCGGGAGGTGAGCGACGGCGCGTGGCACTGGCGGCAGCTCTGCTGGCCCGACCCGAGCTGCTGCTTCTCGACGAGCCGACAAACCATCTCGATGCACGCACGGTAGAGTGGCTGGAAGCGCGACTGCGTAGTCAGCCCGGTGCGCTGGTGCTGGTGACGCACGATCGGTACTTTCTCGATCGTGTGGCGACGAGAATCCTGGAAGTGGATCGCGGCAAGCTGTTCACGTACGAGGGAAACTATCAGCGCTTCCTGGAAAAACAGGCAGAGCGTCTGGATACCGAAGCGCAAAAAGAGCGCGATCGCGCGATGTTCGTCCGTCGAGAGCTAGACTGGATTCGTCGCGGTCCGGCAGCGCGCACCACCAAGCAAAAAGCACGCATCGATCGCTTCAACGACGCCGTCGCCAGCAAGCCCAAGCAAGAAGAAAAGCCGAACCAAGATCGGCGCTTGGTCCTCAGGCTTCCGACGGGTGGACGACTGGGCAAGACGATCTTGGAATTGCGCGGGCTCGGCAAGTCGATCGCTGGCAAGAAGCTGTTTTCGGATCTGACGCTGACGATGAAGCCGGGCGATCGAATCGGCATCATCGGCGGCAACGGCGCGGGCAAGACGACGCTGATTCGGACGTTGATCGGAGAGCTTTCTCCCGACGCTGGAGAAGTCATTCGTGGACTGAACACGCGGATTGCGTTTTTGGATCAGGGACGCGCAGATCTCGACGATAGTAAGAGCGTTCTCGACGAAGTTTCAGGCGACAGCGACAGTGTGTTTTTGGAAGACGGTCCGGTTCACGTTCGGACGTTTCTGCGAATGCTGCTGTTTGATGATCGCTTTGCCGACGCCAAAGTGGGCACGCTGTCGGGCGGTGAGCGCAATCGCGTTCAGCTTGCGAAGCTGCTCCGGCGTGGTGGAAACCTGCTGGTTCTCGACGAACCGACCAACGATCTGGATCTGCTGACGCTGGGTGTGCTGGAAGAAGCGCTGTCGGAGTTTCCCGGCTGCGCGCTGGTGGTTTCTCACGATCGCTGGTTTCTCGATCACGTTGCGACGGGAATCTTGGCGTTTGAAGGCGATGGCAAGGTCACGTTCCACGAAGGAAACTACAGCGACTATCTAGAGCGCATCAAAGCGCAGAGTCCGACGGAGCCCGACGCAAAGCGTACGAGTGTTCCAAAGCCAGCGACGGTAGAAGCCAGCAAGCCAGCCGCCAAGACGACGCGAAAGCTGACGTTTGCGGAACAGAACGAGCTGGCGAAGATGGAAGAAAAAATCCTGGCGGCAGAGTCGGAAGTCGAGTCGCTGTCTCAAAAGCTGAGCGATCCGAGCGTCTACAAAGATCACGCAGCGGATGTTCCGACGTGGGTTGCTTCGCTGGATGCAGCACGGGCGGAAGTGGACAGGCTCTACTCGCGCTGGCAAGAGCTGGAAAGCCTGACGAAGAAGTAACGACTGGTTACGCGAAAGGAACCAAGTGGCTCGCAGCGACGAGCGGATCGTCGCGCAAGATCGCTAACGAAGCTGCTGCGCAAGTCCCGACAGACGGTTCATCAGATCGTCCACTTGCTGCTGGTTCATGTTCACATCGACCACGAACGAGCTTTTCTGCGACGACACTTTGACGGTATCCAGGAACGCAACCATTCCCATCATCTTCAGCATCGGAAGGTTGCGCAGTCCTGCCAGCTGCTCGGTCGCTTTGTCACGTAGCTGCGTCGCGTCTCCGTCAGAGCCCAGATCCAGATAAGCATGCAGCTCTAGGCCTTTGGCAATCTCGACGGAACCCGAGACGCTACGCAGCGAGCGCACCGGACCAAGCTGTGGATTGCTGCCCAGCTTTTCCGACACCTGCGGAGGAACCAGACCGGCCCACCACAGCGAGTCGCTCGTTCGCGTACGCTTGATGATGTCCACAAGAGACGTGTTCTTGGTCGCGTTTTCACCCTTGCCCGCGTCGAGATCAATCGCGCGCTTGACCCAGTCCGCTCCGGCCAGCACCACGCCTTTTTTGCCAATCGCAGTCATGTACGAGGACTGTTTGCCGACGCTGTAGATCTTGTGACCGCTATAATCACTCTCCGTCACCGGCTCGTTTTTGTCTTTGGCGACGGTCTGCATACAGCTTACGAACTTCTCGGGCGCAAAGCCGCCGCGCAGGATCAGTGCAAACTCTTTGCTCTCGCTGACATTCGACGGAACCGCCACGAACAGCGAGTCCAGCTGCTTGAGCGGATCGATCTGGCACTTCTTCACCACATCGTCGTAGTCGGCCTTGGCTTTGGCGTCTTGATTGAACTTTTCGACGAACTTGTCCCACAGCGGGCTCTTGCGCGCCTGCTTCACGTTCACCATGAAGACCACGTCGGTCTCTTTGGGAACCATGTGCAGATCATCTTTGGCAGCTGACGTTCCTGACGTGCGGTTACAGCCAGCTTCACCGACGAGCAGCGACGCAAGAAAAAGTGCAGTCGAAGTCCGAACACCTCGTCGCATAGCCGAGGAAAGAGACAGAGAACCATCTACAAACGACATGTGAAGATTCCTTGGGGTGAGGGTTGAGCCTTTTTACGACGCAAACTTCCTCGCTGTCAACGAAGCGCTCGTCGAGAAAGACCAACCCGATGAAAGGTGACAGCTTTGCAGACTAACCGCCCGCTTCTTCGTCCGAAGACACATCACTCACAGACGGAGTGGGATCATCTCTACCGGCTTCCGCCACCTGGGAAGATCGCTTCCGTCGCAGCGTCGGCGGGGTATAGCGCGCTTTTTCTCCCGGTCCTGAGTAATCGATCCAGAACGCGTCTTTTTGACGACCGACATCGACGTGGATAAAGCCAGAGTTCGGGTAGTAACCGACGCCAATGTTGTGATACGCGCTGCGCAGATGGTCACGAACAGACTCGATCGATGCGCCTTCGACTTGGAAATCGGCAGCGACGCCACGCTTGTGCGGACTGCGCGGATTGCCTTTCTGTTTCGCGATCTTCGGCGCTCGGTATCCAGCGACGATAAAGAGCTTGGCGTTGTGGTAGTGCCGCGCCACTTGATAGAGGATTTTCACCAGTCGCTCGTTCATCGCGTGACGCTGCCCGGTGTGGTGACAGCGCAGAAACGACGACACTTCCTGCATCTTGCGCCTGGAAAAGCCGCCTCCTGACTGAGGCTGAAGCTCCAGCTTGTGATGCGTCGAGAGGTGTTCCAGCACAATGATGGGCGGCGGTGACGGCTTCTTTTTGGACTTCTTGGCGAACGCGCTGTGGCTGCTCAGAACGAGCAGCAGACAGACCCACGCGGCAAGCGCCCATTTGGCCCGGCTCATCATAATGACTTGGGGGTAGCAGAGGTCGTACCGCTTCGGCAAATAAATTTTCCGCCGCACCGTAGCCTCAGGTTTACAGCTGTGGCCCAAAGTAGACAGTGCGGTTATTCAAAGCGCAGCAAAAAACCGAACACTATCGACGGGTAAGAACTCTTGTGCCAAGCAAAGGATGAACGAACGGTAAGCTGGTCTAAGTCTCGCTTTGGCTTTGGGGCAGGAGGAACGCCATGAAGACTCTACTTACCACCATCACTTCGCTGGTCCTTACGGCCACGCTGGGCTCGGTTGCTAGCGCACAGACGCTTGATCCCTCGACGATGAACCAGGACTGGCAAGACGGTCAGCCTGCCGAGATGTATCAGGCGCCCGACCAGACCGCAGAGATGTATCAGGCGCAAGGACAGTACGCGGACCAGGCGCAGATGTTTGGATTCTTCGGTCCGCACCCGATTGCCTACGATCGCGGTGGCGGCTTTTGCAATCATCAGGGCTCCCACGAGCACAACTACCCGGTGTTCGATCAGAACCTGTTTCGGATGTCGAACGGCTACGCCTACTTCGTTGGTGACGTGGCGGACTTCGGCTACGGGCTCGCCAGCTATCAGTATGGAAGTGAGCACCCGCTGTCTCACATCCACGGCGGAGGCTACTGCTTCATGGGCTGGCCGCACCGACACTGGTTTGCTCCCGTCGGTGTGAACTTCGTCATGGGCACAGGCGGCTACATGTACAACGGCCCGTGGGCGTCGGATTACTACACGATGCGTCCGCGCTACGTGTCGTACTACAACGACTATTATCGTCGCTGGTATCTCGGCGGTCGGTACTACTCGCTGCGGCCCCAGCATGTCTACTTCGGTACGGGCTATCACCGTCCAGTGGTTCGCACGTACGGAGGCTACGGCTACGGTCGGCCCTATGGAACGCCGGTCTATCGCGCACCCGCTCCGGTCTATCGCGCACCCGCTCCGGTCTATCGCGCTCCGGTCTACGGTGCGCCTGTGCGTCCCGCTCCGATCTACGGTGCGCCCGTCCGTCCCGCTCCGGTCTATCGCGCCCCGGTTTACAACGCCCCGGCTCCGGTCTATCGCGCCCCGGCTCCGGTCTATCGCGCCCCGGCTCCGGTCTATCGCGCTCCGGCGGCTCCGGTCTATCGCGCCCCGATGCATCACGGTCCCGCTCCGGTTCATCACGCACGCGGCTGGCGCTAAGCCAACGCACAGCGCTCACTCGTAGTACAACACCGCGATGAGTGAGCACCGCGTCTGCCCTTCCCATCCCGATCTCGCCGACGATCTCGCCACGCTTCAGAGACTCTGCTTTCCGACGCTCGGAACGGATGAGCTCATTACCGCTCAGCAGTTTCGTCATCACCTACAAGTCTTTCCCCAAGGACAGCTTGTGGTGCTCGATTCCCATGACCGTCCCATCGCCAGCGCGTCGAGTTGTCTGCATCGCACAGAGTTTGTCCATTCCGAGCATACCTACATGGAAGCGAGCGGACAGAACTGGTTAAGTAGCCATACTCCCGACGGTGAATGGCTCTACGGAATCGACATCGGAGTCCATCCTGACCATCGCGGACAAGGACTGAGCCGCTTACTGTACGATGCCCGCAAAGCGCTGGTCCGTTCCCTTGGGAAGCAGGGTCTTGTCGTCGCAGGAATGCTCAAAGGATTTGCAAAGTACCGCGCGAACATGACCGCCGAACAGTACCTACGCAGCGTCCAAGACAAGCAAATCTTCGATCCCACCGTCAGTGTGCAGCTTCGCCAAGGTCTGTCCGTTCACGGTCTGTTGCCTCATCACATCGATGATCCGACAATTGATGGAATGGCAGTACGGCTCATCTGGTACAGCGACGTCGCTTCGCGCATTTGATAGGCTCGCAGCCATGAGCGTCTTTCGCGTCATCGGCACAGCTGGACACATTGATCACGGCAAAACCAGCCTTGTCAAAGCGCTCACCGGCATCGATACCGACAGACTGAAGGAAGAAAAAGAGCGCGGCATCACCATCGAGCTGGGCTTTGCGCACATGTCTCTTCCTTCCGGAAATGTCGTCTCTGTCATCGATGTTCCGGGTCATGAGCGCTTTGTCCGCACCATGGTTGCTGGCGCAGTAGGAATCGATGCAGTGATCTTGGTTGTCGCCGCAGATGAAGGCGTCATGCCACAGACCAGAGAGCACCTAGACATCTGTTCGCTGCTTGGAATCCGCAGCGGAGTGGTCGCTCTGACCAAGTGTGATCTCGTCAGCAAAGAGCTACTGGATCTGGCCCAAGAGGAGCTGCGCGAGATCCTCAATGGGACATTCCTTTCAGGCTGCGAGATCATTGCCTGCTCTGTCCAAACAGGACAAGGTCTGCGCGAGCTTCCGGTTGCGATCGAGCGCGCACTCCGCAAGGCAAACGTACGGGATCAGGAAGCCACTGCGCGCCTGCCGATCGATCGTGTGTTTACGCGAAAAGGATTTGGGACTGTGGTGACTGGCACGCTGATTTCTGGTCAAATTCACGTCGGTGATGAGCTGACTCCGGTGCCTCCTCATCGCTCGTTCATCACAGCCAAAGTTCGCGGCATTCAGGTTCACGGACACGCTGTTTCAACTGCTTCTGCAGGACAGCGTACCGCTGCAAATCTTAGCATTCCGTTACACACTGTCAGCAAAGGAGAGACCCTTGCGCCCATCGGAACGCTTACGGCGTCTTCTGTGATGGATGTCTCTTTGGAATACCTGAACGCGGCACGGGCCATCTTGCCGAGGAGAAGCAGGCTCCTTGTTCACTTAGGAACCGCGCAGCGACTCGGCACCATCACACTTCTTGATCGCACGCAGCTAGAGCCCGGACAGACTGCGCTGGCTCAGCTCTCACTGGCAGAGCCGCTGTGTGTCATGCCCGGAGATCGCTTTGTCCTGCGCGGATTTGCCCCGCAGAAGCATCACGGAACCACGTTAGGAGGCGGTGTCATTCTGCGCAACCAGAGCACACCGCAGCGACGAAAAAGTTCTTCGCTGTGTGAAACGCTACATGCTGTCTCTTTGGCACTTCAACAGCTGTCTGTTCCCAAGCAGCGACACATCGCAGTCCGCTCACTTACCCAGCTTCACATCGCACGAAAAGGAATCAGCGGAAGCTCTCTGTCTGACCTTCTGCGTACACTCCCAATCGGGGAATCTACACTTCGCACAGCACTCAATGAGCTGAGTCAACGCGCAGCCATCATCAGACAGCCAGACCTTGCAGAGACAGAAGATGGAGCCTGGATCAGTCAGTCCGCACACGCTGCCGTAAGACAAGGAATTCTCGACGCTGTGAATGAAGCACTGGCACAAAACCAAGAGCGTTCAGGCATTCCCAAAGAACAGCTACGGACCCAGCTCAAAGGGCCGCTGCGCGGGCTGTCTGCACGACTGTTTGATGCACTCTGTAGTCAGCTCCTTCGCGAAGGAGTCTTGCAGGCCGACAAAGAATTGCTGCACCCACCGCACAAACAGACAGCGCCAGTGTCTGATCCACCGCAAGTCTGCGCAGTGCTCCAGGTGTTTGAACAAGCGGGACTCGCTGCACCTCGGATGGAAGATCTCGCTGCGCTTTTCACCCAGCAGCATCCAAAGCTTGTCGTGCCAGCTGGAAGTGATCTCAAAAAGATCGTGGACTTGCTAATTCGTCGTGGCGATCTCCTCCGCATCAAAGATCTGATCTTCTTCCGCAGAGCCGTCAGTGAGCTGGGCGAGCGACTGTGCTCGTTTCTGAAACAGCATCATGAGATCAGTCCCAGTCAGTTCAAAGATCTCGTTGGACAGAGCCGAAAATACAGCATTCCGCTGGCAGAGCACTTTGATGCTCAGCGCCTGACCCTGCGCGTGGGCGATCAGCGGCGACTGCGAAGTCTCACGTAACCTTTGACGATCGCGCGTCGCTCGGCGTAAGGTCCGCTCTTACACGGTCTTTCTCGCTCTCGCTTGGAGGTCATGATGCGCGGTCCTGTCCGTTCTCTGTTGGCATCTCTGTTCCTCTTTGTTATCGGCTGCCAGACGGATCGCAGCGTCGATCTGGAAGATCCGTACGCGATCGCGCGCGGAACCGATTGCACCGACGGACAGTGGCAGTGTCTGGATGGCTCCCGCAAGCAGTGTGTGCGCGGAAAGTGGCAGACCCGCAACATCTGTCTTCCCGGCCAGATCTGCGAGCCCACCCTAGGCTGTGTCTCCTGCTCTCCACGTCTTCCCAAGCAGTGCGATGGCGATGATATCCGCATCTGTGGACCGGACGGACGATTTGGCGATGTGACGCAAAAGTGCGATCCCGGAATGTGCAGAGGAGGAACCTGCATCAACACCTGCGGAGAGAACGCCGATCTGGTCTATCTCGTCGATGAACAGTATCGACTCCTGAGCTTCAATCCCAAAGACGGAAAGAACGAGCTCAAGCTGTTAGGAAACATCAGCTGCCCGGCTGGACCTTCATTTGGGGGTGGTACTGCGACTCCCTTTTCGATGTCTGTCGATCGCGATGCACGCGCCTGGATCCTCTACAACAGCGGAGAAATTTTTTGGGTCAGCACCAAAGATCTAAGCTGCAAAGCAAGTGGCTTTGTGCCCGCACAAAATGGCTTTGAGACGTTCGGAATGGGCTTTGTCACCGACGGTATCGGTACCGAAGCAGAGACGCTGTACGTAACCGGCGGATCGTCTTTAGATCCCGGAAAAGGAAGGATGGCGCAGATCGACAAAAAGTCGCTCATGCTCACTCCGATCGGAACCCTTCCCAATACAGAGTATGGACCGGAGCTGACCGGAACCGGACGCAGCGAGCTGTGGGCATACTTTCCAGGCACCACCGATTGCTTCATTGCCAAGATGGACAAGGCCACCGGACAGCCTGCAATGAAGTATCCGCTGTCACCGCTGCCGGGCTCTGTTCGGGCCTGGGCCTTTGCGCACTGGGGCGGACGCTTTTACATGTTCGTGACCGTGTTTGAGCCCGCACTTGGTCGCAACAACTCGCAGGTGCTGATGTTCAATCCCGATGATGGAACCGTGGTCCGGGTGCTGGACAATCTGCCGTACATCATCGTCGGTGCGGGCGTATCGACCTGCGCGCCAGTGGTGATCGGATAAGCCATGTCTAATCAGGTCACAGACTACGTACTCGATCGCGATGAAGAGCTAGGACGAGGCCACTTCCTGCGTCTACGTCGTGTGCATCTGCGCAATCGCTACCAAGATGGAACGCTGTCTGCGCCCTACTTCTGCGAGCTGGTCGATCGTCCAAGTCACGGAACCGACGCAGTGGTCGTCGGTCTGTGGCGACGAAACCACAGCACACAAACAGTAGAAGTCCTGCTGCGACAAGGACTCCGTCCCGCACTCCGCTTCGGAAGGGAATCGGCCCGATTGGCGATTCCTGATCCGGCTCCCTATCTGCGGATCTATGAAGTGGTAGCAGGAATCTTGGAAGAGGAAGATCGCGGCCTTTCAGGAATCAAGCAGCGCGCCGTACAGGAAGCCTGGGAAGAAGCCGGAGTCCGTCTGCAACCAGCCGATGTGGAGCTGCTTGGACAGCGCGTCTTTCCATCCCCCGGAATGGTTCCCGAAGCGTTCTTCTTGGTCTGCGCAGAAGTGACCAGTGAACCGGAAGAAGCGGAAGGAGACGGCTCTCCGATGGAGCATGGTGCGTCGCTGCGCTGGCTTCCTTTGTCCGAAGCGCTGGCGCTGTGTGAGCGCGGTGAAGTCGAAGATGCCAAGACGGAAATCCTGCTGCACCGCTTGCATCATCGCCTGACTTCACCGCAGGTCAGCGCGTCGATTACAGACGCTTTGCGGTAAACGGGGTCGCGATCTCTAGCGATGCACCAAGCACCAGCGCTTCCGGCTTTCCTGTCATCGGATCGAGCGCACCAGCCCACAAGCAGCCCCCCGCAAAGCCGGTCTTCACCGTTCCTTGACTCAGGTCTGTAGCCTGCCAATCGATTCCTTTTCCCGTCGAGCCAATCTTTGCAGACGCAGCGGAAATGCCCAGCAGCGCACAGTTGATGCCGTTGCTTGCAAAGCTTCCGCCCAGCAGCAGATCAAAGCGATCGCCCGCTTCCGAGATCAGTCCAAACGCATCGGCAGTAGAGGTCACCACCGATCCAGAACAGACCGGCTTACAGTCGGGATTTGGTGTCCCCGATCCACACTGGCTGCTCTGCGGAGCCATCGTGACACCGCTGCACTGCTGCGTAGGAATCTTGACCCACATGCGGTGTTTGTACATCGCATCACGCTGATCAATGTCCACTGTGCTGGGCCAGACTTCACTCGGACAGACCACTTCAGGACGGCTACAGTCCAGGTTAAAGGAATACGCTTTGCCGCCGTGCGTCACCGAAAACGCCCCGCCGCTACCCGGTAGGTTCTGCGTGTACACAGAGCCTCCGATGTTTACCTTCACCGTCATTGAGCTGCCGTACGAAATCGTCCACTTTCCCGTCACATCGGGAGCGGGAGATGTCGAGTTAAACGCGCCTCCGCAGCCACCATCTGCACCGGACAAAAGAGGCAGCGATCCACAAAGCAGAAGACCAATAAGCGTAGTCGGTTTCGTGTTCATGTAAGGATCCTCCGTTTCGCTCTGTCGCGAGCACGCGCACTATAAGCGCCAGGCTGTTTTGCACACAGCAAACTTCCAAAAATCGCGCAGTTGGCTTCGTTTCTCTTTCTCGCTGCGTCGTGGCTGATACAATTCTGTCCATGCCTGCTCGGACTCGACGCGCACTCTGTTTTGTCGTCGTACAAGCGATTGGCTGGCTGGGGTCACACTCCGCTTGGGCCGAAGAGCCAGTACGCCCAGCGCCACCCGCAGCACACTACGAACCAGACACCCATCCCCAGAGCGATCCACCTTCCCCCAAAGAGAGTGCGCCACCACCGATTCCGAACGCAGCCCCGGCGGAAGTTCCCGCGCTGCCGCCTCCACCACTTCCGCTCGGTACGCTGTCTCTTTGGCCCAACGGAAAACCGGCTGCGATCACTTGTGAGAATCAGCCAATTACACAGTCTCTGTGTCGGTACGAAGACTTTTCAGGAATCCTAACCACCTACTATGCGGACGGCAGCGTTGCCCAGGTTCTGTCTTTCGCAAACGGAGTCCTAGACGGTCTGATTGAAAGCTACGATGGCGCAGGCCACTTGCTTGCCCGCGAGTATTTCTACGCTGGGAAACCACGCTCACCGACGACACTTCCATCTGGAGTGAGCGTCCCACGCGATCGACCGCTGCCGCCGCCACCCGTCTTTGCAGAGCAGTCTGCGATCGCTGCGACGCCCCGGATCACGATGGACTCCGCAGACAGAGACAGGCTGCGCGGGCTAATCGGACTGGGCTTTCGCGGCTCGATCGGACTGCTCGCCAGCAGTGCAGTGGTTCCGTTCTATCTGGGAGGAATCCTGCAAGTGATTCCCAACATGCGGCAGGTTCGCCCCGAGTTTTCCGTCGGTGCTTCCTTTGCTTTGCGCAATGACTATGCGCGTGTCGATGTTCCCTTGTCGCTAGGAATCCAAGCTGATCTGTTTCCGGGAGCTGACACGATGTATCTGGTGCTGGCTGCAAGCGCCGCGTATTCCCATCGCTGGGTGCAAGGAAACGTTCCCGGAAAGCAAACAGAGTCTGGCTGGTTCAGCGGTGCGGAAGCAGGAATCGGAGTCCGTCTGCGCAGCGGTCCAGCCAGCTACTGGCTCGGTGATCTGCGCCTGGGCGGAATGGGTCGCGTCGATACTGCGTCTCGCCTGTTGTTGCCCCAGCCTGATGGACCTCCTGAGCCTGCGCTTGGGAATCACTTTCGGATGACACTGAACCTGTCTTTCGTCGGAAACCTCGGTGCTTAGGAGACTTCTGATGCTGAAACATCCGCTCCTTACGCTGTGTCGAACAGCACTTTTTTCTGGCTCTCTTGCGCTGCTTGGCTGCGGAACCAGCACGGTCACGATCGAATCCATCAAGCATCGTCCAGGAACTGCCGTCGTGGAAAGCTGCGAGCTGGACTCCCTACAGCAGCTCTCTCTGCTTTCCGAAGATGCACGCGCAGTGGTTTCCGATGTCGTGCTGCTGTGTCTGTACATTCGCGATGATGTGGCCGCACCGCTCGCCCCAGCCGATGCAGCATCCGTACAGCAGACCGTCACGACCCTGCGTCAGCGCGGCTATCACGTTCAGCTTGGAGTCCAGACCGGCGAAGCGTTTTCCCAGACCCCGAGCAAGCTGGATGCGCTGCTGCAAAACAACACGCGCCGAGCAGTGCTGACTGCCTCGATTGTGAATCAAGCCGGACTGGCAGATGGCATTGTACTGGCTCCCCCGACGCTAAGTACAGCCACAGAGCCCGCCTTCCGAGCCTGGATCGCAGAGCTGTCGCAGTCCCTTGGTTCCCGCAAGCTCAGCTTGTTTGCACCGCCCAGCTCGCAGAGTCCCAGCGACATTCCGGGAGGTGATGCCATCGATCTGACTGCGCTGCAAAGTCAGCTCGCACGCGCTTACTTGATGACGCTTGATCTCAGCTGCTGCGACGAAGCGCCGGGTCCGACAACCTCGGGAGAGTGGATCTCTTCAGTGATGTCTTTTGCGCAGCAGCGGACTCCCAACCTGGCCATGCAGTTCTCTGTTCCGCTCTACGGAACCTACTTTGGTCCGCAAGGCCAGCGTCAGCTTTCCTATCTGGAAGCAGTTGGAATGGCGGGCGACAAACAGATCGAGGTGCTGCGAAACGAAGACGGAGCCCTTCACTATTCCTATCAGGAACAGAGTGGTCAGCGGACAGAGGTCTACTTTGACGATGCCCACAGCTTGCTCCAGACCTTGTCTGTGGTGGATTCCTCTGTGCTGCCCAGCGTCGGTGTTTTGTACTACGGAGTCGGCGGCGAAGATCCCGCGCTGTGGAGCACCCTGCGGGAGAAGATGAAGTGATCGAAGCGTCCACAGATGCGATCCGAGTCGCAGCACTCCGCTCGCGCGAGCCACTGGCCAATCCGCTGTTTGAGCAAGCGCTGTCTCGGCGTTATCTCATCTTCGATGCCTATGTCAGTGGAGAGCGCCGGGTCGATCTTCATCCGCTGATTCTGTCTCCTTCCGTTCATCAGCAAGCGGTGGAGTGTGCAGAGACAGCCGCGCGCGTCGTCACTTCCGTTGCCGAGCGCGCCCATCAGGATGAAGCCGAAGCGCAGTGTTATGGCTTTTCAAACGATGTCCGCCGACTGGCCAGCGCGTCGTGGAACGGACAGGATCACAGCACACTGTATCGCGTCGATCTGCTGTGGGGCCACAGTGGCTTTCGTGCCTGTGAGATCAACGCAGACTGTCCGGGCGGACATAATGAAGCACTTGGTCTGCCTCTTTTGTCGCAAGCTGCCGGGTTTTGGTCGGGAATCAATCCAACCACCGTGATCGATAGACTCTGTCAGCAGCTGATCGATCTCACCAACCAAGATGGAGCCATCGCGCTTGTCTACGCCACAGCGTACGCGGAAGACTTACAGGTCTGCGCACTGATTCAGCGTGAGCTACAGCGACGAGGTGCAACCGCAATCTTGGCACCACCGACCGCGCTGCGCCGCAAAGGAAAAGGACTCTGGATTGGCAAACAGAGTGTCTCTGTCCTGTATCGCTACTTTCCGACTGAGTACATGGAAGGACAGCGCAACCTGTCTGCCATCATCGATGCAGTTGCGTCAGGACACGTCAAGACGCTGTCCAACTTTGCTGCGATCTTTCCACAGTCTAAGCTCGCATTTGCGCGCGCACATCGAAACAAAGACACGCTGTCTGCACACGATCAACAAGGACTCTGTTTCCTTCCACAGACCTTTGCGCTCAGCGATGTTCCGCTTGCGCAGCTTGTCTCTGAACGACCCCGCTGGGTGCTCAAAAGAGCGCTCGGTCGCGTCGGTGAAGAGGTCTTTGTAGGCTCTCTGCTCCGCGAACCAGACTGGATCCAAGTGCTGGACAGAGCACAAACGGAACACAGCCAAGGCGAAGTCTGGATCGTGCAAGAGTTTGTGCCGCAGCGCGCAGTACAGACTCCCTTTGGGCCGCGCCTGCTGACGCTGGGAGCCTATGTCCTAAACGGTCGCTTCTGCGGTTACTTCGCCAGGCTCACAACCGACAGTCACGCTTCCCATAACGCGCTGTGTCTGCCCGTGTTTGTGCGATCCGATTCCGAAAGGGAGCCCTGATGCAGAGAAAGAATGCAGTCCCGCTCCTGCTGTTTGCCAGTTCCTGTGCCACGGCGCGGCCTCCTTCCGCCGAGTTTTTGGCGCGCGCAGAGTCCGTTCCGCCTTCCCACAGCCTGCTGCTTCCTTCGGCCCAGCGCGCGTTTGCCGCGTGGCAGCTTCCTCCCGATGATCCGTGGCTGCGCTTTAGCAAGTGGACGCTCTTGTCTGCGCTCGGCGATCAGGTCACAACCGGCGAGCTGCCCGATGTTCGCCTGCTCAAGCTGGTGCAGCGTGCCGAGATCTTCGGTCAACGGCTCGGTGCCTCTGGACTTCCGCCCGATACGCTGTGGATTGTCGATCTACGTGGAGCCGCTGCCGTCGCGTTTGGCAATGCCCTCAGCCATTCCTCGCCGCAGCCGGTGTCGCTGGTGATGACCTTTAACAACTGGCCCGCCGAGCGAGAGCTGATTCCCGCCGAAGAGACGCTGGCCGCGCTGCTCACCCACCGACCGCGACTGCCGGATCCTGGTGTGTCGGGCTCCCGTCCGGTGTTTCTGCTGGATGCCTGGCGGCTGGCCTATCGCGACGAAGAACCCGACGACGAAGCGGTGGACAATCGCTACTACCTGACCAGCTCTGACTTTCCCGAGCCCGCGCAGCTCGAAGAGCGAGGCATTCGCCGCATCGTCTATCTGACCGAGACGCTCGGTCGCGATCCCGAGCAAGCCGTCGAAGAAGACGATCTACACGAGACGTTTGTGCGCTACAGCCAAGCAGGTCTCGCGATCTCGCTGCTCGGACTCGATGAGCTCGACGAGCCGCAGCCACAGCTTGTGCTCTCTCGGCGACGCTTTTATGTGCCCCGACATCGTCCCACCATCGTGCATAGTCCATCGTTTTATGCGCGCTCACGCGGCGGCTTCGGTGGTCCTCGCGCCCGTCCCAGCTTCCACGGCGTCATTCACCGCTCCGGCCACGGCGGCTAGCAGCGCACGAGCCGCGTCCTGTCCCTTTCCCCGTTTGGGCCGCTTTTCAGCCCATTTCTGCGTGTTCTCAGCGTGTTCCGACAAAACGGCCCTGCGCAGTACCTCGCACGCTGTGTTTTGCGCGCGGGCTGCGGTTTTCTTTGGGTGGGAACCTGAAGGAAAGAACGGAGGAAGCGGATTGAAGTGGGAAGCGCAGCGGGCTCTTTCGCCAAGAGCCCGAGAGGAAGCAGCTTATTCGCCGCCAGCGGCCTTGAGCACGAACGGATACGTGACGACGACGATACCGCCCTGAGGACGCGGGAACTCCCAGCGACGGAGCGCAGCGGCGATGCACTGCTCGACGACCGGGTTACCAAGCGTCGAAGACTGCACGATGCTGGCCACAACTCCGCCTGTCGGTCCGATCGTGAAGTTCACCATGACGCGGCCTTCCATGTTCGGAGTGCGGGTCAGCTCGCGCTCGTAGCAGAACTTCACTTCGTTGATGTGACGACGGATGATGCGGCGAATCAGTTCCTTATCGAGCGAGCCACGGACCTCTGCGGTACCGGGGACAACTTCAGGAGAGCCCGCCTTGCGACCTTTGAGGGCACCGACCTTCGCGCCGTAGCCACCGCCACCCGCGCCGTGACCAACCGTACCGATGTTGCCAAGACCGATCGTGCCTTCACCCGTGCCGCCGCCACCACCGCCAGCGCCGACCAGACCGAAGCCACCACCGCCGTAGGCATCGCCCGCTTCCGTACCGACCAGACCACCCATCGCGTCCGACGCATCCTTACCGAGCGCCGAGTCACGACCGAAGATCGAAGCCATGTTGCCCATCTGTCCCGAGCGAATCAGACCGAGCACACCGGCGTTCTTCGCAGCGTCCTTGGCCGCTTCCTTCGCCAGCTTGATGTCGCGGTTATCCTGCGGACCCTTGATTTGGTACAGCTTGTTCTTCTGGCTCGTGTCCTTTTTGCCCATCTTGCCTTCGGACTCTTTGGCCTTCTTGCCGCCATCGTCCTTCTCTTCGGCCTTCTTCTTCAGCCAGTCCGGGATCTCTTCCGGCTTCTCCTCGGGTGGCTTCTGAACCAGCTTCGCAAAGCGCTGATCGTTCATGAACGCATCGAGCGACAGCGACTTCGGGTCGGGCGGAACCGAGAAGATCAGCGCCATAAACAGCGCCACCGCACCGAACACCGCGCCGGTATACGACTGCGTACCCCAGTCGATGTTGAGCGGAACCGGATAGGTACGCGCCTTGGCGACGGAGTTTACGTTGAAGAAGTTGTCACCGAGCTGCAAGCTGAAGCGTCCCTCGGCGGGGATCGCCATCACAAACGCACCCTGCACGTCGCCTTGACGAGCCTGGTTCGATGCGATCAGATCGCTCACCTGGATGCTCTTGCCGCCGACATGAAGCTCACCGCTCATCTTTTGGGTGAGCAGCACCTCATACTGGTCGCCCGTGGAACGAACCAGCGGGAAGCGCTCGACGGGAAGGTCTTCGCCCGGCGTCTTGAACGTCGTGCCCGGAGCCGGTCCGATCGTAAACTCGTTCTCGGCGATCTCCTTCTGCTTGCGCAGCACACCGATCGCCAGCGCCGCAATGCCAACACCCAGCAGGATGCCGCCCGCTGCGTCGTGCGCCCGACTGCCGGGGCTCTTGGCAGGCTTGACCGCCTTCTTGTCGGGAGCCGCCGCCGCGTTTTCGTGCTCCCACTTCTCTTCGAGAGCCACTTCGCGTGAGACGGTGATGTAGTTGGTCAGAAACAGCAGGAACACGACGCCGAGTGCCGCCATGCCGCCGTAGATCATGCCGTTGGTCGCCCCAGTGACCTTGCCGCCTTGCGGGTTGTCAAAGTGACGAACTTCGATGACTGCGTCTTCGTACAGCGCAGCCACTTCGACGGCGCGCGAGCCATCACGTAGCTCCACCTGCTCCAGCACCTGGGGCGGAAGCTGCGGCACAAACGCCTTCGGGCCGTACGCCGGGGGAATCGACAGGCCAGCAGCCGGGGCCCCATGTCCATGGGCAGCCGGAGCCGCCGGAGCCGCCGCCGCAGCGGGCGCACCAAACGGGGCCGGGGGCCGCATGCCGGGCAGCGGTGGGCCGGCCGGACGTGGTGGCGGAGGAGCCGCCGCAGGAGCCTGCGCAACCACCGCAGGTGCCTCGAACTTCACAACCAGGCGAACGTCACCGACCTTGACTTCGTCGCCGCTCGACAGCTTCTGCGGCTTGTTGGCACCCAGTCGCGCACCATTGACGAACGTGCCTTTGGTCGAGTTGAGATCGACGATCGTGACTTGGTTGTCCGGCGTCACCTCGACCTGCGCGTGCAGTCGGCTCACCGACTCATCTTCGAGGTTTATGTTTGCCGACGAGATCTTGCCAATCTTTATCGTTTCTTGGTTGAGCTTTTCGGTCTTCACCAGGGCGTCGCCCTGATAGACCTCGATCGTAATGGGGATGGCAGCCATTGGGTCCTCCCTGCCTGGTTCAATCCTGTTAGCCAGTCACAGTTTCGGACACCTTTTGGTTTTCTAGGTTCCAAAAAATTTTCTTGCCGCTTGAAGCCTGTGTGCTAGCTCGGTCGAACCACTTCAAAGCCCAGCCGTTCCGACGGCAAGTGCCCAAGACCTAGCTGCACCCACAGCGCAGGTCAGCCCGCAGAGGAACCGACCCTCACGCACAGGCACAGACAGCCAGTACGTGAGCCAACGCACCAAAACACAGCCGCAGGATGCTCACGTTCGCTGCATCCGATCGGACCGCAGAACGGCGCGTAAGTTCCCAACTTTGTAGAAAAAGCCCGATCCAACCGGGCCAAAGCGCCCGCAGCGTCCGCAACACACCCCAAAAAGCCCGCAGCGTCCGTCGCAAAGAGCGAGCCGATCGCACCGCGATCCCAGCTCACAGTTCCGCACGGACCGCCCGCAGCTAGCGCGAGACAGACAAGCCGAACGTGATCAGGCTGTAGCCGACCTGATAGCGACCCGCACCGACGCCGCCCTGCCCAGGTGCCAGACCCAGATCGGGTCGGATCGGGTTCTGCGGAGCCAGCTGACTGTCTTCGGGCGCGATCACCCGATCCGGCGAGAGGATCCGCGCATAGCCAACATCGAAGCGCCACAGCGCCGAGCCCAGCTTGACCGATGGAACAAACGCACCGATCGCGATCATCCCTTTGGTGCTGTCCGGCGCAAACAGGGAAAACGTCGCGTCAGGAACCGCTCCACTTTCAAACAGGCCGCCCGCGCGCAGTCCGATGTACTTCCAGACCTCGGCCTCGAAGCCCAAGTGAACGGCGTGCGTGGTTCGCATCCGCAGATCGATCGCCACCGGCCCCAGCTGATAGGTGTCAAACCCCTTCACGTTGGACAGCGTGACGCCTTGCGCTTCCACGGTGACACGCTCGAGCACCGACCAGAACTCAGCGGTATAGGCCAGCTCGATGCGCAGCCTGTTTTGCCAAAGGGCCAGCTCGGCTCCGACGCGCAGGATCGGCGGCAAGTTCAGCGCCAGCTTGGCGTCCTGACCGCTCACCGACGCTTCGTTAAACAGCTCACTTGCGGGCAGTCGGGTGTCGATGCGGCCATACAGGCTGCGCACCAGCATCGGAAGCTGAAACGACAGCCCGATCCGCAGCGGCAGCACGGGCCGATAGATCGCCCCCAGGTTGAGCGAGGGCAACAGCGACACCGCCTGAATGGCTCCGAGCGCGTCATAGTCCGGGTTTTCCGGCGCGCACATCACCTGCGGACAGCCGTTGAGCATCAGCTTGGCGCGAAAGTAAAACAGCATCAGCTGCGGCCCGACGCCAAGCTGGAGCTTGTCCCCCAGCAAAGAGACGCTTGCCACCGGGTTTAGCACCGCCATCAGCGTCGAGCGCTGGATCGCTCCATCGTGAAGGCCAATCAGCTGATAGCGCTGCGGCGCGGTGTCCGGCACCTGGCGACGTGCTTCCTCGGTGTCGTAGGAACCTTCGGGATAGCGCGACAGCCCCGAGTACGGAATCCACAGCCCGAGCCCAAGCGCCAGCCGTCCCCACGGCTTGCTCCACGACTTCGCAAACGCAAGCTGCGGAATGATCGGCGGAGCCCCAGAAAACGCGCCGCCATCATTGACGATGGTCGGTCGCTCAATGCCCGCGTCGTTGCGGGTGTAGGCGACCTCTTGCAGGATCACGCCCACATCGAAAAGGACACTGTAGCCATCGGGCGCGCTCGGGCTAAGCACCACCCCCGCAGGGTTGTAATAGATCGCGTTTAGGTCGTCCGCCCCTGCGACAAAGGCACCACCGCGAGCCGTCGGGCGCGCTCCATGCGTCCCCAGGAAGATTCCGCCCGCCTGTGCGGTGCCGAGGTCCAGCGCCAGCGCCAGCCCAGCCAGCAGAACGGCTCGCCCTCGCTTCATCAGTGTCCTGCCAGCAGCGCTTCCGCTTCGAGCGCGGCCATACAGCCAGTGCCCGCCGCCGTAATCGCTTGCCGCCAGCGCTTGTCTTGGACATCACCCGCCGCAAACACGCCTTCGACCGAGGTCTGGGTCGTGCCCGGCTTGGTCAGGATGTAGCCCGTCTCATCCAGCGCCAGCTGACCGCCCAGAAACGAGGTGTTGGGGACGTGACCGATCGCGTAGAACAGGCCGCGACAGTCGATGACCTGCGCTTCACTGGTCTGGACGTTGCGAACCCGAATCGCCGACAGCGAGCTGTCCCCAAGTGCCTCTTCCACCACCGAGTGCCAGATCACCTCGACCTTCGGATTGTTCGCCAGACGCTTCTGCATCGCCTTGGACGCACGAAGCTCGCCCCGACGATGAATCAGCAGCACCTTGCTACCGAACTTGGCCAGGTGCGTCGCTTCCTCAATCGCGGTATCGCCACCGCCCACGACCACCAGCACTTGGTTGCGAAACAGCGGCAGCGCCCCGTCACAGACCGCACAGGCGCTGATGCCGCGCTGCCACAGCTTCTCTTCCCCCGGAATCGCCATCCGTCGCGCAGTCGCTCCGGTCGCAATGATCAGCGTCTGTGCATACACGGTCTGGCTGTCGGTCTGAACCAGAAACGGACGCTGGCTCAGATCGACCCGCTCTACCGTTTCGGTCTGGATGCGCGTGCCGTGGTGTTCAGCCTGCGCCCGCATCCGATCCATCAGCTCTGGCCCCATGATGCCCGTCGGAAAGCCTGGGAAGTTTTCCACTTCCGTCGTGGTGGTGAGCTGTCCGCCAGCCGCCACGCCGCCTGCCATAAAGCCCTCGAACAGAAGCGGGGACAGGTTGGCGCGCGCGCAATAAATCGCTGCCGTGTGTCCCGCCGGTCCCGATCCAATGATGACAACCTGCTCAATCTGCCTGCTTTCGCCCATGTCCATCCTCTGACTTCAAAATTGTGACGCTGCGACGCATCAGCCCCTGACGCGCCAGGTCACACGCTGACGAGCCAACCGGACTGCATCTACCCGATGAAGTCAAGCGATTTGGCCACCACCAGCCTAGGCCCACGACTTCACGACAGTTTTGGATTGACCGACGCCGCACCAAGCACCCAAGATCCTCCGTCGATGGCTCGGTCGGTTGATTCCCGCTCCCCACAGGCAGATGAAGCCCAGCTTGCCCGCGTTCCGCTGTGCGGATCCTTTGCACTGGTGCTCGATGAGCTGCGCGGCAAGAAGCTGTGCGACCTGGGCTGTAACCAAGGCCACTACCTACAGTTTGGCGGACCCGGCAGCCTGGGCCTCGATGTCAGCGATGAATCCCTCGCAGCTTGCCAAGCGCGCGGGCTGACCGTCCAGAAACACGATCTCAACCAGCTGCCGCTGCCGCTGCCCGATGCTGCGTTTGAAGCCGTGCTGCTCAGTCATGTGCTGGAGCATGTGAAAGCGCCGCTCGCAATGCTACGAGAGTGCAATCGCCTGCTGCCGCTCCACGGCACGCTCGTCATCGGGCTGCCGATTGAAGACGGCCTGTACTCACGGCTGCGCATGGACTACTTCGGAGGCCGAGAAGGTCATCTCTACAGCTTCTCGCTGCGCAACCTCGACAAGCTGCTCGGACTCTGCGGCTTTGCCTCACAGCGTGTGGTCTGTCACCTGCCTCGGATCGGCAACCGCGTCTCTGCGTGGAATCAGCGCCTTCAGGATCTGTTTGCGACCAAGCTCTACACCTTGTCAGCGGCCTACTGGTGCGTGGCCCGCAAGACCGGGCAGCCTGCGCTCGATCATCAGCTCTCCGACTACTTTTCCCGCTGAGCCACCATGCGCCGCCTTCGTCCCTTTGGGTTCGCTCTGCTGTTTCTGCTGCTGTTTGAGTGCGTGCTGCGAGCCTGGCTTCCCCCCGACCTGCGCGTGCAGCGTGACGTACGCAATCCGTTTGGCTGCTTTGCCGATGATGAGCTCTTGCGCCTAGAGCTTGCGCGCGACACGGACGAAGACGCGCTCGATGTCGTGCTGGTCGGAGACTCGGTCTTGGCATCGGTCGAAAACGGACCCGGTGAAAAGCTGGTCGATCTGCTGCCGCCACTGCTCACGCAGCGCCTCGCCAATGCGTCTGGACCGTACGCCCACAAGAGCGTGCGCGTGTTTTCGATCTCGATGTCCGCAGCCCGGGCCGCCGATCAGCAGGCCGCGCTCACCCTCTTGCACCAGCGGCTCTCTTCCCACCGCAAAGGACTGCGCGATCTGGTGGTCGTGGTAAGCAGCAACATCCTGTTCTTTTCTAAGCGCTTTGCGTCCGATGCCATGAGCTATCCCTGTCTGGCCTATGCGCTCAGCGATGATCCGCTGCTGCTGCGCAAGCTGGGGGTTCCCAGTCCCAGCAAAGGATTGTGGGGCGAATCCGATGCGCGGCTCGCCAAGGCGCTGTCGCACCTGTATCTGTTTCAGCAGCGCCGACACCTGGCCGAAGCGCTGGCTGGAGGCCCGCTCCGTCCGCAGCTTCGCGAAAAGCTGGTGCGCGCACTGCGCCGCTTGCCCGGACATCCGCCACAGCCCGCCCAGCCGCAGGTGATCGATGCAGCGGTCCGCAATCGGCCTTGGTTTCTGCGCGATCACAAGCGCGAGTCCTTCACCGCACACTACGACTACGTTCCCACCGACTCTGCGCAGGCCTGGAACTTCATCGCCACCCGCTCTCTGTTTGGCTTTCTGCACGCGCATCCCGAGCTGGCGTCCTTCGTGATGATCAATCCCCACAACCATCACCTGATCGGCCCGCTCGGACAGACAGACAGCTACAAGAACCTGATGCAGCAGATCAAACAACTGGCCTTCGCACACGGTCTGTACGTCGCCGATTATGATCGTCAGCCCGCACTCCGCAGCGAGCACTTCTTGGACATCGATCACTTCACCCGAGACGGAAACGCCGCCCTCTCTGCCTTGATTGCAGAAGATGTCCTGCGCGCTCTGTCTGCGCGTACCCAGACCCGGTAAGAAGCCCTTTATGTCTCTGCTCAGCGCAACCTACGGACTCTTGGTGCTGATCGCGGTCGGACTCTGTGCGATCACCCCGCTGCGACTGCGCGGACTGCTTATCACCGGCCTCTCGCTGCTGTTTTACGCCTGGGGATCACTGCCGCATGCCGCGCTCATCGTGCTGCTGGGATCGCTCGTCTTCCTGATCGGAGAGCGTCTGCACCTACGCCGCAGCCCGGCCCTGTTTGTCTGCGCGGTCCTACTCTGTGTCGCGGTGCTCTGCGGGTTTAAGTACTCGGTCTTGCTGCTGCAAACCCTGGCGGAGCTTTGGCCCCGTCCAGACCTCGCGCGCTCGCTTTCGCAGATGGCCCACGCGCTCTCCCTCTCGTTACAGATTCCGCTCGGGATTTCCTTTTTCACCTTCGAGTTTGTCCACTACCTCACCGACATCTACCAAGGGAAGATCCCTCGCCCCAGTGCGCAGACCTCGCTTGCCAAGCGACTGTGTGACTTCTTTCTGTTCGCGCTGTTTTTTCCAACCCTTTTGGCCGGTCCCATCAAGCGCTATCAGCAGTTTTCCCCGATGGAAGCACCACTTTGGCAGCGCAAGCCAGAGCTGGCCGAAGGCCTGTGGCGGATTCTCATCGGGCTCGCCAAGAAAGTCCTCATCGCGGACTCCTTGGCCACCATCACGCTGCGGCTCAAGGCCCCAGAGCTTGTCACGCCGCCCGGTCTGTGGCTCGCGATGTACGCCTACGCAGCGCAGATCTACGCCGACTTTTCCGGCTATTCCGATGTCGCCATCGGCGTCTCTCTGCTGCTCGGCTATCGCATTCCTGAAAACTTCCGCAACCCCTACGTCGCGCGCAGCCTGCAAGACTTCTGGCGGCGCTGGCACATCTCGCTATCGAGCTGGATTCGCGACTATCTGTTCATTCCACTGGGAGGCAGTCACGTTCCGCCCTGGCGCGCGATGGTCAACCTGCTGCTCGTGATGGCGCTGTGCGGTCTGTGGCACGGAGCCGCCGGTCACTTCGTGGTGTGGGGCATCTGGCACGGCGCAGGCCTGGCCCTGGAGCAGCTCGCACGCAAGCTGCGCGGTAAGACCACGGCCAGTCCATCGGCGCTGTCCGCACTGCTCGGCTGGCTGTGGACGTTTCACTTTGTCTGCGTCGGCTGGATCCTGTTCGCCGCGCCGTCTCTGAAAGCCGCGCTCACCGCGCTAGCTCGCATGCTGTGGCTTGTCCGCTGAGTGCGGACCCGGAGGCCGGGGCTGCTGTACGATCTTCCCTGTCCCCCGCGCCTGCGTCCGCAGCAGCGCTTCGTAGCCAAACATCCAGCGCTCCTCGTCCGCGTCCCGATGATCCATGCCCAAAAGGTGACACAGCCCATGCACCGACAGGTGACACAGCTCCGTCAGCAGGTCGTGACCCTGCGCGTCCGCCTGACGCTGCGCAATCTCCACCGAGATGATGATGTCCCCAAGCGTCTCGATCATCCCTGGCAGAAGCGGCACCACAAAGCCCGGACTTGCATCCCGCTGCGCAAACGACAGCACGTCGGTTGCATGATCTTCATCGGCATATTCCAGGTTCAGCTCGTGTAGCTCTTCGTTGTCCGACAGCATCAGCGACACCAGCGTGTCTGCGACTCCGGCGGCTTTCATCGCGCGCGTCACCTGCCTGCGCAGCTGCTGTCGCATCGATCTAGGCACCTGCTGCGAAACGCTCTGTTTTACGTGCAAGGTCAGCATCTAGCGCCCTTGTAACACGACCGCTTGCGCCCACGCGCCCAGTCGAAAAAACCACGACCCCTCGCCTCGCCTTGTTATAAGGGTCCGATACGCCAAACAAGTGGAGAGGTAGACTTCCCCATGCCTGACATTGCTCGCGTCCGACGGTCTGTGCTCACGCCTTGGCTGCTTGGACTGGCCCTTTGGGGTGGCTGTAGCACGCTGCGCGATGACGGTGCCGATGTGGTGGGCGCAGGTGGTGGCCGCATGGCCGACGACCCAGCCGAGCAAGGCGCGGTCCTGACGGTTTCCCCCGCCGATCCAGTCGTCACAAATGATGGCCAAAGTCCGTTCCAGCTCACCTTCAAAGTCTTTTTGGGCACCGAAGACATCACCGATCAAGTACGCCTCTCCATCGATGATGAGCGGCTCGGCCACTTCGCCGGTGCAACCCTGCACGGCAACCCCGGCCAAGGCGGCAAGAGCATCGTCCGGGCCCAGCGCGGCGAAGACCGAGGCAAGACCACCATCACCGTGCGCCAGCAAGTGGTGGTGATTGCGCCCGGTGCCCAGCCCGATGCGCCATCGAAGTTTGGCGGATCTGCATACGCCAAGCGCACCCCAGAGATTGCCTATCCACCCGCTGGAGCCCTGGTTCCGCCCAACATCAACGAGCTGGAGTTTCAGTGGCGTCCGCAAGAAGCCACCCTGTTTGAGATAAACCTCGTCTCCGATTCGCTCGACCTGCGGATCTACACGCCCTGCAACAAAGTGGGCGATGGCTGCGCGCTTCTGCCGGATGAGCCCACGATGAAGCTCCTCATGCAGGGCGGACGGGGTCAGCAGCTCCAGCTCTCGATGCGCGGCGCATCTCCCGAAGGGGGCGGCGTGGGAACAGCGGCCCAGCAAGCGCTGTCCTTTACCGAAAACGACATGAAGGGCGGCCTGTATTACTGGTCCGCATCGTCCGGCGGCATCGCCCGCTATGACTTCGGACTGCGCGGACAGAAAGCCGAAGCCTATTACGGCCCCCTTCGAGCGGGCGGACTGTGCGTCGGCTGCCACGCCATGAGCCGCAACGGCAAGCGCATCGCCGTTGGCATGAACATTCCCGGCCCAGCCATGATGCGCGCGCTCGACACCGGCACCCGCAGCAAGCTGTTCGAGGTCGGCCCCGGTATCATCGCGGGCTCCAACTTCCAAGCCTTCACAAGCGATGGCAAGTACCTGCTGACCACGGAGTATGGCGGGCTGTCCGTACGTGATGGCACAAGCGGCATGCTGCTTGGCAAAAACCCCAGCCTGGCCAACGCCACCATGCCGGATGTCTCGCCGGACGGAAAGATGGTGGTGTTTGCCCGCTCGCCCACCTTGTGCCTGCCGCCGCTGTGTCCGAACCTGGCGACCGAAAAGGCCAGCCTGTTTACCGTGCCGTTTGCGCCCGACGGAACCTTTGGCACACCGACCGAGCTGGTCAAGTCCGCTGGCGAAAACAACTACTATCCGACCGTATCCCCCGACGGACGCTTCGTGCTGTTCAACCGCGCGGCGGGCGAATCCTATGACGCCAAGGACGCCACTGTGATGGTCGTTCCGGTCGGCGGCGGAACCCCGATTGATCTCCAGTCCATCAACAGCATCCCCGGCAACTCCTGGCCCAAGTGGAGCCCGTTTGTCCATCGCTGGAAGGGCAAGAGCGTGCTGTGGCTGTCGTTCTCTTCACGCAGGCCGTACGGCGTACGCGGTGGAGCCAACGCCCAGATCTGGATGGTGCCGGTCGAGATCGGCGCGCTCGAAAAGGGCCAAGACTCCGGCTATCCGCCCATCCGTCTGCCCTTCCAAGAGCTGGCCACCGGCAACCACATCCCGCAGTGGGTCGAGCAGGTCGATCGCGCCCCGTGCAGCGTCATCGACATGACCGGCTGCGGCATGGGCGAGCGCTGCATGGACGGCTACTGCGTCCCCGTCATCCAGTAAGGTCTACGCGGGCGGCTCGGCAGCGGCGCTCGGCTCGGCGACTGGAGGCGGCTCCGGCGGCGGGGCAGCCGAGCCTTCCTGCGCCACCGGGGGGGGAGAAGCTCCGCTCGCCAGCGGTGGAAGCTCTAGCGTCTGACCGATCAGCCCATCAATGACCCGCTGACTCTTGCCCGACACCAGCGCCGAATAGATGTCATCGAGCAAGTCCACATCGCGAATCGAATCCAGGCTCTCCATCACCGCCTGATCCATCCGCCCAAAGAACATCCGATACAGCCGATTGATGTCGAGCGCCATGCCCGACAGTCCCGGCTTGGTCAGATCGCTGACGATACGCTCCAGGTCTTCCATTTGCAGCGGGCGACCCTTGTAGAGCAGCGTCACCTCGTTGCCGTCCGACCCCACCACGATGCCGTCAAACCAGCTCTCGCGGGTGACGCCGTCATTGCGCCGGATGTCGATTCGCCACGTCCCATCCGATTCCGGCTGCGAGCGCGGCATGAACGTCGCGGCATAGCCTCGGGGCAGATGAAGAAGCGTCGAAAAGAGCTGAACCAGCCGCCCGGGCCGCACCGCCACGGAATAGCTGGAAAAGTGAATCGGTCGATTTTCGCGCTTGGCCAGGTGCTCGACCCGGAAAGAGAGCAGCGCGGTAAGCCGCTCGATCTCGTCGCGGATATCTTTCATCGTGGTGGGATCGTACCACGTTTTGGCACAAACGGAGCACACGGGGGGCCAAAGGCCCCGCACACCGAGGCCGTTTCCACCCTGTCAGCGGGTCCGCCGGTCGCCTAAGCCCGCGTGATATGGTGTCCGCAAGCCAAACGGCACAAGGAGACGATGCGGATGAGCGAGACGCAGTACGATGTCGGACTGGTGGGGCTGGCGGTGATGGGGGAAAACCTCGCCCTCAACATGCTGGAAAAGGGCTTCTCGGTCGCGGTCCACAACCGCACCAGCGACCGCATCGACGCCTTCTTGCAGCGCGCAGGTCGTGAGGGCTTTCCCCGCACCTATGGAGCCCGCACCGCAGAGGATCTGGTGCGATCCCTGCGCAGGCCGCGCCGCATCCTGCTGATGGTGAAGGCAGGCCAGCCCGTGGACGACACGATCGATCGGCTGCGCCCCTTGCTCGAGCCAGGTGACATGATTGTCGATGGTGGCAACGAGCACTTTACCCACACCGAGCGCCGCGCTCGCGCCCTGGAGTCGTCGGGCATCCACTACCTGGGCATGGGCGTGTCAGGTGGTGAAGAGGGTGCGCGCAACGGTCCGTCTCTGATGCCGGGAGGCCCCCGCGCCGCCTATGACTTGCTTGCGCCCGTGCTCACCCGCATCGCCGCCCAGGTCGAAGGCCCAGACGGCGGACCGTGCGTCACCTACATCGGTCCCGGTGGCGCAGGTCACTACGTCAAGATGGTCCACAACGGCATCGAGTACGGCGACATGCAGCTCATCGCCGAAAGCTACGATGTCCTGCGTCGCGTCGGCGGCCTGTCCAATGCCGAGCTGGCCGAGGTCTTTTCCGACTGGAACCAGGGCGAGCTTCAGTCCTTCCTGATCGAGATCACCGCCCGCATCTTCCGCACGCCCGATCCCCAAGGCGCAGGCGAGCTGATCGACAAGGTGCTCGATGCCTCGGGCATGAAAGGCACCGGCAAGTGGACGGTCCAAGATGCGATCGAGCTGGGCGTACCGATCCCGGTCATCGCCAGCGCCGTCGATGCCCGCATCTTGTCTTCGCAAAAAGCCGAGCGTGTCGCCCAGAGCGCCCTGCTGCAAGGCCCCACGACCGCCCCGCTTGGACCGACCGAGCGGGCCCAGCTTGTGCAAGATGTCCGCGCCGCCCTGTATGCCAGCAAGGCCTGCTCCTATGCGCAGGGTCTGTCCCTGCTTCAGGTGGCATCCACGACGCGCGGCTGGAACCTGCCCCTTGGTGACATCGCAGCGATCTGGAGAGGCGGCTGCATCATCCGAGCGCAGTTTCTGGCCCGCATCAAGGCGGCGTTTGACCGTGACAGCCAGCTACGCAACCTGCTGTGCGATCCCGGCTTTGCCCGCGAGCTGGCCGACCGTCAGACAGCCTGGCGGCGGGTAATTGGCCAGTGCGCGGCCCATGGCGTCCCCACCTTGGCGATGTCCGGTGCCCTGTCCTACTACGACACCATCCGGCAGAGCCGCCTGCCCGCAAACCTCATCCAGTCCCAGCGGGATCTGTTTGGGGCCCACACCTACCAGCGCATCGATCAGCCAGGCACCTTCCACTCTGAGTGGGCCAAGTAATGTGATACGCCGCTGCCCATGCTCAAGCTCTTGCGCAGCGTGTGGAGCGTGCTGCTCATCACCACCACGGTCCTTGCCAACGGTCTGCTGCGGCCCCCGCCGCGCCGTCAGCCCTAGTCCGTGCCGCCCGACCCCGCGCCGTGCCTGCGTCAGCCGGCCTTGCGGGCCGCGAGCAGCTCCTTTTGCGACTGCCGAATCAGCCAGATTTCGCCCATGTAGCTGACGATGTTGCGCAGATCCGCCACCTTGGATCGACCCGACAGCCGGGGCAGGCACTCGATCTCGGTCGAGCCAATACGCTTGCCGAGCGCACGCGCCTTGGCCGCGATCTCCAGCCCGATCGACCCCGCCGAGCGATTGCAGACCAGGTTCAGCTCATCGATGAGCGCCCGGCGAAACAGGTACGGACCCTCTAAGCGATCGGCAAAGCCGGTGGCCGCCCGGATGAGCAGCCGCACCGTCTTGGACATCGTGGCCCGCCACAGCCCATCGGGACGGTGCCGATAGGTGGTCAGCAGCAGATCTTCGCCACGATATGCGTGCAGGATCTTGTCTAGCTCGCTCAGCGCAATCTGACCATCGGCGGGAATCCACGTCACCAGCTCACTGCGCGCGCCAAAGAAGCCACTGCGCAGCGCCGCCGTCAGGCCCTGGTTGTGGGGATGGTGCAGCACGCGCAGCCGCTCGGGGTGCTCGGCAGCCAGCGCATCGGCCAGCGGCCCGGTGCCATCGCTGGAGCCGTCGTTCACCAGCAAGATCTGACAGTGGACGCAGCTTGCCGCGACGTAATCAATCGCAGCAGGCAAGACCACCTTCAGGTTGTCTTCTTCATTGAAGGCGGGAATCACCAGGGTCAGCGAAGGCTCAAACAGGCTCACAGGCAGGGTGTACCACGACGGCCCCCCGCAAAGATACCGCCCACCAAGTCAGAATGCCTACCAGACCGTGCTGCTCAGGGCTTTTTGCCGCGCACGATGTACTGGTTGGGCAGCTCTTCGGGGATCAGCGCTGCCTCAAAGCCCGCCGTTTGCAGATCCAGCTGGACCTGCTCGGGCAGCAGCCGGTGCTTGGCGGGCGGACCTTCGGGCGAGTCCTTGGTGAAGTCCACGATGTACAGCATCCCGCCCGGACGCAGCGCCGCAAGCAGCTTCTGCGCGTAGGCAATTCGCGCCGGAACATGGTGCCAGGTATCCAAGATCACGATCCGATCGACGCTTGCGGCCCCAAGCTTCGGGTCACTTGGATCACCAAGCTGCGCGCTCACCTGGGTCAGCTTGGCGGTCTGGGCGCGCTCGGTCAGGTACTTCACCATCTGCGGCTCGATATCGACCGCGATGACCTGGCCCTTGACCCCCACGGCCTCGGCCAGGTGCGGCATCAGGTAGCCGGTGCCCGCGCCGACATCCGCCACCGCCATCCCAGGGGCCAGCGCGAGGCTCTTTACCAAGTCCTTGGGCTTTTGCCAGGCATCGCGCGCCGGACCTTCAAACACCTTGGCCCAGTGCTTGGGGTCTTCAAAGCGATGCACCATCGGCTTGTCCCCCCCATGGCCCCCGTGTCCGGCATGCCCAAGTGCGTGCGGCGGTGGTGCCTTGTCGGCCCACGCCCAGAGCGGCACCCCGCACAGCATCCCCATCAGCATCACGCGCAGTGTGTTCATGGCCAGCCACGCTATCACAGTCGCGATTTGGTGTAGCGTGCCGGTCATGGATGTCTCTGTGCCACTTCTTGCGTCGCTGCTGCTGTCCCTGTTTGCGGCGTTTCTTCTGTGGCGGCTGCTCCGCTCGGTCCGGCGCGGCCTGTCGATCCGCATGCAGGTGTTTATGGCGATGGCGACCGTGTCGGGTGTGTTCGCAGCGATGCTCGGGCTGATGGCGGTCCAGCGGCTGGAGCTACGCGCCGCGCGGCTGCTGGCCGATGTCTCTCGCGAAGAAGCAGCCCTTCTGGCATCCGTGATCGCGCTGTCCGGTCAAACCCCGCACGCGCTGTCACACATCCCGGCGCTGCACAAGCTGGCCGAGCTAAGCCCCGGCGGCCTGCGGATTGAGGTGGTCGATCCGAGCGGACAGCTACTGCTCGCCAGCGGACCCGAGCTGCCGCAGCGCCCGATTGAGCAAGCGCTGCTGCGCGGGCCGGACGGCGAAGTACACGGGGCGGTGCGGGTCGCGCGGGAGAGCCTGGGCTTTCGCCAGATCCTGCGGGAAGTGGCTTCGCGGGCGGCGCTGCTTACGCTGCTCCTGGTGCTGGGAACCGCCAGTGCCGCTGCGCTGATTGGGCGCACGATTGCCACGCCGATCGAGCGACTGACCCAAGCGGCCTCGCGCATTGCGCAGGGAGAGCGCCAAGCCGTGCTGCCCCCGCCGTTTGGTCGCGAGGTCCGCACCTTGACCCAAGCCGTCGAGTCGATGCGCCGTGAGCTAGAGGGCCGCCACCTGGCCGAAAAGCTGGCCGCCGACCTGTCGCATGAGCTGAAGAACCCAGTGGCCGCCATTGCCGCCGCCGCCGAGGTCTTGGCCGATGGCGCGCTCGACGAACCCGAGACCGCCCGGCGCTTTGTCGCCCGCATTGGCGAAGCGGCGCAGCGGCTCCAGGGGATCGTAAACAACCTGCTGATGCTGACCCGGCTGCAAGCCCGTGGCATCGCCCATGAGCCGGTCGATCTGGCCGCGCTGCTCCGCAAGTCACTGGAAGCCCACGCGGCCCAGGCCACCCGCCGCCGGGTCCACCTGCGCAGCGAGCTACCTGCCGAGCTGATCGTCAAAGGGGATGAGCCCTGGCTGCGCCGCGCCATCGACAACCTGATCGACAACGCCATTTCTTTTGCCGAAAGCACCAGCGAACAGCCCGCCGATGTGACCATTGCCCTGTACGACGATCCCGAGCCGCGCAGCGTCCACCTGGAAGTCCGCAACCAAGGGGCAGGCATTGCCCCCACCATCCGCAGTCGGCTGTTTCAGCGCTTTGTGACCACCCGGCGTGACAACGGCGGCTCTGGGCTGGGGCTGGCGATTGTCGCGGCAGTGGCCGAGCAGCACGGAGGCCGGGTCGAGGTCGTAAGCCCCGGTCCCCCCGAGACCTGCTTCCGGCTGACCCTACCCTCTGGCCACTAAGAACGCCTAACAAAACCGTCATGAGGAACCCTGGAAGCAAAGAGGAGGACCGGAACGTACGCAAGTACGTGAGGACCGACGATGCAGCAGCCAGGGTCCGCAATAGGTTTCGTTAGGCGTTCTAAACCCGGCCCAGCCTGGGGCGCTGCACCACTTTGTCATGCAAAAGTCCCTGCACAGCCGGGTGCCGCTACACTTTGTCCTGTCAAAGTCCCTGCACAGCCGGGCTTGCAGCCACTTTGTCCTGTCAAAGTCCCTACCAAGCCCGGGCGCTGCACCACTTTGTCATGCAAAAGTCCCCGCACAGCCGGGTTTGCAGCCACTTTGTCCTGTCAAAGTCCCTGCCAAACCTGGGCGCTGCACCACTTTGTCATGCAAAAGTCCCCGCACAGCCGGGCTTGCAGCCACTTTGCACCAGCAAAAGACCCTGGCGGGCCGGGTCGCTTCCACTTGGCACCTGCGAAAGACCCTGCCAAGCCGGGTCGCTATCCACTTTGCGCCTGCGAAAGACCCTGCCGGGCTGGGTCGATTCCACTTTGCGCCTGCGAAAGACCCTGCCGGGCTGGGTCGCTGCCCACTTTGCGCCTGCGAAAGACCCTGCCGGGCTGGGTGCGCGCCGCCTGGGTGGGCTAGGTCACGGGCAGGTGGACTTCGCAGGTGGCGATGGCGGGCGAGGAAAACAGCAGGAAGTTACCGATGCTCGGCTCGCAGCCAAAGCGCTCGGCAAAGCCCCGGTCGAAAAGACCTAAGCTGCTGGCGGGCTGCTCAATGACGCCCAGGTCCAGGTGGCGAATGTCGTAGGCGCTCAGCAGATCGACGATCTTTTGCAGGCGCTTGAGGAGGATCGGGTCAAAGACGCCGGGGCGCGGCTGCTCGGAAATGACGGCCAGCTTGGGGCCTGCGTCGTCCGCAGCAAGCCGCAGCTCCATCGCGACCTCTTGCACACAGGCCACGCGCGCCACGGAAGACAGGGCGACCCGCAGGTAGCGCTCGCTGATGCGGTCCGATTCCAGGTCACGGATGGCGTGGCCCTGGACAAGCTGACACAGCGGCGGCTCGCGCCCCACGCACAGGACGTACAGGTAGCGGCACAGCTCGTCATCGCGTGGTGGCAGAAGATAGACCGGGGCCTTGGTGGCGGTCGCCAGCTGCTGTCCGAGCAGCAGGCCGTCGTCTTCGGTCAGTCCCCCTTCAAAGGCGACCTGCACATCCAGCTCGCCCAGGGTGCGGCTGGGATACAAGGTGGGCAGCAGCGCATCGAGAAACTGCCGCTGGACGGTCTTTTGGGTGCCGCAGCCGCCGTCACTGGTGCCGCAGCCGGTCTTGCAGGTGCTACAGCTCATGGCGGATCACGACTTTGCCTTGCGGGCGCGAAAGCGGGCGCGCAGCTTGTCCGCTGCTTCCAGCTTGTTGTCCTGGGGCACCCGTGTGACAGCCAGTGCGCCCGCCGGGACATCGCGGGTGACGGTGGTGCCAGCCGCCACGATCGATCCCTGGCCCAGGCGCACCGGGGCAACGAGCTGGCTGTCGGAGCCGACAAAGACGCCGTCTTCAATGATGGTCTGGTGCTTGGCGAAGCCGTCGTAGTTGCAGGTGATGGTGCCGCAGCCGATGTTGACCTCGGACCCGATGGTGCTGTCCCCCAGGTAGGCCAGGTGGTTGGCCTTGCTTCTTTTGCCCAGCTCGGTCTTCTTCAGCTCGACGAAGTTGCCAACGTGGGCCTCTTCGTGGAGGCGACTGTCGGGGCGCAGGTGGGAAAACGGGCCGACCTGGCAGCGGGGGCCGATGTGGCTCTGGGCGGCCACGGTGTAGGGCTTTAGGTGAGCGCCCGACTCCACGGTGACATCGGTCAGCACGCAGCCCTGGTCGATCACGCAGCCTTCGCCGATGCGGGTCTTGCCGCGCAGCGACACACCGGAATACAGCTCGCAGTCCCGTCCCAAGACGACGCCGGGCTCGATGAAGGTGGTGGCGGGGTCGTGGATGGTGACGCCAGCCTGCATGTGACGGCGCAGGATGCGGGTGCGGAAGATGGCTTCGGCAGCGACCAGGTCTTGGCGGTCGTTGACGCCCATGACCTCATCGGGGGATGCGGAAACCACGGCGACCTCTTCCCCGGATGCGGTGGCCAGCTCGACCAGCGTCGTTAAGTAGAACTCGTGGGTCGCTTGGCTTTGGCCGACGCGGGTCAGCGAATCGACCAAAAAGGCCGCATCGACCACGTAGATCCCGGCATTGACCTCGCAGATCGCCAGCTCTTCGGGGGTGCAGTCCTTGTGCTCTACGATCTTGTGGGCCTTGCCGCCTTGGCGAACCAGGCGTCCGTAGCCGTGGGGGTCCGAAAGGGTGGTCGAGATCATGCCGAGCTTGCCGGTCGTCTTGCGCAACAGCTCAGCCAGGCAGTCCTCGGTGAGGAGCGGGGTGTCCCCGTAGAGGATGAGCACCCGTCCGCCCGCCGTGGCCAGGTCAGGCAGGACCGGCAGCGCGCAGCGGACGGCATCGGCGGTCCCACGCTGCTCGGCTTGAATCGCCACGGTGAGCCCTGGCACGGCAATGCCGCTGGCACGGACCGCCGCTTCGACATCCGCCGCTTGGTGACCCAGGACGAGCGCGGTCTTTTGCACCCCGAGCGGAGCCAGCAGCGACAGCGAGCAATCGACCATGGTGCGGCCCAGGATCTTGTGCAGCACCTTCGCCTTGCCAGAGCGCATCCGCGTGCCCTGCCCGGCAGCAAGGACGATGGCGTAGAGCGGGGAAGAAGCAGTCGAGACAGAAGCAGACATGTTGGAAGCCCTCGGCGGTTACTCACAGCACAGACGCGGCGGCTCGGCGCGAGCGGCCAGCATCTGTTCGACAATCGGAAGATAGTAGTCGGACTCCATGCGCGCCTCGATCTCTCCAGCATCGATCTTGGCCAGCAGCTCGCGCTTGAGATCGCCGATGAGCCGCGATGGAGGCATCTGGAACTTGCCCATGATGGCGTCCCCGATGCCGCTCGGCAGCGGTGGGATGACCGCATCTTCGGAGACGATGTGATCGATGCGGGTGGACAGCGTGTCGATGTTGGTCAGGCCCTGCTGGCGTCGTCCCGGCTTGCGTGAGGTGATGTCAGCCCGCGACAGGTCGAGCAGATCCGGTAGATAGGGTCCGATTTCCTTGGCAAAGCGCCGCACGGCAGAGTCGGTCCAGGACGGCAGATAGGAGTTGGGCCGCAGGTGATGCAGGATGAGAAAGCGCAGGGTGCGGTGGTGATCTTTTTCAAAGCGGAAGCGACGGCCAATGTCCTCGAACATGCGCGCGCCGACCTCGCTGTGGCGATGAAAGGTGACCTTGCCGTCCGGTGTAAAGGCGCGGGTCTTGACCTTGCCGATGTCGTGCAGCAGCGCGGACCAGCGGACGGACGGACGGGCGGGCGCTTGCCAGACCACTTGCTTGGTGTGCTCCCAGACATCTTTGTGACGACGGCCCGCTTCTTGGGAAAAGTTCACGGTGGCGTGTAGCTCGGGCAGCACCTGGGCGAGCGACCCACTGTCGTGGAGCCACTGAAGTCCCGCCGGAACCGCAGGCAGCAGCAGGATCTGCTCTAGCTGGTCGCGCACTACGTCGGGAGGGATGCGGCACAGCTCGGCGGCCTGTTCTTGGGCCATCGCGCACAGCTCTTTGTAATGTGGGGTCGGAGCAAGCTGGGGAAAACGATCACTACACTCGCTGAGCAGTCGTCCAACCCGCAGAATCCAGAGGGCATCGCTGCTGCGCAGCTCACGGAGAAGTTCGGGACGCATGTTGGTTCGGTCTATACAGGGCCGCAGTCTCGACGCGGCACGGTGCGAGAGGCTACGAAGATGTCCCCCAGCGCGTCAAACGGTTTTGTGCAGTGTGCGTGATAGCATGCAGCACGATGAGCGAAGCAGGCGCGGGGCCGAGTCGCCCGGCACAGCCCGAAGGAACGTCGAATCCAAACCCGCAGGACAAGCAGACCCAAGCAGGTCAAGGCCGCTTTTACGCCCTACAAGCTGCTGCCAAGGACAGGCTCAGGCGACTGCTCGCCACGGTGAAGCTGGTGTGGCACAGCTCGGCGCGGCTGACGCTCGGCCTGCTGGGGACGATGCTGCTTGGGGTGGCGCTGCCGCTCCTGGTCGCGTATGTGGGCAAGGCGCTGGTCGATGCGGTGGTGGCACATCAAAAAGAGCTGGCGCTGCGGCTGGTCGGGCTGGAGCTGGGGCTGATGGTGCTGACCTCGCTCCAGTTTCGGCTGTCCAACCTGCTGCGGATGCTGCTGGGCGCACGGCTTTCGGTCGATATCAACGTGCTGATCCTGAAAAAGGCGGTGTCGCTCGACCTCCAGCACTTTGAAGATCCGAAGTTTTATGACCAGCTGACCCGGGCGCGGCGGGAGGCATCGTCACGTCCGCTGGGCATGGTCGGGGATGTCCTTGCGCTGTGCCAAGGTCTGCTGACGCTGCTTGGCTATGTGGGCCTGCTGTGGTCGTTTAGCCCGCTGGCGGTGCTGGTGCTGCTGTTGGCAGCGCTTCCGGCGGCGGCAGGGGAGCTACGCTTTTCCAAGGCGGCGTTTCGGCTGCGCAACTTCCGCGCGCCGGAGACCAGGCGGCTGCACTACATCGAGTACATCCTGGGCAGCGATGAGCACGCCAAGGAAGTGATGGTGCTCGGGCTGGGAGACACGCTGCTGTCGCGCTATCAGGCGCTCGGCGAGTCGCTGTACCAAGATGATCGCAAGCTGGCGATTGGACGCGCGACCTGGGGCTACCTGCTGTCGCTGCTGGCCACGCTGGCGTTCTATGGCTGCTACGCGGTGATTGTCGGGCTGGCGGTGGCGGGCACGCTGAGCCTGGGCAACATGACGCTGTATGTGGTGGCGTTTCGACAAGGTCAGCAGGCGTTCCAGACGACCTTGAGCAGCCTGGGCGGCATCTACGAGCACGATCTGTATATGTCGAACCTGTTCGACTTCCTGGCGATTCCGACCGTCCAGGCGCAAAAGAGGCTGGCCGCGACTGGGTCTAGACCACAGCGGAGCGGCATCGTGTTCGATCACGTCAGCTTCCAGTATCCCGGTGAGACGCGCTATGCGCTGCGCGATGTCAGCCTGACGATTCCCGCCGGTCAGAGCCTGGCCCTGGTCGGACACAACGGAGCCGGCAAGACCACGTTCATCAAGCTGCTGTGCGGGCTGTATCAGCCGACGGAGGGGCGCATCTTGCTGGATGGCCAGGATCTGCGCACGCTGCCGCCCGAAGAAGTCCGCCGACGCATCGGTGTGGTGTTTCAGGACTTTGGTCAGTATCAGTTTTCGGTTCGCGACAACGTCGGCTTCGGCAGCATTGCGCACGGCGAAGACAAGGATCGGATCGGGCGGGCGCTGTCACGCGGCGGAGCGGATGAGTTCGTGGCGGCTTTGCCCGAAGGAATGGATGCACTGCTCGGGCGGTGGTTTCACAAAGGCGTGGAGCTTTCGGGCGGACAGTGGCAGCGCATCGCGCTGTCGCGGGCGTTTATGCGGGAAGAGGCCGACATCCTGGTGCTGGACGAACCGACGGCGGCGCTTGATGCCGAAGCGGAGCACAAGGTCTTTGAGCGCTTTCGCGAGCTGACGCAGGGCCGCACCGCCATCTTGATCTCGCATCGCTTCCCGACCGTGCGCATGGCCGACCGGATCGTGGTGCTGGAAGGCGGACCCGAAGGCGGTCACGTCGCAGAGCAAGGCACGCACAAGGAGCTGATCGATCAAGGAGGCCGCTACGCCGGTCTGTTCAAGCTCCAGGCGCAGGGCTATCTGTAAGGCATCGCGGCGCGATCACCACAGCGTCGGCTTGACGACCATCAGCACCACGGTGGCGACCGCTGCCAAGAAGGCGGGAAAGCCAAGCAGCTGCCACGTTTTGTGGGCCCGATGATAGGCGGGATCGAGGGGCTGACCGGTCTGCACGGCCTTTTGTGACAGTCGCCGCATCTGGATTTGCAGGGCCGCAGCCCACAGCCACAGCAGTCCGGCCAGCAGATACAGCGCAAAGGCGGCCACCAGCCACGAGGTGTGCCACGGCAGCCGCAACAGCGACACCATCGCGAGCCCAGTTACCGGCATCACGACGCCCGAAGACACCGTGAAGATCCAGTCGGCGCGGACGATCTCCTGGTCGCAGAAGGCCATGATCTGCGGGTCGCGGCTGGCATAGGCGCGCAGCTTGTAATAGGCGCTGCCCAGCCCGGTGCCCAGATACAGCATCGCGAACAAGACATGCGTGGCTTTGAGCCAGAACCACATCTACATGCGCCTCGCGAGCCAGGTTCCGACCAAGATCGGCAGGTTTTTCAGAAACGGCCCAAAGGGATGGACGTAGAGCGAAGGCTCGAGCAGACCGACGAGCAGCGGCAGCACAATCAGCGCCAGCACTTGCGCGGACAGCAGCAGGCGACGCGGGGCTCCGGTCAGCACGAGCGCCAAGATCCCCGACGCGATCTGACAGACGCCGAGCGCACCGACCATCACGCGCGGTGAGATCGACACGATGCCGATGCGCGGAACCATCGACAGCTCGATCTGCTGCTGAAACAAAAGCTTTGGGAACAGACCCTCGGTGAGCCAGACCAGGGCCATGGCGATGCGCAGCCAGCGCCGGGTTTCGTCGGACCAGCCGCCTTCTCGCTGCACCCGATCGATCAGGAGCAAGACGGCCAGGATCTGAAGGTTCTTGGACAGCATCCCAAAGGGACTCGCCAAAAGCAGCGGCTCGTGGACGGCCAGCACCAGGGTAAACGTCAGGATCATCCCGACTTGCAGCAGCGTCAGCCAGCGCCGAGGACGCAGCGACCACACGACGATGCCCAGGACCAGTTCCAGCGCACAGGTCAGCGGCATCAGCCAGGTGGGAAGACCGAGCGCGGTCAGATACGACGCCCCGACCTGGCGATAATACGGATGCCCGACGCCCAGGGCAGTCAGCAGCCAGACCAGCGCCACCGAGATGCGCAGCCAGGTCTCATCAGGTAGACGCAGCGGGAAGGGAAGATGGGGCCGGATAAGACCACTAGACCACCTTTTGGCGGTCCATAAAAGTGGCAGCGCAGAGCGACGGGGAACGAGCGGAAGGTCGGGACGGGCGGCAGCTAGAACGAGTCGTAGGGAACGACCTCGAACTCGGCGTCACGCAGACCGGGCAGCTTCTGAAGCGAAGGCAGCACCGAGTCCGCTGTCGCCACAATGGTGATGAGCAGATCGTCGGGCAGCAGCCAGGTCTTCATCGCCTGCTCAATGTCTGACGCTGAGACACCTGCGACGCGCGCTGGATAGGTCTTTTCGTGGTCGAGCGGCATGTCGCAGACCTGAAGCCGGGTGCGCAGGCCCAGGCGATCATCTGCCGTCTGCACGGTGAAGGCATGGCTCTTTTGCAGATAGCTACGGATGAAGTCCAGCTCGCCGGGACGCAGGCCCTTTTCGGCCCACTCTTCGTACAGTCGCAGCACCAGCTCGACGGTTTCCGCCGTCTGTTCCGCCGATGGAAAGACGTGAGCATACAGCGAGCGCTGACCGCGTCCGTTGCCCAGCCGTGCCGACGCGCCGTAGGACAGGCCGCGCTTGACGCGCACTTCATCCATCAGCCGCGCGGTAAAGGTTCCACCAAAGGCAACCGTCGAGACATGCAGCGGCAGCCAGCTGGGATCCTTCCAGTGCGGTGCAAGCTGACCGATGAGGATCTGCGACTGGGTGCGCTCGGGCTTATCGACGATCAAGACCCGTCGGCCCTTGCGCTGTGGCGGGGACGGAATCGGCTCATCGCGACGCGGACCGGCGGGAATCTGGGCAAAGTGCTGTCGCAGCAGGTGTTCCACTTCCGGCTGCGAGATCGCGCCCGCAGCCCCGGCAATCATGTTTCCTGTGACGATGTGATGACGATGCCAAGCGTGTGCGCCATCGAGATCGAGCGCCTGCGTGCTCTCCTCAGTCCCGGCAACGGGCCGACCGTAAGGCGTTTCCCCGTAGAGTTCGCGACTGAAAAAGCGATGCAGCAGCCCACTGTCGTCGTCGCGAAGATCATCCAGGTTCGCCAACAGCTCCCGGCGCAGCCGCTCGGACTCATCACCGGGATAGGTCGGTCGCTGGACCACGTCGGCCAAGATCTCGACCGCGCGCTCGAAGTGTTCGCGCAGGGACGTGATCTCGTACAAGACCTGATCGTGCCAGCAGACAATCGATAGACCCGCGCCGAGCCCGTCGAGTGTCTCGTCAATCTGGGCGCGCGACCGTGAGCCCGCACCACGCCGCTGTAGCTCGCTGGCGAAGTTACACAGGCCCATCTGCGCAGGTCCGCCCGACGCAGCCGTTCCTTGTGCCGTCTGATCGGATGTCGAGCCAACCCGCAGGGTAAGCTGAAGGCGGCACAGTGGCAGGTCGTGGTTTTCTTCCAGAATCAGCCCGTCGATGAGTGTGCTCACGTCCGATGCAGTCTGTGTGGTGGTCATGCTCATCGCTCCTCTACGCCTCTGACTCTTCGTCGCCGTCTGCTTCATCTTCGTCGATCGGTTCACCGCTGGGTTCGGCGATGACGACGGTGCGCTGCTCCGGTCGTAGATAACGCTGCGCCACAGCGTGAAGCTCTTCGACGGTAATGGACCGCAGGATCTGCGGCACGCGCCACAGCTCTCGATAGTCACCGAGCGTGGTCTGCGACTCCCCCAAAGAGGACGCCTTGCCGTGCGCGGTCTTGAGCGACAGATAGAAACTCGTCAGGGTTCGCGCGCGCGCTCGCTCAAGCTGTTCTAGCGTCGGACCGTGCGCCACAAAGTGCGCGATGTGCTGATCAAACAGGGCCAAGCCTTCGTCGGCGCTGTGACCGCGATGCAGCGACGCGGCAATCTCCCACAAGCCGGGATCACGGAACGGCGTCACCGAGCCACCGAGCGAGGAAAAGATCTCTTTTTCGATCACCAGATCGCGATAAATCGGCGACGACGCACTGCCAATCAGGATCTCGCCCAGCAGCTCCAGGCGAATGTGATCGGGATCGTGCTGCGCCGGAGACTTGTAGCCCATCAGGATCTTGTCCGTCAGGACCGGCTTGCGAAAGCGCACCACTCGCTGCTCGGTCTGTGGGGGCTCGACAATCGACGCGGGGGCCGGAATCGTCTGCGCCGCGATGCCGCCGTAGTGCTTCCCGATCAGCTCGAGGGTCTGCGCTTCATCAATGTCACCGGCCACCACGACCGTCGCATTGTTTGGCGCGTAATAAGTCCGATAAAAGCTGACGCAGTCATCGAGGTTGAGGTTGCGAATGTCCTGCATCCAGCCAATCGTCGGCCAGTGATACGGATGCGTCGTGAACGCGAGCCGGAACAGCTCTTCGCTCATGAAGCCATCGACATCGTCATCGACGCGCATCTGTCGTTCCGAGATGACCACGCCGCGCTCGGTTTCGACTTGACGCTCGCGCACCAGCAGGTTCTGCATCCGCTCAGACTCGAGGCTGACCGCCAGGGCCAGCTCGCTCGCGGGAAGGTCATCTTGGTAGTACGTCCAGTCCACCCAGGTCGCTGCGTTGGTGCCGCCGCCCGCCAGCTCGAAGCGCCGGTCGAACTCACCGTGTGGCAGGTTCTGCGTCTCGTTGAACATCAGGTGCTCAAACAAGTGCGCAATCCCAGTCTTGCCTTGCCGTTCATGCCGCGAGCCGACGGAAAACCAGGTCTGATAAGCAAACACTGGTGCCGACGGATCCCGAAGCAAGAGCACCTTGAGTCCGTTTGGAAGCTGATAAAGACGCGAGACGAGCCCGCCTTCGCCAAACGGCTGTTCCGACACAAGCGTTACATCGGTCATCGGGGTCGAAGTCCTCGTGAAGTTAGCTTGCTGGGTGTACCCCTCGACGGGCCTACTGTCAAAGAAGAAACAGTGGCGCCGCACCGAGTGCGATATCCTGCATGGCTATGAAGCTACACGAGCTAGATGCCACTGCGCTCCTCGCGGCACTTCGCACAGGCGAAACTTCGTCGCTGGAGATCGTTGACGCGCTCATCGCCAGGCGTCGCGCCATCGGAGAGCAAGTATCAGCCATCGTGCTGCCGCTCGATGACAGCGCCCGCAAAGCCGCCGTGGCCGCCGATGCAGCCCGTCGCAAAGGCGAGAGCCTGGGTCCGCTTCACGGCCTGCCCATCACCATCAAGGACAACTTCGAGGTCATCGGCACACCTGCGACGCTCGGTGTCGAAAGTCGGCGCAACCATCACAGCAACAAAGACGCAGTGACCGTCGCTGCGCTCAGGCATGCGGGCTGTGTCGTGCTCGGCAAGACCAACATCCCACAGCTTCTGCTCGTTCAGGAAAGCGACAACGTCATCTACGGGACGACCAAGAACCCATGGAATCGAGGCCGCAGCCCCGGCGGATCGTCGGGCGGCGAAGGGGCAGCGATCGCCACTGGACAGTCACCGCTTGGGCTGGGATCGGACATCGGCGGATCGATTCGCATTCCCGCCCACTTTTGCGGCATCACCGGACTGAAGCCCACCGTCGATCGCTGGTCTACGCGCGGCATGCTAGGCGGCATCGATGGTCAAGAAGTCGTACGCGCAGCGTCGGGACCCATGGCACGTAGCGTCCGCGACCTAAGCCTTGTGATGACGGCGCTCGATCCAAGCTGGCAGGCGCGACGCGATCCAGCGGTGTTTCCTCTGCGAGTCGAAGATCCGAGCCAAATCTCGCTCAAAGGGCTGCGAATTGGCTGGTACTGCGACGATGGATTTATGTCGCCCTGCCCGTCCATCGTGCGTGCTGTCTCGCGCGCCAAGTCGGTGCTGCAAGCGGCGGGCGCACACCTAGTCGATTATCGGCCCGTGTCACCGCACGAGCTGCTCTATCTGTGGATGGCGGTGATCACCAGTGATGCGGCGGTGACGCTCCAGCGACAGCTTGCCAATGAACAGGTCTGTAAACAGCTTCTTCCGACGCTGCAAGCGGCGCGTCTGCCTGATCTGCTCAAGCCTGTGGTGGCGCGACTGCTGGCGATCAAGGGCGATGCGCGGCTGGCTCGTCTGCTCAAGTCGCTGGGACGCAAGCCCGTCGAGGAGCTGTGGCGACTGACTGCCGAGCGAACCCAGCTGCGACGCAGCGAGCTGGATGCCTGGAACGAAGCGAACGTCGATGCGGTGATCTGTCCGCCCCACGTCTTGCCTGCGATGCAGCTCGGCTCGTCGGGAGATCTGACGCTGACCCTGTCCTATATGTTCCGTTATGTGATGCTGAACTTCCCCGCCGGGGTCGTGCCAGTGACGAAAGTAGAGCCGAGCGAGACAAGCTGGATCGGACCGCTCCCGCAAGACGGAATCGCTAGGCGCTGCGCCGAAGTGGTCCGTGGCAGCGAAGGTCTGCCCGTCGGTGTTCAAGTCGTCGCGCGTCCTTATCGTGAAGAAGTCGCACTCGCGGTGATGGCTGCCATCGAAGCCGGCGTCCAGAGCGATGCCGGTTATCCGAAGACGCCGCTTGATCCCGTACGCTGACCGTTCCCAGCAGGTGGCCGCGTAGCAAGAAGTGCTATAAGCCCGGCATGCAATCCGCTAGTCACGATCCCACGTCTACCAAAGTTGATGCCGCGCTCGCTGCCGCCGAGCGTCGTCATTCCAAAGATCCCGAGCGCGCCGAGCTGATCGCCCGCGCCCGTCGCTTCAAAGCAAGCTGGATTGAGCTGGCCGAAGCCCTGTCCTCGTGCCAAAAGAGCCAGCGCTACACCGAGTGGGGCTACGTTTCCTTCGAGGAGTACTATCGCAAGGAGCTTCACCTAAAGACCGCGACGGTGAACAAGCTGGTCGGCTCGTATGCGTTTCTGCGTCGCAGCGCCCCCGAAGTGCTGGATCGAGACGGACTCAGCGAGCCAATTCCCAGCGTCGAGAGCATCGACTTTCTGCGTCGCGCCGAAGAGGTCATCGAGAGCGGCCAAGCGCCCAGTGATCTCCTGTCGGAAGTGCGGCGCGCGGTGTTCGATGACAGCCTGAGCCTGGGCAAGCTCAACCGTCAGTTCAAAGAGTCGCTGTTTCCATCTGATGCCGAGCTGGAGCAGCGCAAGCGTCGCAAAGAGCTGATCCGCTTGGTGGCAAAGCTCGTCGAGATGCTGGAAAGCGTGCGCGATTCCGTTCCCGATGCGGTGATCAGCGAAGCCGAGCATGCGCTGCGTGCGCTGTCGGAAGTGCTTCCCAAAGAAGAGGAAGAAGCCAAGGAAGCTGCCGCGCCTGAAACGCTGCAATAACAAACCCTTGCGCCACTGGCTGGCGTTTTCCGTGGCGAACCATCTTGATTTTGCGAATCATTCGCATATATTCAGATCAGGAGGCTCGCCATGTCCGATTCCAAAACGTGTCGTCATCAAACGCTCGCCCACAGTCGCTTTGCCCAAGTTCAGCGCTGCTTGGACTGCGGCTGCATCTCTCTTCACGTTGGCTCGATCACAATGCGACTGGATGAAAATGCGCTGGAAGGACTCAGCGAGCTGCTGAGCGAAGCGGTATCGACCCTTCACTTCCGCAAAGGAATCGTCCTGACCAGTGATCAACCACGAGGGCTGGCATGATCTCGCGCGCGCAGGTGTGCCGTCATGTCGAGCACCTGCGAGCTTGGTTTTTCGTCGCTGCGGTGCTGGGAATGATCGGCTTTGTCGCTTCTTTGATGGCGATGATCTTGCTGATCATTCCGTACCAGACAGCGCTGGGTTCGATCGGACTCTCTCTGGTTCTGTACGTGCTTGCGATCTACGTTGGCGGACTTGCAGACAGTGCGATCGGAGCCAGCATGACACCGATTCCCAGAGCACAAAGGAATCGGAATAGGAATCAGGTCACAGCGTCGGTCGTACGACACTCCTTACAGACTCCGAGCAGCTCGTGAATGTGTCCGGTCAGCTCAAAGCCAAAGCGCTCGCAGATGTCACGCTGAAGCAGCTCGATCGCTTCAAAACAGAACTCCACCACCTTGCCGCAAGACGTACAGACCAAGTGATCATGATGCTCGCGCTCGAACGCTCGTTCATAGCGCGCACCGTCGCCAGTTGAGATCAGCGTAAGCTGCAAAAGACCGGCTTCGACCAGCAGCGGCAGCACGCGATAGACCGTAGCAGGATGCGCATCAATCACACCGGAAGAGCGCAGATCACTTACCAAATCATCTACGGAAAAATGACCCGGACGACGCAGCGCCACTTCCGCCACCGTTTCCCGTACCGCAGAGCTTTTCAGGCCGCGCTGCTTGACCACAGTCCGAAGCTGATCGAGTGCTCGACCGATCGCTGCGGAGCTGATGGTCTGCGCGGGCTTGATCTTGTGCATGGCTGTCATCTTGCGAACTGTTCGCAATTCCGTCAAGAGTCGCTCTGTGACCAAGTAGGAAGCCTCGTAGCATGAACGGAGCGCGCATTGGGAGTCCTGCAAACCTGCACGATCCCGCGCTCTGTAGATCGATCATTTCCGTCGGAAAACAACAGCGAACAGGCCGCTGTCAGACCGCCATGTTAGACATGAACTTCCTTTGAAACAGGAGGCGTACTGATGAACCGAACCAAGCTGACTCTGTCCCACCGAAACCTGCTCCGCACTGTCTTTCCGCAGTCGATCCTGGGAGCGCTCCTTCTTGTGTCGCTACAAAGCGGATGCGATCTGCCGACCGAAACAGAGGAGCTGGCTGCGCCCGACAGTCCCCTGGAGCTGCTGGCGCAAGGTGCGCGGATTCCGCAGCTTACCAAGGTCGATCCACCGACGGTGTTTTCCGGTGCATCACAGATCCTGACGCTGACGGGACGCAACTTTACGCCGGATCTGAAAGTGTCTGTCGATGGGACCGCCGTGACGATCCTGCGGCTTGTATCGACGACGCAAGCGCAGGTGTTGTTGCCCAGCTCGATCAGTGCGCTGGGCAAGCGGCTTGTGCGCGTGGAAAACGGATCCACCTTTCGCGGCAGTGATCGCAACGATCTGCTGACGATTGTTGCGGACCCGATCGCGCTGACTTCCCCGGAACAGATCCTCGATGGAGATCCCGGCAAGCAGGTGCTCAGCACCGACGTGAACGGCGACGGAAAAGCGGACATGTTGGTGCTCAGTCCTGATACCAACACGGTTCGGATTCACATCTCGCAAGGTCGTGGCAAGCCCACTTCCCAGTCGCTACGCATCGGTAGCAATGCGAGCAGCTTCGCCACGGGAGACCTCAACGCAGACGGCAAAGTGGACTTGGTGGTCGTGGCTGCGGGAACCGCCAGCAGCTATTTCGGAGACGGAACAGGTGGCTTTTCCATCGCCAAGAGCAGCAGCGAAGCGCGCTTTGCGAGCATCCCAAGTCTTCCGAACATCTTGGCGCTGGCCGATGTCAACGGCGACGGCAAGATCGATCTGTGCTTTGGCTCCAATCAGAGCATCCTCGGCACCGGACAAGGAACGCTGGCCTGCGCAGCGGGCAGAGGCGACGGCGGATTCTCTGCCAGCGTGACAGTTCGCACCATGACGGACCCGATCCAGCAGATTCGTGCCGACGACGTAACGGGAGACGGCAAGGCTGATCTGCTCGTTGTCACCGGCGGAACCCTTCCGATCATTGGTGGGAAGGTCGGCGAGCTGGCTGTGATTCCGATGCCCGCAGCGACGCCCGCTGCATCGTTTGTCTATTCTGCCAGCGACAAGGTCACTGCCGTCACGAGCGGCGACTATAACCGCGATGGAAAGACGGACGTTGCGATCTTGTCAGCGGACGCCAAGCTGAACATCTTTTACGGAACGGGCGACGGCAATTTCCCAACGATCCGAGGCATGAGCGTCAGTCTCGCTGGCGGTCAGATCTTTTCCGTGGACTGGAACAAAGACGGAAAGCTGGACCTTGTGACTGGCGGTCGGATCGAGACGACCGGAACGCTGTGGGCAGGACTGCTCTTGACCGGAAATGGCGACGGAAGCTTTGCCAGTTCGACGTTTTTGCGACCGACGCGCCTGGAGTATTCCAACATCGCGGTGAGTGATGTCGATGCCGATGGCAAGCCGGATCTCGTCGGAATCGATGACAAGAGCGGCAAAGCGCAGCTCTACTTCGGTCGCGGAGACGCAAACTTGATCGGATCACCGGAATCCGGTGCGATCTTGCGCGATTACGTAGCCGCAGGAGACTTTAACAGCGACGGAATCATCGACTTGGCTTCTGCTTCGGTGATCGCGAACCTCGCTCAGGTTTCGCTCGGACTTGGAGACGGTCAGTTCAAGTCGTTTGGATCAAGTGCCAGCGTCGATAAGGGACCAAGCGCTCTGACGACTGGAGACTTCAATGGCGACAAAAAGCTGGACTTGGTGGTCGCAAACTATGACTCATCGGTGGTCAGCTTGCTGCTCGGAAATGGCGATGGAACGCTCGCTGCGCAGCGCACGTTTAGCGTCGGCAAAGCACCCAGCGGAATCGCTGCGATGGATGTGAATGCGGACGGATTTCTCGACATCGTGACATCCAACGCAGAAGCAGACAATGTCAGCGTGCTGATCGGAAACGGAACCGGAAACTTCGCAACATCGAAGGAATATCCCGTCGGTAAGTATCCGATTGGAGTGGTCCTTGCAGACTTTAACGGAGACGGACGACCGGATCTGGTGACCGCCAATGCGGACAGCAACAACGTGAGCTATCTGCAAGGCTCTGCGGCCAGTGCGGGTGCGTTCAACGTGGCCAAACAGATTGCTGCCTGCGCAAGTCCTGCGTCGCTGGTTGCGTCCGATCTCAACGGAGACAGCAAGCTGGATCTCTTGGTTGCGTGCGCAGATGACGGAGGAATTGCCTACTTGATCGGAAAGGGAGACGGCACCTTCAACGCGGCCAAGACGGTTCAGACATGCAGCTTCCCGTCGGACGTTCAGGTTGCACAGCTCACCAGCGACACCAGGCCGGATCTGGTCGTTGCTTGCGGAAGTCCGAAGACGCTTCAGTTCTACGCGCAAGTGGCGGATCTGACGTTCTCTCAATCTCCGCGCACGGTGGATTTGGGCCGAGGCTTCTTCGTCGGAGACGTAACAGGCGATAGCAAAGCAGATGTCCTGGTCACGGAAAACCCCATCAACCCGCTGCTGCTCGTCAATACCAACCGCTAGCAGCCAGACGCGACGCACGACCGTCGCGTACGTCGTCTCTGTCCCGCCCTTTCAGCTTGCCTGATTCTGCTGTCTGCGCCTGGGTATCCTGGCTACTTTTCCACCACACCGTCGGGCGCAGGCAGCAGCATTTCCAGATGCGGAATCCCATCTTCATCGTAGGGAAGACCGATCCCGACAAAGCCCAGCTCTTCATAAAAACGCTGAAGATAGAGCTGTCCTCCGATGCGAATCGCGCGCTTCCCAAAGGCCAGCCAGGTCTGCGCTATCGCTTCCTGCATCAGGCGCTTTCCCATCCCTGTGCGACGGACTTCGGGATGACAGACGACGCGACCGATCGAGGGCTCGGGATAGGACAGACCGGACGGAAGGAGTCGCGCATACGCAAGCAGACGACCGGACGGACTGCGTCCAAGCAGATGAAGCGACGCCTGATCTTTGTCATCGCAGTCCAGGTACGCACAGCGCTGCTCGACGGAAAACACCAGCTGACGCAGGGTCAGAATGGCATACAGCTCATCGACAGAGAGCCGCGCAAACGGAATGACATCAAAGGTAAGCACAGCGGAATCCTACCCAATGTCCGCACAGACTTCCTAGCGCGCGCTGATTCCGTGCGTGGATTCCCAACGCGGATTCCTAACCTGGACTCCTAATGCGGATTCCCAACGTATGCTTAATCGTCACTGACCTGCGCGTAGGATGCCTCGGATGATCAGTACGATGCCGTAGACGACTGCACCGTAGGCCATCACAAAGCGTCCACCACTGGAGCTGCTGGCCACTTGATAGCTGGCGATGGTGACGATGAGGCCTCCGCACAGCCACAGCGCACCGATCACGATCTGCGCTTGAGCGGACTGCGGCTCTCGCGGATTTGCGGCTGCGGAATCGGCTGCAAGCTGTGCGAAGTCGTCTGGAACAGAAGCCGGAACAGAAGCCGGAACAGAAGCGAGACGCCGCAGATCCTGGAGCGCACGCCACAGCACGTACAGCGTCATGCCTCGGAACGCGAGCACAATGGGCTGACGGATCAGGAAAAATCCCCACGGTGTTGCGCCAAGCGACTTCGTAGCGGGAATCAGCACCAGCAGGATGCTCGTGAGGTTGAGCAGAACATACAACCCCAGCGCAGCGCTCATCGCGCGATCAAAAGCCCGTAGCGTCAATCGTCCGATCGTCGCAAACAGCAGTCCGTAAGCCATCAGCAAGAACACAGCGGTTGCGAAGCTTCCGACCCTGGATGCATAGACCTGTCGCAGCAGCTCGGGATAGATCTGAAAGCTCCACGAAAAGCTGATATCGATCGCAAACAGCAGCAGCGATGCCAGCGCAGGACCAGCAGAAGGAGTCCCCTGCGTGCAGCGATACAGCGCAAAGACTGCGTAGACAAAGACAGACTGCGCCAGCAGAAACAGAAAGCCGAGTCCCTTCCAGACTGTCTGAACCAGCGCAGGATACAGATCGGAAAAGGAAGCGCCGTCTCGCAGATAGAAAATATAACCGGCCTGAAAGAACCCGTGAAACAAGCCAACCATCGTGGTGACTGCGGTCAGGATCAGCAGCAGTCGCACCGCAGCGATCTTCGACTGAAAATCATGGGAAGCAGAGCGCGATAGATCAGAGTCCGTCATGTTGGCATCGTACAGGAAAGCACGAAGTCCGCACAACGGAGCACGCACAAGCCGAGCAATCCCTCGGCTGTGCTTCGGTTTTGGCTCTGTGTTTCTAGTTCATGTTGGTGGCAATCAGGATCGCAAGCATCAGCAGCGCCAGCACGGCGATGAAGACGGCGCCCCGGCTGCTTGTCGGACGAGAATCGACGGAATCGATGCTCGTCTCTTCGCGCTCGGAAGTACGCATCATCTGGCTCCTTTGGCTGTGTAGACAGCACGGAGTGTGATGCCCAGCCATCGGCCAGGCACGATCTAGGAATCAAGACCTCTAGATGAGCGAAAAAGGTGGCGCGCGTGCAGCGTGTACAGAGACCAGCCCGCTGGCGCGAACGGGTCCGTACAGCATCGGAAGCTGAAGTAGAGAGACGTGCAGCCGCAGAGACTGAAGCGGAGCAGGCAGCACAAACCAATTGGGAAGCGGTCCCCACGATCGCTTGGCGGGCTTCCCAGACAGAAGGACATGCGCGGCACTACGCGGCTCCCCTCGAACCAGCAGCGCTTTGTCTGCAAGTGGCTGGGTTAGCTCACACGCACCGTCGCTCACATGGATGCGCACACTGCCTGAACACAGCAGTGTAAGAGCAACCAGGAGTGACCAAAGCGCAGCGCGCATGCTGTTAGCTATAACACTCCGACTTGCGACAGCCCACCATTACCTTGGACTTTTTTTGCGATACACCGTCCACAGCCCCGCACGCGCGAGCGGAGTCAGCGCGCTTGCATGTGTTGCGAACAGACGCTCTGCAGGTGGCGCAGCGTAGGTGATGAAGTAGTCAAAGTAGGCGACGACTTCTGCGATCTGTGCCTGCTCTGGATGAAACGGATTCAGCGAAGGAATGCGCACAGCGTCGGACTTTTTGCGACAGAGCGATCCCGGTGCGCCACAGAAAGTAATCGCAACCATGCTGTGCGGACTGCGCCGCTCGATCGGATAGTAGGCCGGAAGGTTCACAAGCTGCGCACCGGATGACAGCACGCGCGAGCTGCCTCCACCAAACACCAGACCGACGGATTTCCCACCGGGAGGCGTCGCATCCAGCACGGTCGCAAAGTCGGTCAGCTCACGTCCGTAGCGATGAAACTGAAGCGTCAACAGCAGCGCATACAGCAGAGAAGGAATCACAGACAGCACAAAGAGTCGATATAGCCACACGCGCGGAACCAAGCGCAGCGACGAAGGAATCAGCGAAAAGGACAGCACCGCAGACAAGATCGCAAAGCGCGGATAGATGGTCTGAAACTCTGCAATGTGATGCGGAAGTCCAAGGTATGCCAACAGTCCAAGCAGTGGCGGAATCGCGCGCAGCAGCCAGGAAGAGGCAGTCCCAAAGGAGTCTGGATGATGCTTGGAACCGATCGTCTTTCCGACGAAAAACAGCACGGTCATCACAATCAAAAAGACGTTGCTCATCACCTGATCAGAGACATCCATGAAGCCACGCAGCAGATGAACTTGAAACAGAAACAGACGCTTTGCCGGATCGAATAGGAGCTGCCATGGACTTCCTAGCTCTGCACTGCGCGCGTGCCAAAAAGCCTGCACCGTATACCAGATTCCTTTGCTGTGACCTGGGCTGGTTGCGTGTACAGCATCCGCTGAAAAGATGCCCTTTGACTGCCAAATATAAAGCGCGATCAGCGACGGAAGAATTGCTAAGAGTGAAGCAAGTCGCGCGGTCCACCTTTGTCCGGGAACACAGATCAGCATCAGCGCGATGAGCAGCGCCAGTCCGTACGTCTGTACATGACTTAGATACAAGCAGATTCCCAGCACAGTGAGCAGCGCGATGTCTTTGGAAACAGCTCTCACGGATCGCAAAACCAAGATCACCTGCGCAACAAAGCCGACCAAGATCGGAATCGAGCAAGCGAAGCTGACAAAGCCATAATGAAGCGGCATGTTGTACGCCAAAGGAAATGCGAGCAGCGACGGAAATGAAGCACTTCCCAGCACACGCAGAAGTCGCGCACAGAAGAGCGGAAGCGCCGCGATCATGACGCAGATGATCAGCCGATGCGCAAGCTGAAGCGAGCAGACCTTCCCAAGTAGATACAGCAGCGCGTAGTACGCAAAGTAGCCAGAGGGTGCAACGTGCGCTTCATACAGAGCATGCTGCGGAGTCCCCGGTAGATCCGACTTGGTAACCGCATCGATCAGCGACAAGTGCAGTGGCAGATCAAGTCCCGGCAGAAAGCGCGTCACAAACAGCGGCAGCAGATACAGCGGTAGCAGCGTCGCGTAGGCCAGCCAAAACAGCGTACGCTCATCACCATGTTGAACGGAACGGAGAAGTCGGATAGCCAGCAACCGAAGCGACCCAGGCAACATCACAAGCGGTTTTATCACGAATCGCCGCACGCGTTTTGCTGCGCAGAGCAGATGTTTACGCGCTCACAAGTTCGGAGTCACTTGCGATATGCTCGAATCACGCTACGGAGGCCTCGATGATCGTTCCGCTGACCGTTTCAGACTTCCTTGATCGTGCAGTGATCGCGTACGGAGATCGCATCGGCATCATTGATGAGCCGGATCAACCGGCTCCGTCTCTGGGTTCGCTTACGTATCGACAGATTGGACAGCTTACGCAGCGCTACGCAGCGGCGCTTGATTCGCTGGGAATTGCACCGGGTGAGCGCGTTGCGATCGTGTCTCACAACGCTGCTCGACTGCTGCTGGCGCTGTATGGCGTGTCTGGTTCAGGTCGGGTCTTGGTTCCGATAAACTTCCGTCTTCATCCCGCAGAGATCGCATACATCGTCGAGCACTCCGGTGCGTCTGTGCTGCTGATCGATCCCGAGCTGGCGCCAGCACTGGCGGATGTTCCCTTCAAACACAGAGCGATCCTGGGTCCAGAATCAGACGCGCTGCTTGGCTGTAGTCAGGACCCACCGAAGCCATGGCAGCGTGATGAACAAGCGACCGCAACGATCAACTACACGAGCGGAACCACTGCGCGCCCCAAAGGAGTCCAGCTTACGCATCGAAGTCTGTGGCTCAACGCAACGATCTTTGGTCTACACAGCAGCGTCACCGATCGCGATGTGTATCTGCACACGCTCCCGACGTTTCACTGCAATGGCTGGGGCATGCCGTTTGTGCTGGCCGCGATGGGTGTAAAGCAGGTTGTGCTGCGCAAGATCTCTGGTCCAGAGATCCTGCGTCGAGTCGAAGCACATGGTGTCACGCTGATGTGCGCAGCTCCGGCTGTGATAAACGCAGTCCTTGATGCCGCGCAGCACAGCGGAAAGCCAGCGCCGGGCCGTGGTCGTGTGCGAATTGTCGTCGCGGGAGCACCTCCTCCTACGCGAACCATTGAGCGCGTAGAGACAGAGCTAGGTTGGGAGTTCCTTCAAATCTACGGACTGACAGAGACCTCTCCAGTGCTGACAGTCAATCGTGGACGAGCGGAATGGGATGCGCTTTCCCCGTCGGAGCGAGCCCAAAAGCTAAGCCGAGCCGGAGCACCTGCACTGGGAGTCTCTTTGAAGATCGATGATCAGGGAGAAGTGCTCGCGCAGAGCAACGTAGTGCTGGAAGGATACTGGCAGCAGCCACAAGCCACAGCGGATGCGCTGTCCGATGGATGGTTTCACACGGGCGACGGTGGAACGATCGATGAAGAGGGCTATCTGACCATCTCGGATCGCAAAAAAGATGTGATCATCTCGGGTGGTGAAAACATCTCTTCGATCGAAGTAGAAGATGCGCTGTTTTCACATCCTGCCGTTGCAGAAGTCGCAGTAATTGGGGTTCCTGACAACAAGTGGGGAGAGACGGTCAAAGCGCTGGTGGTGCTTGCACCTGGGAAGCACGCTTCAGAGCGCGAGCTGATCGATCACTGTCGCGCACGACTGGCGCACTACAAGTGTCCAACCAGCGTCGAGCTTCGCAGTGAGCTGGCACGCACCGCAACCGGAAAGCTCCAGAAGTTCAAGCTGCGCGCTCCGTACTGGGAAGGACGCACGCGCCAGGTGAACTAGCGCCAAGCGGTGCAGATGCTGTTGACCAAGCCTGTGTGACTGTGGTGTTCTCGCGCTCATGCACTGTCTGTTCGTGCAAATACGCAAGGTCAGCGTCGCTGATTCAGCGTCGTGTAGCTCGGACAGACAGCGGCTTCCTTTGACACCGAGATCACCAGGCCATGAAACAGATTACGAATAGCTGGACCCTTCCGTGTACGCCGGAACAATACTGGGATCTGTACTTGGATCCAGAGTACTCGCGGGCGCTGTATCAGGAAGCGCTGGGCTTTGCGGCCTATCAAGTGCTTCACAGTGATGACACTTCGCGCAAGCTGCGACTTCAGCCCAAGCTGAGTCTGCCCGGACCGCTCGCCAAGATTGTGGGCGATGCCTTTTCCTATGAGCAGCACGCCACCGTCGATCGCAAGACCGGAGTCTGGACCTGGAAGATGGTTCAGCCTGGAGACAAAAAAGGAATCGTTTCATCCAGCGGAACGATTCGGATTTCCGATGCAGGATCTGGACAGTGTGTGCGTCGCGATGATGTATCTGCAACGGGAAATATCTTTGGACTTGGGGGACTCCTAGAGTCTACGGTGGAAAAGGAAGTGCGATCCACCTGGGACAAAGAGATCGCGTTCTTCAAGCGCCGACTTGCGCTGCGCTAACTGCGTATCTGCATCGCTTCAGACTTGCGACTTCAGACTTGCGAAATGTTGCGATGCAGCGTGCTGGCTACGTAGCAGATGGACGTGGGTGATGCCGGTGACGATCTGTGATTCCAAACCAATGAGTCGAGTCCTTGCGCGATGTGTCGTGCGCTCACGCTGGGCTCCTCCCGTAACCTCGCTGATCTTGCTGACGGTGCTGTCGGGCTGCTCGAAAGGTGGCTACATGAGCCCGCCGCGCGATGGCTCTGTCCGTCCGCCGCGCGATCTGTCCGATGTAGAGCCTGAGCCTGATCTGCGGATGGACAATGGATCGATGGACTTGGGTTCCCAAGCGGACCTGTCGCAGCCGCGCGATCTGTCCGCTGTGCCGGATCTGACGATTCCTGTCGATCTCTCTGTTCCTCCGGCGGATCTCTCTGTTCCTCCCGATCTGACGCCGAGTGGACCAATCAGCGGCGGACCGTGCAGCTCAGGAGCCAGCGGTGCAACGGCATTCCGCGTCCGCTGGACAGATGGAGGAGGCCGCGCCACCGTCAGCTACGATGTCCACGGTCTGCCCGACAAGAGCCGCTGGAAAGTAGGCGCGTTCGGCTACAGCATCGGCTTCACTCCGAAGTTCGTCGATCCATTCCTGGGCAGTGGCGGACTTCAGCTTGACTCCAGCAGCTTCATCGATGTCGAGCTAAGCACCGTCGGTGTTTCCAGCATCGCAAGCGCCAGTCTGTCCATCCTGGGTCGTTCCTACTCCACCGGATCGAGCGGCAGCTTCAACTGGATGACATTCACCGGCAGCGGCGCGACTCCCCTAAACCATGTCAGCAACGTCGCGCCCTATCGCTGGTACACAGGCGATGTCACCGCCGCCATTGCACCGAGCGATCGCGGAATCCTCCTTCGCATCAAAGCCGCAGGCAGCTCGAACTCTCTGGTCGTAAATAGTCTAGAGCTGTGCATTCAGTCCCGTTAAGTTCGCAAGCGTCGGCGCGTCAGAAGGAACCCGACTTTGGCTCCCTCTGCGCGTGGGGAATGAGACGTTGTGTTGTGTGAGGAATGACTACGCAGCGTAAGCGGAGTGCCTACGCAGCGTAAGCGGAGTGCCTACGGAGTAAACAAGCGCAGGCTGTCGATCGATGCAGACAGCGGGAACTGACGCGCAGGATCAGAGTCCGAAATTCCTGCCAGGTCGCGTAGCGCTTTTTGAACGTGCTCTGGATTGATACGGACTCCGCTCGGATCTTCTGCCAGCGTCGATGGATTGAACTTCTTCGCTTTGAATGCGGGGTCCGTTCCACCCACCACGCGTCCACCCGCAATCCCTGCGCCCATAAACAGCATGCTGGTAATGTTCCACAGCCCTGCCCTTCAGCGACGGAAGCGATTTTACAAAGAGCGCGTGTCATCCCGTTTTTTATCCCAGGATGGACTGTGGGTCTTTCGTCTACGTACTGCGTCGGATGCAGAGACAAAGCGCAGAGACAGAGTGCAGACCAGCGGTCAGACACCGCGTCCGGCGACTCATGACTCGCTGGCTGAGCGATTCCTATAGCGTGTGAAGGACTGAGGCTGGCTTGGGAGTCTGCGTTGGCTTAGGAATCGGAGGAAGTATCCCGGCAGCCAGGACCGAAGACGACGGCAGCTGCATCGTTGAGCTTGCGGCTCACAAAGACATCACGCAGAAAGCGCAGCCACTCCTCTTTGGAGATATGACCGCTCTGATCCCGATCGATCAGACGGAAGCCTGCGCTGGAGACAGAATCGAGCAGTCCGTGTGCGCGCGTAAACTGTAGGAACTCTCGCTCTGACAGCGTGGCCGATCGATTCTGATCGTAGACCGTAAAGATGATGTTGGCCATCGCGTTTACGGCATCCCCTGCCGGTCCGCTCAGATCATCTGCCATCGCGCTACAGAACGACAGAAACTCTTCCCGCGAGATGCGTCCGTCGGCATTGCGATCAACAAACTGGGTGATCTCACGCCAGTACGCATGCAGCGTGGTGAGCAGCTGTGCGCGCAAGCTCGCATCTGGCTCCTTTGCCATCGTTGCGGTCAGACGCTGCGCAAACGCATCAACATCGGAGATCTCTAGGAAGCCATTGTGATCCAAATCCAGTGCCAGATACAGGTTGTAGGCTTTGATCTTTTGAATGTCGGTCCGGTGAAGCTGCGGTCGCGTACTGCGTGACTCAGTGAGCGTTCCGTTCGCTGGCTCCGCTGGTGGAGAGAGCAGGAGCATGCGTCGGTGCGGAGCCCTGATCTGGGCCGCTTGCAGCGTTTCCCAACATGCCAAGCGAATCACATCGGACATCTCATCGGACGTTCCTGGCTTCACCATCGTGACGCTGCGAACGACCAGTCCTTCGCTACTCAGCTCCTCGATCGTAAGCTCTGTAGAGCCCGTGATGTCGCTGTGCGCTTCACGTACTTCCGTCATCTTCTTTTGGATCAGATCGAACAAGCGATGCAGATCTTCTCCGTAGGGAACGGGCAGATCGACCACCACGTTGACATAGCCCTTGGAGCGGCTGGCGATCCTACGTACTTCGCCATTGGGAATGATGTGAAGGATGCCTTCTGCGTCTCGAATCTTGGTTGTACGTACACCAATCTCTTCGACCTTGCCCTTGGCTTCTCCGACTTCGATCTGATCACCAACCAAGAACAGATTTTCAAACAGAATGAAGAAGCCTGCGACGAGATCTCCGATAAACGACTGCGCACCGAGGCCGACAGCAATGCCCGCCACACCGGCTCCAGCAAGCACGGGAGTTGGGTCCAGACCGACTTCCTTCAAGCTCATCACCACCGCCATGAAATAGATCAGATAGCGAAGGATGCTTGCAGCGACCGGAACCAGCGTCTGACGCTGCTGATGTTCGGATCCGTCTTGGTTCCCACGATGCAGGAAGAACTCATGAAGGAACAGCAGACAGACTTCGATGAGGAGCCGACTCAGGAAGAAGATCACAATCACGCGCAGCGCGATCCGACCTGTCTGTGCAGCCCACGTTCCGGGTGTCAGCTGATCCGCCGTCCAGGTTGCAATCGCAACGTACAGCAGATAGTCGGCAGCGCGCTTGGTCAGCGGAGCCAAGTGACGCAGTCGTCCAACGTAGCGTAGCAGTCCGTCGGTTTTTTCCAGCCGCGCAGACAGATCAAGCAAGACATCGATCGCAAGGTGCGCAGTGCTCACGGCGCAGCGTGCCAGCGGAAACGCGCCTCCGACATAGGAAATCGCAATCAACAGACGACGCAGAGCATCAGGAATCGCGAAGATCTGCGCACCAAGGTAGACCGTCCCAAACAGCAGCACCGCAGACAGTCCACTGCGCAGGTTGTCAAAGTACACAATGAGCTGCTCGCGATGACCGGACAGCGTCTCGCGCTGCTGAAGTCGATGTCGGATGAAGAGCAGCAGCCGTGACAGCACGCTCATGGCCAACCAAGCGAGCAGTAGGAATGCCGCAGGCTTGAGCGCCAAGAGCGCAATCGCAGTCCACGCCTTCCGATCTAGCTGGACGATGCGATCTTGGAACAGCGTCGAAAGGCTCACCTCATACAGGCTTGCCAGCACCACGCCGACACCACAGAGCAGCACAGCCAGGACTGCCAGCGTCATGGTTCCGTTCACAACGCTGCGCCGGAAGCGCTGCAACAGAGAGGGCTCTTCCGATTCTGGCTGCGTTCCGAACGTCAGCCGCGTGATGCGTAGCAGCAGACTCGCAGAGACCACAAGGATCAGAAGGAAAAGGAAACAGATCGCCGCAGCGCTCAGCGCATTTTGCGCAAGCAGCTTAAGGTTCAGATGCATGGGATTCTCCACGCAGGGGTGACGCAAGAAGAGGGCTCCACAGCGCGGTCAGAAAGTCCGCAAGCGGTGTTGGCTGCACAGCCAGGCCATCGAGCTGCCGCTGAACAGAGCCCGCAAGTGTAGACAGCTGTTGTTTCAGGACATCGCGAACAGAGGGAGCCAGCGCTTGCACAGACAAGGAATCAACGGAAGGACTGCCACTACGCAGCGGTAGCTCATGCAGCGAATGAACCCACTGATATCCTTGACCCACGAGCAGACCGAAGCGAAACCACTCATCGATCTGGCGCGATCCTGCGGCGATGGCACCGGATGCAGCAGCCATTCCGAACAGTGCGCCCGTCTTGACGACATGATAGACCGCTGCGCTCTCTGTATCCGAAGGAGACAGCGCACAGACTTCCAGTCCTTGGCTTGCCACCAGTCCACAAGAGGAACCAGCCGCACGAGCCAGCTCGCGTCCGATTCGGAGTGCGCGTGGTGCATGCGAGCGCGGTGCATCCATGATCAGTTCAAAGCTGCGTGTCAGCAGCGCATCCCCAACCAGCACGGCCAGCGATTCCCCAAACAGAACATGAACGGTCGGTTGTCCGCGTCGATGCGTGGCATTGTCAAAGCACGGAAGGTCGTCATGAACCAAGGATGCGATGTGTACAAGCTCCAGCGCGCAGGCGGCTCGCAGGGCCAAATCAAGATCCGCAGCCTTGGCTCCGCATGCCTGTGCAACCCGCAGCAGGAACTGTGGACGCATGCGCTTTCCCGACGTCAACACAGCATATCGTAGCGCGCGATGCAGCGTCTCTGGCTGGGTCTGTACGCTGGGAAGGAGCAAGTCCAGCGCTGTCTCGATCTGTGGCCGAAGAGGCGAAGACAACTGCAACGTCAGGACAGGCTTCGGAGGAGTCATGCGGTCTCCACACCAGACAGCATCACCAATGGAAACATCACTGCGCTATCGACCCAGCTCGACGTTTTCCAGTACACCAATAGCGTCGGGAACGAGGATCGCCGCAGCGAAGTACGTACTGACCAGATAGCGCAGGATCGCTTTGTCGTTGATTCCCATGAAGCGCACATTCAGACCGGGTTCAACTTGATCCGGAAGCTGCGCGGGACGGAGTCCAACGACCCCTTGATGATCCGCACCAAAGCGGATCGCCAGAATCGAAGTCGTCCGGGTATCCGAAACAGGCATCTTCGGACAAGGAAGGAACGGAACGCCGCGCCACGCTTGCACTGGCTTGCCATCCACCACGATGGTTTCGGGATAGACGCCACGACGATTGCACTCCCTTCCGAAGGCAGCAATCGCATCAGGATGTCCCAAAAAGAGCTGGGTCTTTCGTCGCCGCGACAGCAGATCATCCATGTCATCTGGCGAAGGTGGACCACCGCGTGTCTGAATCCGCTGCTTTGGCTCCACATTGTGGAGCAAGCCAAAGTCGCGATTGTGAAGCAGCTCCCATTCCTGATGTTCACGCAGCGCTTCGATGGTCAGCCGCAGCTGCTCTTTGGTCTGATCCATCGGTCCGTTGTAGAGATCTGCAACGCGTGTATGGATATGAAGGATGGTCTGCGCAACAGACAGCTCGTACTCGCGCGGGTGTCGCTCATACGCGACAAACGTCGTCGGAAGCTCGTACTCCCCACGCTGTCCTGCGGACATCTCGATCGAAGCTTGGCCGTGCTTGTCTTGCGGCTTCTGTAGCTGCTCCTTCACCGTTTGCAGGTGCTCTGCAAGCGATGGATGTTCTTCGACCGCAGCAGTCCATGCCTGGCGCGGCAGCAGCACGACCTTGCAGGCCGTACACGCTTTGGCACTAAAGTCCCAGGTTGCGCGACCGTCCAGCAGTCCGCTCACACCGAAATAATCACCGTCTCCGATCACACCGAGTTCCAGCATGTCGCCGTACTTTCCGGTGCGCTGCATGCTGACCTTGCCAGAGACAATCACAAAGAGCTGATCGGCAGGCTGACCCTCGGTCACAATCAGGTCGCCAGCCGCATGTTCACGCTGCACAAAGCGGTCTGCAATTGCATCCAAAACATCGGCTTCTTCATATCCACGCAGCAGCGGAAGCTCTCCGAGTTCCTGAGGAATGATGCGCGCCACTCCGCCGACTTCCGTACACGAAATGATGCCATCCCCCAGAGCATAGCTGAGCCGACGGTTCACGCGATACACACCACCGGACACATCCACCCACGGGAGAAACCGCAGCAGCCAGCGCGCGGTGATTCCCTGCATCTGCGGAGGCGACTTGGTCGTCGTGGTAAGCAGTCGCGCCGCAGCCGTTGAGAGACTCTGCTGCCGATGCTGATCTTCGGATTCCGTCTGCTTGCGATTCTGATTCGTCATGATCTTACTCTCTTCATCGCAGCGTCTGTTTCCGCGCACGGTTGAGAGTCTCTGCACCCTGTTTGGAACAGAGCACAGAGACTCCCAAGACGAGACGGTTTACGGACTCTGCAAGTCGATCAGTCCTGTCTGCGATGGCTGTCCGCAGACTTCGTACCGCTAGTCACCCGAGCGGCCCAGCTCGACACTTTCCAGAATCGCCAGCGCATCAGGAACCAGCACTGCGACCGAGTAGTAAGCGCTCACCAGGTACTGCATGATCGCCTTGTCGTTGATGCCCATGAAGCGGACATTGAGGCTCGGCTGGTACTCATCGGGAAGACCCGTCTGATGCAGACCCACGACGCCCTGGTTGGCCTCACCCGTTCGCATCAGCAGGATCGAGCTGGTGCGCGTGTCCGAAACCGGAATCTTGCTGCACGGGAAGATCGGCACGCCGCGCCACGAAGGAATCTTGTTTCCACCAATGTCGGTCGCCGTCGGATAGATGCCTCGGCGATTGCACTCCTGACCGAATGCAGCGATCGCGCGCGGATGCGCCAAAAAGAAGCTCGGCTCTTTGTGAACCATTGCCAGCAGCTCATCCATATCATCCGGCGTCGGCGGTCCGCTGCGGGTGTGAATGCGCTGCTTGAGATCGGCATTGTGCAACAGGCCAATCTCTTTGTTGTTCAGCATCTCGAACTCTTGACGTTCGCGAAGCGCTTCCACCGTCAAGCGGAGCTGCTGCTCCGTCTGGTTCATTGGATTGTTGAACAGATCGGCTACACGGGTGTGAACCTGGAGCACAGTCTGCGCGACAGCCAGCTCATATTCACGCGGCTTGAGCTCGTAATCAACGAACGTACCGGGCAGGATGTATTCGCCCTTTTGACCAGCGGTCAGCTCGATGGCGGCTTCACCCGTCTGATCCTTTTTCGCTTTGCGCGCGCGGGTCTTAAACGCAGTGATGTGCTTCTGAAGCGACTCATGCTGCGCGACGACTTCTTCAAAGACCGACTGCTGTAGGCTCAGCAGAATGACCGGAGTGACCGCTTTGGCCGTAAACTGCCAGTGATCCTGCGTCTCCAGAATTGCTTCCCAGGAGTAGTGATCTCCGTCGGCAAGCGTCTCTAGAATGGTCAAATCACCGTACTTGCCAGTTCCAATCTTGTTGACCTTACCGTGTGCGATCAGGCCAATCGAATCGGCGGGCTTGCCCATTTCAACAATGACATCGCCAACCTTGTATTCTCGCTGAACAAACTTGCTGGCGAGTACCTGGAGCACATCGAGATCTTCATATCCACGCAGGAAAGGAAGCTCGCACAGCTCTTGCGGAATCACCGACACCTTGGCACCGACGTTGGTAAACGTCACACGGCCATCGCCCACCGCATAGCTCAAGCGACGGTTGACACGGAACACACCGCCTTGAACATTCATCCAGTACAGCTGGCGAAGCAGCCAGCGCGACGAAATGCCTTGCATCTGCGGAGGCGACTTGGTCGTTGTGGCCAAATTGCGCGCAGCCGCCGTATCCAAGCTGCTCTGTTGTTTTTCTCCCGGTGCCCCGGTCTGGTTCTTATCTTGTGTAGCCATCTGGTTCTCCTTATCTTTCTATCGACCAAGAGCAAAACGACGGTGTGTTCGCTCTCATTGAGAAAGCTGTCAGCCTTGCTTACTTGCTACTTTGTCTGTTTATCGAGGATTGGTTGCATGCCACCCAAAGCCGCCACCCATTCATGCTTCGAGTCCGCGCAGACATTGATGAAGCGCTCTGTTTCTGTGGCTCGCGCGGAATGCAGCCGCTGCGCTGTCTTCGCTACCGACGGATCCAATCTGCTCGCGCAGCGCACAGTACGGGAGTGCGGAACGGGCCTTCACATGCGATCGAAATGCAGCGCAGTGCGTAGACGACAGCCGATCCATCGGCGCCTCCGCTGCGATCGCCAAGGCAGTCAACGTAGCCCTCCCATCCCCATTCCGTTCAATCCCCCAAGGACTGTCCGTGCCGCAGTCGTCCTACATCGTCTGACGTTGGAAACACGCGAGGAGCAGTGTGTACCGGAGCAGATTACGGCAAGAGAGTAGTTTGCAAAGAAAATGCAGTCAACAATACATTTATGTAAAAATTAGTTAGAAAAATTACATCAGAGCACATACAACTTCCATCTCTTTGGATCAGACGATGCGCGCTTTGCGCACGAGGCTGAGCGCTCGAAGTGTCTGATTCCGCACAAGAGCTGGCGACTCACGCGCGCAAAGAGCGACCGCGAGCGGGCGATCGATCCGCGAAACGACTGCTGCGCGCGCAACCATCCGGCATTGCTTCCGAATATCCAAAGAGGAATGCCGAAACAGCTTCATCGCGATCCCGTTCTCGATCCGTTTCAGCCCACTTCTAAGCATCCTGTCGCAGAGACTGCGACTGCGCCCCCACAGGGAGTCTCTTCTGCGCTGCATCCACCGAGCTCTGGTGCGCAGCGCTTGTGGGAGATGGTGGCTCCGATTGCGATGCACGGAATCTCTTCCTACCTGGCGGCTCGTCCGGGTGCGGTCCAAGCACTGCAAGGATGGAGCAGTCAAGTCGGGGGATTCCTCAAGCGAGCGGGCGCACTGCTGGGGAGCTTGGGACACGTCTCGGCGCACGATACTTCTGCGCAGTCAAGCGCAGCGCAAGCAAAGGAATCCGGCGCAGCACACAGCGAACCCGAACCACAAACAGAGTCTGTGAAAGAGCCTCTGAAGGAGCCTGCGCAACCACAGACAGAGTCTGTGAAAGAGCCTGCGAAACAGACGGAACCTGCGAAACAGACGGAACCTGCGAAACAGACAGAGCCTGCGAAACAGACAGAGCCTGCGAAACAGACGGAGCCTGCGCAACCACAGACAGAGTCTGTGAAAGAGCCTGCGAAACAGACGGAGCCAGAGCCTGCACCTGTGGCGAAGGCGGAAGCGAAAGCGGAAGCGACACCGGGACATGAAACGGCAGGAACTGCTGGTGCAGCTCCGCGCGAAAGCAGTGCAGACAAGACAGACAAAGCAGGGAGCGATCCGAAGGCAGATCCATGGCGGAGCGTGCTCAAAGGACAGACGCGACTACGCGAAGGAGACAGCGGTCCGGCAGTGACCAAGATGCAGTCCGCGCTCAGTCAAGCAGGCTTCGCAGTGCCCTCGTCAGGGGTGTTTGATGAAGCCACGAAGAAGGCGCTGCTGCGCTTCCAGAATACCTATCACATTCAAGCCACCGGCGAGCTGGGTGCGCAGACCAGCAACGGACTCGAAGAAGTGGTGGGATGGAAAGGGGTTGCAACCGGAAAGGACATTCTGGAACCAGGGGAGCAAGGGCCCGCAGTGACCATGCTCCAGCGTCAGCTTGTGGCCGCAGGATACAAAGTGGACTTGTCGGGAATCTATGATCCCAAGACGGCTGCAGTCGTCAAAGAGCTTCAGCGCAGCAAAGGCTGGGGGCCCGACGGAAAAGTGGGTCCGCTCACGGTCGGCGCCATCAACGAGCTACATGAAGAAGACAGCGCAGAGCCGGACAACGTGAACCACGTTCCTGATAACAAGCAAGGGAAGGAAGTCTACCAAGACAACAAAGCGCGACTGCGCAACATGAAGGTTCAGCTAAGCCAGGGACAGAAAGGCGACATGGAGCTGTTCCTGCGCAACTGGGACAAGCATGAAGCGCGTTATGACAAAGTGGGACAGAGCGCCAACATGCCACCAGAGCTGATTGCTGCGCTGCACTGGCGAGAGTCGTCAGGAGACTTCGGAACCTATCTGCATCAAGGGGATCCGCTGGGCAAACCGCCTCGTCACTGGCCGACCAACATTCCTACGTTCTACAAGTGGGAAGACGCAGCGGCGGATGCACTCCATCGTCAAAAAGACATCCAGAAGATGTTTCATATTGGGCGCGATACCACCGACATGGCTGCGCTGGCGAGTTATTCGGAGTTCTACAACGGACTTGGTTATCACTACAAAGACAAGCCCAGTCCGTACGTGTTTTCAGGGACCGATCAGTACTCACGAGGGAAGTACGTTGCCGACGGTCACTACGATCCAAATGCCAAAGACGCGCAGCTTGGAACCATGGCCATGATTACTGCGCTGCGTGAGCGCGAACAAGCAACGCAGGAACCAAAACCCAGCACTTCATCAGGAGATGAGCAGAGTCACATTGCACTGACCATGGCTGCGCATCCGTGGTTGGAAGACAAGCCCAAACAGCCAGCCGCTCATCCAGGCAAGCCATCGGGATCCGATGCAGCGCACAAGCCGCAGACTCCTGCTCCTTTGGGTCCGATTGCAGAGCCGCGTACGGAAGCAGAGCGGTATGAATACTATCGGCGCGCGGTCGAAGAGATGGGCGGTACGTTTGATTCCCGACCCGAGCAGCGCAACGTAGTCGGAGTGCGTGGCTGGATGAACGGCCAACCGGTTCCCAACATCAAGGATCAGTACAACGATACGCTTGCGGTGCTGTGGAATGACAAGCAAGGGAAGCCGCACGTTCAGAAGTACAACGCCACCGTCGATCCTGGTGCGTATCCGCAGTTCTACAATCCAGCGGGAGACGCACACCTGATGCCCGGTCAGTACAACTACGTACTGGGTGATCACAAGGGACATACTGCGCTCAATCAGGATCAAGCGGTGCGAGTCTGGCGCGATGCCAACAAAGACGGGATTCGTCAAAAGCACGAGCCATCAGAGAGCGGCTGGTTTGGCATCAACGTGCATGCAGGTGGGACAGAACCCCAAGTGAGAAACTGGTCCGCAGGCTGTCAGGTGATCCGGGGTGGATGGGGTGGCGATCCGTGGCAGAACTTCATTCATCAGATGAAGTCCGATCCGGATCATCGCTACAAGTACACGCTGATCGATGGAACAGACATGCCGCGCCAAGAGCTGAAGCCGGAAGCGCATCACGATCGGACCTAACCTGCGACCACTACGAAACCAACAGTTTGAGTACGGAGCGTGGGGGCGACCCCCCGCACTTCGTGCCGGGGACTGTCGCCGGAGAGCTTTTTTTCGGGCCGCCTGCGGAACGGAAAAAAGTCTCGCAGGGTAGCGGGGCCCCTCGCGAAACATGCGGGTTTGGGAATGGACGGGGTTTAGCGTCAGCTAACCCCCGACGGTCCGTCATTTCTTTTCGTCGCTCCCGAGAGAGCGGACGGATGCGTCTTGCATCAAGAAACAATAAAAATGTATCTTATATATCGTAAATCAATGAGAAAATAAGACAATGTACATCTATGGTCCCTACCCTCCCGCAGAGGGGAGAACGAAGTGGCGCGTGGTGATTTACGACCCGATCACAGGCAAGCGAAAGAGCCTGTGCGCCGACACGCGGGGAGCAGCGGACTTGCTGGCTGTGCAGCTTCGGAAAGAGACAGAGACGACGCCTTCTCTGACGGTACACGAGGCGCTCGCGCAGTGGATTGATGAAAAGCGTCCGGCGTGGCGGAATCCGGACTCTGTTGCGCGTCACGTTGAGAATCGCATCAAAGTGTGGATTCCTAATGTGCCGATCGATGAGATTGATGCCGCGCGAGCGTCGGAGCTGTACCTGGCGGTGACGAAGACGGAAGGGAAGTTCGGACCGCTCAAGGCAGCGACGCACCACGGCTACTTAAAGACGACGAAGGAGTTCTGGCGCTGGCTGCTCGACAAAGAGCTGATCGAAAAAGATCCGTTTGCGAAAGTGAAGCCGATTGGGAAAGCCAATGCAGGCAAGCCGCAGCTCGGACCGCTGGAAGCGAAGACGCTGGAACGACTCCTCTTTGACAGAGCCAAGCACGGGGAAGAGGGTGCGCTGGCGATTCTGGTGCAGCTCTATCTGGGGTTGCGTCCGTCGGAAGTGCTGGGTCTTACGGTCGGAGCAGTGGACGGCATCAACGTATTTGTGAACGGCACGAAAAACCAGAACGCGAAGCGTCGGCTGGAGCTGTTTGCTCCGGTTGCGAAGCTGCTTGCAAAACACTGTGCAAAGCGACCGCTCAGCGAGCGGATTTTCGCACGAGACAGAGAAAGACAGCCGTCCCCCAACTGGATGTATAAGCGGCTGCATTCCTACTGCGATGAAGCCAAGATTGGGAGAGTCTGTCCGCACTCCCTTCGTGGTCTGCATTCGTCGCTGGCGCTCGAAGCGGGGGCAACATCAAACGATGTTGCGCGATCGCTTGGACACTCTAGCTTTGCGGTCACAGCGAAGCACTATGCCAAGGCTGATTCCATTGAGGTTGGCAAAGCGCGCAGAGTCGTCGGATCGCTGCATGCGAAGCGATAACCGATGCACACAGAGTCCACCTTCTGACATCCGATCAGCACTGATTCGCTGCGGACGGCTGTAGCGATTCAAAGATCGCTCCGTTCCACGAAAATGCAGCGATCGCTTCCTCTACCACAGCGCTCTGCTCTGCCGCAGACAGCGGACGCCTGTCCAGCCACTGTCTAAAGTCCTGCTTGAACTGTCCAATATTAGGAATCTGCGAGAATTCATAAAAGCGCAAGCCATCTGGTCCACTCAGATCGAGCGCAAAGCCTGCAATCCGTCGCAAAATCTGGCCTCCAGACAGATCTCCCAGGTATCTGGTATAGGCATGCGCCAGCAGCAAAAAAGGACTGTGCTGTGCTTGCCTGCGAATCTGCTCTGCATACTCATGCGCGGCTGCGGAAGGGGACTGCTGACGCCAGGTCAAGCGCTGCGTACTGGCTTCGCAGCGTCGCAGCGCCAAGTGGTCGAGATCTTCGCCAAGGCTCTGTTCACGCCACAAAAGCGGCCATGCCGACCAGCAAAGGACTGGATGGTTCGGATGTCTGCGAAGACCCTCTTCCAGCGCACCGTAGACCGTGTACAGATCGATAAGCAAGCGCTGATAGCTGATCGGATCGATGACGCCGCGCAGGAAGCCTTTCACAAACGCAAGGCGCTCGATGAAGCGGTGTGCATCGCGGGTTCCGTGCTTTAACAGCAGAGACAGCGGGCGTCGCGGATGACAGTCCTGTACATTCACAAGCGGTAGCTGATTCAGCCCTTGCATTGGCATCCGGTACGACTCCTTAGCGAGGATGGACACTGGCAGCTTCGCTGACGACGGACTGCGGATGAGACGCTGCGTCAGGCGTCAGACTGGCGAATAGGAATCCGTCCAGATACTCTGTTGCCAGCGCAGCACCAAACAGTCTTGCCAGTGCGTTGTGTTCCTTGCGATTCCGTCTTTCCGCAGCCAGCCAGCGCTCACGCCGATCGGGTCTGTCTGGATGAACGAGCGCAGGATCTGCGATTCCCATTTCAGTAGGAAGCGCAGCAACCTTGCGAAGGAATCCAGAGAGAACAGAGAAGATCTGCGACTCCTTCCCGGCATGCGCTCCCGCGATGAGAGCGAGCGGAGAAAAGACGCCCTCTGTAAAGTCTGGACGCTTGCGATGTGTGATCACACCGTCAAGGGACTGGGTCAGATCAGCTAGTAGCGGCGCACAGTGGGATTCCCACGCTGCGTCATCGGTAGGAGCCAAGTCCACCGCGATGAGAGACAACGCACCACGCAGCGCGATCAGATCGATGCCCAAGATCGGATGGCCGCTGTGACGATACGGGAGCCCGACAACCGTCAAGGAACAGAGCTGTCCTGCGCTGGTGGTCAAGGTTGCAAGTGTCAGCACATCAAACCAGCCACCTTGATATCGCTCCGTGGTCAAGGTCAGCGCGTTTCCATCACTTCCCCCTGTGAGCTGTCGCAGGTGCTCAGGAATCCAAAGTTCTCGACGCTGCTGTGGAATGATCAGCTCTTGCTGAACCAGGTGAAGCAGCGCGGAAAAGCCACGGTCCAGTGCGGAAGAATGAGAAGTCATGAGCAGCTCCGCATCAGCAGCAAGATCAGAAGGAGCAGACACATCGCAACCGCTGGTCCTGCCATCCGTATCAAGCGATGTTCAAACAGCGAACGCGGTGCGACAGATGACTGGATAGGCTGTGCAGCAGAAACAGCAGGTGCTTTAGGTGCAGCAAGTGCAGAAGACGCAACAGACGCAACAGGTGCTGTAGGAATGGGAGTTACGGAGGGAACAGCAGCGCCAGCCGGTCCCACAGAAGCAGTCCGAGCAGCTACAAGCGAAGCGCTGGATCCAAGAGGTGCAGTGTTCGCAAAAGAGCCAGGTGTTTCGCCAGCAGGAGGAAGCGAACGCGCGGTGGACTGGGGTACAGAAGGACTCCCAACGGAATCGGGCTCTGAGGGAATCGGACGAGACTTGTCTACGGCCGTCTTGTTATGAAGCAAGAGCAGATAGGAAAGCGCGTCTTTCACTTCGCGCCACGATCCGTAGCGCTCCTCTGGTTTTTTGCGCAGCATGCGATGGATCACCAGCGCAAGGTGTCGATCAAAAGACGGAACGAGCTGCGTAATCGGCTCTGGCTCATCCTGAATGTGCGCCATCAGCAGCTCACGCAGACTATCTCGCTCAAAGGGAGGCCTCCCAACCGCTGCATCATAGAGGGAGGCTCCGAGGCTATACATGTCTGCGCGAAAGTCGATGGTACTGGGATGCTCAATCTGCTCCGGTGCAATGTAGGTCGCGGTTCCAGACACCAGACCCAGTGCCGCCAGCGGATCCTCAAGCACTCCGTCCTTGGTTCGTCGGCTGGCAATTCCGAAGTCCACCAGCTTGATATGACCGTCTTTGCGCTCGATGATGTTGGAAGGCTACCTATTGCGTTCGATCTTTCCGTCGAGAAACAGTGCTTCCCGATCGCTGTTGGGAAGTATGCCGGAAACGGCGATGTCGCGTGATTCTTGTCGATCGATGCGCTGGACCTACACAAGCTGAACGTCCGTCGCTGCTTCTGCGCTCACAGAGCCGTGCAAATCGCAACGAGTCCACAGCGTCGGTCTTGCATTTTGCATGCTCTGTGTGAGCTGTCTCCGACGACAACATCCTGGGCATAACGATTGCTTTTGCGATTGCACCAGCACAGCCAGGAGGAAGTCACTTGTTCGATCTGATCTTACTCGTCCTATTGCTTGCCATCTTTGGTCTTGGATGGGCCTACGTTCATGGCTGTCAGCGCTTGTAACCACGAGGAAGTCACGATGAACGCAGAGTCTCTGTTGGGTCTAGTTGTTGCCGCGCTGCTAGCGCTGTATCTGCTCTACGCGCTCTTGCGGCCCAGTCGTTTTTAAGGAGTCGTGATGTCGATGTTCGGAGTGCTGCAAGCCCTGCTCTTTCTGTTGTGTATCACGCTGCTCACCAAGCCAGTTGGGCTGTACCTGTTTGCAGTCTATGAATCGGAAGCTCCGCCGCTGGCAAGCACGCTGGGTCGCTTGGAACAGCTGCTCTACAGACTCTGTGGAGTCGATCCCAAACAGCAGCAGCGCTGGTCGAGCTACGCGCAATCGGTGCTGCTCTTTGGTCTGTTCGGTATCATCGCGAGCTTTGTCATTCTGCGGCTTCAGCAGCTGCTTCCGCTGAACCCACAGCACATGCAGAGTGTCTCCTCTGATCTCGCGTTCAATACAGCGGTCAGCTTTGCCACCAACACCAACTGGCAGTCCTATGCCGGTGAATCGACGCTCAGTCACTTGTCCCAAATGGCAGCACTCGGATTTCACAACTTCACATCTGCGGCAGTAGGAATCGGTGTGGCCCTGGCGCTGGCACGAGGTCTTACACGCAAACCAGGACCGTACGGAGATCATTGCGTTGGCAATCTGTGGGTCGATCTCATTCGATCCCTGGTCTATGTCCTTGTGCCTCTTTCCTTGCTTGGGATGCTGTTTTTTGTTTCGCAAGGAATGGTGCAAAGTCTATCTGCGCCCATCGCTGCTCACACACTGGATGGAGTTCCACAGCTTATTCCCATGGGTCCGGTCGCTTCGCAAGAAGTGATCAAGCAGCTTGGTACAAACGGAGGCGGATTCTTCAACGTCAACAGTGCCCATCCGTTTGAAAATCCGACCCCGCTGACCAACTTTGTCGCCTTGCTGCTGGTGTTTTTGCTTCCGGCAGCCCTGACGTACACCTACGGAAAGATGGCTGGAGATACCCGTCAGGGCTGGGCGCTCTTCGGGGCGATGTTGGTGCTCTTTGTCGTTGGGCTCATCGCGACCACGGCTGCGGAACAGAGTCCGAATCCTGCGCTCGCTGGCTTTCCGATTGATCACGCTGCGGGAAACATGGAAGGAAAGGAAGTGCGCTTTGGCGTGTTCGGATCAGCGCTGTTTGCCACCGTCACTACTGCGGCTTCGTGTGGTGCTGTCAACGCCATGCATGACAGCTTCACTCCGCTTGGTGGATTGATTCCCTTGGTCAACATTCAGCTCGGGGAAGTGATCTTCGGAGGTGTCGGATCAGGGCTGTACGGAATGCTGATCTTTGCGGTGCTCGCAGTGTTTATCGCAGGCCTTTTGGTGGGCCGAACACCAGAGTATCTGGGCAAAAAGATCGAAGCGAAAGAGATGACGTTGGCCATGTTGTACGTCCTCATCTTTCCGCTGGTGGTCCTGGGTCTGTCCGCTTGGGCAGCCACTTCTTCCGACGGATTGAGCGCACTGGGAAGCGCGGGACCACATGGACTCACCGAGATCCTGTACGCATTTTCCAGTGCGGTTGGGAACAATGGATCTGCCTTCGCTGGTCTGTCTGCCAATGCTCCCTTTTGGAATCTGACGCTGGGTGTTGCGATGCTGCTGGGTCGCTACTTCATGATCATTCCAGTGCTTGCGCTGTCTGGATCGATGATTGGCAAAAAGACGGTCCCCAAAGGGCCCGGAACCTTTCCGACCGGGAGTCTGCTGTTTGTCGGACTTCTCATCGGTGTGATTGTGATTTTGGGAGCGCTTACCTTCTTTCCTGCGCTCTCTCTGGGACCGCTGGCAGAGCACTTTGCAGCACAGTACGGAAAGGTCTACTGATGTCCTCTCGCAACGCAGAACGATCGTTGTTTGAACCGGCGCTGATTATGCAGGCTGCACTGGCCAGTGTGCGCAAGCTGGCACCGCAGCACATGATCAAAAATCCGGTGATGTTTGTCGTTGAAGTAGGCAGCCTGCTCACGCTGATCTTGTGTCTGCGCGATGTGATGAGTCCTTCCTCTGTGACTTCTCCGCACTGGTTTTCGGCAGCAGTCTGTCTGTGGCTGTGGTTTACCGTGCTGTTTGGTAACTTTGCGGAAGCCGTCGCTGAAGGTCGAGGCAAAGCGCAGGCCGATACGCTGCGGAAGATGCGCAAGGAAACCAGGGCACGCAAGCTCTGTGATGGAAAGGAGGAATCGGTCTCTGCATCTGCTCTGCGCAAGGGAGACATCGTGCTGGTGTCCGCTGGCGAGCTGATTCCCGGGGATGGAGAGATCATTGAAGGCATCGCATCCGTAGATGAATCGGCGATGACCGGAGAGTCTGCTCCAGTGATTCGGGAAAGTGGCGGTGATCGATCTGCTGTCACAGGGGGAACCAAGGTTCTGTCCGATCACATCACGGTCAGGATCTCTGCCGATCCGGGACAGTCGTTTTTGGATCGAATGATTGCGCTGGTCGAAGGCGCATCGCGACAAAAGACTCCCAATGAGATCGCTCTTCACATCTTGCTTGTGGGACTCACGCTGGTGTTTCTGTTTGCCTGTGTATCGCTGGTTCCTCTCGGTTCCTATTCCCAGCTTAGGCTGTCCATCACCGTCGTGGTGGCGCTGCTGGTCTGTCTCATTCCCACCACGATCTCTGGACTGCTTTCCGCGATCGGAATTGCCGGAATGGATCGCATGCTGCGGAAGAATGTGCTGGCGATGAGTGGTCGAGCAGTTGAAGCGGCAGGTGATGTCGATACGCTGCTGCTCGATAAGACAGGAACGATTACGATGGGAAACCGCATGGCGACTGAGCTGATTCCGCTGCGTGGAGTGGCCATCGATGCACTGGCCGATGCGGCGCAGCTGGCCAGCCTGGCTGATGAGACGCCCGAAGGTCGCTCCATTGTGGTGCTGACCAAGGATCGCTACGGTCTACGCGGACGGGACGCGGCGCGGTTTCACTTCGTTCCGTTTTCCGCGCAGACCCGCATGAGTGGCTGCGATGACGGTGCGCGGGTGATTCGGAAGGGAGCCGTAGAAGCAATCCGCAGACATGTAGAAGCGCTCGGTGGCAGCGCGGATGAAGAGCTGGAAGCGCTCGCTGCTCGCATCGGTCGTACGGGTGGAACGCCACTGGCGGTTAGCGATGGCTCGAGCGTACTTGGAGTGATCCATCTAAAAGACATCGTGAAAGGAGGAATCAAAGAACGATTCGAGCGCTTCCGCGCGATGGGAATCCGAACGGTGATGATCACGGGAGACAATCCTCAGACCGCTGCGGCCATTGCACAGGAAGCAGGCGTAGATGATTTTCTGGCAGAAGCGACACCGGAAACCAAGCTGCGTCTCATCAAAGCAGAACAGGACAAAGGAAAGCTGGTGGCGATGACTGGCGACGGAACCAACGATGCCCCAGCGCTGGCCCAAGCGGATGTCGGGGTCGCGATGAACACCGGAACCCAAGCCGCAAAGGAAGCCGGAAACATGGTCGATCTCGATTCAAATCCGACCAAGCTGCTCGAAGTGGTAGAGGTCGGCAAGCAGATCCTGATGACGCGCGGCTGCTTGACAACATTTTCGATCGCCAATGATGTCGCCAAGTACTTTGCGATCTTGCCTGCGCTGTTTGTCCCAGCGTTTCCGCAGCTCGCACCGCTCAACATCATGCACTTGTCTTCCCCACAGAGCGCGATCTTGGCAGCCGTGATGTTCAACGCGCTCATCATCGTGGTCCTGATTCCGCTTGCACTGCGCGGAGTCCGCTACCGACCCCTGGGAGCTGCACAGCTACTGCGACGCTCGCTCCTTGTGTTCGGATTGGGTGGAATCATCACCCCGTTCGTTGGTATCAAGCTGCTTGACCTGCTGCTCTCTGTCCTCAACCTGGTGTAGGAGATCTTCATGCTCCAACAAATCGCGCTGCCCGCGCTGCGTGTGACCGCTGTCACGCTGTTTCTGACGGGTCTTGTCTATCCTCTGGCTTGCGTACCGATTGCACAGCTCCTGTTTCCGCAGCGAGCCAGTGGTAGTCTGATCTTCGATGATCGCGGTGAAGTCATTGGCTCTGCACTGATCGGACAGCGCTTTGCTTCTCCACATTACTTTCAGGGTCGTCCTTCTGCTGCGGGGACTGATGGTTACGATGCAAGCGCGTCTTCCGGTTCCAACTTCGGTCCCACTTCACAGCGATTACAGCGACGGGTACAGAGCGATCTTACGCGACTTCAAGCGGACAATCCAGACCAGCACCAAGCAATTCCGGTAGAGCTGCTCACTGCATCGGCCAGTGGCCTGGATCCGCACCTGTCACCGCATGCAACACTGTGGCAAGTTCCACGGGTAGCCAAGGCGCGCGGCCTGTCCGAAGATCGCGTGGCAGCGCTCATTGCGGAGCTGCAAGAAGGTCGAGATCTCGGCATCTTCGGCGAGCCGCGCGTGAACGTACTGCTCTTGAACGTAGCCCTTGATCGTCGCTTTGGACGACTTGTCGCGGTGGGACCGTAGATGAGCAGCGGGCGCGGACTTCCGTGGCGAGATCGACGCGCTGCCGACTTTTTGGAGCTGGTGGAGCGATCCAAGCGGGGTCGCCTCAAGATCTACCTTGGCTTTGCTGCTGGCGTCGGGAAAACCTATCGGATGCTGGAAGAAGCGCACGCGCTCAAGGAACGCGGCATTGATGTCGTTCTGGGCGTGATTGAAACGCACGGAAGGAAGGAAACAGCGGCGCTGCTCGATGGACTTCCCGCGATGGCGGCGCGTCACTTTTCGCACCGTGGCATCTCTTTGTCCGAGATGGATGTCGATGCGATCATCGCGCGATCACCGCAGATTGTGCTGGTCGATGAGATCGCGCACACCAACGTACCAGGGAGCAAGAACAACAAGCGCTGGCAGGATGTCATCGACATCCTGGATGCCGGAATCAATGTCTTGGGAGCGGTAAATGTCCAGCATGTGGAGAGCCTAAATGACGTGATTGAGCGCGTCACCTCCGTGCGTGTTCGCGAGACCATTCCTGATTCCTTTTTACAACAGGCCGATCAAGTGGTGACGCTCGATTTGACGGTCGAAGATCTGCTTGATCGCCTGCGCAGCGGCAAGATCTACAGTGCCGACAAAGTCGATTGGGCGCTGTCGCACTTCTTCCAAAGTCACAACCTAGCCATGCTGCGAGAGCTTGCGCTGCGAGAAGTTGCAGAGTGTCTGGATCGCGCGGTCACATCCCAACCGCAGCCACTTCAAGCAGGCAAGTCTTGGGGAGGAAAGCTGCTGTGTTGTCTGTCGAGCAGTCCTCCGCACGCGCGAACCCTGCTGCGTCGCAGCTCTCGCTTGGCGGGACGACTGAATACCGATTGGTATGTGCTGTATGTAGAGACTCCGAAGGAAGCGCCGCACTTGATCGATGCAACCGCCCAGCGACATCTGCTGGCCAACATGGAGCTGGCCAAGGAGCTGGGGGCCGAAGTGGTTCGACTGCGCGGAGACGATCCGGTCGCGACCGTCCTGGCGTTTGCGCAGGCACACCACATCAGCGATGTCGTGATTGGGAGAGCCCCCGATACCCTGTTTCGGCAGTTTCTGCGACAGTCCTTTACGCTGCGAATGATCGAACAATCAGCGGCATTTGATCTGCACATCGTGTCCTTTCCAGAAGAGCGCAACGCCATCGCAAGCAAGCCAGAGGAGTCCCCATGACGCTGTCTGTACGTGCCAAGCTCCTTCTGTGTCAGATTCCGCTGGTGCTCGCGCTGGTCTTGCTGAGCGTGCTCGCGCTGTCCACCGTGTCTTCGCTGGGAGAGAGCGCACAGAACATCTTGCATGACAACTACCGCAGCGTTCTCGCAGCGCAGCGGATGAAGGAAGCGATTGAGCGGATGGACAGTGGTGCCCTGTTTCTGCTGGCTGGACAGCGCAGTGCCGGAATCGATCAAATCCAGCAGCATCGCAAGCGCTTCGCACACGAGCTACGCATTGAAACAGCCAACATCACAGAGGTCGGGGAGGCCGAGGTTGTACGCAAGCTGCACGCCGCATGGGAAGCGTATCAACATCACCTCGATTCCTATCTTCAGTCAGCGGACACAGATGCGCTGCGCACGCGCTACTTTTCAGATCTGTCGCCATCGTTTCTGAAGGTCAAAGAGACCGCCGATGAGATCTTGGGACTCAATCAAGATGCGATGGTCCGCAAAAGCGACAGAGCCCGGCTGTCCGCACAGCGATGGAGTCAGAGCACAGCGCTCGCCGCGCTGGGTGCGGTGGGAATGGGAATCCTGGCGACGACGTGGCTGACCGCACGGCTGCTGCGTCCTCTTCAGCAGCTTGGTGAAGCTGTGCGCAGAATCGGATCGGGAGACCTCGAAACACGAGCCCAGGTGACGGGACACGATGAGCTGGCGCAGCTTGCTACAGACATCAACACCATGGCCGAGCAGCTGTTGCGATATCGCAGAAGTACGCTGGGCGAGCTGATTGCAGCGCAGCAGTCGGCGCAGTCGATCATGGACAGTCTTCCGGATCCAGTCCTACTGTTTGATACCGCAGGACGGATTGTCAGCGCCAATCAGCTTGGGGAAGTCCTGCTCGGAAGTGATGTTCGCGCAAGCACAGAACCGCTGGCCGCGCTGGTTCCGGCGCTGCGAGCTGCCGTCATGCGTGTGCGCGGACATGTCCTATCGGGCCGTGGTAGCTACATTCCGCGTGACTTTGGCGAAGCGGTCGCGGTTCAAATGCCGGAAGGAGAACGCTATCTTCTGCCTCGGGCAGCACCCGTATACGGAGAGCGAGGCGAGGTGGAAGGAGCCGCAGTCACGCTGCAAGACATCACGCGGCTGCGACGCTTTGATGAGCTAAAAAACGATCTGGTTGCAACGGTCGCACATGAGTTCCGCACGCCGCTTACTTCGCTTCGAATGTCGATTCATCTGTGTCTGGAAGAAGTCGTAGGACCGCTCACGGACAAGCAGATCGAGCTGCTATCCGCAGCGCGGGAAGACTGCGAGCGGCTGCAAGCTTTCATTGATGATCTGCTCGATCTGGCGCGGCTCCAGTCCGGTCGTTTGGAGATGCGAAAGCGGCGCGTCTGCGTCCAGCAGCTACTCGAAGGTGCGGTCGAAGAGCAGCGGCATACTGCGATGCAGAATCGGGTTCACTTGCAGCTCGACAGTGCCGGACCTCTGTTCGCAAAGCACGAGCTGGAGCTAGATCCAGAGCGCGTGCTGCTCGTCTTTGGGAATCTGATTGCGAATGCGATTCGGCATACACCGACAGACGGCATCGTGACCGTACGCGGCTGTGAACAAGGCGACTGGTTCCGCTTCGAGATTACCGATCAGGGGCCCGGGATTCCGCTCGCGTATCAGCGTGAGGTGTTTCAGAAGTTCTTTCGGATTCCCGGAGGACACAGCGGTGCAGCCGGTCTGGGTCTGTCGATCGCAAAAGAGATCGTTGAAGCCCACGGTGGCGAGATTGGCGTCGTCAGCGAGCCTGGCCATGGTGCGACGTTCTACTTCCTACTGCCCCACAGCGCTCCAGAAGCGACCCATTCCTAATCATCAACGCACGCCGCTGCGCGAATCTTCATCACCCTCGCTGAGATGTCCCGCGCAGTCACATTGCCAATGTTCCCAAGCTCAAACTCTTCGATGATGGCAGTGAGGTCTTCAACAGAGCCACCTTCCTTGCTTCCCGGCAACTCCTGACTTCCCGGCAATTCCGTGATGAAACCGGGAAGTTTCGCCCACACTTCTCGACGGCCATGATGTTGGAAGGCTTGACATCTCGGTGCATCAGGCCACCACGAGCGGCGACTTCCAGCGCTTCTGCAACGGCCAGACCGATCCGTGCAACGTGCGGCGCTTGTAGCTTACCGACTACGCCAATCAGGTTCTCGAGCGAGTTTTCTCCGACGTGCTCCATCACAATGAAAGGGAGTCCGTCCTGCACATCGGCATCGAAGACGCGCACGATGTTGGGATGATCCAGACGAACCAAGGTCTGGGCTTCGCGCAGAAAGCGAGTACGCGCATCGGGATCTACAGACAGATCCATGGCCTCGAAGATCTTGACGGCCACCGGAACGCCCAACATCTCATGAAACGACCGAAAGACCATCGCTGTCGCGCCTGTGCCAAGCCACTCCTGCAAGACATAGCGACCGATGCGCATACCAGGCTCTAAGTCTGCCAAGCGACGCGGAGTCGGAGCGCTCTGAGCAGGCTGCACCACAGAGGGAGCCGACACCGGAACTTGTGCCTGAGCAGACTCTTGAGCCACTTCCTGAGCGGGCTCTGTGACAGACTCCTGAACAGGCGTGGCTACAGGTTTCTCCGCAGATTCCGGAATGAGCGCTGCTGCAGACTCCTGAATCGCTTCCTGAACAGATGGTACTTCAGAAGTCTGGCTCACCTCCTGAACAGACTCCTGAACAGACTCCTGAACAGGCTCCTGAACAGGCTCCTGAACAGGCTCCTGAACAGCTCTCTGAACGGGCTCCTGAACAGCTCTCTGAACGGGTTCCTGAACGGATTCCTGAACAGGTGCTGTGACGGGCGTAGGAAGCTCCGCCATGGCGCTGACGGTTATGACTTCTCGCGGTACGCTGACACGCGGTCCAACCCCCAGCACCACTGACAACGGCAGATCCATATAGCCCTTTTCAATCGCATCGATCGAGCGGGCCTGCGGACGAGTCAAGAGCTGCTTCCGGACCAAAAAATCGAGCAGAGAACCTTTGGCGGACCACTCATTGTGAAGCTGAAGCAGTGCGCTTTCACTGAGTCCACAGCGCTCGCTCAGATAGGGACGAAGACGTTCCCACAGACTGCCGGTGACATCCATCTGTTTCGCAGCCTCTTGAAGCGCGATGAGTACCTGCGTCATGTCCTCAAATCGCTGCTGAGGATCTTCGGCACAGAGTCGCGCAAGTACCCTCGCCACGCCATCTATCTTTTCCAGCGTACGCCGAATCTGTGGCAGCTCCTGACGATTCGGAATCGTGCCCAGATACAGCTCTGCGCCGACCATTCCAAGCGAAAACTGATCGCTTCGCGGAGTCGCTCCGTGCTGATTCACTTCCGGAGCCATGTACTCGATCGACCCTGTCAGGGTTCGCGCTACAGCCCCTCGCGACAGAAAGCGTCCCGCCCCAAAGTCTGTCAGCAACCACTCTTCACGCTCCGCAACGATGTTTTCTGGCTTCACGTCTCTGTGAATCACCCCTTTTTCGTGGGCGTAGACCAGTGCGGACGCAATGCTCACAAGCAGCGGTACGCGCTGCTCTTTGCGAAATGTTCCAGCCACCAGCGCACGACGGAGCGAGCCGCCGTGTGCTCGCGCAAAGACCAGAGCCCACAGCTTGTGTACTTCATCATAGCCAGCATCCAGACAGGGAACGATGTTGGGATGCTTAAAGCGCATCACCAGACGCAGCTCACTCGTCCACGAAGGGAATCCATCCTGCTCACCGTCGAAGAACTTGACCACCACCTCGCGTCCAGACTGCGAGTCCTTGGCAGCAATCACCGACCCTGAGCTGCCAGTGCCCAATCGTTCGGCCAGCTGGTAGCGTCCCAGCACAAGCGATTGTGTGGAATCAGGCTCTCCCATCGTGAACTACTCTCCTCGAAGTTGCTGCACGATCTTGCTGTGCGGAACGCGTGTAGAGATGAGCTGATGAACGCTCTGTGCAGACTCCATGGGAACCAGTACGAAGGTGGTTCCTTCCCGGTCTCCCATTCGCAAGTCTCCCGTCTGAATACAGGTCAAACCATCGCCCGCAAAGTGACAGAAAAAACCTTCCAGAACCCCGGCAAACATATCGTCCGAGAGGTGTCCCTTCGGACCAATGTCCTGCATCGGACCATGATTGAGCTTGAGCGCCAAAAATCCACTCTGTCCACATGACCAGTCTGTTTGGAGCTGGCCCAGACCGAAGCCATTCCATAGATCTTCGACCAAGACCTGAAACTCGTTCATGGTGCAGTCGCGCAGCGCGCGGCCTAGATGAGCACTCAGCTCCGCTTCGGTTCGTCGCGCCAAACCGGCTCCGTAGAACTGTCCACAGCGACGAAGAATCAGTACCGTGGCTGGCCCTGTTTCATGCTCACATGCCATCACAAAGCCGCGCAGAAAGTCTTCACTGATTCCAACCAGTCGGGTTCCTCCCTGACTGCGCAGCGTGCCAGCACTCACATCGGTGCGCACAAAGGAAGGACTGGAAAAGTAACGAAGCGGACGCAGTGAATCCATGGTTACTTTGCCTCCTGCGCAGCGGCATCTGCACCCTTCCCAGACAGAACCTGCGCGCACTGGGTCAGAAAGGGCTGAAGCAACTTCATCGTCGCTGGATTCAGTTCCTTTGCTGCCTCAGCAGCCAGCGTCTTGTAGGTATCTTCAATGAAGTGCGGTGCGAAACCGACTCCCTTGAGAATGGTCGCCATCCAAGTCAGCAGGGAGTCGTTGAGATACTGTGGATCATTCTTTAGCATCGCCAGCGCTGCGTAGCGCAGCACCATTGTCTCATCCCGCATGCAGGTCTGCTTCGCGTTCTTGTACTTCTTTTCAAGATCTGGATATGCGCGGAAAATTTCGCGAACGGTGCGCTCGATGATGACCGCTTCCTTGCTGCTGATCTCTGTCATTGCGATCAGTCGCGCATCAATTCCCTGCGCAAACTCACGAAGCGATGACTGCTCGGATGGACTGAGATATCGACCTTCTGCTGCCGCAAACATCTGCTCGATTTGACGATTCATGCGTACTCTCCCCAAGTGTCTGTAGGGCTCTACACCCAGCGAATGTTAGAAAAAAGGGACTCCAGCGGCTCGACGGGCTCACTGCACGGGAGGCGCTCCACATTGATAGCGCGACCAGGCAGCCGCATCGCGATGAAGAACCCTTCGACAGGTAGTGCGCCCCAGCTCTGTAACGACTCTGGCGCATTCCGTACAAGCTTCAGTTTCGTGAAGTAGTGACGGACTGTTTGGGCTCTCTGCTGCTGTTCCGGTGGACGACTGACGGACTCCATATCGACTCCTTCTTCAAGACAGAGAGCGTGATTTACAGACGAGAGATGATCTCTTTTGCAGTGGCGCCTTCCCGAGTCCAAAACTGCGCGGCATTGATGCGCTTACTGGACCCGACAAGGAACTTGCAGAATGACTCCCCCATGGAGTAGCACTGAATCTCAAGTCCACTCAGCTCGGTACGGGCAATGTGACCGAACACCGCAGCGAACATTCCTGCGTAGTAGTGACACGCAACTTTGCCAATGTTTCCAATGCTCTTGGCGACGGCAGACTCAAACAGATCGATGAAGATGAGACCTTCCTTGAGCTGGGATAGATCGTAGTTCCAGGTTCCCCATCCGGACGCTTGCAGAGGCCACCACCACGTCTCCAGCACCATCCGAGACTGGGCCTCTTGAATCGGTCTCCCGAACTCCTCCTGAAAGCGCTTCTCAAAGCCGATCACATCTGCTCTTCCCCACTCATATCCACAGCGATACATGATCTCGACGGCGGCATCACCGACTTCTTCTTCCAGCGCTTGCTGATAGCCCACGATGAAGTCTTCGCTGACCAGCATCATGCGCTGCTGATAACGATTCAGTAGACGGCCTTCTTTGTCGCGGATCCAGAACTTTTCCGGAGCGTAATGATTGTGCTGAAGATGGATCGTTTGCCCAACTTGGGCTGTCGGAAGTACAAGGGCCACGGCTTACCTCTCTGAATAGGAGTTCTTTTCTATCGACTGACAACGCGACTGCATCTCCTGGATATCGACATCCACGAAGGCCAACTCTTGAATCCGCGATCGCGTAATGATCTTTCCTGCGGCAATGAGCACGCGGCCATGTACTGGATGCACGATCGGCATCTCTGCGCGACGACCGATCAGTCGTTCTAGCGTAGAGCTAGCATCCAGGTAGGCGACGCGCGGCAGCGAGATCTTGACCCCATCACCAAGCACCTTGGCTTGACACGCTAGACGCGAATTCGGCTGCTGCTCTGCAAGCATCGGTAGCGCCAACTTCTCACGAGGAGTGATGGGGGACAGCTTGTCTGCTCCCTCCAACACATGGACGTGACAGGTAGCGCACAGACCCTTACCGCCGCAGGCCATCGGGAGCTTTTCCTGACAAGCAAGCACCGCTTCGACCACTCGCGAGTTCGTCGAGACAGAGACCGGATCTTGATGTGCCGCAACAACGACACTCTTCATGCCAAATCATCTCCCCCCTGCCTAATATGATGTCATGAACCTGCGACTTGCTACCAAGGAATCGTTGAAACATACGCGGCACAACGCGAAAGAAACCGATCAGCAGACTTACGCTTCGTCCTTCTGTGTAGTTTGGCTACCTTCACGGCGCGTGCGTCACAATGCCGTCTGAGCACAGGCTACGTACCTCTCCCAACGGAGCATCCGCATGCCAACATCCGCATGCCAACTCCGCATGCCAGCTTCGCATATACGATCACCAAGTCCTGCTTCGTTCTGTACCAAGATCACAGAGCACACGCGTCTTACAGCTTGATCTTTCCGACCTCTGCGGCCAGGGCTCCGGGGGCCAGATGGGAATAGATCAGAGACATGTCCACCGACGAGTGACCAAGCAGTTCTTTGAGCGCAAGGATGCTTCCCCCTTGCTCAATGAGCAGGCTCGCAAATGTATGGCGCAGCGAGTGCCACGGTCTGGAAACATACGGACAACCGGCTTCGCGCACGATCTGTTGAAACGCGACCATTCCCATCTTGCCGAGCGGACAGACCAGCAGCGATGGCGCACAGATCGATCTCCACTGCGACAGCTCTTCAAGAAGCGGAATCGGAATCGGTAGCGTTCTAACTTTCCCATTCTTTGGGAGTCCTTCATAAGAGCGCGCAACCGTCAGTCTGCGATGGCTCAGATCCACATCCTGCCAGCGCAGCCCAAAGATCTCTCCTCGACGCAGTCCCAAGCGAATCGCCAAGGAAATCCCGATGAACAGACTGTAGTGCAGCTTGGTGGGCTTCTTACTCTGCGCTCTCTGTTTCGCAACCTCCAGAAGCCGCGTTGCCTCTTCGGCTGTCAATCGATCACTACAGTGTTCCTTGCGCGGCAGCGGTAGCTTGGCCATCGGGGACTGCGTGATCAGCTCTTGGGTAATCGCCCACGACAGCGCGGCTCCCAGCGGACGCAGACAGGCGCGCACGGTGTTTGGTCGGTAGGTCTGGCTTAGCTTGTCACGCGCCGCTTCGATGTCTTTCCGCCGCAGCTTGTGAAGCGGAGTCTTTCCGATGATCGGAAGCAGCGGACGGAGTCCCACCATCGCAGCTTCTCGATATGCAACCGGATCTTTTGCACGCGGATGAGAGGTCGAAAGGAATCGCTCGCACAGCTCAGTAACGGTCAGTGCTTCATTGATCGCAGGCTGTGGCGCCGCTTGTCCGCTTGCGATGTCTGCTTCAATGGTCAGAAGGAGCTTCCGTGCTTCCGCATGCGAGGACTTTCCGCTCGCTCGCATCCGCCGAGTCCCTTCCGCATCGTAGTAGCGAATGTAGTAGCCGCTCTTGGTTTTGATGACCTCGCCCATCTTCCCTGCTCTTTTCTCGCGCTTGGCTTCATCCTGTCTTCATCCCAGGACTGAATGTAGGTGTGCGTCGATCGGGTGTCTGCTTGACCAAAGTCCGGAACATCCCAGCGTCGTAAATTATCAACATGTTTGGCCTTTTTTGTTAGCCCAAATCCATGCTGGTAATGTTCCAGTGATCCTTGCCGTTTTGAGCGTTGTATGCAGGGGTACGTCCGAAGTCAGAGCCGACCGCCAGCACGACTTTTCCAGCCAGTCCCGCGTTGGCGACTTCCGTCCAGATCAGATCGATTCCCTTGAGCAGAGAGCCCATCAGCGGAATGTGATTCTGATCGTGATTTCCGTGCGTATCGAAGCCACCGATCGACAGGTTGGCAGCCACCGCAAGTCCGGTCTTGAATCCAGCCACCGCAACCATCGCTTGACGCTGCAAGCCGTTCGATGCGGCATTCACCGCAGCTTGGGTCGGCAGCGCCGCAGCCAGTGCAGCCAGATCATTGGATGGATCACGCGCCAAGTACAGCTCTGCCTGACCGCGATGTAGTCGAGGAACCTTCGTTCCATCGCGCAGCGAAACCAGGCGATCGCGCTGAACTTGGTTTATGCGATTCCATGTCTCTTCGGTGTGATACAGAGACATCGGATTCGCTGGATCGCGACGGTTCGGATACGCAATCCGCTGCGTCGTATCGATGTTGCCAAGACGCGTCAGGGAAGTCAGTCCTGCGGTCGCTTCGTAGCCACCGTTTGAGATAAATCCGAGCGGATTTCCCGGTGTCTTTGCAGCCGCAAGCACCGCACCAAAGCCAGGATATCCTTCTGCTACGCGACCACTCCAGATCACGCGCGTTCCGGTGTCGTGGTTGCCCGTAGTGGTGTCGATTCCGTTTATCACCAACAGCTCATTTTTGTACTTGGTGACAAAGTCAAACGGCTTCATTCCGTTTGCGCCAAAATCGACGGTGGCTGGCGGTGTCCGAAACGCGCCAATCTGCGCAATCTCGGACCCCTTAAACATCCGGTTGATGTTGACCGCACCATCGCTTCCTTTCGGATCGCAAAGGTAGGTCGGATCCCAACCACCGCTGGCGTGAATCATGATGTAGAACGGACCTCCGTAACGAGGTCCAGCCGCATACGCCGGACGACTGAATGCGGTCGGAGCCATCACAGCGACCCCGCTGGTGGCGGCGAGCTTTAAGAAACTGCGACGATCCATGGTGCTCTCCTCCTCTTCCTTTGGGATTACTGGTACAGGTACTTCCAGTCCAACATCATGTACGTCACAACCGCCATCCACGACCGAACGGTGTAGAACTTATCGTCGGTGATGCCGATCATGTTCGCAGGCAGAGCCGCACCTGTGGTCTGATCCCAGCGACCTTGGCACTCATACGGCATCGCCGTGTTCTTGCTCTTGAGCAGCTCGCGATACGTCTCTAGGAACAGCGTGTATGTACGCTCGACTTCCGCATCCGTGATCTCAATCCGTTCACCCCAGAAGCGCTTGTGCAGGTGATGGATGTTCTTCTTGATGTTTTCCACAGAGTTCGGAACCGCGAAGCCGTTTACGTCTTCGGGAACCTGGCTCACTTCGATGTAGGGGAACAGCACGCGCTCTGCCGCAGGCTTTAGGAAGTCCCACGCAACCGCGCCGCACGACACTTCGTTTGCCATGCGCTGACCGACGTTGGCAATCAGTGCGTTCGGAGAAGTCAGGCGCTTCACCACGTTCTCTGAATCAATTCCGCCGTACAGGATGTTGTAGTCCGTGGTCAGTGCATCGGCACGATCGCCACCGCGCACCCAGCGGATTCCTGATGTCGCTGGAATCTGTCGCGCCATCGACTCTGGAGTCACCAGTCGTCCGGTTCCAAACGGCTCCATCTCACCGGCTTGCAGATCGCGCGCAGCATCGGTGCGATAGATCGGGCTCATGATCAGACCCTTGAAGATTTCCTTTACGTTGTTGCCGCTGCTGGCAAACGCACCCAGGATGCTCTGGAAGATCCGATTCTGTTCTCGCCACGCTTTGACCTTGCCGTCAAAGTCGGGATCATCCGATGCCGGATACGCAAGCGGAGTCTGTCCAATCACTCCCTGATAGATGTTGGTCAGCGCCGACATCGCAAAGCGAGAGTCCGACGTAAGCTGACCACCCAGCCACTGAAGTGCTTTCGGATACTGCGCGACGTTGTCCACCACGCGCGTACCAAAGCCCGGCTGCGGCATCTGGAGCGGCCACGACAGATCCGGAATGAAGCGACCACTTCCATCCCACTTCTGGAACGTCAATGGGAGTCTCTGCACAGGACTCTGTTTCCGACGCTGGACCCAGAATTGAAGGAAGCGGAATCAAGCCAAGGACCACAGCTCCGTACAGACTCCGCAGCCCCACCCTGCGCGCGACCCCTAAGCAACCAAGGGAGTGCTGCGCTGCGGACAGGTTCAGCGGATCGGATCACGATGAAGGAATCACCGCATTCCGTCACTCGCTCCGGATCTAGGGAGACGCGGGCTTGGGCTCACTCTTTTTGCGAAGTCCATCGAGGCTGTTGGTGATGTCATTGACTTCCGCAAGGAGCTTGCTGAGCTGGGTCGATTCCTTGGGTGCGTTCGCCGGATCACTACAATACTCATACAGTGCATAGCCATTTACACCAAGCTTGACCGTACACTTTCCAAGCTCCACCAAGTTATCCAGAAGCTGACTTGGTCGTAGATTGATTGTCATCGAAAGAACCGGCATCAGCAGCTCATTGACCATTTGTGCATTGGTTGAGCTCCATTGATTTTCTTCAATGATCACCATCAGTCGTTCAAACGAAGAAACGGTTCTGAGATAGCCGTTCAACTGCCTTCCCAGATTGGTCAACTGATCTAACTGTACTGTGACTTTGCTACGCAGATCTTCAATGTATTGTTGGCGCTTTTTCTTTTCAGCAGGATTCTTGATAGAGACAAGCGTCTCTTCCAACTCTGCCGCATCTTCGATCAGTTTTTGGGTTTGCTGAAGAAGCTTTTCATCACTGTCATTGGTCTTGGCGATCTTGGCCTGATATTCGATCAGATCTTTGCGAAGTGCTTTGACTGACTTCAGCTTCCCTTCGCCACCAGCCAAATCTTCCAGTGCAGCAAGTGGCTTATTTAGCTTGAAAACACCCAAGAAACTGCGACCTACATCATTCCAGTTTTCACGTTCTCCATTTGTCAAATACTGAACGGCTTTCACTGTAAGCTGCTTTTCCAAGACCTTGCGGACTGTCTCAATCTCACGAAAGAATGTGTAAATATCAGCAGCCAGTGTCAGGCTCTTCCGAATGGTGACGGCAACACCGACAGCAGCGCCGACACCCGTTGCGCCAGCTCCGACAGCGGTGACAATTCCACCAATCACACCAAAGGAACCAACCGCGATGCCAATCCCGGCCTTGATCGAGTAGCGACGCTTGACATAGTCTGCACGCGCATAAGCCATCCATTTTTCATGGACAGAGAGCATTCCTTCTCGCTGAAAATCAGCAGCAAACTTCTCCATCGCTTGCTCACAGCGCGTCAGGGCCTTGTCTGGTGTCAGCTTACTCGCGGCCAGATCGCTCTCACATTCTCGCAGCTTACTCTTCAGCACATTGAAGTGTTCCTGGAAGATCTCTGCGAGTCCAGATTGCATGATGTTCATCATCAGCTGCTGCTCTTTGGCCGTGCCTGCAATGGCCCCAAACAGCTCCAGCTGGGCGACGCTGTCTTCTGAGATGCGAATCCCTTGCGGGGTGGCAAAAAATCGACCTTCGCCTTCAAACTCCTGAAGCTCACCCGGAAGCCGATCTTTGGATTTGTCAGCATCAAAAATTCGCGCCAAGTGATACTCAGCAGCGACCCAGCGACCTTTGCTTAGCTTGCGCGGAACCAGGTTGATATCATTCAAAAATATCGCTTTGGGTTGCGTTTCAAGGATCGGACCAAAGGCGGACCAAAATGCCTCTGCGACATCTGGATGATTTGCCTTTTTCGTTATATACTCAGCAATTCCCTTGTCAAGGTTCGCTCTTGTCTTCGGTATATCGTATTTCAGTGTATCAATCGTTTCAAATCGAAACAGATCTGCATCACATGTAAACTCGCCATGGATGAACGGAACATCAATTCCAGCGCTGACAACTTTTCCAAACGCCAATTTGAAGTAATCAGCATGAAGTCCATCTTTGTCATGCGAGTCAGAGCTTATCATCAAAATTGGCTGTTTATCTTTTGCTGTCATCGAAAAGACAAAGTATCCTTTCTTGTATTTATTGCGAAGCTTTAACATCATATGATCACGAAGCTCTTCGAGATTCGCTGGTTCACTCTTGAGTGGATTGACTTTCCAGAGAAAGGCAGCCGTTTTCTCAGAGATCGTATTCGCAATCGATCGTAGCTTTGGCATAGGATGGCGCTCCTGCTGATGCGGATTGTTCGTGTTGAGCAAACTAGTAAAAGCAATCAGCGTGCCAGTTCAGCAAGCTCAGGCACGATCCATCCATCGCGCAAAGCATCGAATAGAAAACTAAATAGAGCGAGGAAGGAACGTCCAGCGTGTAGGTCAGAAGATCGGCTGCCTACGTAAGACCAGCGTGCGCAGCGTGTGCATAGATTTGCGCGTAGCGCTGTGCGCACAGTGCGCGCACACCTTCTACGCACGCAAGACAGACAGGATCACAGGACTTACAATGAGCATTGGCGCAACGTGCCGTTAGAACGCCTCACAAAGCCGTCATGAGGAGCTGCGATTAGTCTTTGTGAAGACGCTCTTGTTCGAGCCAGCGCATACAGGCTTTTAGACCGTCTTGCAGGTTGCGCAGCGTGTGAATGCGCGACAGATCGACACCGATTCCTACCATCGTCTGCGCCACCGCACTGTGAATGCCGGTGATGACTGCGCGCGCTCCCAATAGCTCGGCAGCACGAATGATGCGGATCAGGTGCTCTGCGGTGTGCGTATCGACCAGCTCAATTCCGGTCAGATCCAAGATCGCGTAGCGAGCCCGCGCGCGCACGATCTCATCCAGCAGCCGCTGCATCAGCCGTACTGCGCGCTCACTGTCCAAAAATCCCATGAGCGGAACCGTCAGGACGCCATCCCACACCTGGATGATCGGTGCGTCGATCTTGTTGAGCGTCTCTTCCTGTGTACGAAGCTGCGTCAGCGCCTCGCGCAGCTCGCTCTCTGCTTTTTGACGATCGCCGACCTCACGCTGAAGCTGTGCCAGCGCAGAAGTGAGATCCGCTGTGGTGGCTTTTCCTTCATCGATCAGCTGCTGAAGTCGATCCCCTACCGTGCGATCGGTCGGATGAATCTCAAACTCATCACAGTCATCGCCGCGCGCTGAAAACTTGGTCTGTTCGGACCAGCACGGAACGCCAAACAAGCGCTGCGCCAGCCCAGTAAACTTGCCTGCGAGCATCGAGCTGCCCCAGCACACACCGAGCTGCTTCTGATAGATGCCCTCCCAGCTGTGGTGCGATCGCATCGTGAGCGCGCGCGCGGTCCGATCACAGCGCACCACTTCCCACGTTCCCCAGCCAGCCGCCGACGCAATGGGAGACATAGCCAGCATTCCTTCCTCAAACGTCGGCTGGGAGGAAATCACGTTCCAGTCATCGCTCACGCTGTCTATTCCGCCCGACATCAGCAGCAGACAGAATCGCTCGGTTCCCACCATGCGCTGCATGCCCAGCATCAGTCCCGCAGCAGTGCTGGGAATCCACATGCTGAGCGTCGGAATTCCCGCCCACAGATTCAGTCCCTTGTCCAGCTCCCAGCGGACTTCAAAGCCCGCAACCGTGACACTGACCGGCTCACTCATCTGCGTCTCCTGAACAGCGCAACAATCCCTTCCAGGGTATCGCTCAGAGCCCGTGAGGTAAACGCCTGATCTTGAGCAAGTGAATAGGAAGGATCGAAGGACAGCGCACAAAAGGAACCGGATAGGAACCGCGTCTTTACATTCCCGGCAGCAACCTACCCGCGCGCAGCTAAAACTTTTTGAACACGAAGAAAACCGCGAGCGCAATGAAGCCGAAGCCGACCAGATAGTTCCAGCGCAGAGGCTCTTTGAGATACAGCACAGAGAACGCACAGAAGACCACCAAGGTGATGACCTCTTGCATCGTCTTAAGCTGTGCTGCGTTGTACACGCCGTGCCCGTAGCGGTTGGCGGGAACTTGCAAGCAGTACTCCACGAACGCGATGAGCCAGCTCACCATGATCGCTTGCCACAGCGGGACGTTCTTGAACTTGAGATGTCCGTACCAGGCAAAGGTCATGAACACGTTGGACGCAAACAGCAAAAGGATGGTCTTCATCGACGGTGGATCTCTTGGGACTTCAGCGTGTGTTGGGAACAGGAATTCCCGTGCAGCCTATCATGTGAAGCGCGCAGCGAGCGCGATTCCCTTGTACATCCTGTAGATGTTGTTCAGCGTTCTTAGAACGCCGAACGAAACCGTCATGAGGAACCCTGATTGCAAAGAGGAGGACCGGAGCGTACGCAAGTACGTGAGGACCGACGATGCAGCAAACGGGGTCCGCAATAGGTTTCGTTAGGCGTTCTTAGTCCCACATCAGTCGGTAACAGACCTCTGTTTCGGATCGCAGCTCTCCGATGGCGCGTGCGCGCTTTCCACCTGCTGCATCGATGCCCGCACGCAGCGCTTCAGACATTCCGATCACATGAACGCTCGCGTACAGACAGGGTGGAGCAGTCAGATGTAGCTCGACTTCACGCGGACCCTGTACGACAACGCGCAGCAGCGATCCTTTGCGAAAGGACTCCCAGCGCTTTTCCATTCCGTAAAGCAGTCGCTCTGGAGAGATCACCAAGAACACCGCGCGATACAGCGGGGTCTGAAACAGCTTGCGATTCTGGCTGTAGACCCAGTCTCTGTAGCCGTTTAGATCGCGCGTTCCGAAGTGAACATCCAGCGTGGCCAGCATCAAGATGTTGAAGTGAACTTCAGGAACCCACATCGACACCGGAGGCAAGTGCTCAAGCAGCTTCCGAACGGATGTGGGAAGCGGAACCTCGGGACCGATCGGACGTGAAGCCATCGCGTTGTGAATCAGCGACGCTTTGACCATGCACTCTGGATACGAGTCTGCGCCACGCGGAAGCCGCGAGAGGTAGCCGGTCACAGATGGAAGCGCAGCGGGCATAGACGCTCGATCAGTGTATCGCAGCACCTGCATCGGGGCTGCGGCTGCAATCGCATGGATCGCCATCACGCAGAGTCTTTGACTACGCGCCGCTTTCAGTATGATGCCGCCTTCCTTGTACCCAGATATGGGGCAACCCGGAGGCACGCACGATGAACCGATGGCTGACTGTTTCTCGATGGACGAGCGTGGGACGCTGGCTCGGGCTGTCCGCGCTGTGTATGGCGGCAGGCTGCGGCAGCGACGCGATGAAGATGGACGATCCAGGCGTCCAGAGCGATCCACTGACGGATCTCGATCGCTATGTCAAAGCCGATGACCCGAGCTATTCGTGGAAGCTGCGACAGACGGTCAAAGGAACTGGCTACACGGCGTATCTCATCGACATGAAGTCGCTGACGTGGCGCACCGCAGCGGAAGTGGATCGCACGCAGTGGCAGCACGATCTCACGATCATCAAGCCAGACAACCTGACGCCGGGACCAGCGCTGCTGGCGATCTCAGGCGGAGACAACGGCAAGACGCCGCCGACCAAAGCGCCCGATGACATGGTGCAGATTGCGCGGAGCACAGGCTCGATCGTCATCGATCTGTCGCAGATCCCGAATCAGCCGCTCACCTTCAGCAATCACGACGGCAAGCCGCACGAAGAAGACGGAATCATCGCGTTTACCTGGGCGCAGGTGATGAAAAAAGGCGATCCAACCTGGTCGGCGCGCTTTCCGATGGTCAAAAGCTCGAAGCTGGCGATGGATACCGCGCAGGCGTTTCTGAAGAGCAGCGAGGGCGGAAACCTCAACATCGACAAGTTCATCGTGGCGGGAGCGTCGAAGCGCGGCTGGACGACGTGGCTGACGGCAGCGGTAGACTCGCGCGTTGCGGCGGCCATTCCGATCGTCATCGATGTCCTCAACGTCGAAAAGTTCATGATCCAGCACGCGGAAAGCTACGGCTTTTGGGCCAAAGCGCTCTACGACTATCACTACAACAAGATCACCGAGCACATCGGCACCCCCGAGATGGCGATGCTGATGAAAAACGAAGATCCGTACATGTTCCGCAAGCGGCTGACCATGCCGAAGTACGTGATCAACGCGACTGGCGATCAGTTCTTTTTGCCCGACGGCTCGCAGAACTACTGGGACGAGCTGCCGGGAGACAAGTACCTGCGCTATGTGCCAAACGCGGATCACTCGCTCGACGGAAGTGACGCGCTAGAGAGCGTGCTGGCCTACGTCATGGGCTTCCGCGACGACAAGCAGCGTCCAACCTTTACCTGGAAGTTCGAGGGTGAAGATACACTGCGCGTCGAGACGAGCGACAAGCCGACCAAGGTTCAGCTCTGGCAAGCCACCAATCCCAAAGGCCGTGACTTCCGCGTCGAGACGATTGGCAAGACCTGGAAAGCCAGCGATCTGACCGCGCAAGGAAACGGTGTCTACGTCGCCAAGGTCAGCAAGCCAGCCATGGGCTACACCGCGTTCTTCGTCGAGATGACCTATCCCAGCGGCCAGATTGTGCCGTACAAGTTTTCGACGCAGGTCCGAGTGATTCCCGACGTTCGTCCGTTTGCGGGACAGAATCCGAAGACCACCAAGTATGAAGTCCCCGGACCGTCGATGTAACGCACGCTAGCGATGAGAGCCTGCGCAGAACTTACGGCACAGGCTCGAACGCACCAATCGCGACGGCGCTCGACGGACGACTGCGACCATCTAGGTCCATCGTCGGTGCCACGATTCGCTCGCTACTCACCTCGATCTGAACCGCTCCCGCCGTCTGAATCTGCGGACCTTCCGACACTCCGGGCACCACCGGACGTAGATCGCGCGCAGCTGCATTGCGCAGCGGAATCACGCCCATCGGCAACACCACGCTCTGGCCTGTGCTCAGCGCTGGATCGTTGCTGGCGACGTGGCTGATCAGCGCACCGCAGGTTGGATCGACGTAGTGCTCTTCCGGGCTGGTCAGGAGCTTGCTATCACCGAGGAAGAGCGTGTTCATCAGCACCAAGCGATCTCCGACGGCAACATCACAGAGCACCGACGTAAAGAACTTGCCCAGCTTGAGCAGCCCGCTCGTCTGATAGATCGTGCTGTTTACCACCGTCGAGCGACGAGTGCTCGCCGACAGAGAGCGCACCCGAATGCCGCCAAAGCCGTCTTGTCGGAAGTCGCCGTTGTCGGAAAACACGGTGTTGACGACGGAAAAATCGCTTCCGCTGATGTCAATGCCCCGGACGTTGCCCGGAGCGTCCCCGAGCGCAGTGGCCTTGGGTCCACGACCCAGCCAGCTATCCGTCACCGACAGACGACAGCCAGCCGATGCCGCGATCGCGGTGTCATTGCCCGTCAGAAACGAACGAATCAGCGACAGCTTGGCTTCTGCACCGGAACACTGCACACCGACGCGATTGCCACGAACATAGACTCCGTCGAGAAACACCGAAGCCTGGCTCACCGAAAGTCCGTCTTTGAGCTTTGAGCCGCCGATCGTCGCACGCGGTTCGCTCGCAATGCTCGACGGAGACTGATCCGCCAGCGGCCCGATGATGTGCAGGACCTGGCCTTTGTGGCTCGTCTGCGTACCGATCTGTAGATCGCCAAAGTCCACCGTCGAGGAGCCCTTGCGCAGCAAGATGTAGCGATGGCTCGCGTCGAGCTTGGCAATCGCTTGCTTGAGCGAACAGAACGACGGGCCGGTCCCGCTGCACAGATCTTGATCGACAACGAGCACTTGGCTCGACGGCACGCACGCGCCGCGCGGAATGCCCAAGTCCGCGTCGCTGCCGTCTTTGGCACAGACGCCGGATGCGCACTCACTGTGACGAAGACAAGGACGACAGCCGTAGCTGCGTGGATCACAGACGGGATTGGCGCTCAGCACGGCGCTCGTCACACCACACTCGCTTGACTCGGCGGCGACATCGCCCGGCGGACGGCACGCGGCACAGCGACCGTTTACACAGCGAGGCGTGCTCGCACTGCGCGCCTGACACAGCGCATCTTCACCGGGAAAACAGGCACGACAGACCTTGAGATCTCCGTCGCACAAAGGGATCGAATCGGCGCAGCTTTGGCTGTCTTGACAGGTCTTGTGGCACTGCTCGATGCCACGTATCTGAACGCACTGCTCACCGCTCATGCACTTGTCGTCGTCGCCACAAAAGTCAGCGCTCGGCGACACGCAACCGGCAAATACACTCACAAAGCAACCAGCGAGCACAGCGGACAGAGCACGTTTGGCGACAGCAGACATTAGGCCACTCCTTTTGCGGCGACAGAAAGCGCAAAGAGTGGGCGGAACGTATCAGAACTGAATCGAGGTGAGTACCCCAGAGTAGCGGGGCGCAAAGCTCGGCAGGATCGAGACGCGCTGACTCGGCGGAGAGTAAAAGCGCGGATGGTGCGAAGCGTTGTAGCTCATCCAGATGAGGCCCGAGACAAACGCAGCACCACCGACGGCCATGAGCGCATAACCAGCGGGTGCGTAGTTCGTCACAAACAAGCAGTCTGCGTCGGTACAGCGACCATCCAGCAGATACAAGCCCAGTCCGGTTCCTACCGACACAAGCCCAGCGGTCAGAAGCAGCGCCCCCGGCAACAGCGACGGTGGCTTGATCACAACATCGGCGCTGCTGTTTGGACGAACTTCGACCAAGCGATTGATGCGCAGACCGCGAAAGCTGGTGGCTGTCACCGAGTGAAGCCCGGCGGTGGTCTTGTGCGATGTCTCGATCGCCAGGCCGCGCTCGGTGAAGCGCTCACCCGAGAGGATCTGGCTATCGACGCTGACGCTGTAGCCGCGCGGAGCCTCAATGCGCAGCGCCGTCAGACGCTGAAGCAGCAGACGAACCGGCTCCATGTCGCGACGCACTTCGATGTCACGCACCGTCGATTCATACGGCTGCCCCGGCGGAGCCAGCACCTCGACGCGATGCGGACCTTCCGACAGCTCCATCACGGGAAACTGCGCACTGACGACCCGGTTATCGACGCGCAGGATCGCATCTTTGGGTTCCCACTCGAAGCGAACCTCGATGGGACGAAGCTGAAGCTCAACTTGCAGCGACGCGCCGGTCTGCGTCACCGTGACGGGCAAGTCCTGGGCCAAAAAGCCGGGCTTTTCGACGTGAACCGTATAACCACCAAGAAACAGTCGGATGGGCGAGCGACCGCTGCGCTCTGCTTCGGACAGCTCTCGTGTTCCGCCGCGACTGTCGATGATCTTGATCTTGGCATCGACGGTGCGGACATCGAGTCGAAGCTGTGCCGTCAGACGCTGGGTTGCGATCACCAGCTCAACCGCTTCGGAAATCGTGCTCTCTAGCTTGGCTGGATCGCGCTTGCTCTCTCGCTCTACGTCGGCGGCAATGCCACGCGCAGCGGGATCAAAGATCGACACCGACGCCAGCAGATCTTTCTGACGCGGCGACTGCACGATCACATCGATCAGCCGCCACAGGCCAAGCTGCTCGGTAATCGCCATCCGGCACTGATCGTTGCGACAGCCACGCAGCGACGGTTCCCGCGTAAACAGCGCTTCCAGCTTGCTCGAATCGACCAGGACGTAGCGACGACCTGCCGTCGCGCTGGCTGCTGCATAGGCCGCTTCACACAGACCGCTCGACGAGCCCACGTCACAAGCAACCCGCACCGCAGCCTGTGGCAGGTTCGATGCTGGTACGTCGATCTTGGGCTCGCTCTTTCCAGCCGCCGTCCCACTTGCTGCACCGCCCGACGCTTGATTGTTCGCACCTGCGGCAGGCTTTTTGCGCTTATCCGCCGCCCGCGACTTCGATGGTCGCTTGGCTTGTAGCTCAACCGGCGTCGAGAGCAGCAGCACGGTCGCCAGCAGCGACTGCGTCACGGGGCCAGCCCATGCAAGCACGCGCCCCAGTCGAGAAACAGGACTGGCGGCTTTGACAAAGTGCGCTGACACAGGGTCTAACACCGGGGGACTCAAGGGTGAAAGTTCCATCCCCCGCTCAACGAGGGGGCAGCAAAGTGTATCGTGGAACGCACGCGAAGGAAAGCTAGCAGTCAGAACCGCAGGCAGCCACGCAGCCGCTTTCCCGTGCTCCTTCTATTTTGCGCTTTTCTGGGTGGATTCGCATCTGTAGGACGAAGTACAAACAAGGGCTGTGACCAAGCTTCGCAACAAGCACTATTACGATGAGTTTTCCGCCACTTACGAGCGGCACAGGCACGACGGCTATCACGCGTTCATCGACGAGCTAACCACCGACCTGGTTCGTCGCTACATCACTCCAACCACCAAGCTGTTAGAGGCTGGCTGCGGCACCGGGCTGATCCTCAACCGCTTGGTTCCCCACGCGAAGGTTGCCGTCGGTGTGGATCTATCGTCCGGCATGCTGCGTCATGCGGCGGCACGAAACCTACAGGTGGTGCAAGGTTCCGTCACCGATCTGCCGTTTGCCGATGAGTCCTTCGATCTCGTCTGTTCCTTCAAAGTGCTCGCGCACGTCGAACAGATTCAGCGAGCGATGAGCGAGCTGTCTCGTGTGCTCCGTCCCGGCGGTTATCTACTGACGGAGTTTTACAACACTCTGTCGCTGCGTTACCTGATCAAGCGGCTCAAGCGTCCGACGGCGATCTCTACATCGGTCAACGATGAAGCGGTCTACACGCGCTACGACTCGCTCGAACAAGTGCGATCGTATCTGCCAAGCAACGTCCAGGTCGAAACCGTACACGGCATTCGGGTGGTGACGCCATTTTCGCAAGCACATCAGTGGCCGGTGGTCGGCGATGCGCTGCGCCTGGTCGAACGACAAGCCGCTGTCCTACCAGGCGTTCGTCGCTTGGGCGGATTCATGCTGGTGGTGTCCAAAAAGCAAGGCTAGCCCCGACAGGATTTCGCCCATTTCGGTCAATTTCGTTCAAATTTGGCTGATTTTGGCTGAATTCGGAAGAAGACAGGCTGGTGTGAGATCTCAATAAGAGGCATTTGATACGCCTCTTATTGACTTGCTGGTTAGCGACGGAGCAGCGCGCGCATGGCGTCCGCCAGCGCATCGTAGCCAACAGCCTGAGTGCCCAGCGCCAAGCGAAGATCTTGTGCGATCTGCGCCAAGACCTCGATGGCGGGCTGCTTGGCATGCAGTCCCAGCTTGATCCGATGTGCGATCACCGCTTCAGCCAGCGCTTGCGTTACATCTTTGCCGCCTACTCTGCTCACGCCGCTTCTGCCTGCGCTGACCTTGGACTCTGCTTTGCTGTCCGTTTTCGCGTCGCCCTTGGTTGCAGCCGGAGTCTCTGGCTTGACGACTTTGGACTCTGCTTTGCTGACTGTTTTGGAATCGACTTTCCCGCTCAACGCAGACTTGTCTGATCGGATCGACAGCGACGAAGGTGCAGGTTTTTTGAGCCCAGTTTTTTGCTCTGCTTTGGCCGCATCCGCGAGCGCTTTCGCCTTGGCTTTGGCCGCACGACGCTCTTCCAGCAGCGTGGTCAGCTTGGGGAACCACTCACTCGGAACCAGCCACGCACGCGACTCCACCAAGCGAATGTCGCCCCCGCTCACATGAAGGTTCTTGCCAAGCTCGTCCGGCGTCATCTTCAAGAGCGCGCGCTGCCTTTCCAGCCAGATTCCGTCCAGCTGCGACATACGCGGCAACCGCGACGCAGCCTTCGCTTCCTCCAGCGTCAGAAGACCCAGCTTCAGCAACCTAGGAATCCAGCGCAGCGGAAGTCGAATGTTGTGACGCTCCAGCGCATACAGTTCTGCTTCCGTGCTCTGAAGTTTTTGGATCAGCGTCTGCATCCGCACTGCTTTTTCGTAGCGACGCTCGCGGAGCCAGCGACCGTGATACAGCTGCGTCGGCTGACCGGGATTGGAAGTCAGCGGCTCTCGCTGGGACATGGTCGATGGTGCCACTTCCTGTTGGCTCACATCTCCCACTCGCGCTTCCGGAGGAGCCGCCGCGTCCACCACATCAACCACGACAACTGCATCCACCGCAGGTGCTGCGGATGGCGCAGATTCAGCCGCAGGTACAGTCCCAGAGACGACCGCAGGATCCTGTGCAGCCACTGCGATCGCAGGCACAACCACGGCCTCTGCTTCCGCAACAATCACCTCTGCTGCACGCGATTCCGTGACAGAAGAAACCACCGCTGATTCCACCAACTGGACCGTCGCTGGCTCGGTCACAACAGGAGTCACAGCTTCTGCCACTTGTGGGGCACTCTGTTGTCCGACTGATTCCGTCGCGACAGAGACTTCGATCGGAATCCGAAATCCCAGCGTACGCAGGGCAGGAAGCCACTCCACAGGGACAGGTTGCCGACGCCACTCGATGGTATGGACACGGCTTTCTGTCGATCCCAGCTTGGTGGCCAGCGCCTTGCGTCCGACGGCGATCCGCTCGCGCTCTTTGCGCAACCATCCGCCTTCGAGTGCGTCGATAGATGTATTCCGCTCAGGGTTCTGCTCGGGCTGCTGCGACATCGTTCATCCTTGAACAGAGCCCATCTGTGTCACCACCCTCAGTCTGTGCAACCAACAGGAATCAGATTCCGATTGGCCCACTACGCGACTGATTCCCCCGTGTGAGCGCGTGATCCAGATGGGTATTTAGACACAGATTATCTTTTCTACACCCTGCGCGGAAGCCCTGTTTTTTGTTTAGGAATCGAGTGTCTGTTCCGGCCTCTTCAGCGGGATGGAGGACCGTGTACGCTGCTGTCTGTCAGACGGATGAAAGCCTCTTCATCACAGTACAGCGGGATGCTTGCGACGCTTCCAAATGAAGGCATCCACAATGTAGTGATGAACGGTCAAGCTGAGCGATAGCAGAATCGCAGTAGGAATCACGCTCTGCGCATAGAAGCGATCGATACGCTCTCCCAAACGAAGGACCAGCGCATACGCAGGTGTCGCGATCAGAAGACAGGTCAGATAGTACAGCGCTGCTCGACGGAAACCAGGCTGCGAAAGCCAGGACAGGGCACGAGTGTTTGGATCGACTCCGCTGGCAAAACGTCGCCGATTGAACAGCCAAACAAACATCAAGTACTGCACGTTATGCCAGACGTTTACAAGCAGCCAGCCTGAGCTGATGTCTTCGATCAAGATGTAGCCACCCAGATAGATTCCTACATGAGAAAGCATATACAGCGTGTGTCCTAACGCGAGCTGTCCTCGTCGATACGCTGCGATGCGCGTATAGCCAAAGTACAGCCAAAGCAGCGTCGAACAGAGACACGCACAGACCGTCACCTCTACTGAGATGGAAGGAAGCCACAGCTGCTGATACAGGAACTCTGTTGGCTGCTGCGTACAGCGATGCAGAAGTCCCCACAAAGGAACCGACCACAGCGTGATCTCCGACAGCCACACCGGATCCCATGATAGTCCGACTGCGCGATGACGATACTGCTGCGTGATTCCCCAGCTCTGCCGAACGGTATGAAAGAACTGTCCGAAGAAATACAGCGTGTACAGTCCCGTCAGTCCGTAAGTCCGTCCCATTCCATACAGACAGACAAAGACGAGCGGTGGCAAAAGAACAGCCATGCGCCAGTTGCGTACGCGATCAATCGGAGTCCCCAGCAAGTTGGTGTAGGTCGCCACCAAGTGGTCATAACCAAACAGCCAGGTATGCACGGTGAGCATCGTCACAAACAGCGCAGGCCAGATCACGGTGATCCCGGACATCACGCTCCCAAGCAGCACGATTCCGAAGATGAAAAAGAGATCAAAGAGAGGATCTTTTAGCCATCCCGTAGTCGGAAGCTGCCGCAGAAAAGGAGCCATCTTCATCGTCTGTCTACGTCACCACCGGAACCAGCGGACGCTTGGACGGAAGCTGCTGGCACTCTTTGTGATCTCCTTTGTCTACGCACTCTACGTTTTCGTGGGAATGATCACAGTCTGCTGAAGTCTTACAGCGCTCTCCCAGCTTGGCTTTGTTGGGATCAGGAGGCGGACGCTTGGCATGCGATGCCTTGGGAGGAGGCGCTTCATCTGCCCGTGCCAGCGACGGTGAAATCGACATCGTACAGAGCGTTACACAGGCCACAAAGCCAGCCCGAAGACAGAGACGGAACATGAGAACTCCTCTTGTTGGTTGATGTTGTCGCAGCAGCGTCTATGCACACTACGATCGATAGATTCGACTCGCATGCTGCTGCGAAATTTCAACGCACAACATGCGCTTGGGTTTCAGATCGAGTCGTTATTTGGTCACATCCAAGACAAACGCAGCGAGCTTGTCCGACACTTGATCTGATGCGCTATTTAACCGCAGCACCATGTCTGCGTGATCGTGATCGGACAGCTCAAAAGAGCGAGCAGGAATGCCCAGCTTTGCGACTTTCTCGACGGCATCGTAGCCAGCTTGACGAACAAACGGATGATCTTTTTCCGCCCACAGGAGCAGCAAAGGAGGCATCTTCCCAGACATCTGAAAGAGCGGAGACAGACTCTGCTGCGACTCCTTTGTCATCCCAAAATGACGCTGCGTGACTTCCTGATTGAACGCGGCATCTTGCTGGCTGGCCATCCGAACGATGTCGAGCACTCCCGAGATCGAAATACAGCCACGCAGCTGCGATCCTGAAGGTAACTTGAGCCGCTCTGCATCGACGCACAGCGAGTACACAAGGTGTCCTCCCGCAGAAAATCCAGCCAGCACCAGCCGCTGCGGATTCCATCCATATTCGCCAGCGTGAGTAGCGACAAAACGGACTGCATCCCTGACATCAGAGAGCTGATCAGAAAGCGAAGCAGAAGGAAGCAGTCGATAGCTGGGAATCGCTACGCTGATGCCACGCTTGGCCAGCGCGACTCCGATGTTGCCATGCAGTCCGGTAAACGCCTGATGGTAGCGCCGATCCTGGTTGCGCCAGAAGCCTCCGTGAACGAACACCACGACGGGAACATCGCGCTTATCACGCGGCAGATACAGATCGAGCTGCTGCTTGGGATCTTGGCTTTCAGGAACGTAAGGAAGGTCTTGCAGAATCCGAACCTGCTTCTCTGCTTCATGAATTCGCAGACCGGGACAGCCAGACAGCAGACAGATTCCGAGCGCAAACACACTACTCTGCTGCTGCCACATCCTGCGCGTCATCACAGGCTCAAACCACAGCCGATCGGAATCGAGCTGTCTCGAAATGTGCGGCGAAAAGTAGGAACCATGTACGCCACTAGAACACCGGCGCCATCAGATCTTCCTTCTTCTTCTTCCCTTTGTCCTTGGCGGGCTTGCTGTCCTTCGGCTCTTTGATCGCCTTGCTGTCCTTCGGTTCCTTCGTCGCGCTGCCCTTGCCTTCCTTTGGCTCTTTGGGCTCTTTGACCGTCTTGCCTTCCTTCGGCTCTTTGACCGTCTTGCCTTCCTTCGGCTCTTTGGGTTCCTTGCTCGCTTTGCCTTCCTTCGGCTCTTTTGCGGCAACCGGATCGGTCTTCTTTGGCGTCGAAACCGTACCTTGTCCGTTTTCTGTAGGCGCAGGCTCTGGCTCTTTTGGCTGCTTCGCCAGATTGATCTCGAGGTTCTGATCCTCTGTCGTCGCGAGCTGCCGACTTTCGTCCTGATAACCCGGCGCGGAAATCTTCAGGCTGACCGGCCCGCTGTCCTTTTTCACCGTGAACGTATACGGCGCTTTGTGCTGCTCTTTTCCGTCGGGACTGATCTGCTCGATCTCTGCATCGGCGGGCTCTGTCTTGACCGAGATCTTGATCTGAGACACCACCTTCGGAGTCGCAACCACCGTCGGTCCATTCCCACGCAGCGCCTTCACTGTCACCATGCTCATCGAACCGAGCAACATCGCGGAAGCAAATCCGATCAGAACCGACGCAGGCTTCCGTCGCTTCGCAGACGCTTCTCCTGAAGCGCCTGATAGCGTTGTGGATCGCGCTCCCGATTGAGCCGCCGGACTGTTTGCAATCTCCACCGGAGCCGCTGGCTGCGCAGGCATCACCGACGAAGCCATCGGATTTCCGCCCGACTGCATCTGTCCCAAAGGCAGCGTCTGCATCATGCTCGACGCCATCGGGTTTCCCGACATCATCCCAGGCTGCATCACTCCTGATGCCATCGGATGACCTGAGCGCTGCGCCTGCTGCATCTGCTGCTGCATCTGCTGCTGCATCTGCTGTTGTTGCATTTGCTGCTGCATTTGCATCTGCTGCATTTGCTGCATCTGCATCTGCTGCTGCCACGCTTGCTGCTGCTGCCACGCCTGCTGTCCGTACTGCCCCGGATTGGACATGCCCGCCGTCGGCATCATCGATGCAGGCATCACCGCGCTCTGTCCGCCTGCCCGCATCATTCCGCTCTGACCCGGATTCAGCATCCCAGGAATCGGACCGCTCGGCATCATCGCCGCAGACATCACCACCGACGCACTCCCCGGCAGAGGCACCGGACCCGACGCACGCGGCGCAGGCTGTCCCGCCATCCACGCTTGGTAGTGCGGCATCGGGTCCACCAGCGCGAGCTGCATGTCGTTCATCGACTGAAAGCGCTCTTCCCTCTTTTTGCGAAGGCAGCGCATCACGATCGCTTCCAGTTCCGGCGGAATGTTCTGATTGATCGTACGCGGAGGATCCGGCTCTCTCGTCAAGTGCGCGACGAGCACTTCCCCAAAGCCTTCGCCCGGGAACGGTACTTTTCCCGTCAGCAGCTCGTACATCACGATGCCGAGCGCATAAATATCGGCACGATGATCGATGTTGCCTTTGCCGTCGCACTGCTCCGGGCTCATGTACGTCGGAGTCCCGATCACCATGCCGGTGCGCGTCTTTTGAGACATCGCTCCGTCTTCAGTGGTGAGCTTCGCAATACCAAAGTCGAGCAGCTTCACATAGTTGCGATCACTCGGCCTCGCAACGAGAAAAATATTTTCTGGCTTGAGATCCCGGTGAACCACGCCCTTTGCGTGACTGGCCGACAGCGCCGAGCAGCACTGCGCCAAGATGCTCACGCTCTCTCGAATGGTGACGCCTTCCCGACGCATCCGCGCCGACAGGCTCTCACCGTCGAGGAACTCCATCATGATGTACTTGAAGGTCGTTCCATCGACGGTAGATTCCCCGAAGTCAATGATGTCAACGATGTTCGGATGGTTGATATCATTCACCGCCTTGGCTTCGTTAAAGAAGCGCGTGACGACGGGAATCCGTGAGATTTCTTTCCCTGGAACTGCGTCAGCGACGGTGGGTTCGGGGAATGACCGCCCAGAGGGAAGCGGTCGTCAAACATCGAACGCGGCGCGCACGCATGAATCCGCTCGAAATTACCGCAATTCCATGCGTCCTGCCGAGTTGTCCGGGACGTTCGCCTTTGCTCACATCTGAGCCTGAATGGAGGAATCAGCTCTGCGTTGTGAAGCTGAGTCTTCCAGCCTGTATGGCGAGACTCCCCGACCCTACGCAAGCCACGCCGGAGTCACGCCGAGTGCAACACCGGAAGCTGGGAAGTCCGCATCGGGTATTGCTGCTCGTTGTCGGTGGCATTGGTCGACGGCTGCGAAGCCTCTGCTGGTCACCGGAGTAAGACCCGCATGATCTGATCCGCCATCCATCAGGGATTGATCGTCATCGATTGGGACTGGATAGCAGGGGAAACCAAGTGGACAGGATTCGCTTCGGGTGGGTTCTATTCGGATGGCAAGCGCGACTCGACGATGGTTCGTAGATCGGTCGGAAACGAAAAGCGCAGATGGCGATGCGCTAGCTGAGACTGAGCATTTGTCTCCTGATCATTCCACGACGCAAAAATCAAGTTGGAGCCCTGTTGTTCCCATCTCTGTGCGGCATCCCAGAGAATGGACAGATAGATCGAGCACGCTTCGGAATCCATCGCTAGCGGCAGGTCCCTGTGGATGACAAGCACGTCACCAGCCGGGAGCCACGACAGGTCAGTCAGACACTCGTCGAGCGCATCCCAGTTGTGCCCAAAGTAGGATGGAAATTGCAGGGCTCTTGCGAGCGCAGACAAAAGCTCGCGTTTGCTGGAGATGCCAGCGGGTATCTCCGCGACAATCGCCGCAGGAAGGTCAAGCGTCTCGTCGAAAACAAAGGCTCTCATCGCGATGAAGATCCGTTTAGAGGAACGAAGGTCTTGTAATGGTCGGGAGTATAGTACATTTCGCCACCTGCTCCCCGGACGATTCGCTGAGACCCTGGCCCATTGATTCCCTCCGTCGGATGCACATACTCCTTATAGTATCCAGCAGGCCGTGGCGGCAGGAGTCCTTCACGGTTTGTGAAGGTGTCTCGTGGCCGAAGGCCTCCTGATTCAATCTTTTCAACCGTGGGACGAAGATAGACATTTCCCTGACCCACGATCTTTCCTTTGGAAACCACGGTAACGTCTGACAAAACGGTGGTTGTTGCGCCTGCTGCCTTGGACGCATCCCGCACGTGGTCCGCTGCTTCCAGCGCCTTTTCTGCTTTGCGGACTCTGGCCAGGTTTCCGAGTCCGTCGGTCGCTACGGCGATTGCGACATCGGATGCAACCGACACAGTGGCGTGTCCCAGGGACTCTCCCTTTTCGTACGCCGGCTTGTGATACCAGTCGATTGCGCCATCGACGACGGCGTGCGCGATTCGCAGCACGTCCTCGCGGGAAGCATTCTGAATCGCGTGACTGATCGCTTCGACCGGCACAAGCGCCCGCAGCGTTCGTCCCGCTTGGATGTCTTCGATGAGCTCGCGTCCGGTCGTTGCTACGCGCTGCGGCAGCTCGGTCACGTCGCGATACATGTGCGCGGTTTCATC
>JAEUKB010000036.1 GCA_016794365.1 Myxococcales bacterium
AAAGAGCGTGGGGGCGACCGGAGAGCTTTTTTTCGGGCCGCCTGCGGAACGGAAAAAAGTCTCGCAGGGTAGCGGGGCCCCTCGCGAAATGTACGGGTTTGGGAATGGATGGGGGTTAGCAAGTAGGAACGCACAGAAGGATTCGGGAATGGAATGCGACGCAGCGACGGAAAGTGCTGCGTAAAACAGCGTCTCTGTTCGGTCTACTTGAGCAGGAACTCTTCGATGTAGAGCACGGTCGCGAAGAACTGAAAGTCTTGGTTCTTCTTCTTGGCAAAGCCGTGTCCTTCATCTTTCGCGAGCAGATACCAAGCCGGAACATTGTTCTGTTTGACCGTGCGAATCATCTGCTCTGCTTCGCTGGCCGGAACGCGCGGATCATTCTGTCCTTGCACGATAAACAGAGGCTTTTGCACGTTCTTGGCCAGGTTGAGCGGCGCAATCCGATTCAAAAACTCACGCATCTTGGGATCGCGCTCGTCGCCGTACTCGACACGACGGAGATCTCGGCGATAGCCTTCGGTGTTTTCCAGGAAGGTCACCAAGCTGCTCATTCCCACCACCGCAAGCGCGCAGCGAATCAGCGCACTGTGATGCGTCGCAGACACCAGCGTCATGTGTCCGCCGTAGCTACCGCCCGTCACCATGATGCGCTCGCCATCGATCTCTGGATGCGTCTTGAGCCACTTGTACAAAGACTCTGCATCTTTGTAGGAATCCTCGCGCTGGAAGCCGTTGTCGAGCTTTAGGAATGTCTTTCCGTAACCCGATGAGCCCCGCACGTTCGGAAACAGCATCGCGACGCCCAGTTCGTTCAGCAGGAAGTTGATGCGACCAAGGAACGTCGGACGAAACTGCGCTTCCGGACCGCCGTGAATGTTGACGATGACGGGACGCTTTCCGGTGAACTTCTTCGGTGGCAGATACAAAAAGCCAGAGATCTCGCGCCCATCGAAGCTCTTCCACTTCACCAGCTTGGGCTCTGCAAACTCACTGGTGTTGAGTCCGCCGCTCTCGCTCTGCGTCCAGCGCGTCAGCTTTCCTGTGGCGACGTTGACCGAATAGGAATCCGAGCTTGCGCGCGCCGAGCTGATCGTAAGTCCCAGCTCTGTTCCGCTGCGATGGAAGCTCACACCGGAAACAACACCGACGGGAATTTCCTTCAGCGGCTTGAGCTGCTTGCTCTGGGTGGAAAGCAGATAGACGCGACTTTCTCCGTTTTCGTTCGATGCAAGAGCCAGCGTGCGACCATCGCGCGACAGATCAAAGTCTTCGATGTCCCACGGAATCGAGCTGGTTAGGAATGTGTACTTTTTCGTCGCCAGATCGAAGTACGCAAGCCGTTGAAACTCCGATTCCTGATCCGTAGTTAGGTAGATTCCTTTGCCGTCTTTGGAAAACCGCGCGCGACCATAGGCGATCTTTTCGGCGCCTCCTTTCGGCGTAAGGAGTGTCTTTTCTTTTTTCTCAACATCGACGAGCCACAGATAGCTTTCGTTGATCGACAGCTCTTCCTGCAAAAGGATCTGTTTGCCGTCGGGTGAAAAGTCCTGTGGACCCCAGCCTCCGCCCGAGAGTTCAAGAACCAGCTTGTCTGTAGACTTGTCGAGCGGATTCATCACCCACAGATCGGTGTCTTTGCCAGTCCGCCGGGTAGATGAGTACGCAATCTGGGTTCCGGTGTGGTTCCAGAGCATTCCCAAGTTGCGACTTTTTCCGTCGGTGAGCATCGTGATGTCACCGCTTGCGAGATCGTAGCGGAAGATCTGAAACCACTCACCGCCACCGACATCTTTCAGAAACAGAAAGTAGTCGCCGCGCGTCGGTTCATAGCTCGCATTGCCGATGCGATCCGGAAAGAACGTAAGCTGGGTGCGCGCACCGCCAGGCATCGCTACTTTGTGAATCTGCGGAACGTCCCCAAAGCGGGTAATGATGAGCTGTTCTCGACGGAGAGGATGCCAGTCTGCAAATCCCGCGCTGCGGAACTCGGTGTAGCGTCCAACGCGCTCGACCAGACGCCGAGGAACAGGAGGAACTCCGGCAACCACCAAGTTTTCGCTCGGTGCGAGCGTGGACTCTGCGGGCTTTTCCTGCGCCGGTTTGGCTGGAGCAGAGACAGCGGGATTTTGTGCGGGTGTTGCCGTCGGTGTTGCCGCAGGTAGTGCGCGTACGGAAGGAACCAGCCCGACCAGAACAGGAAGGATGAGTGACAGGGATCGATTGTGTCGCATGTGGAATGTAGAAACCTCCAGTGCGGCACTCTGTAGCACGACTTTAGGTAAAGACGTTTAGCAACAGACAGAACACGCCCGTGGCCAAGCCTGCGAAGCTGAGGCTGCGCTCGTTGCGAATCAGCAGCGCTTGGACGTTATCGCAAGTACGTTGCATGTGCGGAGACAGCTTGCTCCCGAACCACGTCAGCAGCGTCGCGTAGCCAAAGCGCAGACCGAGCAGCAGAGACAGCACTCCGCCGCCCATAAAGCCCAAGTACACCATCGGTGCCAAGCGAATGAAGCCCAGGTACGCCGCCATCTCGATGATGGTGAGGATTCCTGTGATCACCGCGCCCACTCCGAGCATTCCCGACAGCGGAAGCAGCGCGGTCAGCCAAAACCGAGACGACGGCCACAGCTTGCCAATTCCGTCTGCATTGGCCAGCGCGGCCAGCACGATAAGGAGCGTACTGCTTAAGGTTCCCATGGGCGAAAAGTCTCCAGCGCGCGGCGTCAGCCTGTTTGCATCATCTCAGCCCGAGTTGTGCGCGACCGCAAGCGCCCGTGTGCTAGCTTCGCGCCGATGGCGATCTTGCACCTGTTTTCGCTGACTCCGTTTTTGTGGGGAGTGACATTTTGTCATGTCGCGCTGGCGCTGCTGCTGCTGTTCAATCGGCTGCGAACGCCGAAGCTTCCGCCCGCCACCGAGGCACAGCGCAATCCGAAGTCGGTGCTGATTGTGGTTCCCGCGCGCAATGAGGAAGCCAACATCGAGGACTGCGTGCGCAGCTTGCTCCATCAGGACTATCCGGTGCTGACGGTGAAAGTGGTCGATGATCACTCGACGGATCGAACCGGAGCGATCGTGGGCAAGCTGGCCGAGAGCGATCGCCGGCTGACGCTGATTCATCCGCCTGCGCTGCCGCCGGGCTGGCTCGGAAAGCCGCATGCGGTTCACAACGGAGCGCTCGGGGCAAGCAGCGACTATCTGCTGTTTATTGATGCAGATGTCAGGCTGCGTCCGACGGCGGTTTCACAAGCGGTGGCGCTCGCAGAGAGCCAGCGTGCGGGACTGACGACGCTGATGCCAGAACTGGTCGCCGCCAGCTTTTGGGAACGTGCAACGCAGCCAGTCGTGGCGCTGCTGCTGTGGGGACTGCTCGATCCGGTCAAGGTCAACGATCCGCAGCGTAGCGAGGCCGCCGGTTTCGGACCGTTTATGCTGTTCCGTCGCGATGCCTACGAACAAATCGGCGGTCATCAAGCGGTCCAGCGTGAGGTCATCGAAGACCTTCGCATGGCGCAGCTTATCAAGCAGCACAAGCTCGGGCTGTGTGTCGCGCACGGAACATCGGTGGTGAAGCTGCGAATGTATGACTCGCTGTCGGCGATCATTTCGGGCTGGATCAAGAACTTCTACGTCGCGCTGGGTCCGGTAAAGGCGCTGGCTCCGCTGCTGAGCGCGATCGTTGCGCTGGTGTTTGCGCTGCCGACGATTGCCTTTGTGGCTGCGCTCGGCATGACGCTGCTGCAAGGTCATCCGCCACGCTTTTTCCTCGCTGCGATGCTCTGTTACGGAGCCGACTGGCTGGCGCGACTGTCGCTGTACGCGTCGTACCATGTGACGCCCCGAGGCGTGCGCGCCCTCGGTGGGATCGTCGTCGCGTACATCTTGTGTGTGTCGGTGTATCGAGCGCTGGCTGGACGGCCCGTGATCTGGCGCGGGCGCTCGTATCAAGCGGAATAGCTTACGTCGCTGGCTTTTCTTCAGCCTTTGGCTCTTCGGCCTTTTTCTCTTCGGCCTTTGGCTTCTCTTCGGCCTTTGGCTTTTCTTCGGCCTTTGGCTTCTCTTCCGCCTTCGCAGGCTCTGCCGGAGCCACCGCCGGAGCCGCCTCGACCGCTTCTTTTTTGCCCGGACGAGCCTTCTTCGCACCCGCGTCGGCGCTCGGCGAAAGCGTGGCTTCTACCGCCAGCACTTCTTTGCCCTTCTTCACCTCGAAGGTATCCGCCGCAGAGACCGTTCGCGTCCAGCTCGCAAAGCCAGCCTTGCGCAGCTCGATCTCGTGCTTTTCCTTCGTATCGAGCTTCTTGATCTGGAACGGCGTCTTGCCGACCTTCTTTCCGTCGAAGTACACGTCCGCGCCCTTCGGCGTCGAGGTCAGCTCTACCATCCGCTCGATCGCCGTCAGCGTAAAGCTCAGCGGCTCGCCTTCCTTCGGCACCGCCTTGATCTTCGGCTTCGCTTCCAGGTAGCCAGCCAGCGTGATGCGCAGCGCTTTGCCCGCCGCAAGTCCCGGAACCCGCGTCGGAGTCGGCCCAAACTGCTTGCCTTCGTATTCCACCTGCGCGCCCGGCGGCTCCGTCGTCACTTCCGTGCCTTCCATCGGCTTGTCGGGCTTGACCGGCACATTCGTTGGCTCGGGCGGCTTGGCCACGGGCTCGATCGGCTTCACTTCCGTCGGCTGCTGCGGGGGCTGAACCGGGTTTCCCGCGCTCGGATTCGTCGTCGGTCCGGGCGTCGTGGCAATCAGCGTCGGTCCCGTCTCGACCGGCTTCTTGCTGAGCACCAGCGCGTAATACGCACCGCCACCACCGAGAAGCAGCGCCAGCGCACCGACCGCAGCGATCAGGCCGCTCTTGCTGCCGGACTTCTGTGGCGTCGGTGTCATTGCAACGGGCGCAGCGTCTGAAAACAGCGACTCCGGTGCATCCAGCTTCGGCGGAGGCGCAGACGGAGCAGCCGCAGGCTTAGGCGCATCTTCTGGATCTTTGGCCGCCGATGCAGGCGGATTGTTCGTCGGAGTGCTCGCAGAGGGCAGATCCAGCGGCTTCTGTGGCGTCGCGGCAGAGGCAGCTCCCGTCGGAGTTCGGCTGCTATCCGCGATCCGCTGCTGCTGCTCTTCCACCGATGCCGTCGGCGTCTTCGCTGAGTCCGGCACAGCACGCGCTGGCACCGGCGCAGATGGCGCAACGATCGGCTTGGGCGGCTGCGGAGGCACCACCGGACCGACGGCAGGCTTGGTCGGTGGCGTCATCATGCCAAAGCCCTGACCGAGCAGCGTCTTGGACAAGCCCGCTTTTGCCGCAGCCGGTGTCATCGGGGCCAGCGACGGCTGATCTGCCGCTTTCTTGCGCAGTGCTTCAGCGACGGCAGCCGGATTCGCCTTCGTCGGCGCATCTTCTTCCATCAAGCCGCTCATGCCCATCGCTTCGGCCAGCTTGTTGACCTGATCGGCAGCCATGGCGCGCGTCGGTTCGTCGCCAAACTCGTTGTGCCCGCCACCGCCCGATGGATTTGCAGTCGGAGTCACTTGGCTCGGCGACGCTGCATCACTCTGCGAAGAGCGAATGCCCGCATCAAAGCGCGACTCGACACCCGTCTCACCCCGACGAGCCTTTTCCGCCAAGATCTGATCGAGGCGTTCCTGGCTGTCCGGCGTCAGCTTGTCGAAGCGCACGCCCATGCCCGGCGCAACCGACGGCTTGCTGGGATCGGGAGATCGGTTCCACACCACGGTGCCTTCACCGACGATCAGCGGCGTCCCGTCCTGGAGCTGAAACTCAAACCGCAGGCTGGTCCCGACGGCTTGCGGTTCCTTGGTGCGAATGAAGATCCCGCCCTTGCTCACATCCACCGAGTAACGCTCGATAAACTGCTCGAGGTTGGCAGACTTGAACTTGATCTTCATCGTCAGCGGGGCTTTGCCCTTGGGGTTCTCAGAGGCCGACATCTTTGCTCCCAATCGAAGATTGCGCCCTATCGCCCACCGCTCTTCCGTCTTCTGCTCACCACTCGCCCTGTCGTAACGTGTAAGGGAAGACACAATGGCGCGGTGCCATCCCCAACCTGCGGCCAGCAGAGAAGCCAATAGAGGCGATGAAAAACAATAACATGAGCTACATTTTTTCGCTGAACTGTAAGCATTCACGTCGGAAATTGGTGAAACCAACCCTGGCCGGTGTCATCTCGCTGGCCGTCTCACTCGGGAACTTGTCCGTGGGACAGGCTGCGTATCCGCACACGGTTGTTGGGCAAGCCGGAGCCGTAGCCGCCGATCATGAGCTGGCTTCGCAAGCGGGCGCCGAGATCTTGAGCCAAGGAGGCAACGCGGTGGATGCTGCGATCGCTGCGGCCTTGGCACTCGGAGTGGTTCAACCAGCAGGATCCGGTCTGGGCGGTGGCGGATTTTTGCTGATCCGCAAAAGCGACGGACAAGTTGCAGCGATCGACTTTCGAGAAGTCGCGCCCAAGCAAGCCAGCCGCGACATGTTCATCGATGCCGCGACGGGCCAGGTTGTTCCCGATCGCTCTCGCATCGGAGGCCTGGCCTCGGGAGTTCCCGGTGAAGCGGCAGGCTTTGCCAAAGCGCTGGCAGAGTTCGGATCGCTCAAGCCTGCCCAGGTCGTGGCTCCGGCGCTGCGACTGGCGGACAAAGGCTTTCCCGTCGGAAGACACTTGGCACGAAGTGCCGCAAGCGTCGTGCCCAAGCTCGTCACCGATCATCCGCTGCGCGCGCTGCTGGCTCCGCAAGGTCAAGTTTTGATGATCGGCACGCAGCTTCGTCGTCCCGAGCTGGCTTCCACGCTGCGCACGCTGTCGCAAGATGGCTTTTTGGCGTTCTATCGAACCCAGCCTGGCTCCATCGGCGACGATCTGCTCAAAGCGAATCAGGGTGCAGGCGGAATCCTACAAGCCGAAGACTTCGCAACCTACAAGCCCGTCGCTCGCACACCGATCGAAGGTCGCTTTCGTGGGCATCAGCTCTTTGTGGTTCCGCCTCCGTCGGGAGGAATCACCGCGCTCGAAGCACTTCAGATCCTGGATGCGCGCCCGCCACCGGCCCAAGGTCCAGGCGCATCTGCGACGCTGCACGAGACCATTGAAGCGCTCAAGCATGCCTTTGCCGATCGCGTACGACTTCACGGCGATCCTGCTTTTGCCAACATTCCCGTCGCAGAGCTTGCCAGTCCTGCCTATGCCAAAGGCCGCGCCGAAACGATCCAGAGCGATCGCGTCCTGTCCAGAAACAGCTACGGTCGTCCCGGCACCGGCAAGCCCGCCTCGCCCCCGCGCGACAAAGGCACCAGCCACTTGTGCGTCATCGATCGCAATGGCAACGCCGCTGCGCTCACCACCACCGTCAACTTGGGCTTCGGATCTCGTGTCGTCGGACCCAAGTCGGGAGTCATCTTGAACAACCAGATGGATGACTTTACCGCCAAGCCAGCGACGGAAAATGCCTTTGGACTAGTCGGACAGGAAGCCAACTTGGTTGCGCCCGGAAAGCGTCCCGCATCGAGCATGGCTCCGATCATCGCCGTCGGAAAAGACGGATCGATCATCTGCGCAGGCGGCTCTGGCGGTCCCACCATCGTCACCGGCGTGGTTCAGACGATGATCAACCTGATCGACTTTGGCATGGAAGCCGAGTCTGCTGTCTCGTCGCCGCGCATTCACGCTCAGTTTTTGCCCGAAAATGTTCTCGTCGAGCCGGAAGTTCCCGTCGATGTCCGCGAGAAGCTAACCCAGCGAGGACATACGCTGGTGATCACCCCCGCGCCGCTGGAGACCGCCGTGCAAGTCGTGGTCTATCGTCCCGCCAGCGAGGGTCGGCCCGCCAGCTTCGGTGCAGCCAGCGATCCCCGCAAAGGCGGAAAGCCCGCGCTCGCGACCGCGCCCACGACCGGCAAATAAGCACGCTAGACCGACGCGCGCCGAGTCTGTATCGTGCGCCGCCGCGCAGGCCGCGTTCCGAAATGTCTGCTCCTTCGCCACACACTTCGTCGCCTGACTTGACGAACCGTCCGTCGCACAGCTTGCCAAGTGGCCTTGTGCCGCTCCCGATCGATGAGCTGCTACCGACGATTGTGGACACGCTGACGAAGCAGTCATGCGTGGTCATCGCGGCTCCGCCGGGGGCAGGAAAGACGACGCGCGTTCCGCAAGCGCTTTTGTCGCTGTGTCCCGAAGGTGAAGTCGTGGTCTTGGAGCCGCGCCGGATTGCCGCGCACCTGTCGGCGCTGCGGGTCGCAGAAGAGCGTGGCGAGTCGCTGGGCGAAACCGTCGGTGTTCAGCTTCGCTTCGAGTCGATTGTCAGCGAAAAGACGCGCCTACGCTTTGTGACCGAAGGCGTGCTGCTCCGTCAGCTTGCCAGCGATCCCCAGCTTGCCAAGGTCTCGACGGTGATCTTCGATGAATTTCACGAACGTCATCATCAGACCGATCTGCTTCTGTCGCTGCTTCGTCGTCTTTCGCTGACCACGCGACCCGATCTGCGCTTGTGTGTAATGTCTGCGACGCTGCACACCGCCAAAGTCGCGGAGTTTCTGGGTCACTGTCCGATCGTCGAAAGCCAAGGTCGGCAGTTTGAAGTGTCCGTCGAGCATCTCGCGCTTCCGAGCGATGAACCGCTGCCCAGACAGGTCCGGCGCGCCGTTCGCGAGGTCGTGAGCAAAGACGCGCAGTCCGTCAAGAGCGACGGCACAAAGCGACAAGGCGACATCTTGGTGTTTTTGCCAGGAAGTGCGGAAATCCGTCGCTGTCAGGAAGATCTCGCAGAGCTGGTTCCGCTGTTTTCGCTGGACGTGCTGCCGCTGCATGGTGACTTGCCTCTCGTCGATCAGCGTCGGGTTGTAGCGCCGCGTGCGCCAAGCGATCCACGTCGCGTCATCTTGGCCACCAACATCGCTGAGACCTCGCTCACCATCGACGGAGTCACCGTCGTCATCGACAGCGGACTTCAGCGCCAAGCGGGCTATGCGCACTGGTCAGGACTGCCGACGCTGAAGGTGGTTCCGATCAGTCGCGCTGCCGCTGCGCAGCGAGCCGGACGCGCCGGACGAACCCAGCCCGGACGCTGCCTTCGCCTGTACACCAAGCACGATCACGATCTGCGTCCCGAGTTCGACAGCCCCGAGATCCTGCGCATGGATCTGGCCGAGCCGCTGCTGCTGCTGCACTCGCTGGGTCTGTCGGTGTCCGACGTGCGATTTTTGGACCCACTGCCGCAGGCGGCGATGGATTCAGCGGAGTCTTTGCTGCGCAGCCTCGGAGCGATTGACGAATCTTCGCGGCTCACGTCGCTGGGAAGCAAGCTGACCGCCCTGCCCTTGTCGCCTCGTCTGGCACGCGTTCTCATCGCTGGTGCAGAGCTTGGCATCTTGGATGATGCAGCCGTGGTTTCTGCGCTTCTGACTGAGCGTGACATCTTGCTCGCCAGTCGCAGCCTCGGAGGAGACGCGCGCGCACTCGCTTCCGTCGCCAGTGAGCCATCGGACCTGGGTCATCGGCTCGATCGCTTCCGCTGGGCCGAGTCGCAGCGCTTTGCCAAAGCAGCGCTTCAGCGGGAAGGTCTCGACGCAGACACCGTGCTGCGCGTCGATCGAGCGCGTCGTCAGCTCGTCGATAAAGCCAGGCGATTTGCGCACAAGCGCACGCTGTCACCGTCGGAAAAAGAGTCCGCTTTGGGTCGCGCCGTGCTGCTGGGTTTTCCCGATCGCGTCGCCCGTCGTCGCAAAAAGAGTGACTCCGTCGAGCTGGTCTTGGCCACCGGAGGCAGTGCCACGCTGTCGCCAAGCAGCGTCGTCCGTGACGCAGAGTGGCTGGTCTTGGTCGATGTCGAAGAGCGAGGCAGCCAGAGCGCGCCCGTCGCACGACTGGTTTCTGCGATCGAAGCCGACTGGCTGCTCGAGCTGCCCGGCGATCCCGTCAGTGACAGCGAAGAGCTTGTCTGGAACAGCAGCACAAACCAAGTCGAGCGATGTCAGCGCTTGCGCATCGGTCAGCTCATCCTCGACGAGTCTCGCACGCTGGCCCGTGGGGATGATCCTCGCGCCGTCGCACTGCTGTGTGAGCAAGCCCGCAACCGCACCGAACAGATCTTCAGCGACGGAAATCGGCTAGAAGATCTGGCGGCCCGGCTCGCAGCGCTGTCGTCTGCGTATCCAGAGCTTGCACTACCGCCGTTGTCTGCGTCGCTGATTGCCCAAGCGATTGCAGTGCTGTGCGACGGGAAAATCTCGCTTGCAGAGCTATCCGGTCAAGCGCTGATTCCGACCCTTCTGGGTGAGCTAAGCAAGTCACTTCCGTCGGAGCGAAGCCTTCAGCGCATCCTTAGCGAGCAGCTTCCCGAGCACATCACCTTGCCCGGCGGTCGTCGCACCCGCATTCACTACGCAAGCGGTCAGCCGCCGTGGGTCGAGTCACGGCTGCAAGATTTTTTCGGGATGACCGACGGGCCCAAGCTTGCAGCGGGACGACTTCCGCTCGTGATTCATCTGCTGGCACCGAATCAGCGAGCCGTCCAAGTCACCACCGATCTGCGCGGCTTTTGGGCCAAGCACTATCCAGCCATCCGTCGAGAGCTGATGCGCAAGTATCCGCGCCATGCGTGGCCCGAAGATCCGCTGACCGCTGAACCACCGGCACCACGACGATAATTAACCATTTTTACCAACCATAAGAACCAGAACGTTACCTGATGAACTTTTCGGAACCACAGACGCTGCTCGGGACGCTGTGCGCACTCGGTAGCTCGCTGACTTGGGCGCTTGGCTCTTCGGTCTACGCACGGCAGGCCGGTCGCGTCGGAGCGATGGAAGTCAACTTTTCGCGTGCTGCCATTGCGGCCCCGATGTTCTTCGTCGCTGCCATGCTCAGCGGTGGGCTTGCCAGCATCCGCGCCGTGGGCCTTCACAACGTCGGCTGGCTGTCTGTGTCCGTCGTCTGTTCGTACGGACTGGGCGACATGCTGTTTTATCATGCAGCCATGCGCCTCGGGACGCCGACGGCACTGGCGATCGGCTCGATTTATCCGCTGTGGGCGACCTTGGTTGGCGCGCTCACGCTCGGCGAGCACGTCGGCGCGCAGCGAGTGCTGGGTACGCTGCTATGCATCGCGGGCGTTGTGTGGCTGGTCTTTTTGCAAGCCGTCGCACGCGGAGACACCGCTGAGTCGCAGCCAAGCAAGCTGCGCTGGGCCGGTCTTGTGCTTGCGCTGCTCACATCGCTGTTTTGGGCGGGAAACACCTACTCCGTCCGACGTGGCGGGATCGGACTGACGCCCTTTGTCGTCAACGGCTTTCGCTATCTGCTGGCCACGACGGTGCTCGGCACGATTTGGCTGCTGCGTCGGCTGAAGAATCCGCCGCGACCGAGCGATCCGCAGCTCTTTGCGTCCAAGCCCGAGCTGATCCGCTTTGTGCCCGCCGTGATCACCGAAGCCTTCGTCGGCAGCTCGATCTTTGTCTACGCGATGACGCACACCGACTTGAGCATTGCCGCCCCGCTGGCTGCGATGTCGCCCCTGTTTGCGGTGCCGATTGGCATCATTGTCGGCGGAGAAACGCTCGATATCAGGCGACTGCTCGCGATCATCGTCACCGTCGCGGGCGTTGTCTGCTTGGTGACGGCTTAGCGCTCGCGACGTAGCGCAAGCGCAGCGTGAAGCACAACGGGTTCGTCGGACACCCGAATCACCAGCTCGCCTTGCAGCTTCTGCTCGTCGATACACGCAGCAACCTGACTGATCAGCGTCGCCAGCGCTTCGACCTGATCGGCATCGCCGGGTGCAGCCCACACACGCGCCAGCGCTTCGGCATCGTCGGCAAACAGCGGCAGCAGCGAGGCTTCCGCATCCGCTTCCGCCAAGAGTGGCTCGACGCGCAGCACATCGCCCAGCCCGCGCTCTCGCACAAGCTGCACACGCAGCGACGGACCACGCGGTGACACTTCGCGTAGCAGCACGTATTCGTAGCGTCCAAGCAGCAGCGAGGTCTGCCGCTTCACCTCGGCCTGCGTCTCACACAGCACACCGTCGCGCGCTTCCGCCGTCGCCAGCTTGGTCACATCCTCACTCGGAGGAAGCCCTGGCAGCACCCACACCGGCGTGCCCAGCTTGGCCACCACGCGCAGCGCGGAGGTCGTCGTACTGACCGGCGCTTGGCGCGTCACCCGCACGCCATACGAGTGAAGCAGCCGCTTCGCATCGTGATCGCTGAGCGGCTCGCTCTTTACCATCTCACCAGCGACGTAAAGTGGCGGCGGAAGCTCATGGAGCACCGTCTCTAGTCGCTCTCGGATCGGACGTATCACCACCGGAGCGTGCGCCGCCGCCGAAGCCGACAGCGACAACATCGCAACGAGCAGCGCCCGCAGTCGATCTCTCTCCGACGGATCGAGCAGCAGCGCAGGCCGCGACGGACGAAGCTCCGCAAGCTGTTCTTTGTCACCGCACAGGATCAGCAGCTCGGACTGCTCTGTCGCGCGGAGAAGCGCCCGATCCACCGCCGCTTCATCGTCGGCATCGACGCGAATCGGCCCAGGCAGCCGCAGCGCATCCAGCTCTCGCTGAATCAGATCCGCACCCGCACCAAACACAAGCACGCTCGCTCGTCGCTGACTTGAGACACCACGACGGGCACCACTACGACCTTGCGGCAAAGGACCAAAGCCCGCGTCGAGCAGCGCACCGTGCGCCAGCCACTCCTCAAAGCTGGCGGTCACTCGCGATAGCGCTCGCCGAGCCACCGCGCGCAGCAGCCCCAGATCGCGATGCACCGTCGGCAGCAAGACCACCGATGGCTTTCCCGACAGCGCATCCAGCAGCGACTGTGGACGGACACCTTTTCCCAGCGCCACCAGCAGCCCTGCCGTCGCTGGATCGTGCTGCAAAAAGCGCAACACTTCCGCTGGATCTCCGTCGCCCACCGAGATAAGCCACGACACACCGAGCAAGCGACTGCACAAAAGCGGTGCCAGCTCTGGCAGCGCATCTCGACGAGGAACGACCAGCGCAACCCGACCGACCCGAGGCCGCTCACCAAGCGGTGCAGCCAGCGGTGCAATCCCGTCGAGGTTGTTCAAAAACCCAAAGCTATGCGGACCCAGCAGCGCCGCGCCGTCGTCGAGAGAAATCCCCAGCTTGTCATCCGGCAAGCGCCCGTCTGAAATCCATGCCGCTGACTCTCGGTCTAGCTGCACCGGGCCAAGCTGCAAGTTTGTACGCACCCGCTGCGCGGCCTTGCTATCGCCATCGACCCAAAAAGATCGCGCGCGCAACAGACGGCTCACGTCGCCGAGCTTCTCTGTCGAGGCAGGCGATCGTCCCGCGCTCGTGCTCTGCGCGGAAGGTGCTGTCGATTGAACGCGAGGCCGACCCATTTGTACTTACTCCAAACCGTCGCTGCGCAGCCGATTGACAAGGGCTCCCGGCGACAGAAACAGACGCGGACGCAGATGGCGCGCCGACTGAGCCACCACCTGAAGCTGTGGCGACGGCAAGTCCGCAACGGTCAGCGAGACATCTGGGAGCGACCACTCCGTCACCACCACCGAAGTCTGATCGGACGCAGCGTCAGGCTTTAGCGACGGAAGAACCGCCAAAACGGCCTGGCTGGTACCACGCAGCACTTGCAGCCGACGCAGACCGCGACGCTGAACCTGGAGCTGTGGATCGTCATTTCCGTCGGACAGAAGCGTAGCCGACACCACTTCACTGACGTGCGCTAGGTTGAGCTGCTCGGCAATGCCAGCGCTCACAAAGCCGGTCTGCGTCTCTGTCACAAGGACAACCGACGTTCCCAGACGACGCGCAGCCTGCGCAATCACCGCCGAGTGACGGGCTTCGACATCGAACGGATGCAGCGACGACGGATCCAGCGCTTCGTCCCAGATGCGAATCCGCTGAACCGATGCAGGCATGTTCAGCGACGAAAACACCGAGTTATCTTTGGCGATCGCCAGCGCAATCGGTTCGCCCAGCGACGAAGCGATTTGCCACGCGCGCTGACACTGCGGCGAAACAATCATCAAGACGTTCATGACTGCTCCTGTCGCTTGCTGCTGTCGTCGCTGGTTACGGTCTTGCTGGCTTCGCTGTGACCGTCTTTGTGACCCAGCTCGGTGATCGGCTCGGTATCAATTCCGTCTAGCTCTGCTTGAGGAACCGCGTCTTGACCCGAGTGAGGCGTCGGATCACCGTCCCACATCTCGTCGCTGCCCGCATTGGTTCGCTCAAACGGCGAAGAGAACGGCTCGGTTCGCGGCACTGGTGCGACGGACTCTTCACTTGCTACCGACGAAGACACAACCGGCTGACGCGGCGCGGTATCGCCCGTCACAATGTCAGAGCCATCCCACGATCGTCCCGTCGAGGGAGTCAGCTCTTCATCATCATCGCCGTGAAAGCTAAGCAGGCTACTCAGGTTCAGCTCTACCGACGGCTCTTTCGGTCGCGCAAAGGCTGCGTCGATGGATTCGAGCAAGTCCTTGGCAGCATCGTCGCCGAGCGGCAGCGCAAACTGAACATCGGCGCGCTCGATCGCACTCGGACCGATGGCGATCAACGAATGAACGCTGCGTCGATCCAGCAGCAGTCGCTCGTTTGACACCGCAAACAGCGGAGGAATCGTCTCGGGCCCAATCGTCTCGGGCGGATGAAGCCACAGACGCTGACTACGCAAAAATGGCTCGCAGTGATCCTCCGACAGACCACCGCCTGGCACCGGCGTTCGCTCCGAGCTGGTATCGGCATCAATCGGTGCCATAAAGCGCACGGGAACCGCTGTGCTGCCTCGCGACAGTGCGTAGCGTCCGGCTTGCAGCGTCATCACCACCGGCAACATCGTCGGTGCGAACATCTCATCCGCGAGCGGATCGTCGCACGGCATGACTTGTTGACCTTGCGAATCGAACAGCTTCAGCACGCCATGCTCACAGGTGGGCTCGCCCGACGCCAGAAACACACCGCCAATGCGCGCCGTCAGCCGAGGCGCAATGTCGCGCGCGCCCGGCGTATCCGCCATCAGGAACAGCTTCGGCGGCAGCTCTTCACAGGCCTGCTGAAGCGCCCTGGCATACGGAGCAAACCGCAGCTCGTGCTCGTGAACGGGCGACTCGGCGGTCAACAGCACCACCGCGTCGGCCCCAAAGTGCCCGAGGAGCTGGCCCAGTCGCTCGCGAGCCTGCGGAGCCACCGACTGCATCGGTAGCAGCGCATAGACGGTCATACCGACGGCACTTCCCAGACGCCGAGCCTGACCCAGCGCTTCCAGCGAGGCGCACAGTGGCTCGCTGTCCAGAAACTCGATCATGACCAAGACGTTTGCCACGAGACTGTTTACCTATCTGCCGAGCGGCCCGCTTGCACGGGAAGACAACGGCTGCACCGACGCCAAGTATACAAAAGTCCTCTCTTTGGCGGGGACTTGAGCGTTTCTTGCGCCGATTTCAAAACCACCATGTAGGACACTTACGCACAGAGTAGGACGAATGCGCAAGTTTTTGCCCACAGCTACGCGGATCGCTAACGACACACATCCCTCACATCCGCTTGCTGAGGTTGAAACCGCAAGCGCTGGCACGCATCGCGGAACATGGACTCTAGGCTGGTGCCAAACGTGTCGCGATAGACCTTGATGCGACCGTCGGCCCCCGCCACCGCAAACGCGCTCCCGTCGGGTACATAGTCACCGTGCTCGATGTCGTCAGCAATCACCGGCAGCTCTGCGAGCGGCAAGATCGAGTCCGCATGCGGCGCAGCAGAGATGTCCCAGACCCGAACCACACGATCTTTGCCCACCACGAGCAGCCGCTCGCCCCCTTTGCCCACCGACACCGCCATCGGTCGATCGGGCAGCGCACGGAACTTGGCCACCGGCTGTCGCGTTTCCACATTCCACAGTCGCACCGTCTGATCATCGGACGCAGTGACGAGCAGACCGCCGCGACTGGCTGGCAAAAACGTAAGCTGATTCACCGGGTCCGACGTGTCAGGCAGCGCACCGAGCGGCTGTAGACGGCTGGCATCCCAGACAATGACCTTGCGATCCGTCGCTGCGCTGACCAGAAAGCGTCCATCTGGCGACACAGCCATCCAGATCGGTGCGCCGCTGTGCGAAAGCACGGAACCTAGCAAGGCTCCCGTCTGAACATCCCACATCCGAACCGAATCTCGACTGGCTGAAAACAGACGCTTTCCGTCGCTGCCATACGCCAGTGCAAAGACCGTGTAGGCATGACCGCTCAGCGTCTTTTCATGCGCGCCGGTCTGTCCATTCCACAGCCGCACCGTCTTGTCCGAGCTTGCCGTCGCCACCTGCATCCCGTCGGGTGAAAAGCGCGCCATGTGCAGCGGTCCACTGTGCCCGACCAGCTCGGCGATCAGCTCGCCCTTGAGCTTGGTGCGATCCCAGCGCCACAGCCGCGCGGTTCGATCGAGGCTGGCGCTCACCAAGCGTGAACCGTCGGTCTTTAGAAACTCTAGCGACGAGATGCGACGGTGATGTCCAGTCAGCGTCGTCGTCGGAAGCACGCGCTCAAGGTTCCATACCCGCGCTGAGCGATCGTAGCTACCGGTGATCGCGTATCGTCCGTCGGAAGTCAGCGCCAGGTCGCGAATCTCACCACGATGACCGCTCAGGATTGCGATCGGACGTTCCGACGAGGTGTGCCACAGATGAACGCCGCGCTCGCCAGAGCCCACCGAGATCAAGTGTTCTCCGTCGGGCATAAAGCGCAGAGCGATCACGGTTTCTTCGTGACCTCGCAGCTTGCGCAACAGATCGCCAGTTCGTCCGTCCCACAGCGCGATCGTGCCGCTGGCATCGCCGCTCGCCAGCAGGCTTCCATCGGGAGAAAACGTGACGTGAACCACCTGCTCTTCGTGACCTCGCAGCGTAAAGATTTCCCCGAGTCGCAGGCTCCACAGCCGCACCGTCTTGTCCTGGCTGGCCACCGCGATCTTCTGTCCGTCGCTGGCAAAGCTCACCGAGGTCACCCGATCTCCCGTCGAGATGACATGCTCAACGTGGCCAGTTTGCGTCTCGAACACCTGTGCGGTCTTGTCATAGCTTCCCGAAAGAAGGTGCTGTCCATCGGGAGAAAACGCCAACGAACGAACAAGATCGCGATGTCCAGTGACGGTTCTTAGCAAGCGCCCAGCGACGACATCGAACAGATGAATGCTGCCGTCTCGATAGCCCACGGCGACATGCTTTCCGTCGGGAGCCATCGCAGCGCTGACCATCGAATCGTGACCGGCCAAGGAATGAAGCAGCTTTCCCGTCGGAAGCGAAAATACGCGCAGGAACTTGTCGAGGCTGATTGTGACGAGCAGCGCGCCACGATCCGCAAACAATAGCTCGGTGATGCGATCTCCGTGCTTGGCAAGCGGAAGCAGCAGCTGTCCGGTTCGCTCGTCCCACAGACGGACGGTTAGATCATGGCTCGCAGTCGCAACCGTCTTTCCGTCGGGAGAAAACGCAACCTGCGAAACAATGTCATCGTGCCCGTGCAGCGCCAGCGAGTTTTCCGCCACCCGCAGCGCAACCATCAGACCTTCTTTGGCTTCCGTCGGCAAAGGCCGTCCGTGAAGCAGGCTCGGAGCCGCAGCTTTCACCGCCAGCGCCAAGCCTTCTGCGTCGAGACCAGGCTGACGCACAAGCAGTGCAGCGCGCGCACCACGCTCTCGTTGAAGGGCTTCTTCCGTCGCACGCAGCCGCAAGGTCAGACGCAGACCCAAGCCCAAGAGCAGCAGCACCGACAGCACAGCCACGGTGCCCACAAGCAGCGGCAGCGGGCGTCTCGTCATGACAGGCTCCAGACGGTCGCACAGTCGCAGTAGGCCTGGCAGCGGTGATCGGACCACATCGCTTGTCCACGATAGCGCATCCCAGCGCCGCGCGTCTTCCACCTTCGTCGCGCTGCGTCGCCGTCAGCAACAAAACAGCGCCGACGGCCGATGCCGAGCCAGAAACCCCAAAATGGTGTAGTTTCTGCGAATCATGTCATCGCCTCGGCCCATTCCTTTGCAAACATCCGTCGCACAAGACCAAAATCGCATGGCGTGGGAGGGACAGCCCGGTCACTACGAGGTCTGGTTTCTGACGCTGTCGCATCGAGAAAGCAAGACCGGCTTCTGGATTCGATACACGCTGGAATCGCCCGAGTCAGGTCACGGTCCGCCATATGCCGAGCTGTGGTTTTGTCGATCCGATGGCAAGCAGTCCAGCAAGACCTTCGGCATCCATCGCCGATTCGACATCGCGAGCTTGCACAGCCAGCAGCGACCGTTCGTGATTCGCATCGGAGGATCCGAGCTGGGTCACAGTCACGCCAGTGGCTCGCTGAGCGGAGACGGTCACACCATTCGCTGGGATCTTCACTGGGACGGTCAGAGTCGCTCGCACCTGCTGTTTCCCAAGGCGCTGTACAACAATCCGATGGGCATTGCAGAGACGCTGCTCACGTCGCCCAACCACAGCATCTTGGTGTCCGGCACGGTTGAGATCGACGGAGAGCGCTACGATTTGCACCAAGCTCCGTCGGGACAAAGCCACTTGTGGGGCAAAAAGCATGCCTACGGCTGGGCCTGGGCTCGCTGTAATGCGTTCGATCGCGAAGACGAGCGTCCGACGCAAAAGCCGCAAGCTGTGTTTGAAGCGCTGACGGTACGGATGCGTCGAGGTCCGGTGGTGCTGCCGATTACGCTGATGTCGGTGTATCCCGACGGGTTCCAGGGCAAAGAAGTCGCGTTCAAAGAGTGGACCGACTTGCCGCTCACGAGGGCAGACTATCGAACCGGAAGCTACGTGCTATCCGCCGAAGGTCCACGCACAGGGCTGGAAGTGCAGTTTTCGTGCAGCGCTGACGAGATGGTTCGCACAGAATATGTGGATCCCGACGGGACGCCAGCGTTCAATCACTATGCGGGGACGGCCAGCTGTGCGCTGCTGCTCAAGCGAAGGCTGTGTCCTGGTGCGGCGTGGCGCATCGAGCGAACCTTCCGCAGCGAGCAAGGCGCACAGTTTGAGTGGGCAGGACGCGCCGGGGACTCGATGGTCCGCAAGCGGCACGTCTTGGTCAGTGACTAGCGGTTACGCGCGCTCGACGAGAGCAGCAGCGCCCATGCCGCCACCGATGCACATCGAGATGATGCCGTAGCGACCACCGCGACGGTTTAGCTCGCGCAGAGCCGTCACCGTCATCCGGGCTCCCGTCGCACCAAGTGGGTGACCAATCGCAATCGCGCCGCCGTTGACGTTCAGTCGGTCCGACGGAACACCCAGTTCACGCGCGCAGTAGATCGCTTGGCTGGCAAACGCTTCGTTTAGCTCCCACAGATCGATGTCCGACACCTGAAGCCCGGTCTTCGCAAGCAGCTTGCGCACCGCCGGAACCGGACCGATTCCCATGATCTCCGGCGGAACACCAGCGACGGCAAAGCCTCGGAAATAACCGAGGAACGGACGATCGCCAATCTTGTCTTTGGCAGCCATCACCAGCGCAGCGGCTCCGTCGGTGAGCGGCGAGCTATTTCCCGGCGTGACCGAGCCCGTCGGATCAAACGCAGGACGCAGACCCGACAGCTTGGCCACATCGGTATCGCCACGAGGAAGCTCGTCACGATCGACCTTGATGCTACGCGGCTTGCCCGTCTCGTCGAACACCGTGGTCTCGATCGGAAGGATCTCACCGTCGAAAAAGCCAGCCTTCTGCGCGGCAATCGCTTTTTGATGGCTCTGATAGGCGAACTCATCCTGCTCACTGCGAGCAATCTGGAAGCGACGGGCGACGTTTTCAGCGGTCACACCCATTGGCGTATAGAGCGCCGACTGTTCCTCGACGAGACGCGGGTTTAGCGACACCTTCGCACCCGTCATCGGGATCATCGACATCGACTCGACACCACCGGCGATTCCGAAGTCGATCTGTCCGACGGCAATGCGATCGGCGACGATGGCCGCAGCCTGAACGCCCGAAGAACAGAAGCGATTGATGGTCATCGCTGGCACTTCGACGGGAAGACCGGCACCCACCGACACCAAGCGAGCCATGTTCATGCCCTGCTCTGCTTCGGGGAACGCACAGCCGAGAACGACATCTTCGATGTCAGCGGCGGAAACCCCAGCGCGCGATAGAGCCGAACGAACCACAGCAATTCCCAGGTCGTCGGGACGCGTGTCTTTGAGCGAACCCTTTACACCACGACCGAACGGAGTACGAGCACCCTGCAAAATGACGACTTCACGCATGGCGGCAGTGTGAGCCAAAGCGCCGCCGCTGACAAGCACTCTCTATCAAGCTGCGACCGCAAGGTCAGACGGTACGGACACTTAGAACCGCTGACGGCGCGGCGCGCTTGGCCTTCAGGCAAAGGCTCGGTGCGCAGCGGACGATGGCTTAGCTCACCGGGAAGAAGCCGTTGAAATAGAACGCGCCCATGCGATTGAACGTGAGCGCACCAAACAGGTTGATGACGACGCCGAACACGACGCAGGCGCGAAAGAGCGTAGAGCTGGCGAGCGTCGGGCTCCCGAGCCGCAGAAGCAGCACCAGCAGCACCATGTAGTCGAGGCTGAACCGATAGCCAAACTGCACAAAGCCAGAGTTTTGATACAGCAGGCTGGCCAGCGCGATCGGCACAATCGTCAGACAGATGCCCAGCCGAAGCTGACGAGCGCGCTCGTGCTGCGAGGAAGGCTCGACGGAAGCTGGCGTCCAGAGCGGAACCTGCGGCCACAGAAGAAACAGCAGCGCGGGCGTCGTAAACCACAGCGCCAGACCGTGATAGCTCACTTGCACGTAGGGAAACTGCGGCAGCAGCTTGGGAAGCAGCGTCAGTGCCGTCGCCAAGTTCCGAGGCAAAAACTGATAGTTCATCAGCCCAAAGCGCTGGATGTTGTCGGCTTGAATCGTCTGCAAAAAGCTGTGGCCGAACTCAAATAGGCGTCCGAAGCGAAGCTGATTGAGCGTGACACCCAGACCCGCGAGCGTCGCCGCCGGAAGCGCGAACCAAATGAGCGGCCCAACCAGCTTGCGCAGCGTCGGAAACAGTTCTTTTTGCAAGTGAGACAGCGACGGATAGGCCGGGCTCTGGGTGGCTCGTCGCACAAGTTCCAGCACAAACAGCAGTCCCATCGCGGCCATCTGCGGACGGGTCAAAAACAGCGCACCGCACAGCAGCCCACAGGCAAACGGTCGCAGCGGAAACAGACACAGCAGATAGAGCACAGCCAGCAGCGACGCGACGATGTGCGCGGTAAACCACACCTGTCCTTGTACTGCCGAAAAGTAAAACACCGAGCCAACGCCAAACAACACCGTCAGCCACAGGTCAAGAGACGCTGGTGATTCCGTCGCAGTTCCGTCAGAAAGCTCACGCGGGATTCGACGCAACAGCAAGTACAGGAGAGCCGGAACCAGGCCCGCCATCAGCACCGTCAGCAGCACATCGTTTGTACGATGATGAAAGACCGCGACGAACGGCAGCATCAGCATCGACGGAAACGGCGGAAACGAAACGTAGTACTTCTTTTCGCGCGTCACGATTTCTGTCGAGGGAATCTCATCGACAAAGCCCGACAGCGTACGGAAGCGCATCGGGTTGGCGCGCAGGAACATACCGGACACCTTGCGACCGCTGCGCAGCGTCAGCGTTTCTACCTCGGCCCAGTCGTTTTGGTGCGGCGGAGCACCACCCAAGTCGAGCCGACGATGCAGCCAGCTTTCCGCTTGATAGACAAAGTGCGTGTCGGTCGAAGGTCGCAGCAGTCGCTGTCCTGCCGTCGCTGCAAAGACTGCGGAAAACAGCACAAACAGGCTCAGCGACACGCGCAGCTCACGGCTCACTGGCCACCTCGCGCGGGGCTCGGTCGCTCGTAGACGGTACACAGCGGAACCCCGAGGTGCGTCTGCACAAAGCTCGGCTTGGTCGTCCCGTACGCGTCCCAGATCCAGTACTCGTACTTATTGAAGTGTTTTTCGTGCATCACCATCGCGGCGCGCGAGCCAACCACGCCCGGCTCTTCCATCCCAGCGTCGGCAATGTCGCGACGCAGGAAGCCGTCAAGCTGGCTCATCCGCAGCTGAAACCAGTTGGCGTCGTGAAAATAGACCGGAGTGTTCGGCGCAAGCGCTCGGTTCAAAAACGGCATCGCACCGCGCACCGAGTAACCCCAAAACTGCCGATTCATTCCCAGGTTCGCGGCTCCGACGGGTCCGCCAGCCAGCGCGTTGTAGTGACTGAGCCCATAGGGATGTGAGCGCCACACCGACAGCGCCGCCGGAGTGAGCACCAGTCCCACAAGCAGCGGCCCGAGCACAGCTTGATGCCGCGCGTGACGGCTCGTCTGACGAATCAGATAGGAAACCGCTGCGCCCGCGAGCAGCGCCACAAACGGGACCGACGGCAGCCAGTGCTTTTCTGCCCCAAAAATCGGCGTTCCCGGTCGCATGATGATGAGCATCGGCCACAGTGCCGACAGAAGCACAAGCGGAAGCTCTCCGCCGGAGCGCTCGCCCGATGGCAGCGGCTCGATCAGCTGCTCGCGACGCAGAGTCCACAAGAGGGCTCCGAGGACAGCCAGCAGCAGCGTCACCACCGGCATCGTGAGCAGCGTCATCACCGGAACGTAGTGCCAGGGATACGGCGGACGGTTGTAGTTCTGACCGAGGTACTCGATGTTGTAGTGGACGTGGTGCAGGTGAAAGCCGACGTACCAAGTGAAGCGCTTCACCGTCTGAAACCACAGATACGGCCACGACAAAAGGTAGACGAGCGGTCCCAGCAGCGCCATCGACAGCGCCCACGGCTGAAACAGATAGCGCAGCACGCGCCGGGTCGCTGTCTGACGGGAATCGCTCGCTTCGCCACGCAGCAAGTCGCGACGCAGCCACAGCGCATGCCCGAGCAGCAGCGGCGGCAAAAAGAACGCATTGTGCTTGGTCGAAAGCGACAGACCAAACAGCACGCCCGCAAGGACTGCCCACGACTTCTTGTCCGTCTGCTGCGCGCGCAGATAGGCCCAAGTTGTCACCCCGAGCATCGCCGTCACAGGCGCGTCGAAGCAAGACAGCTCCGCATGGAAAAAGTGCCGAGGCGCCAAAATCGTCAGTCCCGCCGCACACAGCGCACCAGCCCGTCCGAAGCTGCGTCGTCCGATCAGATAGACCGCCGCACACAGCGCACCGGCCAATAGGTGCGACGGCAGCCGCATCGCTTCTCCGTTGGTCAACAGCCCGAGCGTGCGATGCCGTTTCGGATAGGACAGCGCATGCTGGCCCGGCTCGCTTGGACAGTTGCAGCGATGCAAGGTGCGCCACGACAGCCCGAACAGCGTCTTGAGCAGCGGTGGATGTTCGTTGTTGTACGAAAAGTAACGGTCGATGAGCGCGCGGTCCGTCAGTGCTCGCAGCTCACCTTTGGAAAGTCGCGACGCCAGTTCTTCGTAATACGCTGCGTGATGCTCAGCGGCATGAAAGTAATAGCCTTCGTCGCGCGCAAAGCCCTGGGATCGGCTGGCCAGCAGCAGGCCCATCGTCGTCGCACAGAACAACAGCAGCGCCAGCGCAATGTCCAGCCAGCGAGCGCGCTTCACACCGGCACTCATCGTCGCAGCTCCCCGTGAAGTCCAACCAAGTGATGTGGCGCGCTCTGGGCCGACAGCTCGATCCGCAGGTGATGCACATCGGCGCGAAGCTGCGGCAGCTCTAGCTCGTGATGAACAAAGCCTTGCTGCACGTCGATCGTCAGCTCTTTCTTCGCTCGTCCATCATCGAGATCCACCATCACAGTCGCCGGTCCCTGCGCTTGCTTGCGTCGGTGATAGTCGTGAAGACCCAGCCACAGATGCAGCGTGGTGCCTTGCCAGGCCTCATCGGGAATCGAAAAGCGCAGCAGCGTCTGCTGACCGGGTTCCAGCTCGGTCACAATTCCACGCCGAGGCTGATAGTCGATCTCCATCGTTCGTCGCTCACTTCGCGTCGAACCACAGGAAAAACCACCGCGCGCAATGCCTGGAAGCTCCGTCCCGGGCAGCGGTCCTGTCCACAGACAAGGTCGCTCGATGGCATCGGTCCCAGGCACACGCTGGCTCACCGTCGCATCCAAAAAGTGTTCCGTCAGATCGAATGCAACGGTCACGGGCGTCTGATGAAAGCGCGACCAGCGCAGCGATCCAAAGCGCTGGGATTCGTCGCTGCTCAGTCCTTGCACGTCGGACGAATGAAACGGTGGCAGCGACACTTCACTGATTCGCGCAAAGCGCAATCCGTCCGCACGAGCCAAGTGCTCGACGGGCATCAAGTCACCCAGCTCGCGCTGAATCAGCGGTGACAGCCACGCGGGCGCGACGGCGATCAAGTCACCCGGCTGGTGCGCCGCGCGCACTGCGGCAGCGAGCGCACGCACGTCGCTGTCTTCAATGCGCGGCGGTCTCAGCGAAGAAACGCTTTCCCATACAGCGACGACAGCGACCCCAGCGAGAAGCAGTCGCGGAAGCAGGCTCGACACCGGCAGCTACCAGACCTGACACTGATTTTTGCGGATCATCTTTGCCGTCGGAGCACACTTCCACGCCGAGAAGAATTCTGGCATGTTCGACAGCGGACCGTTCACTCGGAACTCCGCCGGAGAGTGCGGATCCACGTTGATGAGCAGCCGCGAATACTCGGGCCGACGACGCTCACACCAGGCCTGCGCCATCCCAAGGAAGAACAGCTGCTCGTCGCTGTAAGTGCTCTTCGCCGCCGCTGGCTGGTCTTTTTGACTCGAGCGATACGCCAAAAGCGCCAGCTTCAGTCCGCCCAGGTCCGCAATGTTTTCACCGAGCGTCAGCTTTCCGTCGATGTTTGCATCGGGAAGCGGCTTGTAACCACTGTACTGCTCGACGACACACTGCGCGCGACGATTGAACTCGGTGTTCACGGTCTGCGACCACCAGTCACGCAGGTTTCCGTCCGCATCGAACTGGCGACCTTCGTCGTCGAAGCCGTGCGTCACTTCGTGGCCCATCACCATGCCAATCGCGCCGTAGTTCACCGCGCGCGGCACCGTGCGACCAAACATCGGCGGCTGAAGAATGCCCGCCGGGAACGCAATCTCGTTAAAGAGCGGCTCGTAGTAGGCATTCACCGTCGGAGGCGTCATCAGCCATTCGCCCTTGTCACGCGGCTTGCCGATCTTGGCCAGCTCGCGCTTGGACTCAAACTGCGCCGACGAAAGGATGTTCTTTAGGTGCGAGCCCGGATTCACCACCAGCGCGTCGTAGCTGCGCGGCTTTTCAGGAAAACCAATCTTGTTGGCAATCCGATGCAGCTTTTCCAGCGCCGCTTTTCGCGTCGGCTCGTCCATCCACGGAAGCGTCTTGATGCTCTGTTCCATCGACGACTCGATGCCGTGGATGATGTCCAGCGCCTTGGCTTTTCCGTCGTCGCCGAACGTCTTGGCCACAAACGACATCCCAAGTGACTCGCCCATCGCGTGATCGACGAAGCCCACACAGCGCTTCCAGCGCGGCAAGATCTTATCGGTGCCGGTGAGCCGCTTGCTGTAGAACGAAAACGACTCCTCGACGAATGGCTTGCTCAGCCCCATCGCTGCGCCGTGAACCTGCTGCCAGCGCAGATACGTCTTGAGATTTTCCAGCTTCTCTTCGACGACCAGCTTGTTCAGCTCTTTGAAAAACTCGGGCGTGGCGACGTTGATCTCTTTGACCGTCGGAATCCCGAGTGCAGCAAAGTACGTCTTCCACGCAAAGTTCGGAGCCAGCGCGACAACTCCGTCGAGATCAATGCGGTGATAGAGGTTCTTTGGCTCTCGCCGCTCGACGCGCGACATCGAGGCCTGCGCCAGGCGCTTTTCGATCGCAAAGATCGTCTGAGCTTGCGCCGCAGCCTTGTCCTTGGCGACGCCAGACAGCACCAGCATGCGCTCGACGTGGCCCAGGTATTCCTTGCGCAGCGACTCGCTCTTTTCGTCCGTCTTTAGGTAATAGTCGCGATCGGGCAGGCCGAGTCCCGACTGATCCAGGTTGCCGATGATCTGGTTTGCGTTCTTAAAGTCTGGCGACGGAGAAAAATCAAACAGTGGCTTGCCAATTCCGGCGTGCTGACGAGCCAGCTCTTTTGCCAAATCGTCTGCGTTTTTGATCTTGCCAATTGGACCCAGCAGCGACGCCAAGTCAGCGCTCGCGGTCTTTTCGATCGTCGGCTCGTCCATGCACGCTTTGTACAGGTCACCGAGCTTCTTGCCGTTGGCATCCGTCGCAGGCTTGGCAGTCGATTGCTCCAGCAGATCTTTGAGCACGGTCTGGTTGCGCTCGTTGATCTCGGAAAAGCCACGGCTCCAGCCTGGACGGTCGGCGGGAATCTCGGTCTTTTTGATCCAGCCGCCACAGGCGAAGCGATAGAAGTCATCGCAAGGGCTGACAGAGCGATCCAAGATGCTCTCATCGACGCCCGGTGTGCCATCGGAAGCGGACGGAGCCTGCGCACTACTCGTCGATGTCGTGGAAACTACAGTCAAAAGCAGCAGAGGGGAAAAGACTGACAGGGTCGCACGGGTCTTAGACATGTCGGGTGATATAGCATCCATTGGCGGGTTTGCGCCCCTCCAAATGCGACCAGGGCTCACTCTTCGCGAGGAGGACGATGCATTGGTTCGGCGCTTGGTTCGATGGATGCCTCAACGCTTGGTTCGACGCTTGGCGCAGCAGCTAGAGCGGGTGACTGGGTGGCACGGGCCTGTGCAAACACCTCACGCACCGACGCAAGTGGACCCAGCAGCAGAAACGGACCCACGACGGCCAGGTGATACAGCAGCGCTCCAGCTAGCGCAGTTTCCGCCGAGACGCCGAGCGGCTTGAGCACCAGCATCACCGTCGCTTCGACGACCCCAAAGCCTGCTGGCGTGAGCGGCAGCAGCACCGCCAGGTTCAGCGCGACAAACAGCAGCAGCAAGACATGCAGTGACACCTGCACACCGGATGCGCGCAGACACAGCTCCAGCATCAGCATGTCAAAGCCATCCAGCGCGGCAGTCCAGACCCAACCCGACGGAGCAATGCGCGGAAGCGGAGGCAAGCGACGACGCAGCGCCGGAAGCTTGGACAAGACCAGCCCAAGTCCAGCTGCGACGCCGAGCAGACACGCGACCCAGACTGCCAGACGAAGCGCTGACGGCAAAGGACCCGACAAGAGCGCACAGAAACCCCACAGCCCCAGGCTCATGCCGTCGAGCAGCTTTTCGATGAGCTGCTCCCCAACCAAGTCAGTGCTGGCAAAGCCGTAGTGCTGACGCAAGACCAGCAGCCGAAAGCCCATCCCAGCCGGAGGCCACAGCGCCGTCGCAGCCTGCGCACTCACCAAGTCAAGGTAGAGCCCCAAAAAGCGCGGTAGCCGACCAGGAACGGACCGCAACAGCCCGCGCGTTCGCTCCGCACGGACCCCGGCGCGAACGGCCACATTGACCAGCGCGGCCAGCACCCACAGCGAGATGTGGCTGTACTGAAGCGAGTGCGCGAAGGCTTTGAGATCCAGCCGACACAGCGCCCAGACAACCAGTAACAGCAGCAGTAGTAAGGGGCCAAACCGTCGCACAACCCGCATCATCGCGGCTCCGAAGTAGGGCAGTTTGCGGCTCAGAACCTGAGCATCTCGAGGGCCAACGTCTGTGTTTTGGTGTTCGCTAGCTGCGCTCGTTTTCAAGCGCAATCGGTACAAATCGGACAGACAGCGAGATCGGTCGCTCGACAGCATGGAAAGACAAGCGCAGCGTCACGCCATCCGAATAAGTGCCTTGGTTTTTGATGGTCATCTCACCTCGCCCTCCATTCACCTCTTCACAGCGTAAACCAGCGGGCACCGCAATGCGAAGATCTCCGTCGCACACCGCCAACGGACGCAGCACAAGCGACAGCACAAGCTGCGCGGGATCATACGATTCACCGTCGAGGAGCAGCAGGGTCTGCCACAAGTGATGACTGAGGCTGACTACCTGCGGATGCGGCGATGCCTTTCGCAGCAGCCACAGCGCCGAACCATGTGGAGCAACCCGCAGCGCCAAAGACTGTCCTGGCGAAAGAAGCTGCTGCCTCTTCGTCCACAGCTCGAAGGCGTGATACGTGCCGTGTGGCAGTCCAATCGCTTCGGCGCTTAGCTCCAGCTCACGCGGGCCGTCTTGCCAGTTCACCAGCGTCGCAAGCCCAGTCGGAGTCCCCGTTCGATCCGTCCCCACATAGACAAAGCGCTGCGGCTTTTCTTCCGTCAGCACACCGAGCGCACGACCCGCAAGCCCACTCGGAGGCAGCGCCATCTGGACCAGATGCAGCCGCTCGGCGGGCAGCGCACGCAGATCGTCGCTCAGAAACAGCATGCCTCCCGACAGCGACATCACCGACAGCAGCGTCTGCACTTCGGGCAAGGTCAAGCTGCTCTTGTCTCGTCGCACGAGCACGCAGTCTGGATCGTTCAGCCACCACTTGCCGTGCAGGTGTGCTCTCGTCAGACAGTTGTGCAGCGCCTGTTCCGCCGATGGATACCCTGTACCGTGCGCAATCAGGTCCACCATCGGATCACGCCAGTCTTCCTTCACATCGGGAGAAATGCGCATCGCGTCGCACAGCCCAATCGATGGAAGCAGCGGCGCGCCACAGCCCAGCAGAAAGCGGTCTCCGATGGTGTCTCGAATGACGCGAAGTCCCTGACGATAGGCTTCCAGCGGCGACAGCGACGGATCATGGCGTCGTCCACGGCGAAGTCCCGCGAACAGAAAGTCGATCTTGAAGTACTCGAAGCCCAGCTCGCACAGCGCTGAAAAAATCCGTCGCAGCCACGCAATGACCTGCGGATGCGTCAAGTCGAGCGAGTACAGCTGCCCATCGACGATTCCCCAAAACGGATGATAGCCAATGCGCCGTAGCTTGCCGTCTTCGTCGCGGAGCAGCCAGTCGCGATGCCGACGAAAGATCTCAGACGAGCGCTGCACAAAAAACGGCGCGAGCCAGATGCCCGGCACAAAGCCCGCCTGCTTGATCTGACGAGCCAAGCCGCCAAGCCCAGACGGAAACTTTGCGTTGGTAGACAGCCAATCACCGACGCTGCGCTGATAACCATCATCGAGCTGAACATACTTTACCGGAAGCTGTTTCTCGGTCAGTGCGGTCAGGTTGCTCAGGACATCGTGCTCTCGGACATGCGTGTAGTAGTAATACCAAGAACACCAGCCACTTGGGACGGGCAACGATGGAACACGCGCCGACATTTCCGTGGCGGTCCGATCGGTGTAATTGGCAAGTAGCGATTGTTCGTCGCGCGACACAGCAATCAGCAGCTTGTCTCCGACGAGGGTTTCGCCGACTGCAAGCCGCCGACCGTCCAGCCCGAGTCGTGCCTCTATGGATACGGTCTGCGTGCGACGCAGCGCCACTTCCCCAAGACCTGCGCGGGCCGACACAAAGCCGATCAGCAGATGCAGCGGCGCGGGTCCAGGCTCCGTCAGCGTCAGCATCCACGGCGACGAAAGACAGTCTGGATCTCCGTAATACTCGGACTGACTGTGCTGATTGAACGCAGCGGCGGTGGGAAACAGCGGCGTCCCCGGACGAAAGCGACTATCGACGGCAAACGACGGAGAAAACGAGCTATAGCCGGTCCGAAACACCTGCCAGCCAGCGTGAGTGCCTGCTCCGGTGGCGAAGCTATCGGGAGTGGGCTGCGCAATCAGACGAATCACCGACAGCGTCAGCGCATGCAAGCTCTGGTTCCGCAGCGACTGCCACAGCACCAGCCCGTTTTCGTCGAGCCGCGCATGCACAATCCACAACAGACCCGAGCCATCCGCCGCTGGATAGCGCAGCTCGATCGAGCCATCCGCCGTCGTGGTCAGCGTGTACAGCGCCGCTTCCGATGTCAAAAGCAAGGGCTGACCGTCTTGTCCCTCGGCACGCAGCGCAAACGGACCCAAAAGCGAACGTCCACGGTGACGAAGCTCAAAGCCTTGCGGTCCGAGCAGCAGCTCGTAGGCATCCGATGAAAGCAGCGTCCGCACCAGCTAACCCCCGCCTCGTAGCTTGCTATCCGACAGTGCGCGCAGTCGCTCTTGCAGCGCTCGCTCGTCTTTCGGAAACAAAAACACCAGCACAAACAAGACCGCCGCGCACAGAAGCCACATCAAGTTGGCAATGTGAAACGCATTGACTCGTCCGAGCCGCGCCGCCATGCCACCGACGATCCAAGCCCCCAGCCCGCGCCCTAAGTCGTTGCACAGGTTGAAGAAGCCAAACACCGATCCACGCCGCTCGGGAGGATTGACCGCAATCAGCATCGTGTTCACGTTCGGCCCCGTCACCGCAGCCAGCCCACCCGTCAGAAGACCGATCAGCATCGGACCAAGCAAGCTCTGCCCTGGTCGCACCGGATATTCGATCAGCACAGCCATCGGAATCACAGCCAGCATCGTGGTCACAGCGCACAGCAGCGGCAGGTTGCGGCTCTTTTGGTTGAGCGCACGCTGTCCTGCCAGTCCGCCCAAAAAGCCGCCCACAATCGCTGCGATGCCAACCGTCATGACCAGCAGCGTCGCATCCGGCACGGAAAAGCCTTTGTCGTGTGCGTAATAGTCGTTGAGGTAGACGAAGAACACACCCCACGGAACCGTCCCCGGCATCGCTTGCAGCAGCACCAGCAGGTTCGTCTTCACCAAAAACAGCTTCGGAAGATCTTTGAGATGAAAGCGCTCTTCGTAGGCTTGTCCTGAAGCCAGAAGCTCCGCCAGGCCTTCTTCGTGCTGACCGCGCTTGGGCTCACGCGCAAACAGCAAAAACAGCAGGCTCAGCAGCAGTCCCGGCAGCGACACGTAATAAAACGGCATCCGCCAGCCCTGCGACGATCCAATCATTCCCGAAAGCAGCTGGCCGATCCCAATCCCCAGACCTTGCGCCAGCCCGAGCGTCGCAGTCGCACTCGCTCGCTTGTGCGGTGGGTAATAGTCCCCAATCAGCGAATAAATCAGCGGGAACGCGCCTCCGATGCCAATTCCCGTCAGCGCCCGCGCCCACAAGAGCTGATCGTAGGTCTTGGCCAGCCCCGAGCCCAGACACGCGAGCTGACCAATCACTGCGACGATCGTGAGCAGCCACTTCCGAGACAGCTTTTCGCTGAGATCCGCGCGATCCGTCAGATATCCGATGATCAGCGTCAGCACTCCGCCGAGCATCCAGAACAGCAGGTTCACGTCGGCACCCAGTCGCTGATCAATCTCGGCGCGCGAAAAGCCAAACTCGGTTCCGATCGCCGTCATGTTCGGAGCCAGCAGGTTCTGATCGGCAAACAAAAGTCCGACAATCAGAACAAACAGAACCTGCGTGATCACCATCCGCATCGACTGCTGGGTAGGACTTCCGCTGCGACTCATCCTTTGCAAGCTATCACCGATCGAGCGCTGTTCCGAGTGCGAGATTGTCCCCTGCCAGTGACACACCGCTGACGTAGACTGAGCAGATCGCTTGGCCACGCCGCAGCCTGTTCCACCCAGCGCGCACGCGCTTTTCCAGGTCCGCGCGGTCCCAGCGAGCCGTCCACTTCGGTCTCAAAGACGAGCCAAAGGAGCCTCTGCCGTGACATGGACTGATCGATTCCGTCGCATCCTGCCTTGGGTTGCGACGAGCTTGTTTGGATGCCTTCACTTTCAGCCGATTGATCGCCCGCTCAGCGACGATATCAGCGAGCGTGCTGCCATCATTGACCGCGCCCAGCATCATGGAATGTCCCGTCGGGAAGAGCTGGTTGTCACCAAAGTCTTGCTCGCCACCCACGGCGAAGATCTGATGCGGCTCAAGCGCTTGATTGAACACGGACCCGACCGCTCGACGCTTCATGAGCTGATTTACCAGCAAATCTCCGACGATGTTCTTCGCCAAGCAATCCTGGCGCACTTGGTCCGAGAGTCACGCAGCGAGCTGACGCCGCCCTCGCATCCACCCCGAGAAAAGGTTCGCGTGCTCTCGGACATCGACGACACGCTGTATAGCTCGCTGTGCGATGAGCGCTTCCGTCGCCGCACCCTGTTTCCCGGCGTTCTCGAGTTTTATCGAGCGCTTTCCATCGGAGTTCGCGCCCACGACAGCAGCGTCCAGGCCAAAGGCGACGTCACGTTCCTATCCGCCAGGCCACGCGAGCTGGCCAGTCTCAGCTATTCTTCGACGCTGAATCCGCTGTTTGCAGCCCACTCATCGATCATCGGTGGCTATAGCTTGCTTCCCGCACCACGCGCGTATTCCGGCATCGGCAACGTCCACGAGGTCCAAGCCTTTGCCAAGTTCCGCAACTTCGTCCAGTACGCCGCGCTCTATCCCGAAGCCGACTTCGTGTTCATCGGCGACAGCGGCCAAGGTGACCTGCTCAGCGGCGAGCTGATGCTCTATCACCAGCCAGAGCGACTGCGCGCCGTCTTCATCCACCAAATCGTCACCGGCCAAAGCCACGGCATGTTCTGTCCCTATCCGCGCAGCGTCAAAGACATGGATCAAGGGATCTCGCACCTGGTCTTCTTCGACACCTACGTCGGGGCTGCTCTCCAAGCCTTCGAGTGGGGACTCATCAGCGAAGAATCCCTGCTTGCCGTGGCCCAAGCGACGGTACGCACACTCAATCAGCGCGGCACCGAGATCGTAAACCCGCCGCACCGCAGCCTGGTCGTCGGTCAGTTCCGCCGCGATCTGCGACGGGCTCAAGAAGTGCTCGATCGCCAAAACGATTCCCCCCGAGAGCGCCTCCCCGAGCTTCTGTTCGGAGACAGCGCATGCAGCGCCGGAACCAGTCCGTCCGCGCCAAGTCCGTAAGCCATCGGACCAGCGAGTGTGATGTGCTCGACTCGTGAACTGCCCGCTGTCTGATTCGTGCTATGGCTTCAGCCCGTGAACGAAGCAGCCCTTTCTGAACTGTTGTCGCAGGTCGCAGCTGGTCAGCTTGATGTCGCGACGGCGATGTCACGCCTGACCAAGCTCCCGTTTGCCGATCTCGGCTTTGCGCGTGTGGACCATCACCGCAGCCTTCGCGCCGGTTTCCCGGAGGTTGTCTTCTGCCAAGGCAAGCGTCCCGAGCACGTCCTCGCCATCTTCCAAGAGCTACTGGCTCACGGCAGCGCTGCGTTTGGAACCCGTGCGACACGCGAACACGCAGACGTTGTGACCCAAGCGCTTCCCGACGTGCGCTACGATCCCAGCTCGCGGCTTCTGTTTTCCCCACAGCCCGAGCCGGTCGGACCCAAGCCCGGTCCCGTGCTGGTCATCTGCGCTGGAACCTCCGATCTTCCCGTGGCGGATGAAGCGGCGCTCACCGCAGCGTTTTTCGGCTGTCAGGTCGATCGCCTCTGTGATGTCGGAGTCGCTGGCATTCACCGACTGCTCGCCGCCGAAGACAAGCTGCGCGCTGCTCGCATCATCATCGCCGTCGCTGGCATGGAAGGTGCGCTGCCTTCTGCCGTCGCGGGTCTTTCAGGTCGTCCCGTGATTGCGGTTCCCACTTCCGTTGGCTACGGAGCCAGCTTTTCCGGCTTGGCTGCGCTCCTTGGGATGCTGTCGTCGTGTGCGTCTGGTGTCACCGTCGTCAACATCGACAATGGCTTCGGAGCGGGCTACGCCGCTGCCCTGACGCTGCGCTCTGCCAGCTACGAAATCCCTGCGACAAGGAATACGCCATGACGATCTCCACTACACCCAGCGAGCTGCGCGGTACGACCCTGTACTTTGACTGTGCAACCGGCCTCGCGGGAGACATGACGCTGGCAGCGCTTCTCGACTTGGGAGTGCCCGAGTCCTTTGTCCGTGAACAGCTCGCCCTTCTGCCCCTGTCGAGCTGGGAGCTGCGCGTCAGCCAGGTCAAAAAGCGCGGCATGGTGGGCAAAAAAGTCGATGTCATCGATCTCGGTGAGCTTGCGCGTCCCCATCATCACGACGCTCATCATCATCACGACGAGCATCATCATCACGACGAACATCATCATCACGACGAGCATCATCATCACGACGAGCATCATCATCACGACGAACATCATCACGACGAACATCATCACGACGAGCATCATCATCACGACGAACATCCGCACACGCATTACGCAGAGATTCGTCGGATGATCACTTTGGCACCGCTGCTGGCTGACGTAAAAAGCCGCGCCCTGCGGATGTTTGACAGACTGGCCGAAGTCGAAGCAGCCATGCATGGCGTCACTCCCGCCGAGGTCATGTTTCACGAAGTCGGAGCGCTCGATTCCATCGTCGATATCGTTGGTGTGGCGGCTGCACTCAGCTGGCTCCGTCCGCGTCGCATCATCTGTCGGCCTGTGCCACTTGGAACGGGCCGCGTCCGCACCGCGCATGGACTGCTCCCGATTCCAGCCCCAGCGACCGCAGCGCTGCTCAAAGGCGCGCAGGTGGACGCGTCGGACCTGATGGGCGAGCTGACCACCCCGACCGGCGCACTGATCGTCGCAACCCACGCCGAGTCGTATGGACCGATGCCCGCGATGAGGCTCGTCGCAACCGGACATGGCGCAGGAACCCGAGAGCTGCCCGATCGTCCCAACATCCTGCGCATCCTGGCCGGACACGAGCGTCCCGATGGTGAAGACAAGCCCACGTCAGCAGCCCCGAGCAGCGACGCTACGTTCCTGTGGGAAATTGCCGCCAACATCGACGACATGAATCCACAGCTCCTGCCGCCGATCCTCGATTCGCTGCTGTCGCTGGGGGCAAAAGATGCCTGGCTGACACAGACGCTGATGAAAAAAGGACGGCCCGGCCTACAGCTTCAAGTCTTGGTGGACAGCCCGCATCGCCAAGCGGTCATCGCGCACATCCTCACCGAGACTACGACCCTTGGACTGCGCTTTCATCGCGTCGAGCGCATCGTGCTCGATCGAGAAATCACCTCGGTACAGACCGCGTTTGGTTCGATCGAGATCAAGCTCGGACGCGATCCCCAGACGCACGCCATCTGCAACGTCGCACCCGAGTTTGAATCGGTTCGTGCAGCGGCGCAGGCTCACAATGCACCGCGAAAAATCGTCTACGCCGCAGCGCTCGCAGAAGCCTACAAGCTGCTTCGCGACGCGTAATCCAGACACCGACGCTACAAGCTGATGATCACGACGCCGCGCTCTCCGCCGGGTCCGTCTTGATCATCGCGATCTTCGTCACTGCTGTCACGCGGCGGTGGATAGTCGGGCATACGAATCAGCGGCTGCTGTTCGCGTCGCCGCCGATCGTCTTCTTCCCGCTTCCGAATCTGTTCGATGATCCAGGGCTCCAGCATGGCCCACTTCTTTTTTCAGCCGTCGTGGCCGTTACTATCAGTTTGAATTCCACACGGCGCAATCGTCAAGGTTCGCTCGTCAACTTCCGAATCCCAATCGATCCGACGCCTCTTTGAAGCAGCACAGCCCGACTGACGGCAAGCGAAACCCAAATCAGTGCGACGGGCCATTTGACATGCCACGACTAGATAAGTACGCTCCCTGCCCTCGCCAATACCATGTCCGGCGCACCCGTTGAGATTATTGCTTTACGAAAGGCCTTTGCATTCGGCGGTCGTCCGATCGAGGTCCTCAAAGGGATCGATCTCTCGATCAAAGCCGGAGAGATGGTCGCAGTGGTCGGAGCCTCGGGAGCTGGCAAGTCCACGTTCCTGCATGTGCTCGGAACCTTGGATGTCGCGTCCTCTGGCAAAGTTGTCATTGATGGCGCTGACGTGACCTCACTCGCGCCGACTGCACTGGCTGCCTTTCGCAACCACACCATCGGCTTTGTGTTTCAGTTCCACCATCTGTTGCCGGAGTTTTCTGCGGTGGAAAATGCCGCGATGCCGGGCCTGATTGCCGGACTTCAGCGCAGCGTTGCTGAGTCACGCGCGACGGAGCTTCTGAAGCGAGTTGGGCTGGGGCATCGACTTCTGCATCGTCCCGGCGAGCTTTCCGGCGGAGAGCAGCAGCGCGTCGCACTGGCCAGAGCGCTGGTGATGGAACCCAGGCTTCTTCTCGCCGATGAACCGACGGGAAACTTGGACGCTCGGACAGGCGCAGCCATCCACGAGCTGGTGGTCGAGCTGAACCGAGAACGAGGAATGACGATGATCGTCGTCACGCACAACGAAGATCTGGCCGCGCGCATGCCTCGGCGCGTACACATGGCGGATGGTCGAATCCTCACCGACGACGAATCTCAGCTCCGCAGCTTGAGCGCACAGGAAGGTGCCGTTTGAAGCGATCGTACTGGCTACTTCTCGCGTGCCTGCTCGGGGTGATGCTCAGCAGCGTCACAGCCCGCGCAGATGGTGACATTCCCATCGGTCGTCGCATCGAGAAGATCAGCTTTCGAGGCAATGTCAAAGTCGAAGCCGCCGCCATGCAGCGCGCGCTGTCCACGGAAGAGCGCTTCGGTGTCAAGCCCGCTGAAGAAGGTCAGCCGCTCAAGCTAGAGACGATTCAAGAAGACCTGAAGACGCTGTGGAAGATGCGCTCGTTTGACGATGTGCGCATCGAGTGGGAAGAAGGCGACTCAGGCGGTGTCCTGCTGACCTATGTGGTTCGGGAAAAGCGATCACTCCGCAAGATCTATGTCTCGGGCAACAGCGAAGTTGGGCTCGACAAGATCAACGAAATCCTCGACCTGAAAAAAGACACCATCTACGACCCGGCCAAGATCAAGCGCAACGTCGAAAAGATCCACGATCTGTACGTCGAAAAGGGCTACTACCTCGCCGACGTAAAGTCCGAGATCAAGATTCACTCCGCGACGCAGCTTGATGTCTACTTCATCGTCGATGAGCACGCCAAAGTAGAAGTTCGCAAGGTTACGTTCCTCGGAAATCGACATGCCACCGACGAAGAGCTGCGCTCTGTCATGGCGACCCAAGAAGGCAACTGGCTGTCGTTTCTGACCTCGGCGGGCACGTACAAAGAAGACGCGTTCGAGCGCGACGTGCTGCTGCTCACCGCGTACTACTACGACCACGGCTATGTGACGGTGAAGATCGGCAAACCGACGGTCGAGATGTCTCCCGACAAGCGCTTTTTGTACATCTCGATCCCGATCGAGGAAGGCGACATCTACAAGCTCGGCAAGCTGGACTTTCAGGGAGAGCTGCTCATCCCGAAGGAAGACATGCTGGCGGGGCTGAAGGTTCGTCCCGGCGACCAGTTCAATCGCTCCAAGCTTGGTCAGGACATCCAGAACATCAACAACTTCTACAAAAATCGGGGCTACGCGAACGTCAACGTGACGCCGCTCACCCAGATTGATGCCGAAAAGAAGATCGTCGATCTGACCTTCGACCTTCAGCAGGGCAAAAAGGTCTACTTCGAGCGCATCAACGTCCGAGGCAACACCAAGACCCGCGACAAGGTCATCCGTCGCGAGCTGAAGATCTTTGAAGGCGAGCTGTACTCGGAAGCGCTTGTCGAGTTTTCCAAAAACCGCGTGCAAGCGCTCGGCTTCTTCGAGAAGGTCGAGATCTCCACCAAGCGAGGCAGCACCGACGAGCGATTGGAAGTCAACATCGAAGTCACCGAGCGTCCGACGGGAACCTTCCAGATCGGCGCGGGCTTTTCGTCCGTCGAAAACTTCATCGCGCAGGCCCAGATCGCGCAGAACAACCTGTTCGGTCGGGGCACTTCGCTGCGACTTTCGGCACAGCTTTCGTCGCTGCGACAGCTCTTTTCGGTCAACTACATCGATCCGTACTTCCTCGACTCGAACGTGACGTTTTCGTTTTCGGGCTATAACCAGCTGCTGTACTACCCGAACTTCAATCGGACGACGCGCGGCGGAGACCTGACCTGGGGTTATCTCTTCGGCGATTACTTCCGACTGCTCGGCACGTACAAGCTGGAATGGGTTTCGATTGGTCAAAACAGCCAAGGTCTGTCGATCTCGGGCTTCGGTCAGGTTCAGTCGATCGCGGGCGGCACGCTCGCCAACCTGTATCGCCGAGGCTGGTCGTCGTCGGTTCGACTGTGGACGCAGTTTGACTCTCGCAATGACCGGATGTTCCCGACGAAGGGCATGTTTCACCTGCTGTCGGTGGAAGTGGCTGATCGCTATCTTGCGTCGGAAATCGACTACATCCGCGTCTCGGGCTATGCGCGCTTCTATCGTCCGATTTGGGGACCGTTTATTTTCCGTCTGAACGCCGAGAGTGGCTTGGTCTTCTCTCGTCGCGCAGAAGGTGTCCCCATCTACGAGCGCTACTTCCTCGGCGGCATCCAGAGCATCCGTGGCTATCGTCTGTACTCACTCGGACCACGGATCCAGATTCAGAGCGCGCTCGAGCCTGGCTCGTATCTGACCCAGTTTAGCGTCGGTGCCAACTGGCAGCTCATCTTGAACAGCGAGATCGAGTTCATGATCATCCCGGCGGTCCAAATCAAAGGCGTGGTGTTCTTTGATATGGGCAACGGCTATAACCTCGAAGCCAAGTACTGCACGAGCGCGACTGCGACGTCGGCACTTCCCGAGGTGTTCAACCCATGTGTTCACTATCCAACGTTCCAAAACCTGCGCTACTCGGTCGGATTTGGTTTCCGTTGGTTCTCGCCGATTGGTCCGCTTCGCTTCGAGTGGGGCATCCCGCTGAATCCGCAGCCCGGTGAAGACCCGCTGGTCTTCGAGTTCACCATCGGCAACTTCTTTTAATGAATGCGCGGCAGGGCAGCGAGCGTCTTGCCACCTGCGCACAACCTTTCACCACCAAGAAACAGGAGTCTTACGAGATGTTAAATCGAGCAGTGCGATGGACATTGGGTCTGAGCGTAGCGGGTGCGGTGCTGCTGCCGGGAGCGATGGCTCACGCCCAGCAGAAGCTGGCGATTGTCGATATCCGTCGCGCCATCGAAGAAACCAACGAAGGCAAGGCGAGCATCGGCGGGCTCAAGGCCGAAGCAGACCGCAAGCAAAAAGAGCTGCTGACGAAGCAAGATGAGCTCAAGAAGCTGGAAGAGGACTTTCTCAAGCAGCAGTCGGTGCTTCAGCCTGCCGCCGCGCAGAAAAAGCGCGAAGAGCTTCAGCAGAAAGTGATGCAGCTTCAAGAAGCCCTTCAGCGTGCGCAGCAGGACATCGGCCAGAAGGAAGCCAAGGTGCTTCAGCCGCTGCAAGAAAAGGTGATTCGCGCGATCGATGCGCTGGCTCGTCGCGACAACTTCTCGCTGGTGCTGCGCAGCGATGTGGTGCTGTGGCCGCAGCAGAGCCCAATGGACATCACCAACGAAGTCATTCGCAAGGTCAATGAGATGAAGGCTCCGGGCGCCGCCCCTGCCGCGCCAGCCCCTGGGAGCAAGTAGCCGTGAGCGAAGGCCCTGCCCTGCCGCTGGATGTCACCGCGATCATGCGGCTTCTGCCGCATCGCTATCCGTTCTTGCTCATCGATCGGGTGACTGAGTTCGGAGGTGAGACCTGTCGCGCCATCAAAAATGTGACCATCAACGAGCCGTTCTTCGTGGGTCACTTTCCAGGACATCCAGTCATGCCCGGCGTGCTGATCCTGGAAGCGATGGCGCAGACAGCGGCAGTGCATGCCTGTCTCAAGCTGGGAAAGCAAGCGGGCGAGCAAGCGTTCTATCTGGTCAGCATGGACAAAGCGCGCTTTCGTAAGCCCGTGGTGCCCGGCGATCAGCTAGTGCTGACGACCTCGCTGCTGCGGGGCCGTGGCCGCATCTGGAAGTTCCGAGGCGAAGTGCATGTCGCAGGACAGCTTGTCTCGGAAGCTGAGTTCATGGCCACGCTACCTTCCGCTCTGGCGCAAGAAGGCGACGCCAGCACAGAGTCGGACAGCTAACAACTCCAAACCAAGCCGCGCTGCCGCTGTTTCAGTGCGCAGCTGGGCAACACTTGCTGGTTATGTCACGTCCATCGCTTCTGCTTTTCGCGGCATTCGGGCTGTGTAGCTGCAATCCGCGCAAGCCGCTGCCGGTGTCCAAAGATCTCGGTCCATCGGTGCAAGTCATCGATGTCGCAGCCAAGCCCATCCCAAACCCCGCTGCGCAGCTGCCACAGCTTGCGGAAACGGAACCGAACGACGATCGCGCGCATGCACAGCGACTCGATCCGCAGAAAGTGCTGCGTGGCTCGCTGCTGCCGCCCACTTCGCAAGGAGCGGGCAAAGGCGATGACGACTTCTTTGTCTGGCCCGCGCAGCAAACCGCGCAGACGCTTCGCATTGAAGCGAGTGGAGCCCCGGATCTGGCACTGGAACTGTATGGCGAACAGGGCGAGTCGCTCGGAACCATCGACGAGCGAAAGCCAGGTGAAGGGGAGCGACTGTGGGGCATTCCTCTGCGCCCAGGGCAGCCGCTTTACATTCGCGTCCACGGACGAGTGAAGCCCGAAGCAGTACACGAGCCCTTGCTGGGAACCTATCAGCTCGCAGTGTCTGCGATTGCAGCGGCTCCCGATGGTGAGTTTGAGCCAAACGACAGCTTCGCGCAGGCCACGCCGATGATGGGAAGCGATGCATCGGGTACGCTCTCGACGCGCCGAGACGAAGACTTCTTTGTCTTGCAGCTCCCGACGATGCCGGGACGAAAAGTGGCACCGGACGGCGAAGGTCTGCGACAGCCTGCGATCTTGCGTCTGACGCTGAACACTCCGTCGATACAGCCAGCCTTGCGAATCTGGACGGAGCCCAGTCCCGGCACAGACGGAGGACTCGCGCTGCCCAAGCTGGTTCTCGACGTACAAGCCAGCAAAAGCAAAGAAGAGCTGCTGATTCGCAACCTGACGCTGCCCGCCGGAACAGCGCGTGTCTTCGTCGCAGTCCGAGCCCAGAGCTTTGCCAAACCGTCGGGTGAAGCGCGCTATCACCTGCGCACGCTCGTCGAAGCGCCGCTGGAAGATGCCGAAAGTGAACCAAACGACGCCTGTGCCACGCAAGCCAACGCACTGACGCTGTCGTCGGGAACTGCTGATGTCGCAGGCTTTCTGTGGCCACAAGATGTGGACTGTTATCGAATTGTTGCGACGGGCGGACCAACGATGACGTATCAAGCCAAGCTACAGCTTCCCGGCGGAGACTGCTTGGCCAGCATTGACATCGTGCGCACCGACGGAAAATCCGACGACAGCAAGGCCAAGAGCAGAGACGACGGCAAAGCTCGCGGAAAAAAAGAAGAAGTCGTCAAAGCCAGCGACGGAAAACAGACGGAACAGACCATCACCACGAGCGGAGAAGTCTGGCTCAAAGTCAGCAGCCGCGATCGTCGCACCTGCTTCGACGCACCTTATCGACTGAGCGTAACGGCCAGCGACGGAGACAAGCCGTGAGAGCCTGTGCGCTGCTGCTCGTATGGACGATGACAGCCTGTGGTCCGTCGGGTCGAAATCCCAAACAGACGCTGACCGGCTTTTTGCAAGACAGCAGAAACGGCAACGTCCAAGCGGCGTATTCGAGGCTGAGTCCCGATTTTCGCAAGCGCTGTAGCCGCGACTGTTTCGCGAAGCTGCTCGACGAGCAACCAGGGCAAAGTCAACAGATTCTCGACGAGCTGCGCGCTGCTGAGCCTCAGACGGTGTACTTGGCAGAAGCGAAGCTAGCGAGCGGCCTGGTCCTTTCGCTTAGCAAAGAAGTGTCAGCGACGAAGAGCGAAGCCGCCACACCGTACTTTCTGGCCCAAAATCCGCTCGAGTTTTATCCGCAACACACGCCGCAGCTGGCGCTTCGATCGTTTGTCCAAGCCTTTTCCCGACAGCGCTTCGACGTGCTCGTACGCTTTGTGCCAAAGTCGCTGGAAAGCAAGCTCACCGTCGATACGCTGAAGCAGCGCTTCACCAGCGAGCCCAAGATTTCCGCGCAAGTCGATCGTCTGCGCAAGCACCTAGACGAACCGATGACCGTCGAAGACACCGTTGCGCGCCTGCCGCTTGGCGAAGACCAGGCTGCGGTGCTGCTGCTCGAAGACGGACGCTGGCGGGTTCAGCGACTCGAATAACGGATCGTTTCCTCTCTCTTCGCGCTCTCTCGAGGTGTTCAGCCATGACGACCGATTCCATTCCTCTTGTGTTTCGCTACGGACTTCATCGCGTTCTCGACGCAGTTTCTGTCTTGCCGCAGGCCGCGTGGTCGCTAGACGCCAGTCTCGCTCGCCAAGACGGACACGACTACGAAATTGTCATCGATGTCGAGCGACTCAACATCGACGCAGCCAGCTTTCGTCAAATGGAAGAAGTCGCGCGCGGCTCGTCGAGCGATCTCGAGTCAGGTGTCCGTGATCAGATCCTCGATACCGTCGGACAGCGCGGCAAGATGCACAATCCGGTGACGGGCTCGGGCGGCATGCTGCTTGGACGCGTTCGTCACGTCGGATCCAAGCTGTCCCCGCATCATCAAGCACTTCGACCCGGTGATCGCATCGCAACGCTGGTTTCGCTGTCGCTGACACCGCTGCAAATCCAGCAAGTGTTAGGCATCAACCTGCACGCACATCAGGTCAGCATCGTCGGAACTGCGATCCTGTTCGACTCTGGATGTTACGCAAAGCTGCCAGCCAACTTGCCCGAGTCGGTGGCACTGTCGGCGCTCGATGTCGCGGGCGCTGCGCCGCAAGTCACCCGGCTGTGTCGTGATTCGCGTCCCGGCAAACAGGTTCGTCGAGTGCTCGTCCTCGGAGCATGCGGAAAGTCAGGACTTCTCGTCGGAGCTGCTGCACGATTAGCTGGTGCCGAAGTGGTCGTCGGTGTCGAAAGCTATGCCAAAGCCGCCGCCGAAGGTGAGTCGGTCGGAATCTATGATCGCATCTTGCAAGCCGATGCAGCCGATGCGCTCGCCGTCGCCGATGTTGCTTGTCGAGACGGAGAGTTCGATCTGGTCGTAAGCTGCGTCAGCGCGCCCAAAGCCGAGATGGCTGCCATCCTGTGCTGTCGTCAGGGCGGAACCGTCTATTTCTTTTCGATGGCGACGAGCTTTACCGCCGCTGCACTCGGTGCCGAAGGCATCAGTCGCGACATCGACATGCTCATCGGCAACGGCTATTGCATCGGACACGCCGACGAAACGCTCGCGCTCATCAGCCAGCATACGTCGCTGCGTGAGCTGTTCATCCGTCGCTACGGCTAAACCACCGACTGGCCCAAGCGATGAACCATCTCGACCAGCGCTTCGACGTGAGCGGGCGGAATTTCCGGCGTCAGACCGTGCCCCAAGTTGAAGACATAGCGACGACGCGGCGCCGAAGCCAGCACCTGCTTCACCCGCGCTTCAAGCTGCGCAAGGGGACCGAGGAGCAGCAGCGGCTCCAGGTTGCCTTGCAGACCCTGGTTTGATTGAAGCTGCTGCTTTGCCACCGACAGCGACTGTCGCCAGTCAATCGAGATGATGTCCGCCGACAGCTTGCCCACTTGCGGCAGCAGCGACAGGCCACCGAGCGGAAAATAGATCAGCGGAACCCCGAGTGGTCGCAGCGCAGTCAGCACCTTTTCGACGTACGGCGCGCCAAAGACCGCGTAATCCTCCGGCGATAGCACCCCAATCCACGAATCAAAAAGCTGTAGAGCCTGAGCGCCCGCCTTCACTTGACCCTCCAGATGCGCAATCAGCGAGTCGGAGATCTTGCCAAGCAGTCGATGCGCGAGCGCTGGCTGCGAATACAGCAGCTTCTTGCTACGGACAAAGCTCTTTCCCGTCTGACCTTCGACGGCATACGTCAGCAACGTAAACGGAGCGCCCGAAAAACCAATCAGCGGCACAACATCGGTCAGCTCGCGACGAAGAAGCCGAATTGTGGTTAGCACTTCAGGCAGCTCATCCGACGACAGCACCCGCAGTGCGTCAATCGCAGCTTCACTCGTAAGCGGTTCCAGCCGAGGCCCTTCTTCCGTAAACGTCAGCGGCATTCCCATCGCACGCAGCGGCAAGAGAATGTCCGAAAACAGGATCGCCGCATCGACGCCCAGACGATGAACCGGCTGAAGCGTCACTTCCACCGCCAGCTCTGGCGTTGTACACAGCGTCAGAAAGTCTCCCGCTTTGCGACGAGTGGCTTGGTATTCCGGCAGATAACGCCCGGCCTGTCGCATCAGCCAAATGGGAACGGTATCGACGGCCTCGCCTGCACAAGCAGCCAAAAAGCGATTCTTGCGGGTCACGGTGTGCGCGCTCATGACTCGGCATTATCGAAGACGCCGCAAGCCAGTGCCGCAGAAATTGTCCGAAATCGCAGCGGTTTGCGGAGCGTGCGTTTGTCCCACCAGCAGAGCGACGAGCCAAGTCCGCGAAATCACTGCACTTTTCGCCGCACAAAGCCCGACAGGGACCGACAGAAAAACACGAAAAATTACAATTTGGTGACAATCGTGACCTGAGGCTGTCGCAAAAGTACCGGCATGGCGAGCGTCGAGCTCGCAAACGGAAACCCAAACCATCATGTCGGTACTCTCAAGCTTCTTTGCCGCGTCGCTGTCGGCCTACAATCAGGTTCTCATCATTGCGTACCTGCTCGTCTTCCTCGGACTGGCGGTGTACGGCTTCCATCGCTCGCAGCTGGTGTACTTGTACTACCGTTACCGCGATCACCGTCCCGAGCCCGTCGGTCAGATGCGAGAGCTCCCCAAGGTGACGGTTCAGCTTCCACTGTTTAACGAGATGTATGTAGCGCAGCGACTGCTCGACGCTGTGGCGAAAATTCGCTACCCGCGCGATCGCTTCGAGATCCAAGTTCTCGATGACAGCACCGACGAAACGCAAGAGCTGTGCAAGCGCAAAGTCGCCGAGGTTGCTGCGCAAGGCATCGAGATCACCTACGTTCACCGCACCGACCGAACTGGCTTCAAGGCTGGCGCACTGGAAAACGGACTGAAGACCGCCAAGGGAGAGTTCCTGCTGGTCTTCGACGCGGACTTCATTCCAGAGCCGGACATCCTCGAGCGCACGATTCACTTCTTTTCCGATCCCAAAGTCGCGATGGTTCAAGTTCGCTGGGATCACCTAAACCGCGACTACTCAGCGCTGACGGAAGTTCAGGCGCTCATGCTCGACGGACACTTTGTGATCGAGCACACCGCGCGTCATCGCTCGGGTCGCTTCTTCAACTTCAACGGCACCGGCGGAATCTGGCGACGCGCCGCGATCAGCGATGCGGGTGGCTGGCAGCATGACACGCTGACGGAAGACATGGATCTGTCGTACCGCGCGCAGCTCAAAGGCTGGCGCTTTGTCTACCTGCCCGATGTGGTCTCGCCCGCTGAGCTTCCCGTCGAGATGAACAGCTTCAAGAGCCAGCAGTTCCGCTGGGCCAAGGGCTCGATTCAGGTGGCCAAGAAGCTGCTCCCGACGATCCTGCGCTCGAATGCGCCACTTTCGGTGAAGACCGAAGCGTTCTTTCACCTGACCAACAACTTCGCGTATCCGCTGCTGCTGCTTCTGTCGCTGCTGCTCTTGCCGAACCTGCTCGTTCGCACCACGCACGGCCTGCGCGAGGTTCTGCTCATCGATCTGCCGCTGTTCTTCGGAACCACGCTGTCGGTGGCCGCGTTCTACATCACCAGCCAGCGAGAGATCGACCGAGGCGGCTGGATCCGCACCATCAAGCGTCTGCCGCTCATGATGTCGCTTGGAATTGGTCTGTGCATCAACCAGACCCGCGCCGTGATCGAAGCGCTGATGCAGCGCGAGTCCGGCGAGTTTGTCCGCACGCCGAAGCACGGTGTCGTCGCCAAGATCGAAGCCTGGCGTAGCAAAAAGTACCGCGCCAACAAGACCATCGTTCCCGCGATCGAGGTCGGCTTTGCCGCGTACTTTGCGCTGGCCATCGTGCTTGCGATGCAGAACGGTCACTGGATGTCGCTGCCGTTTCTGTTCCTGTTCTTCATCGGCTACGCCTACGTGGGTGTGCTCAGCCTCGTGCAGCTTCGTTAGTCGTTCCGCCCTGTCGCACCGCTTCTCCCGCCATCCCACTTGACCTGCTGTCACCGCCGCGCGACGCTTTCAGTTATGAAGCTGCTCGTCCTTGCGGCAGGTTACGCGACCCGCTTAAGACCGCTCACCGACAACCAGGCCAAGCCGCTACTTCCCGTCGCAGGACGATCGATGATCGATCATGTCCTCGACAAGTTTTCGGCCTGCGCTGAGATCGATGCGATCTACGTCGTCACCAATCGTCGCTACGCGCCAAACTTCCGCGCATGGTCCGATGCACACGGTGGACAGTTCGCAGGCAAGACCATCCACATCGTCGATGACGGAACCACCAGCAACGAAGATCGACTCGGTGCCATCGGCGACATCGGCTACGTGCTGCGCACCCACAACATCGACGACGATCTGATTGTTGTCGCCGGAGACAACCTGTTTTCCGGCACACTCGAAGGCTTCGTCGCCACCGCCAAGCAGCGTGGCGTCCTCGTCGGAGTCTACGATGTCGGCGACCTCGAGCAGATCCGCAAGTACAACAACCTCGGGCTCGACAGCGAAGGCCGCATCACCTTCTTCGAGGAAAAGCCCACCAAGCCGATCAGCACCGTCACTGCGATCGCGCTCTATCACTATCCGAAAGCCGTGCTGCCTTGGCTGCATCGCTACCTGGCAGAAGGAAAAAACCCTGACCAGCCGGGACGTCTCGTCGAGTGGCTCTATCCGCAGCTGCCTTGCTTCACCTATCGCATCGAGGGAATTTGGCTCGATATCGGCAGTCGAGAGACCTACGACGAAGCGCAGCGACTGTTCCAGGCTCAGTAAGAGGTCCGCGCCATGACATCGCTTCGACTTGTCTTTGCCTCCACGTTTGCTTCGCTCTGTGTCTCTGGCTGTGCCACCGTCGAAGATGGCCCACAGTCGATGCCCGATCTCGCGCAGCCGCCCAAGCTCGGTCTGGTTCGAGTGGGAAGCGCGTCGGTTACCTCCGGCCTCGATACCTTCGAGCAGTCGATGGCAATGGCGCTGTTTTTCGATCCAAGCGCGCCAAGTCCCGTCTGTACGCGCAGCCAAGCTGGGTCGTGTACGCTGTATCGCTGCACCGCGCTGTCTTCGGTTCCTTCGTCGGGAGACATCCAGATCCAAGGCGGTAGCGAAGACGTGGTCCTGCGTCCCAGCCAGATCGGCGTCTACAGCGAGTATCGCAACACCGCAGCCCTCTGCTTTCAGCGCGGGCAAAACCTCAGCATTCGTGCCGTCGGCAAAGACGTTCCAGCCTGGCAGACCTCGCTTGGCATTCCGAGTCCTGTGTTTGCGCTAAAGACACCCAGCCCAGCGCGCATCGATCTGATGTGGGTGCTTAGCAAGCGACAGGATCTTTCGCTGTCGTGGACACCGCTCGCCGTCGGAAGCACCGTCCGCATTGAGCTGACCCAAGACATGGGAACCAGCCAAGGCTCACTTGTAGAGTGTGTGTTTGACGGAAACAAAGGCGCTGGCAGCGTTCCGTCGGGCGTGCTCTCGCAGCTTCAAGTCACCCAAGGGCAGAGCCATGCGATCGGAGTCCTCGTCGGACCGGGAATCGAAAGCAAGCTCTCACCCGAGGGCTATGAAGTCAGCGTCTTTGGCATTGGAGTGGGCCGCGCAGGCATCGCGACCCTGACCGAATAGACAGACGTTAGATTCGCGCAAACGCAGCGTCGGGGATTTCCATCGGGCTCTTGTCTTCGCGGGCCAGCATGTTGGCCTTGTCGGAAACGCCCGGCAGCACGTTGCGTGCGAAGTAACGCGCCGAGTGACGCTTGCCCAGATAGAACGCGTAGTCGGGATGGTCTTGCGACAGCTCCGTCAGCTTCTTTTCAGCCAGCACAGCCTGATCGAGCAGCAGCCACGCAATCGTGTTTTCCGCCATCATCTCCAGGTAACGGTTGGCGACGAGCGGAACCAGATCGAGCTGGCCTCCGTAGAACCACGATAGCAGCCGCATCGTCGTTCCTTGCAGCGCCGTCGTCGTCTCTCCGAGCAGCTTCACCTCTGCGCCCAGCGTCGGATGCTCTCCGTGCGCCGTCACGAAGTTGGTCACATCCGATAGGTACGCTTGAAGGTTCGCACCGCCCGCCATGCCCAGCTTACGACCGACCAGATCCATCGCCTGAATGTGGTTGGTGCCCTCGTAGATCGAAAAGATCTTCGCGTCGCGACAGTACTGCTCGATGCCGTAGTCCGCCGTGTAACCAACGCCGCCGAGCGTCTGAATTGCCGTCTCACAGATGCGGAAGGATTGATCGCTACCGTACGCCTTGACGAGCGGGGTCAGAAGCTCGACCTGGCCCAGGTGATAGCTCGCGTTTCCATCGCCACCACCGTGCTGAGCCAGCGTCGCGCGATCGTTGTGGCTGGCCAGCTTGGCAATCAGCGAGCGCAGACCTTCGACCCGCGACTTCATATCCAGCAGCATCCGACGCACATCTGGGTGCTCGATGATCGGCACACGCGGTGCGTTCGGATCTTTGAAGTTCTTGATCGAGCTGCCTTGCTTGCGCTCTCGCGTATAGCGCAGTGCGTTAAGGTACGCCGTCGAAGCCACCGCCAAGCTCTGGATGCCGACACCAATGCGCGCGAAGTTCATCAGGATGAACATCTGCTTCATGCCCTGATGCTCGCTCGACGGACCGCCGACCATGTGACCACGACAGGTTCCGTTTTCACCGAAGTTGAGGACCGCCGTCGCCGAAGCCCGGATGCCCATCTTGTGCTCGATGCCACCGACCGCAACGTCATTGGACGCACCGACCGAGCCATCAGCCGCGACGCTGTACTTCGGCACGATAAACAGCGACAAGCCCTTGGTTCCCGCCGGAGCCCCTTCCGTCCGCGCCAGCACCAAGTGAATGATGTTCTCCGTCAGATCGTGATCGCCCGCCGAGATGAAGATCTTGGTGCCCGTGATGAGATACGAGCCGTCTTCCTGCTTGATCGCTCGCGTCCGCGCCGATCCCACGTCAGAGCCCGCATGCGGCTCCGTCAGGCACATCGTTCCCGCCCACTGCCCGCTATACAGCTTCGGCAGAAACAGCGCCTTCTGATCGTGCGTGCCAAACTTCTCGATGACCTCAGCCGCGCCAATCGACAGGCCGGGGTACATCGCAAACGACGTGTTGGCTCCCGACACCAGCTCCTCGACGGCCATTCCCAGCAGCGTCGGAGCCCCCGAGCCGCCCCACTCCGGGCTCAGCGAAACCTGTCGCAGCCCCGAGTCATAGGCTCGCTTCCACGCTTCTTGAAAGCCCGCCGGTGTCTTCACCTGGCCGTTTTCAATCCGGCAGCCTTCCGCATCACCACTGCTGTTCAGCGGACCCACAACCGTGGTCGCGAACTGATAGGCCTCATCGAGAACCATGTCCACGCCGCTTTCATCGAACGTTCCGGCAAACGGCGCGCTTTTCAGCAGCTCACCGAGGCCGAACTGTTCAAAGAGCACGAACTGAATCTCTCGGAGGTCGGCAAGATAATGGTTCTGTCCCTGTGCCATGTTCGTTCCTTCCGCGCTGGATACTGATACTATCTAGTCAGATACCTTCACTATCCAATTGCCGCACCGCGTTGTCAATCATCCGGCCCTACACCCACTAAGATGCGCCTGCCATGACCAACGAAGCCAACATGCGCCGCCCTTCACTTCGATCGAGCCACACACCGGCTTCCGCGCTCTCCGCCATCGAGCATCAGCCATCGGAGTGGACCATTTCCGAGGTCGCAGAGCGCAGTGGCGTCCCGATCGCCACCATCAAGTTCTACATTCGCGAAGGACTGCTGCCGCGTCCGCGCACCGCTGGCCGTACCGTGGGTCGCTACGACAACGCCTTCATGGTGCGACTCGAAGTCATCCGCGAGCTGCGCAATCGCTGGCGTCTGTCCCTGCGAGAGATCGCCGAGCTGCTCACCGAAGCAGGCCCTCTGGCGACGCTCAATGAGCTGGAGCTACGACTCGCAGCGCGTGAGCGACTCGATGAGGCAATCGATCCCACCAACGCCGAGCCACCGATCTCCGAGCAGCGTCTCCAAGAGCGCTCCGGCCTGCCCAGCTCTGACGTTCACGACATGACGCGTTATGGACTGCTTACGCCCATCAAGGTCGATGGTGCCACCGTCTACGCAGAACGAGACGCCCGCATCGCAGAGGTCGTCGGCGCCCTTCGCAGCTCTGGCTATAACGATCACTTGGGCTTCGCCATTGGCGATCTCCAGCGTTACGTTGAAGCGCTCCGCGTTCTCGTGGTCCGCGAGGTCGAGCAGTTCGACAGCCCTGCCCTGCGCGGCCTCGGTCGGGACGAGATGCTCCGCCTCATCGGTCAAGGTGTCGCCCAGATCGACGTGCTGCTCGGGCTGCTTCACAAAAAGCTCCTGCTCGCAGCCGTACACGATCGTCTCGATGCCGCCGCATCACGAAGACATCCCGACGCCAAACAGCCTCGCCCACGCTCGACCCGCCGCAGCAAAGCCACCAAGTAGAGCCCAAGGCAAAAAAAATGCCCCGGCGGGCAGCTTGGCGCTTGGGGGGGCGAACGCTTCAGCTGAACGACGGGGCAATTGGGAAGCTATCATAACGAACTGTCCTGGCAACAAAAAACGTGCGTCTCTCGCGTTTTTCCTCCCGACCACCGATTGGGCGCTGCACGCTGACTTCAGCCCAGGACCGAAGTGCCCGAGACACTTGCTGTACAGAGACGCAGAAACTACGATGGCGCGGTGACGCTGCGTCGAGCTGTACTGGCATTCGGTGTCGTGCTGGGTCTGGGACAACCAGCGACGGCACTCGCCTATCCTTACCTTGCGCTGCGTCCTTATGATCTGGTCTTGGCTGGGCCCACCGATGGTCACTTGTCCTCGGCGTTCTATAACCCAGCGGCGATTCGCCTCATCTCAGGCAGCCAGGTCATGTTTTCCGGCGGAGCGTACGGCTATCTCGGACAGTATCAGCGCAGCGCGCCCCTTCCAGCCGGATACGGACCGGGACAGAGCGCCGGTTCCGCCAGCCCCGCGACAATTCGCTGGGTCAACCCGCAGGCACAAGCCGGGCTCGCCTGGGATCTGCGCAGCGACTCCGTGACGCTTGGGCTTACGTTTTCCACGCCGGTGCTCGATCTCAGCGACTACCGATCGAGCGGTCAGCCCATCGAGTCGCTGTCCACCCGTTATCACTCCGTCTATGACCACAGCTACAGCTTGTGGGGATCGATCATCGTCGCGCTCAAGCTCAAGAGCTGGCTGCTCCTCGGCGGTAGCTTTCACTTTGGCTACACCCACAACACCTCGCAGTTTCTACGCGATGGCGACGCCCAGGGACGCGACTCCTTGGGCTGCGGCGGCGGACCCTGCGAGCAGTGGACAAACCGCAGCACCATCGAGCTGGACGTGGGCGGTCTCGGCTACGGATTCTCCGCCGGAGCCATCATCGAAGCGCTCACCGATCGGCTGTGGATCGGACTGTCTTATACAAGCCCACTTTTTACCAACCAAGGCGACATCGTTCCGCTCGAAGGACAGCCGTCTGAGCTGCGCTGGAACGACGGCACCGGCTGCTCGGGCAGTCGCAGCGGCGCACAAGTCACCGATCAGGATGCCGCCCCCCGCTGCGGAGCCGCCCGACTCACCGTGGGCATGCCGCACATCATCTACGTCGGAGGGCGACTTCGCTTTGCGCTCGCTCCCAGCGTGGACAAGACCGTCAACAGTCGCCGCCCGCGCGCTCTTGAGCTGACCAGCTGGCTGCGCCTTCACATTCCCGGCCATCCCAACCAAGAGTTTCAGGTCGAGCGATGGCTGCTTCAGCCCAGCTTGTACACACGACCGCTATCGGCCATCCCCTCATTCGCGGTAACATTGGGATTAAGACAGTACTTTCAGCAGGTTACCTTGGGTGAAGAGCTGCTCTACGAGAGCCCACGCAGTGAAGCAGGCACGGTGTCGCCATCCAACTTGGAAGGACACAAGCTCGACTTTTCGCTGTCGGCCCGCGTAGCACTCCATCGGCGGCTCTCACTGCTGCTGAGCGTCGGGGCAACCTGGACGGTGTTTCCAAGCGACGCCGGACAGAGCTTTCGCCCCGAGCTGGCCGATGAGTGTCGTCAGAGCGGCTACGACGTAACCAGCCCCGCTTGCCAAGGCGTACAGCAGGGTCTGGCCATCCCTACCGCAGCAGGCAGCTACACGCTCGGTATCCCACACGGAAGCGCTGGTCTTGAGATCAACCTGTGAGGAACCCACGATGAGCAGTCTTTCCGACCTACACCGGACGCGGCACGGCTTGGCCTTGGCACTTCTGCCTTTTTCTTGGCTGCTCTCCTGCAGCGCCACGTCGGATCAGAGCAGTAGCTGCCGCACCGTGGCCAACTGCTTGCTCGACAGCGCTCCGATCTGCGACGCAGCCACCCTGACCTGCCGCCCGTGTACCATGGGTGCCGACGACATCGCCTGCAAAAACGGTCGCCCCACGACGCCGCGCTGTGGTCCCCAGGGATCTTGCGTCGCATGCGTCACCAACAGCGACTGCACGGGTCGCGATCCGCTCAAGCCCACCTGTCGCGCCAACGCCTGCACCGCCTGCAAGAGCGCCGTGGACTGCCAGAGCAAGCTCTGTAGCGCAGACGGCAGCTGCGCCCCGCTCGCCGAGGTCCTGTACGTCGATAACAAGAACGGAACCTGCACCGGCATTGATCACAAGGGCACCATCGACGATGGCTTCTGCACCTTGCGCGATGCCGTGCTCGCAGCGACCGCAGGCGGCAAGACCCTCATCAGCGTCATTCCGTCTACCAAGTCCTACGCCGCCCTTCGGCTAACCTCCGCCGACGGAGTCAGCAGCTTGACCATCGCAGGCGGCGGCAGCAGTCCCTCTGAGACCCGCATCGAAGGCCAAAGCGGCGAGCACGCCATCAGTGTGAGCGGCGGTGGAACCAAGCTCGCACTGACGCTCCGCAACCTCGATCTGCAAGGCGGCACCGGCAAGACCAGCGGCATCGCCTGCGACACCAGCGCCGAGCTAACCCTGTCCGGTGTCCGCATTCACGACAGCGGCAGCGATGGACTCAGCGCCAGTAGCTGCACCGTCCACGCCGACGCCAGCCAGATCTTCGCCAACAAGAGCACCGGCATCTCCCTCACCGGCAGTCAGTACACCCTCACCAACCTGATGATCTGGAGCAACACCGTGTCCGGCATCTCTTTCGGCGGCGGATCGAGCGGCACCATGCGCTTTCTGACCGTCTACGGAAACGGCACCCAGACCAGCAGCGGCACGCCCGGCATCGACTGTGGAGCCAGCTCTCTGCTTGTCGAGCACTCGATCGTCTTTGACAACCTCGCGCGCTCCAGCAGCGGCACCATCAGCCTCGATCAGCAGCTCACCGGCTGCATGCTGAGCAACGTCGTCACCAATGACAAATCAACGTCCAGCGGCACCTACAAGAGCGCCATCGACTTCGTAAACTCCGTCGGCGATCCATCCAGCATCGACCTGCACTTGGTCCGAGACAGCGCCAAGAACCGCGACTGCTGCGTGGACAAGGTTGCGCAGACTCCCGTGCAGACGGACTTTGATGGCAGCATCCGTCCACAAGGACCAGCTGCCGACATCGGAGCCCACGAAGTCCAGTAGCCCGGCTGTCGATACAAAAAAGCCACCGCGTTCCCAAAGAACCGGTGGCTCGCGAGCGGGAGACGGGACTTGAACCCGCGACTTTCAGCTTGGGAAGCTAACACTCTACCACTGAGTTACTCCCGCGAGGCAGTCTGAGGATCTACTTCGCCAGCCGAGCCTTCGTCAACAAAAACCATTCGCGCCCTCGACTCAGCTCGCCGACCTGGCCCGATTGCGACCGCGCGCCACTACGACACCCGCGCACGCCTGGCGCTGCTCTATGTGAACGACCCATCCTTGTCTACCGCTGCGCGACGACCAAGCCCATCCGTAACGTGATACGCTAAGGGGCCATGGCAGAAAGCCGCAGCCCGCGCAAAGCGACCCGTACAAGCGGCACCATGCGGATCGAAACCATTGGGAGCAGGGAGCGCTCGTGGCTCCGCACCGGCAGCCTGGTGATCGCGGTCGCGCTGGCCGGAGCCGCCGTGGGAAGCATCGGCTCGCAGCTACTCGCTCGCCTGACCATGCAGCCTTCCGCCCGAGGCGCGACCAGCAAAGCCCCCTTGCTGCTTCTGCGGGCAACCACCGCGACAGGCCAGCTCGCCGAGATCGACAAAGCCTTGGTGGCAAACGACCCGGCCACTGCCCTCATCCTGTGCGATGAAGCGCTGCGCGGCAGTCCCGGTGACCCACAGCTTATGGCCCGACGCAAGCGCGCAGAGGAAGCTCAGCTTGATCGGTTCCGCTTGGAAATGATCGAGCAAGCCATCTCACGCCGCAACTACGCCGCCGCCACCGCACTCGCCGAAGAGATCACCGCCGGATCGCCGCTGCGCGCCCAAGCGCTGGTCAAGATTCAGACCGTGCTCGAACCATTTCTCGATTCCCTGCTGGCTGAAGCCGATCGCGCCGCCAAGCTCTCGCTGTGTACCGAAGCGCGCTCCCTGCTTGTTCAGGTGCTTCAGCTCAGCCCACAGAACGGACGCGCCCAAGCCATCCTTGCCTCCTGTCCCCTCAGCGCCGCCAGCCCCTAGCGAGCTGTCCGATCCAGCCCAGCGCAGGCCCCAACGCGCAGCCTGCCTTTGACGCGCCCAGGTGTCACACAGCGTCAATTCCCTGCGCCAGCCTGTAGCGAACCCCAAGAAACCGGGGGAAAGACCCCAGCGTCGGCTCCGACGCAGTGCGTCGTCGAGAAATTCTCGGTCATGCGACGGCCCGCCATAGTAAGATGGCCTCCTCTTTGGGGTCATGTCCCTACGGACAACCGAGGCCCACGACCCCGCAAGGATCACCCATCAGCCCCACAGCTGGAGCTTTCGATGTCGAACGCATTTTCCAACGTCAACCGATACTTCACCAAAGCCGCCCAAGTCCTCTCCCTCGGTGCTGACACCGCCGAGCAGCTCATGACCCCTTTTCGTGAGCTCCGCGTCGAGTGTACCATCCGCATGGATGACGGTCGCGTCCGCACCTTCGTCGGCTACCGCGTCCAACACGACAACGCGCGCGGTCCCTTCAAAGGCGGTCTGCGCTACAGCCCCGAAGTCGATATCGACGAGGTGCGCGCACTCGCCTCGCTGATGACCTGGAAGACCGCCGTGGTCGGCATTCCGTTTGGTGGTGCCAAGGGCGGCATCTGCGTCGATCCCGCGCAGCTTTCCACCGATGAGCTAGAGCGACTGACCCGCCGCTTTGTCCAGGGCATCCACCTTGTCATCGGCGACAACGTGGACATCCCCGCGCCGGACGTGAACACCAACGCCCAGGTCATGGCCTGGTTCATGGACGAATACAACAAGTTCCACGGCTTCCATCCCGGCGTTGTCACCGGCAAGCCCGTCGATATGTTCGGCTCGCTCGGTCGCGATGAAGCCACCGGACGCGGCGTCATGATCGCCACCGAAGAGTACCTGCGCACCCAAGACAAGAAGATCTCGGACTCGACCTTCGTGGTGCAGGGCTTCGGTAACGTCGGCAGCCACTCCGCCCGCCTGTTCCATGAGCGTGGCGGCAAGGTCGTCGCCATCGGCGATCACACCGCTGCATATTACGACCCCGAAGGGATTCATATTCCCGCCGCACTCGCCTGGGTCAAGGAACGAAAAGTCCTGGCTGGCTGGACGGGTGCCCCCGGCATCTCCCGCGAGGATCTACTGTTTCAGGAGTGCGATGTCCTGGTGCCCGCTGCGCTCGGTGGTGTCATCACCGCTGACAATGCCCATCGCCTTCGCTGCAAGGTGATCGTCGAGGGAGCCAACGGCCCCACCACCCCGGAAGCAGACGACATCCTGCACGCGCGCGGGGTCGTCATCCTGCCCGACATCTACGCCAACGCAGGCGGCGTGACCGTCAGCTACTTCGAGTGGGTGCAGAACATCCAGCAGTTCTACTGGGAAGAAGGCCGCGTCCGCAGCGAGCTAGAGCGCATCATGCGCCGCGCCTTCGCCGATCTGTACGCCACCGCGCAGAGCCACCGCATCGACCTGCGCACCGCCGCCTTTGTCGTGGCCATCCAGCGCGTTGCCAAGGCCACAGCCCAGCGCGGCATCTAGCGACCTCGCGATCCCCATGGGAAGATGCTGTAGATGCAGCTTCCCCCGCCCGCACTCCTTCTTTCGTTTCTGCGCGCACTTCAGACCACCACGATCGGACGGCTGACCAAAGGGCCCAGGCTGCCAAGCTGGTCGCCCCTGTTCGAGCTGTGTGTCGAAGCGCTGCGCCGAAACGCCCTCCAGATGAGCAAGCTGTCCCTCGCCGACGCCCGCGCAAGCTGGGATCGCAGCTCCAGCTTCGATCCCGCCCTCAAGCAGGTGGCCCGTCAGCCAGTCACTGCTTCTGGCGTACGCTGCGAGTGGTTTCGCCCCCGCACCAAGCTGCCCAGCGATGCCCAGACCTTGCTGTACCTGCACGGTGGTGGCTACTGCATTGGATCGACCAACACCCACGCCGGACTGCTCGCCCGGCTGACGCTGGCCCACGGAGGCCAGACCCTCGGCGTCAACTACCGCCTTGCCCCCGAGCACAAGCACCCCGCTGCGCTCGAAGATGCGCTCGCTGTCTATCGCGGCCTGCTCTTGTCTGGACACGCAATCGACAAGCTGTTTGTCGGAGGCGACTCCGCAGGTGGCGGGCTCACCCTCGCGCTTCTGCAAAAGCTCCGCACACTCGGTCTGCCCCAGCCACGCGCCGCGCTGCTGCTCTGTCCCTGGGTCGATATCCTCGATAGTGAAGGCTCCGTCCAGCACAACGCCGCCTACGACTGGATGACCCCCGGTGAGCCGCAGGTCTGGGCCAGGTATTACCTCCCCGATGCGCTCGATGGAAAGGATCCGCTCGTCTCGCCGCTGTACGCCGATCTGACGGGACTCGCTCCGCTGTTCGTGCAGGTTGGAACCGCCGAGATGCTCTACGATCAGGTCCTGCGCTTTGCGGAGCGTGCCAGGGCAGCGGGTGTGAAGCTGACACTCGAAGAAGCCAAAGACATGGTTCACGACTGGCACCTGCTTGCGCCGTTTTTCCCGCACTGCCAAGCCGCCATTGAGCGCATCGCGGCCTACATGCGCTCGCCCGACTAGCGACCCGTCCTGCGCGTGCATTCCCGACCGCCCGCCTGCTTCCCGCACGTCCCTGCCCCACAGCGATCGGCAAAAAGTTCTCTACAGTCGCCTACCTGCTGGCATCATCCCGCGCCGACATGATCGCGCTGACCAACGTCACCAAGCAGTATGGGGGCCAAATCCTCTTTGTTGATGCATCGTTTCAGATCAATCCCGGCGAGCGCGTCGGCTTGGTCGGGCCCAACGGTGCAGGCAAGACCACGATCTTCCGACTCATCATGGGTCAAGAGTCACCCGATGAAGGCACGGTCGAGCGGCCCCGCAAGCTGACCCTGGGCTACTTCAACCAGGACATCTCCGGCATGCGCGGGCGCAGTGTCCTTCACGAAGCCGTGGCAGGTGCCGGGGAAGTGGCCCAGCTCGGAGAGGAGATGAAGCTTCTCGAAGAGCAGATGGCCCAAGGCGGAGACGATCTCGACGCGGTCATCGCTCGCTATGGCGAAGTCCAATCCCGCTACATGGAGCTAGGCGGCTACGATGTCGAGGCCCGCGCCCACACCATCTTGGCCGGTCTGGGGATTTCCCCCGAGCAGATTGCAGCCGATGTCGGCAACCTGTCGGGCGGATGGAAGATGCGCGTCGCGCTCGCCAAGATCCTGCTGCTCAAGCCCGATGTCCTTCTCCTCGATGAGCCGACCAACTACCTCGACATCGAGTCCATCCTGTGGCTTGAGGAGTTTCTGCGCGCCTATCCCGGTGCGGTGGTTATGACCAGCCACGATCGCGACGTGATGAACCGCGTCGTCAAAAAGATCGTCGAGATCGATGGCGGTCAGGTCCGCTGCTACACCGGAAACTACGACTTCTACGAGCAGATGCGCGCCCAAGAAGCCGTGCGTCGCGAAGCCGAGTACGAGCGCCAGCAGGCCATGCTCGCCAAAGAGATTCGCTTCATCGAGCGCTTCCGGGCCCAAGCCGCCAAGGCTGCGCAGGTCCAGAGCCGCGTCAAAAAGCTCGACAAGATCGAGCGCGTCGAGCCACCCCGCAGGCTCATCGAGCGCGAGTTCGACTTCCGCAAGCCTTCGCGATCTGGCGATGATGTCGTCAAGGTCAGCGAGCTGCGCAAGGCCTACGGCGATCGCGTGGTCCACCAAGGGCTTAGCATGCTGGTCCGTCGCGGGGAGCGCTGGGCCGTGATGGGCGAAAACGGCGCGGGCAAGACCACCCTGCTCAAGATGGTGGCGGGCGTCCTATCCCCAGACAGCGGCGAAGTCACGGTCGGCGCGTCGGTCAGCATGGGCTACTTTGCCCAGCATCAGATGGAACAGCTCGACGGAAGCGCCACCGTCATTGAAGAGCTGCAAGCCCACGCACCGACCACCGGAATCGGCGTCCTGCGCAACCTCGCCGGGGCCTTTGGCTTCCATGGCGACGATGTCGAAAAGCCCGTGCGCGTGCTCTCGGGAGGCGAGCGCTCCCGCCTGGTGCTGGCCAAGCTGCTGTTTGATGCCCCCAACCTGCTCGTGCTCGATGAGCCGACCAACCACCTCGACATCGCGACCAAGCGCGCGCTCATGAAGGCGCTCAGCAGCTACCCAGGCACCGTGCTGTTTGTGTCCCACGACCGCGCCTTCCTACGCGCCGTCGCCACCCGCGTCTTGGAGCTGACCTCCAAAGGCCCCCACATCTACAACGGCAGCTACGGCGAATACGTGGCCACCACGGGTCGCGAAGCCCCCGGCATGCGCGTAAGCTAGCTGCGCCTACGAACCGGGGATGTAGTAGATCGGCGACGCCCAGGCACGCTCTTGGATGGTCCTTGGCACCTCGGGATCGCCACAAGGCGCCGGACGCGACCCCGCAGGCAGTGCGTTACACAGGTACGTGTTCCAGCGGCAGCTTGGGTTTTCCAGCACCCGCACGTAGTAGAACGCGGGCTGGCTCGGGTCGAACGTCGGGTCCGTCCACGTCCCGCACAGGCTGTCGGCCCCTGCCCCGCTGCGCACGCACGTCGAGACATCCACCGCAGCCCCATTCTTCCGGTCCCCCGCTACGTCAAACACCGTCGTCTGGGCCACGCCACCCACCAGCGCTCCCTTGATGATCTGCACCACTTGCAGCGGCGTCCCTTCTCGACCCTGTTCGCCCGGATCGCGAAACGCCTGCACCACAAAGCGCGGCGGCTGACCACTGCGACCAGACAGCGTCCCGCCCATCGGCACCCCAAGCTGATAGCCCTTTTCCACCAGGCTCGGATCGCTGCACAGCCCGCTCGGCAGGTCGAAGCCCCCAAAGAAGCGCACCGTGATGCGCGGCCCGCTTGTCCCGAACGTCTCGCGCCGCTTCATCGCGTCAAACAGCGCCGGTCGCGAGTTCTCTTCCGCCCATACGCCCACCAGTCCACCGGGGGAAAACTCCATCCCGCCAATCGTGATCCCGCCTGGCCCAAGCTGCTTGTCCGGTGTGTCATCGTCCAGCCCGCGATGACCGACAAAGCGGGACTCCTCGACATAGCCGGGGCTGCCGTTGTGGGTGTCGGTGCTGGCAATCAGACCCAGCTCGAGCGGGTTTACCCCCAGGCGCTGCTGCTCTTTGAGCCCTTCCAGAAGCGCATTGCGCACGAAGTCCCGGCGCGACACACAGCCCGTCCGCGCAACGCCGCTGCTGCCCGTCCCTTCGCCACAGTCTGGCACCGTCTTGCGCAGCGTCTTTTCAAACCCGCACTGCTCATCGGGCGCTCCCAGCACCCCCGACAGACCGTTGCGACACTCCGAGTCGCCCTTGTGCTGATAGATCTCGAACAGTGGCTCCATGCTGCGCCGCAGCTCTGCCAGCTTGCGCTGCTCCTCCAGGCTCGCGCCCTCGGGATACTCGATGCGGAACATCTTGCCGTTGCTCTCGTTCGCGTTGTGCGGAATCGCCAGCACGTCACAGCCTGTCCGCGCATTCCGACACGCCGCATCGAGCGCCTGCCACAGCCCCTGCGGGGTCGGTTCCTCATAGTGCGTCACCGGCAGCGGCACCCGGTCATTGCGGAAGATCACGTTGCGATGCAGCGTCGATAAGCCCGGTGCGCCCGAGTACTCGTAGGCGACAAAGCTCGTAAATCGGCAGCTTGCGCTCTTGTCATAGGCTCCCTGCGCCGCCGTCTGAAGCCGCTGCCACGTTGCCGACAGCAGCTCCGCACAGCCGCTGCCATCGGGCGGACAGATGTCCTCGAACCGCTGCCGGTTGTCGAGCGCAAGCTGAAAGCCCAGGTTGGTGATCGCGCTGTTGCCGCCCTGGCGATAGCGCTGACAGGTCAGCGAGCCATAGCCCTGCGCACTCGGTGTGATGCACGCCTGCACTTCGCCCAGAAACTCGGAGTGATCCGTCACCGCCGCAAAGTCGAGCGGCCGACCCAGCCGGATCTTGCGCGTGCCCTGCCCCATCGCATCCAGCGGCGGCAGCGCGATCTCATCCCCTTGCGCAAAGCGATAGGCCTGCTCGGGCGTCACCCGCACGTCGAACGCATAGGCATCAAACGACAGGCTGGTGTGGACGTGTAGATCCCCAAAGAACGCCTGGCGCAGCGGGCTGTGCGCAGCGCACGGATCGCGCGGCTCGACATACACCACCACGGGCGCTGGCTCCGGCTCCGCACAGGACACCAGCAGCATGCAACAGGGCAGCACAAGCATTGGCAACGTGGCGCGTCTCGTCATGGCCTACAAGCTCCCAAACAGCGCAGCCGAGCGCAGAAGCGTCCACGCCGCAGCCGTCGATCCAAGTACGTATCCCAGCGTGCGAACCAGCCCGGCCCGCACAAGCAAGCGCAGCGGACCGAGAAGCAGCAGCACACACCCAAGCTGCCCCAGCTCGACCCCCAGGTTGAACGCCAAAAGCGACAGCGGAAGCTGCCCCGCAGGCAGGCCCACTTCGCGCAGCGCCGAAGCAAAGCCCAGCCCATGCAGCAGCCCAAACAGCACCGCGAGCAGCGCCGGATGGCTCAGTCGGCGCGACGACTCGGGCGATCCACTGGCCGAGCCGACCACTTCCCGCGCCAGGCACAACACGCTCAGCGCGATGAGCGCCTCGACCAGCTGCGCGGGCGGCTGCACCCAACCGAGCGTCGCCAACACCAGCGTCACGCTATGCCCCACCGTAAAGGCCGACACCGTCCCCACAAGCCCACGCACCGATCGCACCAGCAGCAGCAGCCCGGCGAGCAGCAGCAAGTGGTCGATGCCCGTCACGATGTGCCAAATCCCCAGCCGAACAAAGCGCGTGACCGTCTCGCTCACCGGCACCGCCTTTCCCACGTCCCGCGCCGGGATGTCCAGCGGCTCACTGCGCAGCAGCACGCTCAGCGACTCGCCGTCCAGAAACTGAATCGACACCACCGCTTCGCCCAGCGGCCCATTCCACAGTGCGAGCCGCTGCCCACGCAGGCCGACTTCTCCGCAGCTCAGGATGCCCGTAGCCCGCTCAGACTCCGTGCTGGGCGCAAGCTGAAGCTGACAGTGCGCCGGATAGTGAAGCCGCGAAGACTCCGAGAGCGGTACACCGGGCGGCGGCACTTGCTCTAGGACAAAGCGTCCGGGCTGAACCTCCTGCAAGGTGATCACAGTCGGAGCAAAGGTATGCGCGCGCGCCATCCCGCCAAGGCCGAGAAGCAGCCACAGCACCCCAAGCAGCCGCCACAGGCTCATTGCGTCGGCCTCTCGATGACGACTTGGTAGCGCTGCCGCAGCGCGTCCAGGGCTTGCCGACGCCGCAGCGACTTCTGAGACTCCTCGACATCCAGCCGCAGCCGCTCCCGGAGCTGCTCAAACGGCGGAAGCTGCCCCGCCTGCCGCGCCGCGACCTGGACCAGATGCAGCCCGTGCGCAGACGCAAGCGGCGCGGACCACTGCCCATCAGCCAGCCGAAACGCCGCCGCCGCAAGCTCCGTAGAAAAGATCCGCGCAAGCTCCTCCTCACTGTGTAGCGGCAACTCGGTCCCAAGCGGATGAGGATCCCCCAGCGTCTGCGCCGCCCCCACCAAGGCCCCTTCCGCCTGCTGCCCAAGCGCGGTCCGCAGCGACAGCGCCGCCGCTTGCAGATCGTTCGGGTGCCGCTCACGGCTGACAAAGACCTGACGCAAGGCAATCCGGCTCGGCAGCTCGTAGCGGGTCCGCGCACGCTCAAGCTGGGCCCGCAGCTCGGCCTCAGTCGGGACTTGTCGCGGCTGGAGCGCCTCGGCCAGATACTCCATCTTCTGGATCAGCCGCCGCCGCACGATGATGTCGCCTTCGCCCAGTCGCCGTCTCACCGCTTCGCGAAACAGCACTTCCCCATCGATGTCCTCACCAAGCGCCACGCGCAGCAGCGACTCGCTTGGGGGATGACCATCTCGGCGCGCTAGCTCGGCCTGACGCGCCGCCACCAGCTCCTTGGGAATCACCACCCGCTCGACCGGCGCAGGCCGCCACAGCAGCCACGCCCCCGACAGCAGGCTCCCCAGCAGTGCAAAGTGGACCAGTGGCTCTCTTAGCAACCACACAAGTGGCGCGGCGAGTGGAAAACGACCCGGAGCATCGGCACGCCGACTCATGGCTGCGCATCGTTTGCCAAACCACGCACCCGGTGCAAGCCCCAATCCCAACCAGGGCTGTAGTCTGCCCGTGCGGTTGCCGAGGCCGCGCAAAGCATGCTACGAGCCAGACATGCGCCCCCACTGGCCGATTGCCCTGCTGCTGCTTCTTTGGGGACCGAGCGTGGCCGCGCATCCGCAGTTCGCCCTGTCCACCATCAATCGCTACGGTCGGCTGGTGCTCTTGCCCGGCAGGCTCCTGCTTGACTATTCCCTGATGGTGGGGGAAGTCCCGGCGGCGCAGCTTCACAAGCAGGCCGACCGCGATGGTGACGGCCAGCTCTCCCCGCCAGAGCTGCAAGCGATCCATGCAGAGCTACGCCGCGCGGTCGAAAAAGACCTGGTGATCTCGCTCGATGGCCAGCCGCTGCCCCTTGCGCTTCAACCGGCCCACAGCCCGCCCAAGCCACCGGCTGCCCCGGCGACCTCGTTTGCGGTCGAGCTGTCCGCCCAAGCCACCTGGCCAAGCGACGGCAAGGCGCACCAGCTTCGCTACGAAGACCGAGCCGACCTGCCGCCCGTTGGCGAAGTCGAGCTGCGCATTGAAGACAGCCCGGACATCCTGCTTGAGCAGACCTACAGCGGCAGTGCGGTCGCCACGCAAGAGCCCAAGCAAGCCCAGCCCAACCAGGTGCCGACCCTGTTTCGCCAGTTTGGGCCGCCACGCTCGCTTTTGTCCGACCGATCGGTGACGGTGCGCTTTGCCCAAAGGCCGCTCGCCCCGCCAGAGCCCACGCTGCCGTGGCGCGCCCTGCTGGCCTTCGCCGCGCTCCTTGCGCTGGTCGGCATTCCACTTGTCACCCGCAAGCTGCTGCGACACTAGGGGCAGCGCCCAAAATCCGCCAGCGGATTTGCCAGGTGTTCTAAGTCATCTGCCGGAAACGTAGTGTTCTTGACCACTTGGCGACGGCAGACTCACCGACCAAAGGCTCGGCTATGATGTCCGGCTATGCACGAACAAACAGCCGCTCCCTTGGTGTTCAATCCCTACGATCCCGCGTTTAACCGCGATCCGTTCCCCACGCTCAAGCGCTTTCGGCAAGAGCAGCCGATCTACTACTACGCGCCGGTCCAGGGCTTCATCTTCTTCCGCTATCGCGACATGATGGCGCTGTACCGAGAGCCACGCCTGGGTCATGACCCCACGCTCGGCGCAGGCTTTCCCCCCGAGCTGCGCGCTGCCTTCCCCGACTTTGTGTCCCTGCGAGAAAACGACCTGTTTGTGGTCGATAGCAGCTCGCATGCGCGCATCCGACGCCTGGTCAACCCGCTGTTCGGACCGCGTGCCATCGAAAGCCACCGCGAGCGCGTCGCCCAGGTCATCGCCTCGGTGCTCGATGAGCTGCCCAAAGAGGGCGTCATCAACTTCTTCAAAGATGTCGCCCAGAAGTACCCGGTGCGGGTCATCGCCGCGATGCTCAACATCCCAAGCGGCAGTGAGTCCGCATTCTTGGCCCTGGCCGACGCCCTCATCGCCACGGTCATTCCGGGTCTGCCGCAGGAGCAGTTTGTGTCGTATCAGCCCGCGATCTCGCGCGGACTGGCCCTGGTGAAGGAGTGCATCGCCGACCGCCGGGTCCATCCCATCGAAGGCGACCTATTTAGCCAGCTCATTGCGGCCTGTGACAACGAAGAAAAGCTCAGTGATACCGAGCTGATCTCGCTCATCGCAGCGCTGCTTACCGGCGGATCGGACACCACGGTCCACCTGACCACCTATGCGGTCATGGAGCTGCTGCGTCACCCCGACCAGCTCGCTCTGGTGCGCAGCGATCCCCAGCTTGCGCGCCAGACCTTTGATGAAACGCTGCGCTACAACTCCTTTGGCCGAGGCCCCGGACTGCCCCGCTTTGCCACAGAGAGCTTTGTCTACGAAGGCGTGCAGATTCATCGCGGCCAGCCGGTGTTTTTGAACATGCTGTCGGCCTTCCGCGATCCCGAGTTTCTGCCCGACGGCGATGTGTTTGACATCCGTCGCCGCACCAACTCAAGCCCCTGGTTTGGGTTCGGACCACACTTCTGCGTGGGGGCCTCGCTGGCCCGCATGGAAGCCGACATCGCGCTCCAGATGTTCCTGACCCGCTATCCCCACATCGAGCTGGCCGGAGAGCCCGAGTACGGCACCCATCCAGTCTTCCGCGACATCGCCAACCTGCCAGTCCGGGTTAGCAGCGGCAGCCAAGCCACAGAGTAAAGGTCGTCCCGCCTGGTCCGGTCACAAAGCGCACTTCGCCGCCGGACCGTTCTGCCACCGCACGCACGATCGCCAGCCCCAGGCCCGTCCCGCCACTGTCTCGCTGGGTGGTAAAAAAGCGCTGAAACAGCCTGGCTTGGTTGGCGGCGCTGATGCCCGGCCCGTGATCCTGCACGTCGATCCGCAGCCGGTCACGGTCCCTCTGCACCCGCACCTGCACCGGCTGGCCTTCGCCATGGCGCAGCGCATTTTCCAGCAGGTTCACCACCGCAGACCGCAGGTGATCGACGCTGATCACAATCCGAGGCGGCGGATCAGCAAGCACAAACTCGGCCCCCGGATAGCGATCCTGTAGCGCTGAAAAGAACTCGACCACCGATACCGACTCGGTGGGCTCGGGCGCGTTTTCGATCTGGGCCAGCTGAAGCAGCCGCATCACCAGCCGCTGCATCCGAGCCGCGTCCGCGTCAATGTTGTCGGCGAACTTCTGGCGCTGCTCGCTGGTCATGCCTTCCCACTGATCGCGCAGCAGCTCGGCGGCCCCCCGGATCGCAGTGATCGGCGTCTTGAGCTCATGGCTGACGTTGGCGGCCAGCTCAGCAATGTAGTCGGCCCGCTCGCGTAGCTTGCGGGTCATGACATCCAGCGCCGCCCACAGCGTCTGGATCTCACTGGGTGTCCACGGCCTGTCTGGCAGCGCCGCAGCCGATCCACCCTGCGCGATCAGCTGCGCTGCGCGTGTGATGGCCCGCAGCGGCCTCACGATCAGCGCGGCGAACACAAAGCTGACCGCGAACGCCGCCAGCAGCGTTGCCGAAAGCCCCAGAAGCAGGCCCCGCCGGTTGTGCCACAGCGACGTGCGCGCATCCAAGCTGGTCCGCGACGCCCGCACCACGGCCACCACCTGCCCATCGGAAAAGATCGGCAGCGCCGTAAACAGCCGCACCGAGCCGCGACTGCGCACATCGGACAGGGGCGGCAGGGGCTCATCGCTGACTCGCTCGCGCAGCACCGAGGCATAGCGCCCGGACAGTGCCCGTGCCACCTCTGGCAGGCTGTCCATGCACAGGCTGGCTTCACTGCGCGTGGTCGCGACCACACAGCCCTGCCCATCCAGCACCCGCACCGCGCTCAGGTTGTAGACCTGCATCCGCTGGAGCATCGCCGACAGCTTCTGTCCGGCCCTCCGCTCCGGCGTATCGACCACTTCCGCCACCCGCAACAGCTCCGGTTGAGGCGGCAGCACCCCGTTGCGCAGGTTGCTGGTCGGCTCGATCGGGATAAACGCAGCGCTCTCTTTGCCCGGCTGACGAAACGGCGGGGTCGCCACCTGGGGATCGATGCCGCGCTCCAGCAGCCACAGCTCCCGCCACATCTCACCCACCGCGATCGACTGCGCGATGAGCTGCCGCTCCGTCTGCCGCACCAGATAGTTTTCGTAGACCCGCAGCGCCACCACCGCGAGCAGCGGCACGAGCAGCACAAAGGCATTGGCCCCAAGCAGCAGCAGGTGAATGCGCAGCCCGCGACCGCGAACCGTCACAGCGACTCCTTCAGTCGGTAGCCCAGGCCGTAGACCGTCTCGATCGGGTCCGCCGACAGCGCGCTGAGCTTCTGACGAATCCGCCGGATGTGGCTGTCCACCGTCCGCTCGGTGATGACGTGCCCATGTCCGTAGGCGCGATCCACCAGCTCGCTGCGCGAAAAGACCCGCCCCGGCGACAGCAGCAGCGACTGAAGCAGCGCAAACTCGGTGACGGTTAGCACCACTTCCTGGCCGACCCAGGTGCAGCGGTGCCGATGCAAGTCCATCTCCAGTGCGCCACGGCGGCAGATAGCACCTTTGTCCGCTGCCGCAGGCTCTGGGGACAGTCGCCGCAGGACCGCTTTGACGCGGGCGAGCAGCTCGCGGGGACTAAACGGCTTCACCAGGTAGTCGTCTGCCCCCAGCTCCAGCCCCAGCACCCGATCCAGCTCTTCATCCCGGCTCGACACAAAGATGATTGGCAGTCGGCTCTTTGCGCGGATCTTGCGACAGACCTCTAGGCCGTCCGACTCTGGCATCACGATGTCGAGCACGACCAGATCGATCCCGCCCGCATCAAACTGCGCCAGCGCTTCCGCACCGTCTTTGGCCTCGACCACCTGAAAGCCGCCCTGCTGGAGGGTAAAGCGCATCACGTCGCGGATGTGCCCATCGTCATCGACCACCAGGATTCGGCTCATGGGCTTACCTTACCGTGCGCAGCCGTAACCCTTGGCGACAATTGCGGACGCAGCAGACTGTCCTGCGCACGCCATGATGCCCCTTGGGCTCGCCGCCCAAACGGTGTAGAACCTTGGGACTTGTGATGATCAAAAGTGACACAGAGAAGCTGCGGCGCTGGGAAGTGTGGCAGCGAGAAGACGGAACCACCTACCTGACCTGGGGCAACAAGGCGACCCCGACAGACTCGGAAAAGCTGGTCAGCACCTTCTACTCCGCCAACTGGCTGAGCGCCGAGCGGGAAGCGTTTGGCAGCGACCCCGAGATCGACGATGGCATCTTGCCGCTGGTGGAAGTGGTGCATCAGTTCCCCGGTGTGATGGCGATGGCTGCATGCCAAGGACATCCCGAGCGCGGAGACGACTGCGCGGTGATTGGGCTGACGTTTGATGATCCGCTGTCCCTCAAGACCTTCGCGGCGGCGCTGTGTCAGCTTGCCAAGCTGGACCCGCCCGTCGGCTGGGATCTGCGCCTTGATGAAGCCCGAACCCAAGACCTGCCGCCGGAAGCCCTCGCGTTTGAGCTGACCCTGTTTGACGATCACGGCGTCCCCTCCCCCCTGCTGCTGATGGCGTTTTCGCACTCTCTGCTGGCTGTCTCTGGCGTGGCGGGACTGTCGGCAGTCCCAGCCTTCCGCAAAGATCCCATCGTCAACTAGCCGCTGGCTACTGCGAGATTGGGACCGCTGGGGTCGGCTGCTCGGCCCCCCCTCGGTAATAATTCCCAGTCAGGTCCACGGTATAGGCCACCCGCACCGTGGCCGCGCTCGACAGGAGCTGCTGATGCAGGTGAATGCTCTTGCCCGGCGTCGGAATGCGCTGGGTAAACTCCACCTCCGAGCCGGAATCGACCGTAGCCAAGCTGCCGCCTTCCCACTGGTAGTTAAACACCTGGGGCAGGCTCAGCGTCACAAACAGGTCGTTTACGTTCCACGACACCGCCGGGAAGCTGTAGTCCAGTCGCCCCGACAGTGCATAGCCGCCTTGCATCTCCGACAGGACCAACTCGACCCGTGCCGACTCATCGCCTGCCCGCGCCGGGGTCACTGGCAAAGACAAGGTGCTGCCCTTGACGTGGAACGGCACGCTTGCGCCATTGACGAACACCTTGTCCAGGCTCTGCCGAGGGGGCAGCGTAAAGTCGATGGTCCGCGCCCCTTCAAACTGAAGGGCATACCGCACCCGGATGATGCGGCGGCCTTCCAGCGTAGACACCACCGAGGCATTGGCGGTCGTCACCACCGGCTCAATCGGCGGTCGCGCCGCTGCCTGCCGGGTCACCGCTGCGGCTTTCGGATTGCGATCCCACACGATCTCGAAGCGGTTCGACTGTGGATACAGGGTGTAGCCGTCTCCGTCTTCGCTGCGATCGGTGTTTCCCAGTGCAAACAGGTTTTCATCAAAGCGAAGCTTGAGCTGGGCCAGCGCCGCCGCCGGATAGACCACCTCGGCGCTACGACGCGAGCCCTTCACCTGCGCAGTCGCAAGGAAGCCGAAGTCAAACGAGTACGCGCCCGGCTTGTCCGTCATAAACGACAGCATCCCATCGACCACGGCCAGCACCCCGTTTGGCACGGTCGGCAGCTTGGTGATGCGGATCGCGGCGTCTTTTCGCAGCAGTCGCACCGTGACCCAGCCTTGCGCATCCAGCACGGACAGCTCGACGTGTGCAGAGACATCGATGGCGTTTTCCAAAAGACGCCCCGACAGCTCTAGCTTGCCGACGCTTGCGGTGAGCGGCGGCTTGGTTTCTTGGGTCTGGGCCTTGGCCTGGTTTTCTTTGTACAGGCGCAGCACCTCGCTCAGCGGCAGGGTGGCACTGGGCGAACCGGCAGAGGCAGGCAGTCCGCCATCGGCCTGTGCCGTTCCCACTGCCACACTGCCAAGCAGCAGCGCACCACACAGCCAAGCAAAGAGGCGACGACTCAGGTTGTTACGCAGCATGGGACTCTCCTTCCACGGACGCCGGGGCAAGCATGCTGTCAATCAGCTCTCGAACCGAGGGACGGGTGGTCAGGACCATCAGGGTGGTCAGCAGCGCCAGGATCTCCAGCGTGTAGATAAGCCCGGTGTAGCCCTGCAAAAACACCGCAGCGGTCGGGACACACAGGGACGACACAATCAGACCCAGGACATAGCGGGCTGCCGACGGGGACAGCACCCAGCGCAGATAGAAGAGCAGCAGTCCGCCCGAGATCCCGAGCGACAGCCCCCACGCCGCATAGAAGCTCATGAAGGCGGCAAAGTAGCCAAGCAGGACAAAGAACAGTCCGTAGCTGGCGGCAATCAGGTAGCTCTCGTAGATGCGCAGCGGACGGCGGTAGTAGATGCACAGCGCGGTCAGACCCGCGAAGAACAGCAGAAACGGTGCCCAGCAGCGGCGAACCATGGTCGCAATCAGGTTGTCGTAGGACTTTTCAGACGGAAGGATCACGCCGACCGGAATGCCCGACTGAAGGGACTGATAGTTCCAGGTCAAAAAGACCTCCTCACCTTGGGTTCTGCTTTCGCTGGCAGGCACGACCCCATCGGCGTAGTCGAAGTTGGCACCGCCGCTGATGTGCATGGCCAGGCGCAGGTTCCGAACCGGGGATGCCGGATCCAGGCTGTAGGTAAACGCGTCCAGGCCGCGACCCCGGAACGCCACCCGGAACGCCACCTTGGCCCCGGCCTTGAGCCTGCCGGTCCACAGCAGCCGGTCGGTGCCGTTGTCTAGCTCGGCCTTCTTGGGCTGGCCGTCCACCGTGAAGACCAGGTTGGACAGCAGCACCTTGTTCTTTTCCATGTTGATCGGAAAGACAAAGGCGATGTCGATGTCGCGTCCCTGGTCGTTTTCGGCGGTGTAGTCGCCTTGGAAGGTGAAGTCGAACCCCGAAAAGTAGACCAGGCCCCGCTTGCGATAGTTCATCGCGGCGTCCACGGTCACTTCCTGGGACTGAAGCGGCAGCGCGGTCAGGCTGTTGAACACCGCGCCGCTTGGCACAAAGCGCACAGAGGGGCCCGGCTGCACAATCGGAGCCCCCCAGCGGTCCATGACATCGCTGTACAGCTCACTGCTGGCGAAGTTGCGACGGTCGAACATCTGGTTCGAGATGGTCGAGCTGACCAGCAGGACGATGAGCAGGCTCCCGACAAAGTGGTAGCGGGACGGGAGCAGCAGCAGAGCAAGCAGTCGTTTCATGTCTGTCTCCTTGATCAGGCGGGTTTCTCCCGCCGTGATGACAAAGAGCCTAGCGAGCGACTTTTGAGCGCCTGCGGCAGCAGTAAGGAAAGGCCAAGGACAACTTGTGCAAAACCTGTGGAGACAGCCCCCAAGCCAGCAAGCGCCCGCCCAGACAGAGGCGCGCCAGGGTCGAAGCCTTGCGCGAACGGGTCGCCGGGCACTTTGCCCTGGGTCGGCACCATTCGCCAACTGGTCGCCGGGCACTTTGCCCTGGGTCGGCACCATCCGCCAGCTGGTCGCCGGGCACTTTGTCCTGGGTCGGCACCATTCGCCAACTGGTCGCCGGGCACTTTGCCCTGGGTCGGCACCATTCGCCAACTGGTCGTCAGGCTATCTGCCCTGGGTCAAGACCCTGCACAAACTGGTCGTCAAGCTGTTTGCCTTGGGTCAAGACCCTGGCAGACCGGGGGATGGTGGGGCGCTGGGCGGGGGAAGCGGTCAGCCGATGCGTGACGCGACCCATTTTTGAAAGCGCGGCACCGATCCAGGCCCTGGGCCGGGCTTGACGTACAGCGCGTCCGGCTTGTGGGCAAACGACAGCGTCTCGCCATCTTCGGGGACAAAGACCTTGCTGCTGAGCCCTTCGGCAACCAGCCGCTCGCGCAGCGCGTGACGGGTGGTCGGGCAGTGGTCGAGCGCTTCCAGGTGATTGAGCAGGACCGCATGCGGGGCCTTGCGAATCAGGGTCATCAGCTCATCCACAGAGAACAAGATGCTGGGACCGACACCAAAGCTCGCGGCCCCAGCGGGTGCAATGACCAGCTCGGGCCGCAGCCGCGCCAAGGCGTCCAGCACGCTGTCACACAGCACCGCGTCCGAGGTCAGGTAGACGCTCGGCTCACCGGGATAGGACAGGTAAAAGCCCGCCACCGGGCCCATCAGCCAGCCGACGAGTCCCGGTCCGTGACGCGACGGAATGTGCTCGACCGAAAGACCGAGTACGCCGGAGCGTAGCTCGCTGGCGGAGAGCCCCTTTTGTTGCAGGCTCGGGACATCGGCGGGGCTGGCCCACACCGGCAGCTTGCGCTCTTTGATCCAGGCGAGGCCGGGGGCGTCCAGGTGGTCTGGGTGCTCATGGGTGATGAGCACGCCCGTCACCTTGTCGAGCAGCGCAGTCGTACCTTCCGGTAGTGGCACAAGGGGATTGTTCCGCCGTCCGCCGCCAAACAGCTTAAAGCCTGGCATCGCGCCCGGCGGGGACAGCATGGGATCAACCAGCAAGTGGTGGGGACCGATGGAAAGAATCAGGGTGGCGCTGCGGATGTGATGGACCTGCATGAACGACTCCTGCCTGTCTGGGGTGGCTGATCCCTGAATAACGGCAGCGAAAACGGATGACAACGCGCAACGCTGCACAGCTGGCATCCGTTTTTGCATGATGATCTGGCCATGCAGTGGGACTTGCTTCGGACGTTTGAATCGGTGGCACGCCTGGGTAGCCTGACGGCTGCGGCCCGCGCCTTGGAAGTCAGCCAGTCCACGGTCAGTCGGCAGCTTGGCAAGCTGGAAGAGCTGGCGGGATCGCCGCTTTTGCTGCGCCAGACCCCGGTGCGCCTGACCGACAAGGGCGAAGCGCTGCTCCGGGCGGTACGCCCAATGGTCGATGCGGCGCTGGGGGTGACATCCGCCCTAGAGGATGCCCCGCAGCTTCATGGGGACGTGACGCTGACGACCGTGGGCGAGCTGCTGCGCTGGGTGCTGGCCCCAGAGCTGCCGTCGTTCTATGCGGCCTATCCGGGCCTGCGGCTGCGCATCTTGGCCGACAACCGAACCAGCAGCCTGGCTGCCGGGGAAGCGGACCTGGCGCTGCGGATGTTCCGACCCGAGCGCGGCGAGCTGATTGGGCAAAAGCTCCACAGTGAGTCGTTCGGGCTCTATGTCGCGCCGGAGCTGCCGCTGCATCCGGCGGTGCCTTGGCTGGGTCTGTGCGGTACGCTCGGGCAGATTCCCGAGCAGCGCTATGCGCAGAGAGCCTTTGCGCCACGTCCGGCCCGGCTGCTGCTGGAAGACATCGAGTCGCTGGCCCTGGCGGTCACGCAAGGTCTGGGGGTCGCGGTGCTACCGCAAGGACTGGCCGGGCGGATGGCGGGCCTGGTTGAGGTGCTGCCCAGCCAAGTCGGAGCCGCGCACATGGGGCCGATCCCCAGCCGAGACTTCTGGCTGGTGGTGCATCACAGCAAGCAGCGGCTGCCGAAAGTGCGCGCCGTGATGGAGTGGCTGCGAAGCATCCGCAGCCTGAGCACGCTCGGAGACTAGGCGAAGGGTCAGCCGGGTAACCAAACACTTTGCAGGAAAAAGCATTGGGGGATCGTTCAATGTTGGGATAATTGCCCAACATCTGACCGCAAGGAGTCTCCGATGAAGAGCGCGTCTTGGTTCAGTCTTCGCCGCCGTTCGTTCCTGGCTGCCATGCTAGGTGGTGCCGCAGCGGCCACCCTCCCCGCCTGTAGCAAGTCCGAAAACCCGCCTCCCGGTGTGCTGATCCCCAGCGTAAACCCGGAAGAAGATGTCTTTGGGTACATGGCCCGGACGGTGGGACGCTTCGATGAGACGCTGTATCGGCAGATCCTCGGAGCGGCCAACGAGTACAAAGAGGGCGACGAAGCGATTGGAGTGGCGGCAGCGGATGAGAACTCGCGACGCAATGCGCGACACCTGCTGGCCAACACCAAGATCGGCGACCTGACCGCCCGCCCGCTGCTGGCCGATCAGCAAGGCACCCTGATCAGCCAGACCACCGACCCTGTCGCCCAGCGAATCAGCGCGGGCTGGACGCTGGGATTTCTAAAGGCGTACCTGCTGGGCGCGCAAGAGGACTACATCCGCCAGGTGATGGTCGGCCTGCACAGCGATGTGATCGGCTGCCTGGTCAAGCTGCTCAGCAATGCAGAGCTGATTGCGCTGTCGCAGCGGATCTGGAACCCACTGCCCGGCAGCAAGGTCGGCAGTCGCGGCTACCTGGGCGCACGGATTCAGCCCAACTCGCCCACCGACAACACAGACGACATCAAGTGGCAGGTGTTTGACGGGTTCTCGTATGCAGTCGGCGATGTGGTGCTGGGCTGTAACCCGGTGTCATCCGAGGTGGAGTCGGTCGCCAGCATCGAGCGCATGCTCTATGACCTGCTGGAGACGTTTGGGCTGCTTGATGTGCTGCCGCACTGCGTCCTTGCGCACATCGACGTGCAAGCAGAGGTCGAGCGCAACTACCCCGATCGCACCGGCATCTGGTTCCAGAGCATCGCGGGCACGGACGGCGCCAATGGCACCTTCGATGTCTCGGTGGACAAGATGCTGAAGTACGCAGCCGAGCGCACCGGCAAGTGGGGCCTGTACTTTGAGACCGGCCAGGGCGCGGACTTCACCAACGGCCAGGACTTCGGCGTCGATATGGTGCTCCTAGAGTCGCGCAAGTATGGCTTTGCCCGTGCGCTCAGCCAGCGCGTCGCCGATGCGCAGCGCAAAGCCGGAAAGCCGGTGGCCCCGTGGGTTCACGTCAACGATGTCGCGGGCTTTATCGGACCGGAGGTGTTCCGCTTCCGCGATCAGCTCGTCCGCTGCTGCCTGGAAGACATCGTGATGGGCAAGCTGCACGGGCTGACGATTGGGCTGGATGTCTGCTCGACGCTGCACATGGACGTATCGCTGGATGACCTGGACTACTGTCTGGACCAGATCATGCCCGCGAACCCGGCGTACCTGATGGGGCTGCCGACCAAGAATGACCCAATGCTGGGCTATCTGACGACGGCATTTCAGGACCATGTTCGCATCCGGGACAAGTTCGGGCTCAAGGTCGATGACCGGATGTGGACGTTCTTTCAGCAGCTCGGGGTGATCGATGGCAGCGGCAAGCCGACCGACAAGTTCGGCGACCCGCGCTGGGTGTACTTGCAGTACCTGCGCCGCAAGGGCGACAAGCGCACCGAGGCGGTGATCTACGCCGAAGCGGACCAGAAGATGAAAGAGGTGCGGGAGCGCGGGGTGTGGCTGGCCCAGGGCTACGGCAAAGCGCCCTGGAACCTGGAAGCGAAGCTGGATGCCGAGATTCGCGCGCTGTACGAAGACTCTCGCAAGGCCATCTGGACGGAGTTTGGCGAAGGCTTTGTGGCTTCGGTCCCGATGGTCGAGCCGCTGCGGACCCGGTCGGCAGACCGCAAGGACTACGTGTGGCATCCGGTGAGCGGGGAGACGCTGGACGAAGGCTCGATGAGCGCGGTCAGCGCGATGCGGATGCGGCACGGGGAAAAGTACAACGTGCAGATCGTGATCTCGGACGGCCTGTGCTCACCAGCGCTGTCGGACATGAACCACCTTCAGCCGTATCTGGAGTCGCTGCGCAGCGAGCTAACGAGCCAGGGCTACAAGGTGTCGCCCGACAACGCGCTCATCCGCAGCGGGCGGGTGCGGGCTGGCTATCACCTGGGTGAGCTGCTCTATGCGGGTCGGAGCAATCCGGCGGCTACGCTCGGCATCATTCACCTCATCGGGGAGCGTCCGGGATCGGGGCATCACACGTTTTCGGCCTACATCACCGCCCCGGCAGCGAGCGTCTGGTCGAAGCCCGGCACGGTCGATCACAACATCACGCGGGTGATCTCGGGCATTGCCGATACGGCGTACGATCCGCGCGGGGCAGGCATCGAGACGGTGAAGATCCTCAAGAACATTGCCCCGCCATAAGCCGCGCTCACGCGATGGTCGGTCAGTCGTTACACAGCGCCTGGCCGCCGTCCCAGCGTCCGGTGGAGGTATCGGGCACAAACTCCCACTCATATGAGCCGTCGCGCAGCGCAAAGCGAATCACGCCAAAGGTGTTTTCGATGCGGACTTCACTGTTTGGCTGCGGCGCGGCGAAGGCGTAGGGGCTGGCTCCGCCCGTGCCGACTACGAACGAACGGATGCCGTGACGGGGGTCAGGGGCTGCGTCGAACGCTTGGGGAGCAAAGCGCTCATAGCCGTGATCGTGACCGGACAGCACGATGTCGGCCCCAAACTCCGCAAGGGTGCGAAAGAGATCTGCCATCTTGGGGTCGTTGCCATGGACCGAGGAGCTGGAGAACAGCGGATGGTGCCAGTAGGCCAAGGTGCAGCGCATATCGCGGTGGCTGGTGAGGTCCGCGCGCAGCCACTTTTCTTGATCGGAGCCGAACACGGCGTCGATGTTGCTGTTGAGCGAGATGATGTGCCAGCTTCCCAGGTCGTAGGAGTAGTAGCCGCGCCGATCGGGACCGGCGCGATCTCCGAAGTAGGTGAAGTACCCATCGGCACCTGGGGTCTGGTATTCGTGATTGCCAGGGGTCGGATGGGTGCGGTCACGGAACGCGCCCCAGGTGGGGCCATAACAGTCGCGGTATTCCTCGATGGCACCGTTATTGTAGGCATTGTCCCCGAGCGTGAAGACTGCGGCAGAAGGGGTTCGCGCCACCAAGGCTGCCGTCCGCGCCGCCGTGCTGTCCGCAGCCGAAAGCCCACCGCAGATGGCGATATCGCCTGCCCCGACCAGCGTAACGGTGGATAGCGACCCGCCACTGCTGGCTTGCGAGCAGCCAACGAGCCCACACAGGAAGAGAAGAGCGAAGGAACGTGTAGACATAAGCAGCCTCCCTAGGAGCGAAGAGGAAGGAGACTGCTCGGCGCTGCGGAGCCGAAGTACAGGATTACCAGCCGCTAAACAGCTTCTTGGCCCCCGAGGCCAGGTTGCCAATCGCCTTCCCTGCGCCGCTAGCCATGTTACCAACGGTCTTGGCTGCGCCCTTGGCAAACTGACCGACCGGGCTGTCACCGACAGCTTTGACGGCGCTGCCGATGGCTCCACCGGCTGACGAGACTGCGCTCGTGGCAAACTCACCGATCTTTTTGGCACCGCCATCCTTGAGCCAGTGCGCCGCGCCCGAGACAAGATCGCCGCCGAGGCCGATGAGTCCTGCGCCCGGAATCGGCAGACCGCCCGCGATGTTGGTCAGGGTGTGAAAGCCTTCGATCACCGCCCCGCCGATGTCGCCTTTTTTGAAGGACTGGTAGGCCGACTTGCCGCTCTGGAAGGCCGACAGCGCTGCGGTGGCCATGTTGAGGCCGGGCAGGATCTTGCCAGCGTACTTGCCAACGATCTTGGACCCACCTTCGACGGCTTCCTTTTCGAGCAGGTTGCCAAGTGGCCCCGACAGAAGCTTTTCGCCACCCTTTTCGAGGAAGCCATGCAGGGGCTTTAGGACCGAGCCCGCCTTTTCGGCGATCATCGACTCCTTGAGCATGCCGCCCGATAGCTTTTCGATCATGCCCGCGCCGGGCACGCCTTCGGTGATGACCTTGCCGATGGTGTTGGTGATGTTCGAGAACTTCTCAGGCAGCGAGATCAAGCTCTTGAGGCCCCCAACGCCGGTCTTGGCCATGCCGACGGCCTTGTCTACGCCGTCTTTTTCTTCCTCTTTGCCGTGGCCGCCTTCGCCGTCTTTGCCGTCCTTGCCGTCTTTGTCCTTGTCGCCGCCGAACAGCTCCTTCATCGCCTTGAGGCCGCCTTCGCCGACCTTTTCAAAGTCCTTGAAGGAAGTCTTGCCGTGCATCAGATCCCAAGCGCCTTTGGCACCGCCAAACAGGTCTTTGCCGATGCCGAATGCCTTGGCGAGGGGAGAGATGCCCTTGCCCAGCTCTTTGCCGCCCGCCAGGAGATGGGACAGCATGCCTTTTTCGCCACCGATGAAGGACTGCGCGCCGTGCATCAGGCCGCCACCGATGTGGCCCATGCCGTCCATCAGGCCGTGACCGATGCTCGAGCCCGCGTGCGCAAGGCCATTCATTGCACCGCCCGCGAGATCGCCAGCCGCCGCGCCCAAGTGACCATGGCTGGCGTCTTCCCACGCATCGTGCGCGCCGTCCGCCACGTCGTGGGCGGCATCCATCACGCCGTGTCCAACCCCGCCGACCATATCGCCAACGCCATGGCCGACTCCGCCCATGACATCGCCCGCACCATGAATGAGCCCGCCGAAGTGACTACCTGCGGCCTGTCCCAGCTCACCCATGCCCCCCATCAGATGTCCGGGGGCGTCCGCTAGAGAAGAGAAGAACGACATGTAATAACCCCTGCCAACGATCGAACTACTTCGATTATCGGATAGGGGCGTTGCAAAGTTTCCTTCGCGACCGCTGCACAGCCGAACGGATCAAGCCTGGGTAAGTCGCCGGTGGGCTTGGCTGGCAAAGTAGACCATGGCCCAGGCCGACACACTGTCGAGCACAAAGACCGCCAAGAACGCACGGTAGCGCAGGGCCACAACGTAGACGATGAGGTAGGCGAGCGCGCTAAAGCCCTTTAAGAACACCAGTGGCAGCAGCACGAGGTAGTACTTGCGGACATCCCACAGGATGAGCCCGCACATAAAGGCCAGGGTCATGACGTTGCCCGCTGCCAGGACGCGCCAGACCAGGCCCAGCTCGCTTGCGCGCAGTGGATACAGCCCATCGCCGAGCGCTTGGCCGACCTGCTGGAACTGATCGATCGCGAAGCCGGGCGCAAACAGGTAGGTCACAGCCGGAAACGCGAAGTTGAGGACCAGGACCAGATAGACCAGACGAAACGGCAGCCAGGGCGCGGGGGCCAAAGACGGTTGTGTGCTCATGAACAGGGGACATAGCGCGGGGCATGTACCGCTCGCAATCACCGCAAGATCATGCGGCACAGCTGCGCAGACCCACAGCGGACGGGGCCAGCAGCGCAAGTGACCGTGGACACAGCGGAAATCGTGTTAAGAAGTCGCATGCGAGCACACTGGGCAACGATCCTGTCGCTGGTTTTCGCAGGCTGCTCTTCGGTCAGCAGCCATCCGCTCAAGCTCATGACACAGGTGGCGACGCCGTGTAATCCCGCCAAAGAGCCGGGCTGTCGTCCTGTGTATGTCTCCTGCGAGCAGCTAGACCTACGTGAGCTGACCTTGCGGGTGGGTGTATTCGATACGGAGAGCACCACGGTGGCGTGTCCACAGGCGCTGAGCGAAGGCCCGGTGACGGTCGAGCTAACCTATCGAACCGGCGAGCCTTTTTACATGATCGATACCTCGTTTGTGCGAGAGGGTTTGACGCAGAACGTCAGCGCGGGACCGTTTGCCGAAACGGACCCGGACTGGCGCATGCTGATTCGGTAGAGCGCTCTTGATAATGCGCGCAAAGTCTCAGATCATGTTGCGGTGAGCAGAACCCCAGAGCGGCAAGGGGAGACACCGGGCGGTGGCGAATCCGGTGACTCATCGCCCGGTTCAACGGTGTCGTTGCGCCAGGGTGGTCCCGCGCCGTCTGATAGCGGAGACATTGCAAGCCCCGGTACTTCTTCCAAGAGCGGAAGAAACCAAGCCCTGTCGTCGCGTGAACAAGAGGCGCGAGCCAAAGAGACAAGCGACGAAAAAGATCCGCGCATCGGGCAGCGGTTTGGCAAGTACCGACTCACCCGACTGATTGGGCTCGGCGGCATGGCGCAGGTCTATGAAGCGGAAGACACGCTGCTCAACCGCCGCGTCGCCGTAAAGTTTCTGACCGAGTCCCGCCGTCAGCAGTCCACCGCCGTAGAGCGCTTCATCAATGAAGCCCAGGTCGCGGGACGACTGAATCACCCGAACATCATCGCGATCTACGACATCGGGTTCGAGCACGACACCTATTACATCGCGATGGAGCTGCTGAACCCTGGCTCGGCGGGTTCGTTTGTCAAGCAGAAGGGGCGCATGACCTGGGTGGAAGCCTCCCAGACGATCATGCAGTGCTGCAGCGCACTAGACGCAGCGCACAAGGCCGGGATCATTCACCGAGACATCAAGCCCGACAACATCCTGTGCTCTCCTGCGGGAACCGCCAAGCTGGCCGACTTCGGGCTGGTGAAGGAGCTACACATCGAGGACAGCGCCGGGCTTACGCAGTCCGGCGTGGTGGTCGGTACGCCGCTGTTTATGAGCCCCGAGCAGTGTACTGCGCAGCCACTCGATCCGCGCAGTGACATCTACTCGCTGGGCTGTACGTTCTATGCGCTGCTCACTGGGAGCCCACCGTTTCCAACAGGTAGCGTGCCGCAGATCATGCTCCAGCACTGCAAGAGCAAGGTGCCTGATCCGCGCGTGCTGGCCCCGGATGTCCCCGAGTCGATCGTGCGGGTGGTCGAGCGGTCCACCAGCAAGCGACCCGAGGAGCGCTATCAAACGGCAGCGGAGATGCAAGCGGCACTGACTGCTGCTCTCGATGAGGCACCTCGACCGACGTTTGAGTTTCTTGTGCTGGGCGCAGCGTCGCGACCCGGGACACGTCCGCGTGGCAACGGCGCAGCCAGGCTCCGCAGCGAGAGCGGACCGCGCAGCCCGGACTCTCAAGGCAGCCCGGGTGGCAACCGCTTAAACGAAGGCACACCGACGCCGAATCAGCAGCCCTCGATGCAAGACGCATCGCCGCAGCCCAGCAGCATGTCGCGTCGTGCGGCACTGTTTGGGGGCCTGGGCTTGCTGGCGGCAGCCAGTGGGATTGCGTGGTGGCGCCTGCGAGGAGGTCAGCCTGCCGATGGAAACAACGGCAGTCAGGGCAACCAGCTGGCCAACAAAGAGCCGCTGGTGGTGGGTGTGCTGAACTCGCTATCGGGGCCGCTGTTCGACAGTGGTCGCCCGGTCATCGATGCAACGCTGCTGGCCATCGAAGAGCTAAACAGCCGAGGCGGCGTCCTGGGCAGACCGATCGAAGCGATCGTCGCGGACGGCAAGAGCGACAACGGAACCTTCGCCAAAGAGGCCGAGCGGCTGCTCGTGGAAAAGAAGGTCGTCACGATCTTCGGAGGCTGGTCCCCGTCGAACCGGCGCACGCTCAAGAAGGTCATCGAGAAGTACAAAAACCTGCTGATGTTCCCGGCCCGCGACGAGGGCATGGAGGACTCGGAGTACATCATCTACTGCGGCAGCACGCCGAATCAGGTGGTGACTCCGTCGATTCGCTACTTCACAGAGCAGGGACTGCTGCGTCGCTTGTTCGTGATCGGTACCGATGGACTGTCGTCGAACATCTCGGCCCAGCTCATTCGCGACGAGCTAAAGGCCTTTCCGCAGGTCAGCGTGGTGGGCGAGCACTTCGCGCTGCTCGGAGAGACAGGCTTTAAGAAGGCGATCGAGAAGATCCGCGACAGCAAGCCCGATCTGATCTTCAACTTCATGATCGGCGTGTCCAATCCAGCGTTTTTCCGAGAGCTGCGCGGTGCCGGGATCAACGCAAAGCACATTCCGACTGCCTCGTTTGCGGTGGGAGAGCCGGAGCTTCAGCAGACCGCTGACCTCGATATGGTGGGTGAGTACCTGGCGGCGAGTCACTTCCACTCGATCAAGACGCCGAAAAACGATGAGTTCGTAAAGAACATCCGTCGCAAGTACGGAGACTACCGCGTCACCGGCGCAGCGATGGAAGCGGCCTACGCAAGCGTGTATCTGTGGGCCCAAGCGGTCCAAGCGGCTGGCACGGATGAAGTTGCGCGCATTCGCGAGCGCCTGGCCGGTCAGACCTTTGAAGCGCCGGGCGGCAGGATTCGCGTCGATCCGGGCAATCACCACTGCTACAAGCCGTTTTATTTGGGTCGGATCTCTGACGCGGGCACTGTCGAGCTGGTCAAGAGCATCACCGATCCGATCCGGCCCGAGCCGTTCCCCGCCACCCGCACCCGCGCCGAGTGGGAAGCGCTGGTCGAATACCTGTCGAAGAGCTGGGGCGGATCGTTTGTAAACCCCGGTAAGCCGAGCCCGTAAGCGTCCGACCCCGACCGAACGGAGCGATGCTTGGCTTACGGGCAGGAGCTAGCGACCGAGCGAAAGTCCGGCTGGTAGCGCAAAAGGTTGCACGCGTCGGTCAGTGTGCCCGAGAGGTTGCTGCGATAGTCATCGGGATAGACGAGCGTCTTGCCGTCCGCCGTGCTCAGCAGGAAGTAACGTCCATCGGGCGCGGCGAAGTTCGCATCGGACAGCTCGAACGGCAGGCTGGGCCAGCGCATGAGCGGCATCTCGGACGCCATGTCCCACAGGAGCAGCGAGTTATCGGTTCCCACCACCAGCAAGTGATCGCCGCTGGGGGACAGCACGGCCATCTGAACGGGGCTTGGCAGCGTCAGCAGCACCTTTTGCTGGCCCGTTTCCATGTCCCACGTACTGACGACGCGCTCGGCAGTGGTGATGAGGCTGGGCCCGTGCGGGGTCTGCAAGAACACGGCAGAGCTAACCACCTGCGCGCTACTGGGTAGGGTGCGCCGCACCGCCAGCGTGTGACCATCTCGGATCACCGTCTCGCCTTCCGATCCTGCCGTCACGAGCAGCGCGCCATCGGGCGAAAACATCGCTTGTACCAAGTTGCCGTGATGTCCGCCCTCGCTGCGCAGGAGCTGACCCGTCGTAGGGTTCCACAGCCGTAGCGTCTCATCGAGCCCGCCGCTGAGCAGGCGCTGGCCGTCGGGCGAAAACGTCACGATCTGCACCGCTCCCTTGTGGCCACGCAAAGGAGGCAGCAGCAGCCGTCCCGATCGGCCATCCCACAGTCGCACCGTACCGTCAGAGCTTGCCGTTGCCATGCGGGTTCCATCGGCTGAAAAGACGACGCTGTTGACGATGTGGTCGTGACCGATCAGCGTCGCAACAGGCTCTCCGCTGGGCCACTTCCAGAGCTTGGCGGTGTGATCATGGCTGGCGGTTGCGATGTGGGTTCCGTCGGGCGAAAACGCAGAAGCCGAGATATAGCGACTGTGACCCGGCAAGACGAGCAGCGGCTGACCCGAGCGAACATCCCAGATGCGCGCGGTGCGATCGTGGCTGACCGTCGCCACTTTGCCGCCTTTGGGAGCAACTGCGACGCTGTAAATCGGTCCAGAGTGGCCTCGCAGGACTGCGATCTCCATCTTGCTGCCGACATCCCACAGCCGGACGATGCGATCGTGACCGGCGGTGACCAAGTACTTGCCGTCGCTTGTGAAGCTCAGCGCATCGATCACACCAACATGACCATAGAGCGTGCCGCGCAGCTCGCCGGTTCGTCCGTCCCACAGCTTGACCACTCCGTCGGCACCTGCGCTGGCAACCAGTCCTCCATCGGGCGAAAACTGAAGCGAGTGCAGCGGCGTTCCCTGCGGCAGCTCGATCCCTTGTTCGGGCATCGAAAGCGATGGATCAAGCGGCCACAGACGCACCGAGCCGTCCCAGCTTCCCGTCGCAGCGCGCTGACCATCGGACGAAACGGCAACGAGGTTGACGCGATGGCGATGACCTCGGAACGTGCGCAGACAGCTTCCCGACGCCACGTCCCACAGCCGCACGGTCTGGTCGAAGCTGCCAGAGACAACCTGTTTTCCCGACGGAACAAAGACCGCCATGGGCACGCGCTCCAGATGACCGCTGAGCACACGCAGCTCGAGCCCGGTGGCGGCATCCCAGATGCGAATCGAGTGATCCTGACCGGCGGTGACGATCCGATCGCCGCTGATGGAAAAGGCGCCCATCTCGATCGCTTCAGAGTGACCACGCATGGTGGCCTTCAGCTCGCCGGTTTCGACTTCCCACAAGCGCCCAAGGCCGTCGGTGCTGGCTGAAAACACCCGTCGTCCATCGGGAGAAAACACCGCAGCCGTCAACAGTCCGCCATGGCCGCTCAGCGATCGCAGGGGTCGTCCCGTTCTGGCATTCCACAGTCGCGCAGTCTGATCCTGGCTGCCGGTCAGGACCAGCTCGCCCGTCGGATCGAACGCGACCAGCTCAACCCGATCGCTGTGACCATGAAGCGGTAGCGAGTTTTTCGCCGTCCCGTAGGTCAGCATCAAGCCTTCTTTGGCCTCGGGAGGAACAGGTCGCGCATTACGCAACGAAGGTGCCGTCGCCGAGATCGCCAAGGCCAGCGCTGCGCCATCTTGTCCGGGCTGCTGCACCAACAGGGCCGCGCGCGCACCCTGCTCCGCCGCAATCGCATCAGCATGTCGCGCCGACAGCAGCGTCTGTCTCTGTCTTTCCACCAGCAGCCCCAGCGTAAGGAGCAGCAGCACCGACGCGATCGTCCAAGGAAGCCAGCGACGACGCACAGGCGGAGGCAGCAGCGGAACCTGTGGCCGACGACTCTGGGCCTGCGCGCTCGACTTGATCAGCCGCACCAAGCGCAGGTCAATCTGCGACGGACGCTCAGACAGCCAGCGCTCGGCTTCCGCCAGCTTGTAACCGACAAGCTGCGCGTGAGGCTGGCTCAGCGAGACACCCCCGAGGTTGCTCAGGCCCGACAAGCTGCTGCCTTCGCGCGCCACGGTGAGCAGAAGCTCGGCATGCCACTGCTCAAAGCGTCGCTCTTCCTCGGGCCAGCGACCCAGCTCGGGCCACACCGACAGAAGGATCGGATGCATCAGCTCGATGACATCGCTGTCGGGCGTCTCGCGAATCAGCTCAGCGGCCAGCAAGCGACTGAGCGCTTCGACATCACTGGCCGACGCAGGATCATCACCGCGCTCGGGGGAAATCAGCGCCAGCAGCTCACTTCGTCGCCGAGGACGAGAAAACAGGACTTCACCTTCGCTAAGCGACTGGCGATGCAACAGCGACAGCAGCGCCCGACGCTGAAGCAGCTGAAGTGCCGGAGGCTGACTGCGCCAGCTCGCTTCGACCGCATCGGGCAGCGACCGCAGCAGCCCACCGGACGACTGATAGTCATCGAGCGACAGCACACGCGGCGTGGGACCGAGCCGAGCGACATGCAGCGTCCGACGCAGCGTCGCCACCAAGAGTGGAAGCACCGCCGCCGAGCGCTGACCGGACGCGACCGCTGCCGCATACGAATCCAGGTCTTTGCCGAGCGCAGACAGCATCGCATCTTCCACTCGCAGGCCGACTTGACGCGCCGGGCTTCTGACGATCTCGGTCCACTCACTTACCTCGAGCAGCGGCGGCAGCCACAGCGTCTGCCGACCGAGCAGACCCAAGAGCCCCTTCGCAACCACCGCCAGGGCCGACAGCGCATCCGAGTGAGCCACCAGCACAACCTGAAGCGGTGCTCCGTCGTCGATCGCTTGCCCCAGCGCTTCGAGCTGCGCCACCAGGTTCTGGCGGTTGTACGGCTCGGCAAACAGCAGCTCTTCTAGGTGATCGCAGATCAGCACGACCTTGCGCCCGGTCTTGGCCACCGAGCGCAGCGACAGCACCAAGTCGTCCGACGCGCTGCCAAGCCCTTGCGTCGCCAGCTCCGCAAATGGATCCAGCCCCGGATGCGAGATGCAGAACACCGCAGCGCCGTCGTGTAGCTCGTTGCGAAGCTGGTTCCACAGACCGGCGCGCACAAGAGACGACTTTCCCGTCCCACACGCACCCAGCACCGACACGATGCGATGCGCATCCAAGAGCTGTCGCAGTCGCTCTACTTTGCGTAAGCGACCACAGAAGCGAGCCTCATCCTCGGGCCCAAGCGGAGCCAGCGTTGGATAAGGAGATGCATCACTTGGCGGCACCATCTAGCGCCATTATCGACGAAGTTTCGACTTCTCCGAAGAATACTGTCTCGGCGGGTCCACGCATCCACACTGCGGACAGGTCTTTTTCGCACATCACGTCGAGCAGTCCCCCCGGAAGCCGAACCAGCGCGCGCGTCCCAAGCGGGAGCCAGCCCAGCCGTCCGGCAGCCACCACCGCAGCACACGCACCTGTTCCGCACGCTTGCGTCACGCCACAGCCGCGCTCCCACACCACCACATCCAGTCCGTTTGGAGACGCTGGACTGCGCCGTACAAGCTCGACATTGGTTCGCTGCGGAAACAGCGGATGGCGCTCAACCTGCGGCCCAATTCGCTCTGCCCAAAGACGCAGCGCGTCGTAGCTTTCGGCCTGGTCACAGAACAGCACTGCGTGCGGATTCCCCATCGAGATGAGCGTCAGCTCGAGCGGCTGTGGCTCTTGCGGCAACACAAGCTGGGTCTGCGCGGGCTCCATCACGACGGGACAACCCATGTTGATCTCGATCGCGGTCACAAGCTGATCGGGTGAAAGTGTCAGCTCGCAGCGCAGCGGTCCCACGTCCGTGTCTACGTGCAGCACAGGGCCCAAACGCGAAGCACCGCCTCGATCGTGCAGATAGCGCGCCACACAGCGCAGGCCGTTGCCACACATCTCGGCGCGACTTCCGTCTGCATTGTGAACCTGCATCGTCGCGACCGAATCCGTACGCGATGGCTCGAGCACGGCCAAGATGCCATCCGCACCGATGCCAGTGTGACGATCGCAGAGCCGACGAATCAGCTCCGGCTGAGCCAGCACGCGGGCCCAAGCGGGCTCCGTCTGAAGATCGGCGATGATGAAGTCGTTCCCAAGGCCGTTCATCTTCACAAACGGCAAGCGACGGGGAAGATACGTCACGGTCAGGAACAGAGAGGGACGAACGCTACGGATTGACAGGACGAGGAGCGGCGGCAGGAGCCGGAACAACCGGCTTGGCCGCTGTCGGTGCGGGTGCGGCCGCTGGGGCAACTGGAACAACTGGCTTGGCCGCTGTCGGTGCAGGTGCTGCTGCGGGTGCGGCAACTGGGGCCGCTGGCTTCGCTGCTGCGGGTGCGGCGGCTGGGACTGCTGGAACCGCTGGCTTCGCTGCTGCGGGTGCGGCAACTGGGACTGCTGGAACCGCTGGCTTCGCTGCTGCGGGTGCGGCGGCTGGGACTGCCGTTGCGGCATCAGTCCCTGCGTCCACGGAAGCTGTCGCAGCGGCCTTGGCTTTCTCTTCCGCTGCTTTTTGCTCCGCTGCACGCTCTTCCGCAGCTCGCTTTTCAACTTGCTGCTTCAGCGTGTCTTCAGCCTTCTTTTTGGCCGACTTTTCGTCGTTCTTCTTTTTGGCCGACAGCTTGGCCAGTTTGTCCGATTCGGACTGGCTGTTGATGTAGGACAGCGTCACAGCAGTTAGCATGAACACAACGGCAGTCGCGGTGGTCAGTCGCTCTAGGAACGAGCTTGCGCCGCGTCCGCCAAAGACTTGCTGGGTCGCGCCCGACCCAAGAGCGCCCATGCCTCCGCCTTTGCCTGCCTGGAGCAAGATCACCAGCATCAGGAACAGGCAGACGAGGACGTGGATGGTGTAGAGGAGGGTCATCATGATGTTGCGGGAGCCTCGTGAAAGCGAACGATCTGCAGGAATTCCTCTGCCCGAAGAGAAGCACCGCCGACGAGAGCACCGTCGACATCGGGCTGCGCCATTAACCCGGCGATATTATTTGGTTTTACCGAGCCACCGTACAAGATTCGTACGGATTGCGCTACTTCGCCGAGCTGTGCGTGTAGGTACTGACGGATGAGCGCATGAACTTCCTGCGCTTGCTCAGTGGTTGCGACCCGGCCCGTGCCAATCGCCCAGACTGGCTCATAGGCGATGACGCTGCGCTGCGCCATCTCTGACGTGAAGCCAAACAGGCCTTCGGCGAGCTGCGAGATGATGCGACCGCGCATCTCTCCGGCATCGCGTTCTTTCTCGGTTTCTCCGACGCAGATGATCGGGGAAAGACCAGCCTTGAGGATCGCTTTGGCCTTGAGGTTCACCGCCGCGTCGGTTTCGCCAAACTGCTGACGACGTTCCGAGTGACCGACGATCACAAAGCGGCAGCCAACGTCGGCCAGCATCGCAGCGGATACTTCACCCGTAAATGCGCCCTGCGCTTCCCAAAAGCAGTCTTGCGCGGCCAATGCCACCGTCGATCCTTCGAGTCGCTTACCAATTGGATACAGCGCGGTAAACGGTGGAGCGATGGCGACTGCGATCTCACGACCACGCACGGTCGGTGCAGTGGCGTTCTTGATCGCGGTCGCAAGCTCAAGTCCCTCGGCAACGGTCTTGTACATCTTCCAGTTGCCGACGATCAGGGCAGACCGGCTCATTGGGCGTTCTCCGGCTCATACAGCGCGGCAATTCCCGGCAAGGTCTGTCCTTCGACAAACTCCAGTGAAGCGCCACCACCCGTCGAGACATGGCTGACTTTGGCTTCCACGCCCGCTTCGGTGATCGCCGCTACCGAGTCACCACCGCCCACCACCGTCGTGCCGGACGATTCGGCCATGGCCCGCGCGATCGCAAAGGTTCCCGCCGCAAACGGCTTCTTTTCAAACAGCCCGAGCGGACCGTTCCAGAACACCGTCTTGGCATCGTGAATGTGGGACGCAAACTCACGCGCCGTCGCAGGTCCAATGTCGAGCGCCATTTGATCAAGCGGCACAGCATCGACATCCACGACGCGGCCATCGAGCGAATCCAGCGACGGAGCCACAACCAGATCGGTCGGCAGCACAACATCCACCGAGTCACGCGCGCAGCGTTCCAAAAACTGCTTGGCCAGATGCAGCTTGTCGGCTTCCAGCTTCGACTTGCCCAGGTTCTTGCCTTGCGCCGCGAGGAACGTGTTGGCCATCGCTCCGCCGATCAGCACCGCATCTGCGACGCTGGCCAGGTTGGTCAGCACGTTGATCTTGTCTGACACCTTGGCGCCACCGACGACAACGACATAGGGACGCTCGACGTTGTGGATCAGCCGCGACAGAAACTCGACTTCCCGCAGCATCAAAAAGCCTGCGCCGCGCTTGCCGGGCCCAAAGTGCTTGACCATTCCCACCGTCGAGCAGTGCGCGCGATGAGCCGTTCCAAATGCGTCGTTTACGTAGACTTCCGCCAGCGAGGCCAGCGCTTTGGACAGCGACTCGTCGTTCTTCTCTTCGCCTGGCTCCCAGCGCAGGTTTTCCAGCAGAACAACCTCGCCGTCACGAAGATCGCTGACCAGCTTGCGCGCGCCGTCCCCGATCACTTCGTCGCACAGCTTGACCTCTGGAACCTGCGGTGCGAGCAGCTCCGCCAGCCGCGCAGCCACCGGCAACAGCGAAAGGCTCGGCGTCTTTCCTTTGGGTCGTCCCAGATGCGAGCCCAAAATCACGCGCGCGCCCCGCTCCACCAGGTTGCGGATCGTCGGAAGCGCTGCACGAATGCGGGTATCGTCGGTCACCGCACCTTTTTCATCTTGCGGGACGTTGAAATCGACGCGAACGAAGACACGCTTCCCCGTCACGTCGAGGTCGGACACCTTGCGAATGGTCGCCATGGTCAGCTCCTTGCGCGATTACGCCGACTGAGCCTTATCGGACACAAACTTCGCCAGCTCGTAGAGCCGCGTCGCGTAGCCCATCTCGTTATCGTACCAAGCCAGCACTTTGACCATGTCTCCGACCATCTGTGTCGAGGTCAGATCCACCGTCGCCGAGTGCGCATCGCCGTTGTAATCGCACGAGACAGTCGGCTCCGTGCTCACGGCCAGTACGCCTCGGAACGAGGGATCAACCGAAGCGGCACGGAACGCGGCATTGATCTGATCCACCGTCGCTGACTTTTCCAAGCGAACCGTGAAGTCAACCACCGAGACGTTCGGCGTCGGAACACGCATCGCGTATCCGTCGAGCTTGCCTTTGAGCGCCGGAATGACTTCCGATAGCGCCTTGGCAGCACCAGTCGTCGTCGGGATCATCGACAGAGCAGCGGCACGGGCCCGTCGCAGATCTTTGTGCGGCAGATCCAAAATGCGCTGATCGTTGGTGTAGCTGTGAATCGTGGTCATCATGCCGCTCACGATGCCGAAGTTGTCGAGGAGAACCTTGGCGACGGGAGCGAGGCAGTTCGTGGTACACGACGCGTTCGATATGACGTGGTGCTTGTCGTGCTGATACTGCTCTTGGTTGATGCCTAGCGCGACGGTGAGGTCTGGACCCTTGGCCGGTGCCGAGATGAGCACTTTCTTGGCGCCACCGACGTCAATGTGCGTGCGAGCTTTGGTGGCTTCGGTGAAGACGCCGGTGCTTTCCAGGACGATCTCGACGCCATGCTTGCGCCAGTCGAGCTTGGCGAGATCCTTTTCAGCGGTCACAACGATCGGCTTGCCGTTCACCACGATGGTGTTGCCATCGACCGTCACTTCTCCGTCGAAGCGACCGTGAACCGAGTCGTACTTGAGCAGGTGCGCCAGCGTTGCCGTGTCGGTGAGATCGTTGATTGCAACGATCTCGAAACCGGCCTTTTGGGCGTCCTTTTGCCAAGCACGAATCACGCAGCGACCAATGCGACCAAAGCCGTTGATGCCAATGCGAACAGCCATCGTTTTGTCCTCCGTATCGACTGGGGCGATGCCCCGGTTGGCCGAAGATAATAGCGCATCGGCCCGAGAGCGGCGAAGGATAGTGAGCGCTCATAGCCCCGTCAAGGTCTTGCCAAGTGGCGGCGCAATTCGACATAAAGCCGGGCGAGTTGTCCTCGACATTCCCATGCCGACCTATCGCTTGACCGTTCGATACGATGGAACCGACTTTTGCGGCTGGCAGCGGCAGAAAAATGGCCCATCGATTCAAGAAGCGCTCGAAGACGCGCTTGGCAAGGTTGCCAAGCAGCCGGTGATCTGTCGCGGCGCTGGACGCACCGACGCGGGAGTGCATGCGCTGGCGCAGGTTGTGTCGATTGAGTTGCCGCGTGTGCTGCCCGACAAAGCGCTGGTGTACGGCGTCAACAATCACCTGCCGGACTCGATCGCGGTGATGGATGCGCAGCTCGTCGAGGATGACTTTGATGCGCGACACTCGTCGAGCGGCAAGCTGTATCGCTATCAGATTTGGACCGGGAAGATCCGATCGCCGCTTCATACACGCAATCACTGGCATGTCGGTCATCCGCTCGACCTCGATAAGATGCGACAAGCGGCAGCAGTGCTCGTCGGAAGACATGACTTTCGCGCGTTTCGGGCTGCTGACTGTGAGCGACAGACGACAGTGCGCTGGATGAAACGCATCGAGGTCACGGTTCCGCCAAGTGATCCCGAGGTGATTCACATCGAAGTCGAAGGCACCGCGTTTCTGAAGCACATGGTACGAATTTTGAGCGGAACCATCGTCGCGGCAGGACGCGGAAAACTGACGACGGAAGCGATCGCAGAGCTGCTCCAGAGCGGAGATCGCAGCAAGGCTGGTCAGACAGCTCCGGCGCTGGGACTGGTGCTGGTTCGGGTCGATTACGGACGACGCGAAGGACCGTAGTCAGCGACGAAGCACTTACGAAGCTGGCTGCACTGCACTGCTCTGCACTTCGACTTTGCGACGGAACTCGATATGCAGCGTCAGCTCAAAGTCATCAAGGTGAGCCAGATCAACCACGACTTGGGTTCCGACGGGAAGCTCCGGCAAGGACGGTACGCGCTGCCAGATCGGGACCAAGTCAAGACGCAGCAAGTTGTCGCGAATCACCGTCGCTGTGGTCTGCGTAATCGACTCTTGCTGAAGGTAGCGAATGCCGAAAAAGCGCTCCATGTTGCGCTGGAACTCGTCGTACGCGGCGTAGGTCGTCTCAAAGTCGCGCATCAGCTTGAGCAGCTCCCCCTCGTTGTCGGCATACGGCGAAGGCTCCTCGAACAGCCGCGCGATCAGAATCCACTGATTGACCAAGTCACAGTAGCGACGGAGCGGCGAGCTAGACCACAGGTACTGCGTGACCCCAAGCCCGGCATGCGGCGCAGGATAGAGCGACAGACGAACCTTGCCGCTGTCTTGCACTCGGAACAGCGCACGAATGTCGCGATCGCCGAGCAGCTTTCCCCACGCGCTGTTTACGTAAATCATCAGCTCCGCGACGACTTTGTCAGGCGGACCACCGCGCATCCGTCGCGAAATATCAATCTTTCCGTCGGCAAACGAAAAGATGAAGTCCACCTGTTCTTGCTCTGGCTTGCCGCGCAGCGACTGCAAATGCCCAGCCAGCTCATACAAAAACAACAGCTCTTGTCCGAACTCGAAGTCAAGCTGACCCGCTGCAATGTTTTCGAGTGAGAAATGACTGTCGATCGCCGGATAGCGCAGGTTTCGCTTGATCGGAACCAGCTCCAGACGACTTTCTTCGCCCAAGATCCGATACGAGCCATCAGACGCCACCGTCAGATACAGCGACACAGCCGGACAGTTTCGTCCCTCGCTGAGCGTAAACGGATAGATCGCCTGCGACGGCAGCATCGTAATCTTGTCGCCCGGCATATACACCGTTGACAGTCGCTGACGCGCAATCTCGTCCAGCGGAGAACCAGGCTGAAAACCGAGCGCAGGGGCCGCAATGTGGATTCCAACGCGAACCGTCCCGTCGGGAAGATGTGTCACGCTGAACGCATCGTCAATCTCTGTCGTCGAGACATCGTCGATGCTAAACGCAGCCACATCGGCAAGTGGGAGATCCGGCAGCGGATCCACTTTTGCCGTCGATTCAATCGCCCTGCCCTTCGGGAAATAATCGAGCAGAAAGCGACCCAAGTGATAGGTGTGGCTGCTCTCAAGCGCTCCGCACCGCAGTAGCAGCTTCGGGGCGGATAGATGCGTCTGCTCGCAAGCCTGAACAATCGCTTTGTACTCAATCCAACTTGGATCGGGCTTGTACAAGATCTGCGGCATCCGCTGCGCGATCTCTTTGGGAAGCTCTCCTGCGACGAGCTGCTCGGCCAGCGCGGTCTGTTTTTCGAGCTGCTTCTGCTTTCGTGCCGCTGCTTTTTCCGCTGCTTGTCGGGCCTCCGCCGTCACGGCTTGAAATCGACCGACACCGCGCCGGGAAAAATGCAGCGGAGAGCCAATGAGCGTCGTCAGCATCGCTGTTGACTCGACCGGGCTTGGAGTGTGTCCAAAGTAGTCACGCGCCAAGTCGGCAAACTCAAACTCTGCGCTGCCAGCACATTCCCACAGGAACTCGATATCGATTCCCGTCGTCAGCTTGCTCGCTTCACTGAGCAGTTCCGTCGGAAGCGGCTTTGGAAAATGCAGCAGGATGCGATCGGCACGAACTTTCTCTCGGCGTCCACCTGGCAGCTCAACCTGAAAAGCCCCCGGTTGTTCCGAGAGAATGGCCCCGGCGCGCAGCACACCGCCGTCTTCAAACAGTACGTTCATTTTCCAAAAACCTTACGCTGGGGCCAAGGAAGGCGAAGCCGCGTAGCGAAAAACTACCACTTCTCAGCGTCGGTGATGACGCTCTCGGCAGTGGCAGCAAGGAGCCGAACCAGCGTCACGCTGGTCTCGGTGCGAGCGTAGTACTCAGGCTGGTTCGTCTTGGGGTTTGGATGACGAGACAGGACCATGTTGCCGAGCTCTTTGCGTCCGTCGAAGAAGCGCACAGAGACAAGCTCTCCAGTCTTGGCTGCACCCGACATCGCAGCAGCGCTCGTCGCTGGCTCTTCACCTTGCGCCAAAAAATCGGTGATCGACAGACGAAGCAGCTTTTCGACCCAGTTCTTCAGCGAGTCGTCGCGCTTGTCCGGCGTCGCCGCTTCCGCGAAGAAGAATCCCTGCGGATTCTGACGAGACGCTTGCACGATCGTCCGCGTCTTGTCGCCCACTTTGACCTCGATGCGATCGAAGTCGGCCCGCTCAAAGCGATGCAGCCGGCGCTCCATCAGACGGGAATCGGAAAACTCGAAGTCCGCAATGATGCGCTGCGAGAGCAAGAACACCTGACCTTGTGCGTCGCGAATGTAATAGTCGCCGCTGCCATAGCTGGTTCCGCCCACCACAAACTTGTAGCTAAGTCCTTTGGCGTTCACCGTCAGAGTCTTCTTGCTATCGGTGAGCCCCAGCTCCTTGGCTTTGGCGTCATCTACCGCGCCGAGTGCTCGAAGCGCCTTCAGTGGACCAAAAAGTCCCAGTAGTTCCGTCGCTGCGTCGTTGCCACGGAACTCTTTGATCGTCGTGACTTCTTTCATCTCAACTGGCGGTTGCGTCATCGCTGGTGCGGCGTGAGGATCCGCGTGTGCAACGCCGTGAGGATCAGCAGACGGAATCGGAGGATGTCCCGCAGGCATCGGCGGCTCACCACTCTTTTCCCCACCTTTGACTGGTGCGACGGGCTTTGCCGTCGGAACCGCTGGACTTGCCACTTTGGCTGCCGGACTCGTCGGTGCAGTCGGTGCAACCGTCGCAGGTGGTGCAGCCGCAGGTGGCGTCGGAGGATTGACCGGAACCTTCGACTTTACCTTGGTCAAAAGCCACGCATACGACTCACCGTCCGCAGCAGCGCGACGTTCGACGGTGATCTGACGTGTTTCGTCTTCGTATGCCAGGCTGTTAACGTCTCGCTTGGCTGCATCGAGCACAACCACGCTGTCAGTCTGCGTCTGCGTTCGATCGCGCGTCCACGTCTGATAAGCAAACATCACCGCCAGCGCCGCCAGACCTGCATGGACGAACACCGACGATACGCCTTGCTGTCCTTTCACCGATTTCATGATGCCCTCCGACGACGAACCGAGCGAGTGTAGAGCAGCCCCAGACCCAACACCAGCGACGGCATCAGCAGCGTCGTCAGCCAGAACCACAGCTTTTCTTGACCCTTGGTGTGAACAATCGGCACGTCTTGGTCTTGCACTGGCTCGCCCAAGATCGCCTCTTCCTGCATCAGCCACTTCACGCTGTCGAGAATCAGCACACGATTCGGGAGCCACGGCACAAGCCCGTCGCTCATCGCATCCGCCGAACCCAGCGCAACCAGCCGCATCTCTCGCTTGTTTTTGCCGTCTTTTCCGGGCTCCAGCATTTTCTGTGCGACGGCAGCGACCTCGAACACCTGGCTCTTTTCGCCTGCATCCAGCTGGAAGTTCCGATTTACATCGGCAAACGTGTTCGGCATAGAGCGCAGTGTGAAGTCAAGCTGCACACCGGCGGGAACCACGGACTCTCGCTCGAAAAATCCGCTCTTCGGCAGGATCACACCTGCGCGCCCCGAGTTCCGCGACAGCGTCGTCACCGAGACGTGAGAGCTAAAGCTCGTCGAGACAATGTTTTCGCGATCGTTGTCCTTGTGCGTCCGCACCGCAAAGCGCTCGGGATGACACAGCACTTGCGACGTAAAGCGCAGACCCACTCGCTTGAGCAGCGGAGCCAGGTCCGTCGCTGTCTGTTCCGCCGTCGGATCCAGCAAAAGCAGCAAATGTCCGCCTTCATCGAGGAACGTCGAGAGCGCGCCCACTTCCTCTGTCAAAAAGCGCTCCGTCGGACCGGCAATCACCACCAAGCCCGCGTCCTGCGGCAGTCGTCCCGCCAGACCGTTCTGCACTGACAGCGTGCGCACTTCATAGCCCAGGTTGGCCATAATAGTCCGCAGCGCACCGACGGGAAGACGCATGTCATCTTTCACCAAATCGAGCGCACCTGCGTCAAACGATCGCTCGCCATGACCACTGGTAAAGTAGACCACCCGACCGGGACGAGAGAGCTGAAGCAGTCGCTTCTGAACATCTCCGTCGAAGGCCTGAAGCTGTCCTCGCGCGGTATCGATGTTCAGGCCGATGTTGATCGTCTCTCGGCTCCCCGGCTTGCCCTTTTCGTCGAGCTGCGTCAGCACAATCATGCCGTTGCCCGAGACAGACAGCTCTTTGGCGCGACCCGGCTCCAGCGCGTGATCGAGCACCTGAACCTGGAAGTTCGGCGACAGCTTCGCCAGCTCATCGAAGTACGGCTGAACCTGCTCGCGCACCTCGTTGGCCGTCGGAAAAAATAGCGTCGCTTGAATCGGACGAACCAGGCTCTGCACCACCTTCCGCGTCGTCTCACTCGCTTTGGTATTTTGAAAGCGAGCCAGATCGAGCTTGGTGTTTCGCTCCGTCACGACGTAGTTGCTGGCAGCCACGAAGATCGCGACCAGCGCCACCGACAGACCGCTCTGTGCCGAAAAAGACACACGATGCGGCTCAATCGCTTCAGCGACGCCACGACCGTCGGTCATCTTCTGCATCGCCTGCTGAATGAACGCGAGCGGCAGCGACCCAAGCAGCACCAGCGCCGGAAGCAGAACCTGCGACAAGCTCGACGCGCGATCGTAGCTCTTGCCCAGGTTTGATCGCAGCGACTCTTGCAGACCTGCCGCTTTGAAGTTGAACAGCAGGTACACGATCACACCGACGATGACGGTCAGTCCCGAGATCAGCATGTAGCCGAGCGCTCGCTGTTCGATGGCATCTTTCGATGAGCTGCGACGGGACATCATCCCAATCCAGCCACCCATGAGCAGCAACATCGCTGCCGTCGCGGCACCCTTCTGAAGTCCTTCCGTCGTAAGCATCCGCTCTCCGACGAACAGGACAAACAGACCGACAAAGAACAAAACGGTGGGCCATAAGACCACCTGAATCGACTTGGGGTTTTGCGCCCCACTTGCACGCTGGTCAGCCATGGCTAACTGCTCCACCGTCGCGACTCAAGCACTCGTGTCGTCGCGAACAGAAACACGTAGGTCATCGACAGGTAATACGCGACATCCTGCAGGCTGATCGACCCGCGCATAAACGACGGAAAGTGTTTGTTCCACAGCGCCAGCCACGAAAAGAACTGGTCGAAAGGACGATCCGTCACCGGCGCCAGCAGCCACGACAGAAGCAGCGCCACAGAGATCGCTGCACCGACGACAATCGCAACCAGTTGGCTCCGTGTCAGCGATGAAGCAAACATACCGATGGCAAGTCCCGTCGAGCCCATCAGCACCACACCGAGGTAGCCCGCAACCAGATGACCTTTGGCCACTTTTCCGTGGAGCAGAACCATCAGCGGCATGTAAATCGACAGGATGTGAATGCCGATCAGGAACAGCAGCGCAGCAAAGAACTTCCCGAGGACGATTTGGTAGTCTCGGACCGGCGATGAAAACAGCAGGTTGATCGTTCCCGTCTGACGTTCTTCTGCGATAAGACGCATCGCGAGGAACAGACCGGCAGCCTCGGCAAGGCCACCGGAAAAGAAGAAGAACTGACTGATCACTTCTGACGACTTGCGTGCGGTATCACTACCGACGGCAAAGACGTTGAACGCCAGGCCGTCGATCAGCAGCAACACCGCTGCCACGACCCAGCCCAGCGGCGAGCGCAAGTACGCTGCCAGCTCACGGCGAATGATAAGAGCGATGGGTTTCACGACATCCACCTCAAAGCTTCGATTGACAAAGGGTTACGCCTCACGTCGAGGGAGGTTGCGGGTGCGAAGGATGAACCAAGCGCTGGAAGATCGACTCCAGCTCCAGCGCCTTGCGCTGTAGTAGCAGCAGACCGAGGCCTGATTCGACCACTGCGCGCGCCACTTGCGATCGACGATCGTCGCTGCACTCGACTTCTAGCCGCGCCCGCCGAGCCTGTTTTGATACCACCCGAGCGACGATGACACCGGGAACACGACCGATCGCTTGACGCGCTTGCTCCGCCGAGGAATCTCCGTCGCCTTCGACCTCAAGCTCCAGCACGCCACCTTGGGCGCTGCCGTGTGCTTGCTGCGAGATCGACTCTTCCGTTCCGTCGGCCACCAGCTTGCCGCGATCGATCACCAGCAAGCGATCACTGGTCTGACTGATCTCAGTCAGGATGTGGCTCGACAAAAGCACCGTATGTTCGCCGCCGAGACGCTTGATCAGCTCGCGCATCTCGACGATTTGCACTGGGTCCAAACCGCTGGTTGGCTCGTCCAGAATCAGCAGCGACGGCTTGTGGACGATCGACTGAGCCAGTCCAACACGCTGCCGATAGCCGTGTGACAGCGTCGAGATGTTATCAGCGGCAACCTCATTGAGATTGCAAGTCGCCAGCGCATCTCCGACGTAGCGACGCAAGTTCTTGCTGGATACGCCTTTTAGCTCCGCGACGAAGCGCAGGTAATCCTGCACGGACATCTCGTCGTAGAGCGGCGGAGTATCTGGCAAAAAGCCCAGCCGCTTGCGAATCTCGTGCGCACTGTCTGCCAAGTCCATTCCGTCGATCCGAACCACGCCAGACGACGGAAGAATCAGGCATCCGAGGATGCGCAGCGTCGTCGTTTTTCCAGCACCGTTTAGGCCCAGAAAACCGACGATCTCGCCTTTTTCTATGCGGAAGCAGAGATCGTGAATCGCCCGCTTCCCTCCGTAATACTTCGTGAGGTCCTCAACTTCGATCATCGAGCAGTGTCTCCACCGAACTTCAGCGACTGATTACACGTTCCCGTTGCGAGGAATCGATGTCCAAACGACGGACATTCACAAACGCACACGGACCATCCAGGCTCGATCGCACGAGCCAATGCGGGCGGAAGATACGCATTGAGTTTCGCCATTTCAACCCCCCACAGCACGGCTCAAGTCCTTACTTCAGCCCCAGATCGCGCACCATGCACGACAAGTCTTGACCCTATAGATGGCTCTGCATACCATCCCGCTTCGCGCAAGGTGCGCGCTTCCTTCCAGAAAAAGGAGAAATCAATGAAGACGGTTGTTGCTTTCGTCATGGTCAGCACGATGTGGCTGGCCGCTTGCGGCCCCAAGGCTCAGACCACCCCGGCTCCCGCTCCGGCTGCTGCGACGCCGGCTCCGGCGACTCCGGCTGGCGCCCCCCCTCCGTAATTTCGGTGGGAATGGTGAAATCGTAGCGAGCTTGCTTTCTACGGTTTCACGGAAAGGCCTGTCACTTCCGTGGCAGGCTTTTTTTTTGCACCGCTCACGCACCGTCCGCTCACGCACCGTCCGGCCCAGCCGGACAACGTCCGGTATACCGTTTGAAACACGCAGCGCGCTGACCTTTGATTTCCCGCAGAATTTCAATACTCACCGACGGAAAGTCCTTCGTTTACTGACACCTGTCCATAACGGCATGGTCGTTGCTTTGTCCGGCAGTCCAGCAGACCCCGGTCGAGGAACAACCATGAATCATCCGTCAGCGTTCTTTCCCTTTCACGACAGCAGCGATCCAACCATCCGCCAGCTCACTCACTCCGCACTGTCGAGCGACGAAGAGGCCTGGCGTCACTGCGAGTTCGCTGGACTACAAATCGTCGAGGAGCGGCTCTGTGAAGTGCGTCTCTGCCCAAGCTGTCATGAAGCCGTATTCCGTCCGACTCACTTTTCCGATGCTGCACGCGCACTGGCAGGAAGACTCTCGAGTCATCCGATTCCTTCGACGCTCGAACAGGTTGCGCGAATTCTCGCCGACTGGGCGACTCATCTAGAAGCGCAGGCAGTCATCAGCGCAATGACCCCACAAGAGTCCTCCAACGATGCCGAACTTCTACGCATTCCCGTTGGGATGTCTCTCAAGGAAGTCGAGCGGCGACTGATCTTGGCTGCACTCGACTGGCACGCGGGCAGTCGCAGCGCAACAGCCAAAGCGCTCGGTCTGTCGAGGCGAACGCTGTACAACAAGCTGATCGGTCTTCGTCGTCACGCACGGCCTAGCGACGCCATTCAAAGCGACGAAACAGGCTCGAAGTACGCAATCGGCATCGAAGAAGCGACGCCGATCGCATGTCCAGATACGAGTCAGCCGCAGCAAGCGTAAAAGCCACACGCTGTGCATTGGCTACCGAAAAAATTGTGCAGTTCACTGCTCATTCAAAATCAAAACCCCGAGGGAGCAGACGACTTCCCTTGTAGCTTGACCATGCTAGACTGGCCGCATGTTCGTCCCATTTGTTGCTCGTCTGTCCCTCGTCGGAGCAGTTGTGCTCGCCTCTCCGTCTCTGTACGCAGCGCGGGTGGCAGTGCTGTCACCCAAAGTGGAATCGGACTCTGCGATAACGGAAGGTCGTCGCAACAAGTTCCACGACTCGCTCACGCAAGGTCTGACAGAAGCGACGGGCGGACAATGGACCGTTCTGTCGTCTGAAGAAGTCCGGCAACGACTGGCAGGTCGCGAAGATCTTCTGGGCTGTCAGCAAGGTGCCTGCGTCGGTCAAGTCGCTGCGCAGCTTCAAGTCGATCGCTTGGTCGTACCCAAAATCACGATGAAGAGCGTCGTCGGTGGCAACGCGTATCAAATCCTACTCACCGCGATCGATCCGAGCGGGAAACAGAGCGATGTCATCTTTGCCGATCGATGCGGCGACGATGGCGAAGGCTGTAACTTGAGCCGAGCATTTGAGTCCATGCGCAAGACAGCGGCAGCGCTGCCAGCCAAGCTGATGGTGAGTCCGCCCGTTAGTCAGCCAGTCGAGACGCCACGCTTAGCGCAGGCAAAGACGCCGTCTTCATCGCAGCCAGAGTTGATGCTCAAGGATCCGAGCAGCAGTCCTCAGCCGATGGTGACTCAAACGACCGATCCAATTCCCGCATCGAACACACCACCACAGCGTCACATTGGATATCGGGTGGGCTGGATTGTGTCAGGCGTACTTGCAGGCGGGATGCTGATTACTTCGATTCCATTTTTGATCCTGGCACCGCGCGACGGACAGCCGACGTGTACTGATCGTCCGTCCAATCAATGTCCGACTCGCTACCAAGGCAATCTCGCGACGGGACTTGGGCTGCTCGGAGGAGGGCTGGCAGCGGCCACGGCGTTTGGCGTGCTGTATTACTTTGATCGACGAGATCTCAAGCGTTCGACGGGGCAAGTGGCGCTGCTACCGCTGCTGTTGGATCAAGGAAGCGGGCTCAGCGTCATCTCTCGGTTCTAACCCTACGTTGCGGAGGTGATGAGGATGCGGCTTGCGATCGCTTTGGCCATAGGCTTTGCGCTGACGGCGCTGGGCTGCACAACACCAAATCCTGATTACCCAGACATGGCGGCGTGTACTCTCGGAGAACGACGCTGCGAGCAGCGCGATCGAGCCATTGCCCTGGTGTGCGGTCGAGATCCAACGGATCGTCAGGTATTGCTCGAAGAAGCGTGTCCCGTGAGTGCGCTTTGCGAAGCTGGACGATGTTCGCCACCGACGGGCGCAAAAAACTGTCAAAGCCAGAGCGACTGTGCCGTAAGTGAGGCCTGTACACCGCTTGTACAGCCTGGTCTTGGCACCATCGCGATGTACTGCGTACCGATAGATCCCAATGGGATGGCCGGTTCGTCTCCGTGCAGCAAAGACTCCGACTGTCAGAGCTATCGTTGCTTACAGCAAAGCCAAGGCAAGTACTGTCTGAAAGCGTGTAGTGCCGATGCAGCCTGCGGCGGCGGACGACGATGCATTCCCCTGTCGCTGACCGTCACGGGCGTTCAAGCCACCGTCACAACCTGCACTCCCTAAGCTCTGAGCCACCGTCTCGATGAGGAAAGAGGACAATTGATGGCCACTGCCCGTTGTACAAAGTGCGGAAGCGAAAATCCCAAGGAAGCGCTGTTCTGCACCGCCTGTGGCCAGGCGCTGCACCACGAGCAGAACGATCCACTGATCGGCCAGACCATCGGTGGACGCTATTACCTGGTCGAGCGCATCGGTCAAGGCGCGGCAGGAACGATTTACCGAGCAGAACACACTACACTGCGACGACGGATGGCGCTCAAGCTGCTTCATCAGCAGCTCGCGCAAAATGAAGATGCAGTGGAACGCTTCAGACGAGAAGCGATCACCGTCTGCGAAATCGACAATGACCACATTCCGCAGGTGTTCGACTTTGGCCGTGCGGAGGATGGACGACTGTTCTTCGCAATGGAGTTTCTCGACGGAGCGCCCCTGTCCACAGTGCTGGAGCAGGAAGGAAAGCTGACACCGGAGCGAGCTGCGGACATTTTGTCCCAGATCGGCGATGGACTGATGGAAGCGCACACGCTCGGCTATATCCATCGTGACCTTAGACCGCGCAGCGTCTTTCTCACCCGTCGCCGAGGACGGGCCGACTTTGTGAAGATCCTCGACTTCGGACTGGCCAAGCTGGTGCAGCCAGAGCTGACGGATGCGCAGCGCACTGCGATGGGAATGACGTACGGCGATCCTCGCTATATGGCACCGGAGCAAGCGCGCGGTGAAGTGGTGGATCGTCGCGCCGATCTGTATTCGCTCGGAGTGCTTGGCTACGAGATGGTGTGCGGCGAGCCGCCGTTTAAGGGAACCGGAACCTTTGACATCTTGAGCAAGCTGCTCGAAGCCCCTGTGCCGAGGCTGAGAGACAAACGACCAGACTGCCCGCCATGGCTGGAATCGGTGATTCGGACCGCGCTGGCCAAAAAGCCTGCTGAGCGGTTTCAGACGGTGGCTCAGTTTTTGGACGCGATGGAACGCAAGAGCGTGCTGTCGAATCAGCCACCGATGCCCATGCAAGTGACGCCGGGAGCCAAAGCCGATGCAATGAAGAAGCTGACGCCGATGAACTCGCCGGACAGCCTCGGAAGCAAAGGACCAGAAGTCCGAGCCTTCGCCAGCAATCCAGGGATGAAGCCCATCACGGTGCCCGTGGATGTCTCACCGCGATCAGGACAGACCGGAACGCAGGTGATGCCGACGGTGGCCCCCGGCTCGCAGGCTGCAGCGCTGGCAGCGACGATTGATGCAGCCGAAGCAGCGCAGCACGAGCGCCCTCAGTCGATCAAAAAAACGCTCGCATATCCAGCGATCAAGGTCGGTCAGCGAAGTGAGCCTGTCGTCACAGCTCCGCCGGTCGCCGGCACGCCGGTTACGCCCCAGCGACCAGCATTTTCTCGTCCTGAAACAGCAGCGGCAAGCGCATCCAGCGTTGCCTCGACTGCGAAGCCAGCGACAGCAGCCGAAGCAGTGAAGGCACCAGCCAAGTCTATCCAGAGCGGCTTTGTGAACATCGTCGCAACCACCATCGAGCGAGGAGATCCGACGCCACGCACCGCGCGGGCGATGCTCGAGCAAGAGAGCTTGGCCTGGGAAGAAGCGGCGCTCCCGGTGCTGCTCACCAACGAAGTGGATCTAACCGACGCAGCCGTTTCGTCCGATCTGACCAAGCTGCCACCGTCAGCAGATACACCTGTTGAAGAGATGAAGTTTGACGCAGCGACGGCAAATCGGCCAGCCTCGGTGGCGTCCCGTGAGCCCGCTTCAGTCAAAGCGACCGTGCCGAAAGAGTCCAGTGCGCCAGCTTCGGTAAAGTCAGCTCTGTCACGAGAGTCCAGTGCGCCCGTCGCAGTCAAAGCTGCTGCGACGAAAGAGCCAAGCGGTCCCGCCGCAACGAGAGCAGCAGTGCCTCGTGAGCCGATCGCCAAGGAAGTGAGCGCGCCAACTGGACAGCGAGACTCCAGCCGAGTGGCTGTCATGGCAACGCCAGCTCCCGTCGCAGATCGAGAGCAAAGTGGGCCAGCCCAAAAGCAGAGCGAGTCACCCAAAGTAGCAAGCTCCGTCGTCGCTCCATCTCCAGCTGTAGATCTTTCGCGAGCCAAGCTCTCGGCTTCATCGACGGAAGTGAGACCACTTTCGGCACCAGTAATGGGTCGATCGACCAAGCCAGGAATGGGCCCCGCGTCGCTAGAGCCAGCTGTGTCGCCTGGACCCGTGCTGGAAACTGCGCCAGTTCAGCCGACGGTAACAACGCTTCACAACGAAGAGACAGGCCCGAGCCAGCGTCACGACGAGACCCAGAAAGTTGCAAAAGTCGAGACGGTCTCGGCAGTCGAAACGATCAAGCAGCCCAAGCTGCCCCTCGGCGAGCTGGCACAGAGCGAGACCATCAAGGTCGAAAAGATCGAGCCAGCGACGGTTTCAGCGGTTTCGATCGATCAGGATCCAGACGCTGATGAGTCGGACACGGTGGTGACAACTCGCGCGGATGTAGAAAAGACCGATTCCGCAGCGGAGCGCCCGCACGAATCGGAACGCACACCAGAGTCACCGCCTCCAGACATGGGCACCGAGGGCGACGCCGGATGGTTTGCGCAGTCGGGGACTCCAGCGACCGCAGTCGGTCTCATCGACGATGACGATGCGCCAAGCTTGAAGCAGAAGACGCCACGCTGGGTGATTCCGGCGGTGCTCTCGGCGGTGGCTGTACTTGGTTTGATTGTCTTTGCGCAGAGCGGCTCACCCAAAAGCACGGAATCGAGCCCAGCCACGTCAGGATCGCCTGAAGCCACAGCCCCCAAGGGAGAAGTCGCGGCAGTTCCTCCTGCGCAGCCAGCGAAGCCAGCTGAGACAGCCAGGGCTGATGAAGCGGTGGCTGCAAACAAGCCGGAAGTCAGCGCGCTGGGTTTGCCCAAGCCGGAAGCCGCAGCGAAGCCAGTTCCCACTGCGGAGCCGATTCCAGCCAGCGCAGCGCCCAAACCAGAAGCCATCCCGGCCAAGTCGGAGCCCAAGCCAGAGCCCAAGTCGGAGCCCAAGCCAGAGCCCGAACCGGCCAAGCCCGTTGTGGCCAGGCCGGAACCGAAACCCGAGGCCAAGCCCGTTGTGGCCAAGTCAGAGCCGAAACCGGAGCCCAAGCCCGTCGCGAAACCTGAACCAAAACCCGTCGCGAAGTCGGAACCGAAGCCCGAACCGAAACCGGAGCCCAAGCCCGAACCAAAGCTTCCTGTCGAGGCAGCAGCGGCCAAGAGCACTGGTGAAGTGTCCTCGCTGGTCAGTCTAGGAAAGCAAAAGCTCGACGATGGAGACGTGGACGCAGCGATCGCCAGCTTCAAGCGAGCGGTTCAGCTAGATGGAAAGAACGCGGATGCCGTCGCTGGTCTTGGAGAAGCGAGCTTTGAACAAGGCAATTTCGACGGAGCCGCAAAGTATTTGGCACAAGCCGCCAGGCTGGCTCCGCGCAAGCTGTCGTACCAAGAAATGCTCGCGCAGGCTCAGTTCAAGCTCGGTCGCTACAAAGAAGCAGCGGAGACCTGCCGGAAAATCCTGAAAGAGAACCCCGGATCCGGTCGGGCCAAGCAGACGCTCGAGCAAGCCGAAAAGAAGCTCGACGACATGTAACGAGCGTCGAGCGCTCACCCTCACTTGAAGTAAGGTATTTTCTTCCCGCGCTGGGAGCGTTGGGGATGTAAGGAGACACCATGCGTAGCGTTGTCAAAGGTTCTGGTTTTGTGGTCGGGGAACATCTGGTCCCAAACGCCCGGTTCGAGAAGATCATGGATACGTCGGATCAGTGGATTCGCGAGCGCTCAGGAATCGAGCAGCGCTATTTCGTAGCGGATGGAACGTCCACATCGGATCTGGGTGCCCGCGCCAGCAAGATCGCCATGGAGCAAGCTGGCGTCGGTCCGCAAGACATTGACTACGTGGTCTTTGCGACGATGACGCCAGATCACTACTTTCCCGGCTGTGGAAGCATCATGCAGAGCAAGCTGGGGCTGCGAAACATTCCGGCGCTCGACATTCGCCAGCAGTGTACGGGCTTTGTGTATGCGCTCCAGGTGTCCGATGCGCTGCTCAAAGCGAAGGTTGCCAAGACGCTGCTGCTCGTCGGAGCCGAGACGCACTCGCCGTTTATGCCGTTTTCGGACTGGCCGACGATCCTGGGCTTGGCCGACAACGAGCCCACGCCGGAACAGCGCGCGCTGCATACCTCGGTGCGTGATCGTGCTGTGCTGTTTGGCGACGCAGGCGCAGCGATTGTCCTTCAGCGCGAAGACGATGAAACCGATCGTGGTCTGATTGACTTTGAGCTACACGCTGACGGATCGGGCTTTAACAAGCTCTACGTTCCTTCGGGCATGGCGCATCGTCCCTACGTCTCGCCGGAGATCATCAATCGGCTGGAGCACGTCCCGCACATGGACGGCAAGTTCGTGTTCCGAATGGCCGTGACCAAGATGCCGGAAGTCGTGCGTTCGCTGCTCGCCCGACACAATCTGACCGTTGACCAGATCGATCACTTTATCTTTCACCAAGCGAACCTACGCATCAACGAAGCGGTTCAGGTGTCGCTCGGCATCAAGCCGGATCGCATCTACAACAACATCCAGAAATACGGCAACACGACCGCCGCTACGATTCCGATTGCTTATGACGAGTGTCGTCGCTCTGGCCGGATCAAGCGTGGTGACTTGCTGTGCTTTGTCGGCCTTGGTGCGGGCTTCCACTGGGGCGCCGCACTGCTCCGCGACTAACAACATCGCTTCGACCGCCCTGCCCCGCGCCTTCGGTCCCACCCTTGCACACGATCGCTGCATCGCTCGAATGAGCGACCTGTTCGCGCCCGATTCAAAACCTGCGATATCCTGAAACAAGCCCGGCATCGGGTCTGGAGACAACGCATGGTGGGGGGATGGGGACCGCGCGGAGCTGTGCTCTGTGCGCTGCTTGGGAGCGGCTGCGTATCGCTTGCGCAGTACCAAGCCAAAGTCGAAGAGCTGGAGCGCCTGCGTAGCGATGTGCAGCGAAGCGAGCGTCAGTGGACTGAGCGGCTCGATCGCCAGTCCGCCAAGCTGGGAGAGCTACAGCAGCAGCTCGTGCAGAGCGACACCCGACTGAGCGAGCAGGCCCGAAGCATCCAACAAATCCGAGACCTGTCGGTGCAGCTCGATCAGCGACTGACGCTCCTTGCCGGCAGGCCGTGTACTTCCATGAGCACGAACGAGCCGCACAGCGTCGAGCCAAGCGCCACCAAGCGACCCACCATTCGCTTTGAGAGCAAAGCCCCCCGCGTGCCATAGCCCTTGCGCTACCAGCGCTGCGCGTTTTCCGGCGGCTTTTCGTTGTGCTGAAACAGCGCCCAGCGATGACCGAACGGATCGCGCAGGATTCCGTAACGATCGCCCCAGTACTGGTCAACGAGCGGCATCTCGACCGTCGCACCTGCGGCCATCGCACGATTCCACACTGCATCCACGTCATCGAGCTGAAGCTGAATCGACACAGCAGAGCCACCGAGCACGCGCGGATTGTGTTTGCGTCCGCCTGTGTGCTCGGGAAACTCGTCGCTTAGCATCACCACGCCGCCGTTTATGACCAGCGTTGCATGGGTCACTCGCTTGCCGTCTTCGGCCATGTGATGGTCAAACACCTTGGCGTCGAAGACCTTCTGATAAAACGCAATGGCAGCCGTCGCATCGTCCATCGCCAGGTACGGGACAACGGCAAGAGGTGGCATGTTCTGTTGGTTCTGTTCGCTATGCGTAGTGGACATTACAGACTCCTTTGACCGGGGAACCATCACCTGATTGCCTGTTCAGTGTCAACCCCAATCACACAGCGACACACGATTTCCTACTGCTCGCACCATGCGCGAAGCGGAACGGCTACAGTTCATCGATGCCAAACGGCAAGACCTGACGGATGTGCGACGCATCGAGCAGCAGCATCAGCAGTCGATCGACTCCGAGCGCGACGCCTCCCGACGGAGGCATTCCTTCCGCCAGGGCCGATAAAAAGCGCTCATCGATCGGATATTCGGGCAGCCCGCGTCGCTTTCGCTCTTCCAGATCGTGGACAAAGCGCTGACGCTGCTCGTCGGGATCGCACAGCTCACCGAAGCCGTTGCACAGCTCCAGACCGGCGATGTAGGCCTCGAAGCGCTCGACGACGTGGGGCGATCCCGGCTTGCGTCGAGCCAGCGCACACAGCGGGCTCGGCCAGTCGCACAAGATCAGCGGTCGATGCACGCCGTCGGGATCGGGCGCGCACAGCTTCGGCTCAACGTGATCGAGGAAGACCGAAAAGAACAGATCGTCCCACGCCCAAAACGGCTGGCCTTTGTCGTCGATGAGCGTCGGCTGCGGAACACGATAACCACCTGCTTGCAGCTTGCTCGCTAGCTCTGACGGAGTCTCGTCGCCACGAACATCGAGCCCGGAATGCGCCAGCACCGCTTCACGCACCGTCTGTTCTCGCCACGGCAGCGACAGATCGATGATCTGCGAACCGGAAGGATGTTCCGTCGAGGGCACTGTGCTGCGGACAAAGCGCGGACTGCCGTGAAGCTCCGTCGCAAGCTGAGCCGACAGCGACGCAACGTCCTGCGCAACTGCGCGCCAGTCTTCGTACGCGCGATACCACTCGAGCATCGTGAACTCGGGATTGTGATGCGGACCGGCTTCGCCCGAGCGAAACACCTTTCCCAAGCTGTAGATTCGTCGCAAGCCCGACACGAGCAAGCGCTTGAGCTGATATTCCGGCGACGTAATCAAATAGCGCGGCGGCTGAGCCTTCTGCGCATCTTCGACGGAAAATCCTTGCAAGTGCAGTTCCAAACCCGGTGACGGAACGAGCAGTGGCGCTTCAATTTCCAAGAAGTCGTGCTGCGCAAAATAGCGACGGATCGACGACAGCGCTTGGCTCCGCTTCAGAAGAAGCTGTCTCCGCCGGTCCCGGTTGATGCGAAAGTAATCACCACCCGGCGACGGAAAAGGCTGGCCGGTTCCTTTCGGAGTGGCCAGCACCGTCACAGATTCGACGATAGGAAGCTGCGATGAGTCCGCAGGGATCGAGACGGTTAGATCGACAAAGTCAGCGGCACAGAGAGCCGATAGTGAAGGAGGAAGGAAGCAGCGAACGCACTCGTCGCCGCTGTCAAGTAGCAGCGTCTGCGACGAGACTTCGACGAGCCGACCACGCAGTCGAATCGACATAAGAGGAAGGAAAGTGCCTTCGCCGATCCGACGAAGGCCAAAGGTTAGCCGCGCATGCGCTCGATGTAGATGCCTTCGCGGGTGTCGATGCGGAGTAGATCGCCCTCGTTGATGAACAACGGGACGTTGATGGTCGCGCCAGTCTCGAGGGTGGCAGGCTTGGTCACGTTGTTGGCGGTGTCGCCTTTGACGCCAGGCTCCGAGTGAGTCACACGCAGTTCGACGAAGTTTGGCAGCGTCACCGAGATCACGCGACCGTTGTAGAAGGTCAGCGCAACGTCGGTGTTTTCCTTCATAAACTGCCAGTCTTCACCGACGGTGACTGAAGGTACGCTGACTTGATCGTAGGACTGCTTGTCCATGAACACGAACGAGTCATCGCCTTCTTTGTACAGATAGGTGGACGCCTTTTCCTCGACGTCGGCACCTTCCATCTTTTCACCCGAGCGAATGTTGCGCTCAATCACACCGCCGGTCAGAAGGTTCTTCATCCGGGTGCGGGTGAAGGCTTGGCCCTTGCCGGGCTTGACGAACTGCGCCTCGACGACGATGTAAGGAGCGCCATCGACCATGATCTTCAGACCTTTGCGCAGGTCGGACGTATCGTACGTGTAACCCATGTTTGCCTCGAAATGAAACGCGTCAGCTCTGGACGGGAAGTGCTTGGATATTTCCCGAGCGCGCGCCTTTTTACAGTGCATCGAGGCCGAGAGTCAACTGCCCAAAACGACGCGGTCCTGGACTTGTCAGCGTGGAAGCTCTCTTGCTACCGTTTCGCGAAGGCGCGGTGGGCGTTCCGCCGTACCAGGACAACACGCAAGGAGAATGGTGATGAAGAAAATGTCTGCGCTGCTCGGTCTGGGAATTTCGCTGTGGGCACTGTCGGCTGATGCGGCGGTGACGGTTCGTTACTACAACCGGGACTCGCAGAAGCACACCTTCGAGGCAACCTGTAGCGGCAGCAAGTACACGGTGACCTTCGACGGCAGCACCACTTCTTCTACCACGATCCAGGGCTCGGCTCCTTGCCAGGTTGGCGGCGTCAGCCTCAAGGGTGGCGAAAACATCGAGATCAAAGACGGCAAGATCATCGTCAAGTAAGCGCGTCTTTCACATTCGCTGACGACGGTCGCTCCGGCGGCCTCGTCGGCACTTCGATGTCCCGATTCCCCGGGTGAGGAGTCACTGCCATGCGAACCCGAGCGGCTGTTGCCTATCAAGCCAATCAACCCTTGGTCATCGAGGAAGTTGATCTCGAAGGCCCCAAGCAGGGCGAAGTCCTGGTCGAAATCAAAGCCACTGGCGTCTGTCACACCGACGAGTTCACGCGCTCTGGCGCCGATCCCGAAGGTCTGTTTCCAGTCATCTTCGGTCACGAAGGTGCCGGTGTTGTCGTCGAAGTCGGCCCAGGTGTCACGACGCTAAAGCCCGGCGATCACGTCATCCCGCTGTACACACCGGAATGTCGCGGCTGCAAGTCGTGCTTATCGCGCAAGACCAACCTCTGCACGGCGATTCGCGCAACCCAAGGCAAGGGACTGATGCCCGACGGAACCAGCCGGTTTTCGATCAAGGGCAAGCCGATTCATCACTACATGGGCTGCTCGACGTTTGCCAACCACACGGTGCTGCCCGAGATCGCACTCGCCAAGGTTCGCAGCGACGCTCCGTTTGACAAGATCTGCTACATCGGCTGCGGTGTGACGACGGGAATCGGCGCGGTGCTGTTTACCGCGAAAGTCGAAGCCGGAGCCAACGTCGTCGTCTTCGGACTGGGTGGCATCGGACTCAACGTCGTGCAAGGAGCCAAGATGGTCGGTGCCGACAAGATCATCGGCGTCGATATCAATCCCGCTCGCGAGGCGATGGCGCGCAAGTTTGGTCTGACCCACTTTGTAAACCCCAAAGACATCAAGGGCGACCTGGTGCCGCACTTGGTCGAGCTAACCGGCGGTGGCGCGGACTATAGCTTCGAGTGCGTCGGTAGCGTTCAGCTGATGCGCCAAGCGCTGGAGTGCTGTCATCGTGGCTGGGGCGTCTCTGTGATCATCGGTGTCGCGGGAGCCGGTCAGGAAATCTCGACGCGACCGTTCCAGCTTGTGACGGGCCGGGTGTGGAAAGGCTCTGCCTTTGGTGGCGCACGAGGACGCACCGACGTACCGCGCCTGGTGGACTGGTACATGGACAAAAAGATCGAGATCGATCCGATGATCACGCACAAGCTGCCGCTCGAGCGAATCAACGAAGCGTTCGATCTGATGCACGCCGGTGAGTCGATTCGTACGGTGGTCGAGTTCTAAATGAGCCAGACCGTCACCACGCGCAGTCAGCAGCAGTGCTTCGGCGGCGTTCAAGGTTTTTACGAGCATCACAGCGTCGTGTGCTCTGGTCCGATGCGCTTCGCGGTCTATCTACCGCCGGGGGCCAGCGTCGAACATCGAGTGCCCGCGCTTTACTATCTGGCCGGACTGACCTGCACCGAGGAGACGTTCGTCATCAAGGCCGGTGCGCAGCGACTCGCGGCAGAGCTTGGACTTGCGCTGGTGACGTGCGACACAAGCCCGCGCTCGCAGCGGTTTCCGACGGACGATGAGCGCTGGGACTTCGGCCAAGGAGCGGGCTTTTATCTCGATGCAACCGTTTCACCGTGGTCGAGCGCCTATCGCATGCGTAGCTACGTCACCGACGAGCTTCGAGCCGTCATCGATTCCAACTTTCCGGTATGTCGCGAACGACGAGGCATCTTCGGACACTCGATGGGCGGACATGGTGCGCTGACGCTGGCACTCACACATCCCGGTCTGTATCAGAGCTGCTCTGCGTTTGCGCCGATCTGTGCGCCGAGTGAAGTTCCGTGGGGACAGCTCGCGTTTTCGCGCTATCTCGGCAGTGATCCCGGTGCCTGGCGAACCTACGACGCGTGTGCGCTGCTCAGCGACGGACACCGCTTTGCCGGAGAGCTGCTCGTCGATCAAGGTCTGGCCGATAAGTTTCTGGATCGCGAGCTACGTCCCGAGCTGCTCGAAGCGGCTTGTGCCCGCGTAAGTCAACCACTGCGTCTGCGTCGGCATGAAGGCTACGATCACAGCTATTACTTCATCGCAACCTTCGTCGCCGATCACCTACGTCATCACGCGCAGTCGCTGCGCACACCGTAACCGATACAGCGACGACGCGCGCAGCTACCGAAAGCGCGGCTTGTAGTGTGCGACGCTCTGATACTGCTCGGGCCAGTGCATCAGATGTCCTTGCTCAGCGGCGGCGTGACGGGTCCAGTACGGATCAAACAGATGCGCCCGCGCGAGCAGCGCCAGATCCGCACGTCCCGCTGCGATGATGCTGTTTGCGTCTGAATACGACGAGATGTTGCCAACTGCCATCGTCGCAATTCCGACTTGAAGACGAATCTCTTCGGCAAACGGCGTCTGATACAGCCGTCCATACTGCGGACGACCTTCTTGGGCGGTTCCTCCCGACGAGACATCGACGATGTCCACACCCGCTTGCTTGAGCAGCTTGGCCATCTCGACGGCATCTCCCGGCAGCAGACCCCCCGGAGCCCAGTCGTGCGCCGAGATTCGCACCGAGATCGGCTTTTCCTCGGGCCAGCTCGTACGCACCGCCGCAAAGACTTCCAGCGGAAAGCGCATGCGATTGACGAGCGAGCCACCGTATTCGTCGGTCCGCAGGTTGCTCAGCGGCGACAGAAAGCTCGACAGCAGATAGCCGTGGGCCATGTGCAGCTCGATCAGGTCAAAGCCTGCATCGTTTGCCATTTCCGTCGCGGTCACAAAGTCTGACAGCAGCTTCAGCATGTCCGCGCGCGTCATTTCCCGAGGCACCTGACTGTGCGCATTCCACGCAATCGCCGACGGAGCCAGCAGCGGCCACGCTTGTTCCGACGGCAGCGGCTTGTCACCTTGCCACGGCCTCGACACCGCACCTTTGCGTCCCGCGTGCGCGAGCTGAACACCGATCTTGGCGTCGCTGTGCTGATGCACAAAATCGACGATCCGCTTCCACGCGGGCATGTGTTCTGGCTTGTACAGACCCGCGCAGCCTGGGGAAATTCGCCCGTTTCGACATACATCGGTCATCTCGGCGATGACCAGACCCGCGCCGCCAATCGCGCGGCTGCCCAGATGAACCAAGTGCCACTCACCCGGCGTTCCGTCGTCGGCAGAATACTGACACATCGGGGACACCGCGATCCGATTGGGCAGCAGCAGATCGCGAATCCGCAGCGGCGTAAACATCGGTGGAGGCGACGGCTGCCGATTCACCTTGATTCCCGTCTGACGCTCCGCTTGAACAGCGACGTGGTGATTGACCTCAGCAATGAAGTTCGGATCGCGCTGCTTCAGGTTTTCGTGCGTGATGCGCAGCGACCGCGTGAGCAAGCTGAAGCCAAACTGCCACGGCGGAAGGTTCATAAATCGCTCGGTGTGCTCAAACCATTCCAGCGAGGTCTGGGCGGTGCGCTGAATGCTCTCGACGACGGGACGACGCTCTGCTTCGTAGGCCGCAAGCGCTTCTTTCACCGATCCCGTTCCCGTGCGCAGTGATCGGGCCAGCGCGATCGCATCTTCCATCGCCAGCTTCGTGCCTGAGCCAATCGAAAAGTGCGCCGTGTGAACCGCGTCTCCGAGGAGAACGACGTTTTCATGGCTCCAAGAGCGACAGCGCACCGTCGGGAAGCTTCGCCACATGCTGCGGTTTTTGCACAGCTTGTGTCCGCCGAGTCGCGACGCGAACAGCTTTTCACAGTACGCCACCGTCGCATCTTCGTCGGCTTGATCAAGTCCGGCACGCAGGAACGTCTCGCCGGTACACTCGACAATGAACGTAGACTGCGGCTCGCCCGGTGCGGCGCTCTGGGTGTAGCGATATGCGTGAACCCGCCACAGTCCGTGCTCGTTTTCGTCGAAGTAAAACGTAAATGCGGGCAGCGGCTGCGTGCTCCCGAGCCAAACAAAGCGATTGGGACGCCAGTCGATCTGCGGCGCAAAGGCATCGGCAAAGCGCGTCCGCACCACGCTGTTGAGCCCGTCGCTGCCCACCACCAAGTCGGCGTCCAAATAGGCATCCACATCATGCGGTGCCAGCTCGCGCTCGAACTCGATCTCGACGCCCAGCGCCAGCGCTCGTCGCTGCAAAATCCGCAGCAGATCGTGTCGTCCCAGCCCCGCGAAGCCGTGTCCGCACGAGCGAACCACTTGATCGCGACAAAACACGTCGATGTTGTCCCAGTGATAAAAGCTACGCTCGATCTCGTTGTAGCTTTCGGGATCTTCGTCGCGCAGAGCACCCAGCGTCTGATCCGAAAAGACCACGCCAAAGCCGAATGTGTCCGACGGACGGTTCCGCTCGATCACCCTGATCCGACTGTGCGGATCGGCCTTCTTCATCAAGATCGCCAGGTACAGACCCGCTGGACCACCACCGAGACAGACGATGTTCATGGGCACTGAAATATCACCCGCTGCCGCAAAGGTCTATCGAAGTGCTCCGACGGAAGGCGATATACTCGGAGCCACGATGACAGCGGCAAATCAGCGAACGGAGCAAACCAGCCAGCGCTTCGCGGTGATTGGTGGAGGCGTCACGGGCTGCGTGCTCGCCGAGAGAATTCAGCAGCGATATCCCGAAGCCAGCGTCACGCTGCTCGAAGGAAGCGGCACGCTCGGTGGTCTGTCGGTGCGCAGTGAGCCTGATCCGATCGGCTGGGATCGCTTCTATCACGTCGTGACGCCGCAAGATGTGCTGCTCCTCGACTGGCTCAAGCGGCTTGGGGTGGAAGATCGACTGCGCTGGAAGAGCGCGCACACCGGCTTTTACGCCGACGGACGATTGCATCGCTTCGATACTCCGCTCGATTTTTTGCGCTTTCCGCCGCTGAGCCTGTTTGAAAAAGGACGACTCGCGGCCAGCATCTTGTACGCATCGCGAATCACCGACGGAAAACCGCTGTGGAACATCACCGCCAGCGACTGGCTGCGTCAAATCGCCGGACCCGATGTCTATCGCAAGTTCTGGGAACCACTTTTGCGCGCCAAGCTCGGTAGCGCCCACAACGAAGTCGCCGCGACGTTCATTTGGTCTACGATTCGCAGGCTCTACGCGACGAGACAAGCCGAAGGACGACGCGAAGCCTTTGGCTACATCTCCGGCGGATATGCTCCGGTATTTTCCGTCGCCGAACAGTATTTGTCCAAGCTGGGTGTGATCGTTCGCAAGCACGCCGCAGTCACCAGCATCAGCGACGTAGGCGACGGCAGCACCCGCATCCGCACACGCGATGGTGGCGAAGTCATCGTCGATCGCGTCATCTACACCGGCCCGTCGAGATTTCTCCCCGAGCTGTGCCAGAGCATGCCGATTCCTGCGTCGCTGCTCAAACAGGCACAGTCGATTCGCTATCTGGGCGTGCTGTGCATGGTCGTCAAGCTGACGCGACCGTTCTGTCCGTATTACGTGCTGAACCTGACCGATCCGGGGCTGCCCTTCACCGGCGTGATTGGGTTATCGACGCTGGTTGATCCCAGCGAGACGGGCGGACATCACCTGGTCTATTTGCCGCGCTATCTGCCCGACGACGATCCCGACTTTGACAAACCGGATGAAGCGTTTTTGGAGCCGTTTTTTTCGGCCCTCGAGCGCATCGGTCACAGTCGAGGCTTCCGTCGCGACGAAGTCATCCTTCACAAGCTGTTCCGCAGTCGGTTCGTCAGCCCGATCGCGGTGCGCGGCTACGACCAGCAGCGACTGCCTATTCCGCTTGTGCCACGACGCCTGTACCTGCTAAACACCGGGCGCATCCTCGGCGGAACGCTCAACAACAGCCAGATGATTGAAGAAGTCGAGCGCGGTCTTGACGAGATCCTGGCCTAGCTGATTCAGCGACGAGAAGGCCAACGCAAAGAGTGCATGGAACCCAAGCTAAGAGACAGCAGCCTCGCCGATGTGATCTCGCGCAAGCGGATCATCTTGGTGGTCGGCTCGGGTGGCGTCGGTAAGACCACGACTTCTGCGACGCTGGGACTGTTGGCTGCGCTGCGTGGCAAGCGCGTGCTCGTGCTGACGATTGATCCTGCGCGACGGCTCGCCGATGCACTGTCGGTGTCCGCGCTGAATCACGACATTCAGAAAGTGCCCGAAGAGCGGCTGCGCGTGCTGGCCCAAGCCCGAGGCGAAGCGCCGGTTCCAGGTGGCACGCTCGACGCGATGATGCTCGATCAGAAGCGCGCCTTCGATGACTTGGTGACGCGCTATGCGCCCGATCCGAAGCTGCGTGAGCGCGTGTTCCGCAACCAGATTTATCAGCAGATCTCATCGGCGCTCGCGGGCTCACACGAATACGCAGCAATGTCGCGCCTGTTCGAGCTGTCGCAGCTAGACCGTTATGACCTGCTTGTGATGGATACGCCACCGACGGAAAACGCGATCGATTTTCTCGATGCGCCGCAGAAGATGTCACAAGCCGTCGATTCCGAAGCGATCCAGTGGATCATGAAGCCGTACCTTCAGCAGGCTGGCAGCTTTTCGCTGCGTCTCCTCGGGATGGGCGGAACGCTGGTGCTCAAGGGACTGGCGCGCTTTGTTGGCTCCGATTTTTTATCGCAGGTGGCCGAGTTCTTCGTCGAGTTCCAAGCCGTCTTGGCCGGTTTCCGAGAGCGTGCGCAGAAAGTCACGACGCTTTTGCAAAAGCCCGAGGTCAGCTTCCTGCTCGCGTGTAGTCCCGAGTCGCTCAGCATCGACGAAGCGCTGTACTTTTACGAGCGGCTGTCGCGCGCCAAGATGCCGCTCGGTGGCTGCATCGTCAATCGGGTGCATACCGCGCTTCCCGACGTACCGACAGAGCTTGAACCGCTTTTGAAGCAGCGACCCGAGCTGTCAGGCTATGCGACGGACGACTTGCAGCAGCTCGCCGAGCAGCTTGGGCGAATCTATGCCGAGCAGCGCATCTTGGCCGCCAATGACGCAGCGTCGATTGCACGCCTGGCGAAGATGATTCCGCTGCCGATGTGCCAGGTTCCGCTGCTGCCGCAAGACGTTCACGATGCCGGAAGCATTGCCGCTGTCAGCAAGCATCTCATCCCGGTTCAATCGTAAGCTACGTCGCACACACGATGTCTTTTGATCAGCGCATCGAGATCAGAGACACTAAGCGGTCATGCAAGATCTTCGACTCTACTTTCCCGGTCAGCTCTCGTGGCTTGCACAAACGGTAGAAGAAACCGGGCTGGTGGGTCCGCTCATCTACGACGGTGAAAGCAATACAGAGTGGTGCGAAGGCGAAGCGCTAAAGCTGCCAGTTCGAGTGAACTTTACGCGCGCCAAGCGAGATGGAGAGATGGAAATCTCCGCTCCTGTTTTTGTAAGGCTTTTTACTCGATACGATGAGCCAGTAAAAGAGGATGCGGTGACCGACTTTGCGGTTCAGCTCGCGCTGGCTCTGACGGTGCATGCACATGCAGCCGTTGACATTGGCACAATGGGATACGACGGCGGGGAAGACTTTTCGTTTTCGGTCGAAACGTCCCTGCCCGCCCGGTAGCGCTAGACGCTGAAGCTCGATCCGCAGCCGCAGGTCGATTTGACGTTCGGGTTGTTGAACTTGAAGCCTGCGCCCTGAAGACCTTCGACGTAGTCGATCTCGGTTCCGCGCAGGTACTGAAGGCTCATCTGATCGATGATCACGGTGACGCCGTTCGACAGAAGCTGCTTGTCCATCGGCGTGATGGTGTCAAAGTACAGGTCGTACGAAAAGCCCGAGCAGCCTCCGCCGACGATGCGAACGCGCAGGAACATCGACTCTTCGATGCTTTCCGATTCACGGATTTCCTGAACTTTCTTGGCCGCCACTTCCGTCAGCAGGATGGGCGACGCAGCGGCAACGGGTACAACCGGCAGCTGCTCAGGAGCAGCGTCGGGCTTGCGGATGTTGGTGGTGATCACAGACATGGGTTCCTCCAAGCGTTCTTTACTTCGTCTGACCGAGGTTCGCTAGCGACTCGGTGATTGACATGGTTTGCACGAACACGAAGCCGAGGCAGTTTGCGCAGCCGCAGCGTTCACGGCGCATATTGTTGTCTCGAAGGGTTGCAGTTGCCACTGGCTCATGATCGAATGGCTCACGGTGAGCTGCTCGTCGAGTGCTTGAGCCTGTTATGCGCGAAAACGGCAAGCAGGTCCACCACAAAAGCTTACGTAACGTAAGATTATGGCGCGTAGCCAGCGTCGTCAAGACCAGCCATCGATGGTCCTCCTTTCGCGTTCAAAGCTGCCATGCCGAGCTACCAACAATACCTTCAGCAAGTCAAAGCCCAGATTCGGGAAATTTCTCCGTCGCAGCTTCAGCAGTGTCCGCCGCAGTTGCTGGTCGATGTACGGGAACCCGACGAACATCAGCAAGGCGTCATTCCCGCCGCAGTGCCGATCCCGAGAGGACAGCTTGAAGGTCGCATCGAAGCCCTCGCGGTCAGCCCCGACACCGAAATCGTCGTCTACTGCGCGGGAGGAAGTCGCTCTGCGCTCGCGGTCGGCACGCTACAAGCCATGGGCTATCAGCGCGTCGCGTCGCTGCAAGGTGGCATCACCGCATGGCGCAGCGAAGGCTTTCCCATCGAAAAGCCGCTTGTGTTTTCCGCCGCTCAGCGCAGTCGCTACGCCCGTCACATCATGCTTCCCGAAGTCGGCGAAGCGGGACAGGCCAAACTGCTAAAAAGTCGCGTACTTCTCGTCGGAGCAGGCGGTCTCGGCTCTCCCGCTGGGTATTACTTGGCAGCAGCTGGCGTCGGAACGATTGGCATTGTCGATGATGATGTCGTCGATGAGTCGAACCTTCAGCGACAGATCCTGCACAACACCACGCGCGTCGGACGACCGAAGGTGGACTCTGCGCGACAGACGCTCCTCGAGCTAAATCCCGACGTTCAGGTTCTGCCCCATCGCACCCGCCTGACCCGCGACAACGCGCTGGAGATCTTGCGCGGCTACGATGTCATCATCGACGGAGCAGATAACTTTCCGACGCGCTATTTGCTAAACGATGCGTCGCTGCTGCTGCGGATTCCAGTGGTTCACGCATCGATCTTTCGATTTGAAGGCCAGCTCACCACTTTTCTACCGTGGCAAGGTCCGTGTTATCGCTGCTTGTATCCCGAGCCGCCTCCGCCGGACCTGGCTCCGTCGTGTCACGAAGCGGGCGTGTTTGGCGTGCTGCCCGGTGTCGTCGGTGTGCTGCAAGCGACGGAAGCGCTCAAGATCCTGCTTGGGATGGGCGAGTCGCTGTCGGGACGACTGATCATCTATGAAGCGCTCTCGACGAAGTTTCGTGAGATGAAGCTGCGTCGGGCGTCCGACTGTAGCCTGTGCAGCGATCCCAATCGAGCCATCGAGCTGATCGACTATCACGCCTTCTGCGCAGGCTAAGCCCAGCTATCGTCATAGATTTTGTAGCTTCAGTCACAGTTTTACAAAGAAGACCAGAGCAAATCGGATATCTTAGTCTGGATGGATCAGGCCGAATCTGCACAGCCGTCCCCCGCTGCCGAGTCCGGTGGGGCGATGCGGCTGGTTGGCACCACCGTGGGCGGACGCTACAAAGTCACGTCCTTGCTCGGTGAAGGCGGCATGGGCGCGGTGTACCTCGTCGAGCACATCCTGATGCGAAAGCGGATGGCGCTCAAGGTGCTCAACGCCGAGCTGTCGAAGAACCGAGAGATGGTCGCGCGCTTCGAGCGAGAAGCGATGGCGGCTGCACACCTTGAACACCCGAACGTCGTCGCAGCCACCGATCTGGGCTTTACCGACGACGGCGCACTGTTCCTTGTCTTGGAGTTTATCGACGGAAAGTCCCTGCGCGATGTCCTTGGATTCGGACCGCTCAGTGCCGCGCGCGTCATTCACATCGCCCGTCAGATCGCATCCGCCCTTCAGCGAGCACACTCCGTCGGAATTGTGCATCGCGACTTGAAGCCGGAAAACGTAATGATCATGAATCGGGACGGCGATCCCGACTTTGTGAAGGTGCTCGACTTCGGACTGGCCAAGATTCGACTGGAAGCGCTGGTCGATGACATCAGCCAGCGATCCGAGACGCTGACCAAGTACGGAACGATCTTCGGAACGCCCGCGTACATGGCACCGGAACAAGCCGCAGGCGGAGAAGTCGATGGACGCACCGATCTGTATGCGCTCGGTGCGGTGATGTATGAACTGCTGACCGGCTGGGTGCCGTTTGATGCAGACGATCCATCGGTGATCTTGCGGCAGCAGATCCTCGCGCCGGTTCCGCCGATGGCGCAGAAGGCTCCGTCGGTGAAAGTGCCACCAGCGCTGGAAGCGATGGTGATGAAGCTGCTCGAAAAGAACCCGGACAATCGTCACAAGGATGCGCGACAGCTTCTCGACGCACTGGCAGATCTGGCCGCAGCGGAAGGTCTGCGCTACGAGCCCTCGACGCCGATTGGACGACTGAACATTCCCAATTCGGGAATTGGGGTGCGCGATCTGGACAGCCGTCCGACGGTGATGGGCGACAAAGACTATCCTGCGCAAGCCGCAGTGGGTGAGTCGATGGCGCAGATCGAGATCGTCGATGCGAACAAGTCTGCCACGTCGTCCAAAGGAACCGCTGGCGTCGCAGCCGTCAAAGGTGGCGATGCGGCCAAAGGCGCGCAGAGCGCCGATGCCAACCGTGCAGTCGGTGTCGCAGCGACGGTTCCCGCCATGTCATCGTCGAGCGGAGAGACTGCCGCTGCGATCTCGTCGCCCACCGGACAGAAAGTGCAGCAAGGGTTTGCTCGAGTGGCGACGCTGGTGAAGCCAAAGTGGCTGGCACTGCTCGCGTTTGTGCGCAGCAAGCTGCCCGAAAAGCACCGAGGCATCTCGCAAGCAGCACTAGGAACCGCCGTCGCTGCGCTCATTCTTCTGCCGGTGTTTTTTGGACTGGGTCTTGTGCTCAGCGGCGATGACGAAAGCGAGCCAGCGGTCGTCGGTATGGTTGGCTTTGCCACCGAGTCGGACATGCAAAAGGCAGTGGAAAAAGGTCCGGCGGCGCTGCTCAAGCTGCGCAACAAGTATCCCAATGACTCGCGAACGCATCGCGCGCTGGTGAAGGCGTACGGCAAAAGTGGAGAGCTTGGCTCGGCGCTCCAAGCGATAGGACCGCTGCTGCAAGTCGATCCAGCCGCTGCGTATGACGAACAGATCCTGCGCATTGTCGCGGACGCAGCGCTTCAGCCGCAGACCTCGGAACCGGCGCTGCAAATGCTGGAACAGCAGATGGGCGAATACGGCGTCGATACGCTGATCGATCTGGCGGATCGCACGACGATGGAGCCGTATCGCGGACGACTGAGCCAGAGCCTGACCAAGGAAAACGTGCGGCGGCTTGCGTCTCCCGATGGTCAGATGGCGCTGGATTTGCGCAACGCCAGCACCTGCGAAGCCAAGCGTGCGCTCATCGGCAAGGCAGGCAAGCAAGGCGGACGACGTACGCTCGAGATGCTGCTCCGACTTCAGACGCCCAGCGGCTGCGGTCCCGGCGGTCAGACCGACTGCTGGCCGTGTCTGCGCAGAGGCAACCCGCTGGCCGCCGCGATTGGCGACATCAAGCAGCGCGGACTGTAGCGTCATCCCGTCTCCGCCAGCCTGCGAGCGCTACCGTTTCTCCACTCAAAATCCTAAATCGATCTCGCGGCTCGGACGGCGTCTCGGCGGACGGTTCATCTCGGCACTGACCTTGGCCACGCACTGGCTGGGACGCAGCGAGCCCCATGACTCTTTGCTGATCGACAGGGTGCCCAGCGTCTTTTGCAGACAGCTCTGCTTGTCTTTGCTGAAGCGGCCTTCGACGGAGCTGACCGCGCACGACTTGACCTTGCCCTCGCCATCGAACGAGCAAGACAGCGTCGCTTTTCCCATCGAGTAGTCCGAGCGCAGACAGTCGCGCAGCGCTTCGGCCTTGGCATCGAACGCACTCTGTAGCGCAGGCTGCGGGCAACTCGGAGACGGCAAAAGCTCGACTGAAGCGCGCGGCGGCGGCACGCGATCAGCCCACACAGGCTGCACGCTTCCCAAAAGCGCACACATCGACCACAGCACAGACACTCGCAATCGGTTCCCGACACGCGACATTGAGCTTGGCTCCTTCATTGTGACGATGCCTACCGAAACGCAGCTACGGTCCGACGCTGCCGAGCCGCTTTCCAACCAAGTCGATCAAGTCCCCTTGCGCAAGCTGCATGTCCAAGATGTGCAGTCCAAAGGCGCGATTCAGTCGGCGATCGTGTAGATCGAGCAGCGGTGAGCGCTTGTCCCCGTCCGCTTGTACCGTCGAGACCCCGAGATACCGATAGCCCACATCACTCGTCTGACACGCCGCTTGATAGGCACCGCGCAGCAGCACGTACGGCGTCGTCACGTCATCGATTCCGCGCAGCAGCTTCTTCGACTGAGCATCGACAGGAAAATAAACGCGCGACAGCGGCTTCACATCCTGACTGCCGGGCTCGCTCGGATTCACACACGCGGGCGCATGTCCCGGTGACGGTGCAAAGATCGCGCGGCGCGTGTCTGCACCTGTGCGAAACGAACGAAACGCCACGACGCAGCCTGTTTCATCGGACCGACTACACAGCGGAATGTTTTCCAGGCTGCCACCGACGAGCTTTCCCGTCTCTGTTTCCACCGGACCGCCAATCGGTAGCGCCAGCAGCAGTCGCTCACGCATCGTCGGATCCTTGTCGAAGATCTGACGCAACAGCCGCGTGATCATGTCCGCTCCTTGCGAGTGACCGACGAGCACGACCTTACGACCTTGGTTGTGCTGTCCCATGTAGTGCAAAAATGCGTCGAGCACGTCTGAATATGCGCTCTGTAAGAAGCGCTCGCGTCGCTCTGTGCCCGCAAAGTAGGTTCCGATCGTCACCTGTCGATACAGCGGCGCATAGACCGCGCACACTTCCGAAAAGCGAGCCGCCTGCGCCAGCACCGTCCGCTTCATCGGTGCCAGATCCGAAAAGTCGCTGTGGTTCTGCGCGCTCATCGACAGATCGACCGTCGGATACACGTAGAAACAGTCCACCTTGGGCTGCGCGCTTGGCTGATGCGGAACCGTCTGCTTCGATCCATCGGGCAGAAGCTCCGTCGCGGTCAGATCTTCTGCGCACACATTTCCAGCCAGCCCCGGACGACACAGCCACATCGCGTCTTTGCGGTACGTCTCGCTCTGATAGCCGACAAACGGACTGCGCAGATCCGAAGGAATCTTGGCCACAGTCGCCGGAGAGTGACATCCCAGCGACGAAAGCAGCGGCAGCACAGCACTCAGTCCAAACCGTCTTTTCATCCAGCCATCGTACGTGAAACCAAAAAGGTGCAGGCACTCTGCGCTTGCGACGAAGCCGCTCAGCGATAGAAAATACGGCGAGGGACGCGATGCCCAGCCAGCTTCAGCTGCTCCAGCAGGCCACCATGCGCTTCGATCTCAAGGGATCGATCTGGCTCGGTCGGCTGCGCGTAATCCCCAAGCATGTTCCGCTCGCGGAGGTTCGCGCGCTGGTATCCCCAGCCACCCGCAAGCTCATCGATGATCCACCACCGCAGTCCAGCTGGATTCCTGGCGCTGTCATCGTCGAGCTAGATGCCGCGCTCTACGATCTACGCGGCTCCGAAGCGTGTACGCGCTGTAGCCGAGAGTGCTCCGAGGTCGCTGGCAACACCATCTTGCGCAGCATCACCGAAGGCATGCTTCGGCTGTTTGGCACCTCGCCCGCGACCCTGTTTGAGCGCATGAACCAAATCGTCAGCACCTCGGTACGCGGCGTCGAATACGAATACACCGCGCTCAGCCCCAAGTCCGGTCGCATGCTCGTTCGCTATCAGCACTGTAGCAACCTGCCCAGCAGCGTCTTTGCCGCCGTTGGAGGCGGACTCGGCGCGACGTTTGGCTTTCTCGGCATCACCGGCACCGTCTTTCCCGCAGAGATCCGTCAGCTCGCGCCGCGCAATGAAGCGACCTACACCCTGCGCTGGTAGCACGCCGTAACAGAATCAACCGCCTGGCCGCAGATCCGCGTTCGATTATCGAACAGCGCGCCGCCCGCAGGGTGTTAGCGCGCGCTCTGCTGCTGCAATCTCCGACGCACACGACTGACCATCAGCCCGACCAGATCCCTGGCACAGCGCTGGCAATACCGACGCCCAAATGCCGCTCAGCATCAGGAGTCAGCCGTGACCAGCCACGCCGCCTACAAGCCGGATCTCAAAGCGGACCTCGTGTCCGGGTTTCTTGTCTTTCTCATCGCTTTGCCGCTGTGCCTGGGCATCGCGATGGCAAGCAGCTTTCCCCCCGTCGCTGGCATCATCACTGCCGTCGTCGGAGGACTCATCGCCACGTTCTGCGGCAGCGCCGAGCTAACCATCAAAGGCCCCGCCGCTGGACTCATCGTCATTGCCCTTGGATCGGTGCAAGAGCTGGGCGCAGGCGATCCCGTCGCAGGTTATCACCGCACCATCGCAGTTGTCGTCGTCGCAGGGTTCATCCAAGTCATCCTGTCGCGCGTCCGTGCCGGTGAGCTGGGCGACTTCTTTCCCTCCGCCGTCGTTCACGGCATGCTCGCCGCCATCGGCGTCATCATCGTGTCCAAGCAGGCACACACCGCGCTTGGCGTCGCTCCGACCGCCCGCGAACCACTCCAGCTGCTCGCCGAGATTCCCCGCAGCATCGCCAACATGAACCCCGAGGTCGCGCTCATCGGCATCCTGAGCCTGAGCCTGCTGTTTGGCATTCCCAAGCTGCCTTTTGCCTGGGCCAAGAAAGTGCCCGCACCGATGGTTGTGCTCCTGGTCGCAGTGCCGCTCGGTAGCTATCTCGACCTGAGCCACGAGCACACCTACGACTTTCACTTCCATCACTACAAAGTCGGTCCCCAGTACTTGGTGCAGCTGCCCGGCAGCCTCGCCAAAGCGCTGTCCTTTCCCGACTTTTCGCACCTTTTGACCGCCGCTTCGATCAAGTACATCGTCATGTTCACCTTGGTTGGCAGCCTCGAGTCACTGCTCAGCGCCAAGGCCGTCGATGCGCTGGATCCGCAGCACCGCCACAGCGACCTAAACCGCGATCTGCTCGCCACCGGCGTGGGCAACATCGTCGCGGGACTCCTCGGTGGCCTGCCCATGATCTCAGAGATCGTCCGCAGCTCTGCCAACATCAACAGTGGAGCCAGGAGCCGCTACGCCAACTTCTTCCACGGCCTGTTTCTGCTGCTGATGGTCGCGCTGCTGCCTGGACTGCTTCAGCGGATTCCGCTGGCTGCGCTCGGAGCCATGCTCATCTACACCGGCTTCCGGCTCGCGTCCCCGCATGAGTTCGTTCGCGTCTTTCACATTGGTCGCGAGCAGCTCCTGCTGTTTGTGACGACGCTTGTGGTGACGCTGGCGACGGATCTGCTGGTTGGCGTCGGTGCGGGTGTTGTGCTGAAGGTGCTGCTCCACCTGCGCAACGGAGCGCCGCTGCGTGGTCTGTTCGGCAGCCGCATCGAGCAAGAGTCCATCGATCCCACGACGCTGCGCATGAAAGTCTACGACGCAGCCGTGTTTACCAACTACCTGTCGCTCAAGCGCAAGCTCGACGCAGTGCCGCCTTCGGTGTCGCGACTGGTGCTCGATCTCGGCGCGACGCGGCTGGTTGATCACACCGTCATTGAAAAGCTGCACCACACCACCGAAGACTGGCAGCGCGCCGGACGCACGCTCGAGGTCATCGGACTCGACGCCCACACGCCGCTCGCATCGCATCAGCTCTCGGCCCGTCGTAAGCCCATCGTCGCACATCCGTAACCGCTGCGACCGCATCCCCACGCTCCGCTCCGCGTACCGAATCATCCGGCTTAGAACCTGTCCGTCGGGCAGACCGGCCTTGCTGATCACCCAGACCTTTGCGAGGAATGGCCATGCTCACCAGCCTCCTGTCATTGACCCTGTTCATCCAGAGCGCCGCCCCAGCTGTCGATCCGGCGGATCCGACTCCTTCAACCGTTGCTCCGACTCCTTCGACCGTCGCTCCGACTCCTTCGACCGTCGCTCCGACTCCTTCGACCATCGCTCCGAGCGCTGCTGCGCCTGCCACCGCGACAGAACCGACGACTTCCGCTTTGCCACAGACTTCCGCTGCGCCGCCCAAAATGGATCCTGCGTGGTTTGCTTCCGTCGATCGCGGCTTGGGAGTCAGCGTCGGGGATTCCTTTTCCGCTGAGCTACACTTTTTCACCCAGCTCCGGCTCGAACAGGTCATCTCCGACGACACGCGCAGTCCCGAGTTTCGCGTCGTCATGGCGCGTCCAGTCCTGCGCGGCAAGCTGATTCGGCCCTGGATTTCCTACTTTGTGCAGCCGGAGCTGGCCGGAAAGAGTCCCGCGCTCCTCGACGCAGAGCTGACGATTTTCCCCCACGCTGCATTCGGCATCAAAGTCGGACAGTTTCTGACGCCCTTTTCGCGTGAGTTTCTGGTGCCGCCGTTCCGTCTGCTCTTCCCCGACTTTGCGCCGTCAAACATCTACTTTCGAGACAACCGCGACCTGGGACTGATGCTGTTTGGCATGCCGCTCGACGGGCACCTGGAATATTACGCGGGCGTCTTCAACGGCAACGGCATCAACCAAACCCCCGGTGGTGCGCGCATCATGGGCATCGCGCGACTCGCCGCCAACCTACGCGGCAAGCCGGTCTACACCGAAACCCCCGAGCTAGACGACACAGCCACCCAGCTTGCGTTTGGACTCAATGCAACCTACGGACGTCACGATCTGCCGCTGCCAGCCGGATCTCCCGCAGCCGCCGTCGCCGAGATTGCACCCTACGCCACGCTCGGGATCGATCTGACCGTTCACAAAGGTGCCTGCTCTGCCCAAGCCGAAGGCTACGCCAAGTGGCAGCAGCTATCCGGCGATGTCACCCAGTGGTCTGCGGGCGGTTATCTACACGGCGGCTGCTTTGTCTATCGACGCGCCCTACAGCTCGCAGCCCGAGCCGATGTCATCGACGCAAACCTCGACACCCACGCCGGACTGCGCGCCCAAGCCGAAGGACTGCTCGTCTATTACGTTCAGGGCAATCACCTCAAGTTCCAGCTGCGCTACGCCTACGGAAACGTCCGAGGCCCAGACATCCTCACCGACGCATCCACCACGCACACCCTGACCCTACAAGGCCAGCTTCAGCTCTAGCCTGCCATCTAGGGCCAGCCACACCGCTCCTTGGGAAGGTTGACCACAAGCATCAAACCCAGGGATGCTAGTCGTGTGATGGATCGACCGCACGGCATCCCGGCCCGCGTTGTACGTGGACACCATCATGAGCGCTGAATCGATAGCGATTGAGCCCGGCGCGCTCATTGGCTCCTACGAAGTCCTGCGTCCGCTGGGAAAAGGTGGAATGGGCATCGTCTTTGAAGCGCGCAGCCGCGTCTCCCAACAGACCGTCGCGCTCAAGACCGTTCGTACCGCCAATCCTTATCTGCTCAGCAGCATCCGTCGCGAAATCCAGCGCTTACGACGCTTGTCCCACCCGGGAGTGGTGCGGATCTTGGACGACGGAACCTTCGGAGGACTCCCGTTCTACGCGATGGAGCTGCTCAAAGGTCGAACGCTCGAGCACGAGATCGAGCTGCGCAGCGACTCCGGACCCAGGAGCGATCGCGGAAGCGGACCCGATTCAGCAGCGATGAACGGAAACCTGGCCACGATCGACGGCCAAGATGCGCAGCTTCATGAGCACGTTCCCATCTTGGTTCGCGGAGAGCGCGGTCCCCTGTCCGCAGAAGCCATTGCTGACTTTCTGGAAGCCATTCGTAGGCTCTGCGACGCACTCGTCTACATCCATGGCGAAGGAGTCGTTCACCGCGAACTGATACAGCTTGCGAGCTGCTCGCCATGACTGCTGTTTTTGGTGGCGAGGAATCGGTCGGGAAAATCGTCCTGACTGGCTCTCTCAGACGGAGGAGCTCTGGCTGCTGTCTGCGGGAGGGCCCTCGCTACCGTCCGTCGCATCCCCCCCAATGCGCTCTAGCTTGAGCTGCAAGCCCTCGGGCACGAGCAGCGCCTCCACCTTCATCAGAAACTGCACGGCCTCATCGGGCGGCCTGTCCACAGACATGATGCGAATGACCTTGGACTGCCCTTCCGATTCGGGGTACCGCTCGGTCATCGCTCCATCGAGTGCATAGCTCGAATAGGTGTTGAGCTTCTCTTGCAGTGCGTAGAGCGCCCCGTGCTGTTCCCACTCGCCCTTTTCAATGACGAACACCAGATCATACCGGCCATTTTCCGAGCGGGCGATGAGGTCGATGATCGCTGTCTTGTGCAGCATGCGACAGTCTCCGGCTTGCTATTGCAGTCTTTCAAGACGTGTGGGAATCCGTACTTTCTCGTGTAAGCCCGCTTGGCGTGCCTTCTCGCCTACAGGAGTACCACCATCGCTCGCCAGCGAGTGATCCTTTGCCTGTTGGCCGCGAGTGTATCGTGACTTCCCTGTCTTCACTTCGATGGCTTCGACGTTCCCTTCCTGGTCTTTGACCAGCAGGTCTGCACGTCGTCGCCCTCTCGCAGTATCGAAGGTCACTTCTTCTCCGATGACCTCTAACTCTTCAGCCTGGAGACGGTGCTTTGCGGCACGAACGCCCTCCTGCCCTTTTAAAACCGGCGCAGGCCCACCGCTGGTTGACTGTGCATGTGACAAGCGCCGCTCGGCTTTGGCGGCCTTTCGCTCTGCCTTGGTCAGGTGGGCGGCGTCTTGGGCGGTGCCTGCGACTTGTCCGAGGGCTCCCGTGCCCACACTCACCGCCCCATC
>JAEUKB010000041.1 GCA_016794365.1 Myxococcales bacterium
TAGCATGTGCTGCGCGTGTGCTCATCGTCCGGCTATCGGGTTGCTGCGATTTTGGCTGGTGGGGCGTTCCTCGGGGATTCCTCAACGAAGAGAAGGTCTTGCGATTTCGCGCGCTTCCGTCCGCCAAGCAGTTCATCGGGAATCGATTCCACGACGGAAAGTGCCTGCTGCGGATTCCTCTTCGTCGGGTTTGTGAGGAACTGCGGACACCGACTCTTGACGCGCTGCGCAGACCACAAATCATCTACGCCGAACAGCTACTGTGAGGTGTTGAGTAGGATATCGAGCTTCGACGACAGGTTGGCAGCGACCACCAGATCTTCTTTGCTGTCTCCGTTCAGATCTCCCAGCGCAAAACCCCACGGGTTGTTACTGACAGAGAGCGCGGAAATCGGATCAAACTGTCCGCCCCCTTTGCCGCGAAAGACATGGATCACACCGGGCCCGGCGTTGTGGCTGGAAAAGATCAGATCGAGCCTGCCATCGCGATCCAGATCCAGTGCTTCGGCATAACGATGATCGGTGGTTCCCATTGGAATGTCCGTGGTCACCGCTGTACCAAAGGTTCCATTTCCGTTTCCAGGAAAGTACGTAATCTTGGTGTTTCCGCCGGTTCCTACCACCACAACGTCGGCTTTGTTGTCTCCGTCAAAGTCACCGGCTGTCACACCACCGCAGCCAGCCTGCGCCAGCGTCAGCGTCACCGGATTCCCAAAGCCACCGTTTCCGTCTCCGATCAGCACCGCAGGATTTCCATTGTCGGCACCGACCACCAGATCTTGTTTTCCGTCTCCGTTAAAGTCTGCGCGCGCAATCTGGCGACCGTTGGTCAGTCCATTTGAGTCCACCGCGTTCTTGAACGTACCGTCTCCTTTGCCGCGCAAGATGCTGATCGTCTTGTTGATGTAGTGCATCACTGCGATGTCTTGTTTTCCATCGCCGTCCCAGTCTCCGCGCAGCAAAAATTCAGGGGTTGCAGACACCGTGATCGTGCTGCTGCTGACACCACCGCTGCCGTTGTTTAGCAAAATGCTGACCGATCCAGACAGCGAGTTGGCTACTGCCAGATCGGGCTTTCCGTCTCCGTTCCAGTCGCCCACCACCGCATGTACGGGAGACATTCCCACCGCAACCTTGGTCGGCGCAGCCAGCGTTCCGTTTCCGTTTCCTTTGAACAGAAAGACCTCGTTGGTTCCTTGACTGACCATCGCCACATCGCGCTGGTTGTCGGAAGTAAAGTCAGCCAGCGCTACCGAGCGCGGAAACACACCTTGGTTTTGCGTCGCTGGACTGCCAAACTCGACCTTCCCAAAGTAGTAACGGAATGCGTTGTTTAGCGTAACGGTGTGATTCCCAGGAAGCGTCACCACCAGGCTGACTTGCCCCGGATTGCCAGCCCGCAGCGGAGTCGTTCCCGTCAGCGTGGTCGCAGATCCAAACACAAGTCCACCGACTGCGTTGCCACCGAGCTGCGCGCTCAGTCCGGGACCACTAAAGAAGTTCTGTCCGCTGATCGAAATCGCAGTCGCAGCGTTTGTTGGACCAGATCCCGGCGTTACTCTGGTGAGCGTCGGTGTCGGCAAACACAGTGCGAGATAACAGACTCTGGACTGACAGTCACGATCGAGCAGACACGCTTTTCCGTTTGTGCAAGACAGACAGTTGGTCCCACCGCAGTCCAAGTCTGTCTCATCTTGGTTGATGTTTCCGTCTACACAACCCGGCGCAATGCACTGTCGCTGCGTACACAGAGAGCTTACGCAGTCCGATCCGATGTTGCAGCCTTTCTGGTTGGCACAGCGACTTGGACAAGAGCCTCCGCAGTCGATGTCTGTCTCGGTTCCGTTGCGAATGTTGTCGGTGCAGCTTGGAACAGAGCAGCTTCCCTGATCGCACTTTCCGCTCTGACAGTCACTTGGCGCGCGACAGCTCTGATAGTCGTTACAGCGACTCGCACAAGAGCCTCCGCAGTCGGTGTCTGTCTCGTCTCCGTTCTTGATTTGATCGGTGCAGCTTGGCAAAGCGCAGAGCTGCTGCGCACAGACCTGGCTCAGACAGTCGCTTCCTTTGCGACAAGTATGTCCGTCCGCACAGGCCTCGCAGGAGCCGCCGCAGTCTACGTCTCCTTCATCGCCATTTTGGACACCATCGACGCAGGATGCAGGCACACAGAGCGCACCTACACACTGTTTGCTCTGACAGTCGGCATCCAGCACACACGCTTGGGAATCCATGCAGCCCACCGCGCAGCCACTGCCGCAGTCGATGTCGGACTCCCCTTCATCCAGCACTCCGTTGTCACAGAGCGCGGGCGCTGTACACGCGGCGGCTGTCATCAGCACTCCGCAAAGCAGCCAAGAACTCGCAATCCGCATCATACGTCCCCCGAAATGAAGTCAAAGCCAAGCGCTATGCGGTTAGGATAGCAGACATACTTCTGCGAGCACCGTCGTGAGCAGCGCGCCATCGCAACATGTCAGAAGCGCTAATACATCTGTCACGTTCGATGCAGTTCAGAGCACAGATCACGCAGAGCAGATCCGCAACGCAGCAAGCACTACGAAGAGGAAGTGATCGTTCGCACGCTGGATAACGGCTTGGGATGATTGGATCTAGTGCTTCAGGTTGTCGCGCGAAATCAGGACTCCGCTGTGACGCAGACGCTGCTCGAACACGCGACTTCCTGTGGCTTGCCAGCGCTCATACAGTCCGATCAGATCGCTCGGCACGGACAGGTTCATGCTTGATCGCAGACAGAGCAGGACATCCACAAGGCGTGGGAAGCGCTCCGCCAGCTCACTACATGCATCACGGAGCAGCGCGCTCAGCAGCTTGGGAGTCGCCGCAAGCTGTGAATACGCAGCGCGTCCCAGCTGCACGTAGTAATCAACGCTGATCGTGCGTCGCGACAGGCTCTCACCAAACAGACCACTCGTGGTGAGCGCGGTGTCTCCCACTTCTTGCAAGAGCCGAATCCGATCCGCAGGAAGCGCATCGGCTGCATGAATCAGCTTCAGCGCCAGCGGCTCTGGATCCAGCTGTGCGCGTGTGTAGTGACACAGCAGGTGAACCAGATAGAACTCTGTGGTGTCTTTGACCTTGACGTTCTCCGCTTGGAGCGCTCGGGTCAGAACTTCGTGGAAGTACAGCTCGACGGATGCGATCTCCATACTGATCCAGTCTACGGAGTCCGTATTCGACGCCAGCAGACAAGTTTGGGAATCGAGAAGGAAGACTCCCAATTCAGGCTGTTCGGATTCCTATCGAACAGGAATGAACCGCAATTTTCCGACGGAAACAGTCCGATTGGCACCCACGCAAGGTGAGCGCTAACAAAATGCAGCGCTCCGCATCGAAATCGATCGTGCGCTTAGAGCGTGACCAAGTTGACCGCGATCTTGTGCTCTGGTTCCGCGATGGTGAAGCTGGATTCCGAAAAGCGCGGCGGACCCAATCGAGGACGCAGGTTGTTTGATACACCGACGGGTTCTTTGGGAATTCCGATCCAGTTGGTATCGAGCTTTCCGTTGTCGTTTACGTCGTGATAGACCGTCACCGCGTAGGTTCCCATCGGCAGGTTGGGAAAGCGCAGCTCCATCGACGAAGAAGACACTTTCAGCGCTTGATGTTGTGCAGCCTTGGTCAGCGAAGCCGGAAAGCCTTGATCGCTGGGAAACAGCAGCGCGATCACATGTCCGCTCGCAGTAGGAAGACCGGAAATGGTCACAACCAGCGTCGATAAACTGGCAGGTGAAACAGGTGCAGGCGAAACAGACGCAGCCGGAGGCGGCACGTCAGCGATCGCAGAAGACGCGAAGCCCAGCGCGAGCAGACAAGTGATCAGATTCCGTCGTAGCATCGGTCGCATGGCGATCTCCGGCAGAGTGGACGAATGGGCCGACGTAAAAAGTCTAGCAGTCGTCTCTGACGATTCCCGACTAAAGAGAGATCGGCATGCCCCAGTTGAAGTGAATGCGACCTGGGAAGTGTAGGTACCAAGGTTCCCGCTTCCACCGCTCTGACTGCACGAGCGGAAGCTGTCCCGGCATCACCAGCGGATACGCATAGTCGAGCGACAGCGCACCAAACTGCGTCAGGAGCCTAAGTAGCGAGATTCCCACCGAAAAGCGCACATCGTTCCAGCTCATCCGCTGAAAGCCATCGAACACCGCGCCGGTATCCAAAAACAGCGCACCGACCCACGGCCAGCCACCGATCTTGGGAGTGATCGCAAACTCCCACTCTAGCTGGGACAAGATACGCGCGTTACCACCGACGGGAACGATTCGATAGGCAGCCAGATCTGGCACGGGTCCAATCGGCGCGCGAACTTCCTCGGCTCGCAGCGCATCCGCGTCGTAGCCTCTCGTCGAGCTGTCGCCACCTGCGTAGTAGCGCTCCACGACGGGCAGCGCCGGACGATTGATCGGGAAGCCGTAGTTTACGCGCAGGTTCATCTTCCAGTTGAAGCGCTTCATCCCAAACGGCCAGCCGTCCTCGGTGCGCAGCGCCGGACCAAAGGGCCGCAGCCACACCGCTTGTCCCGACAGCGCGATGAAGCTTCCACCGACGTTAAACGGCGACACCGAGCAGCACAGCGCCGCCGTCACCTGCGTCGAGAGCAAAAAGCCACTCACCGGCATCAGCGGATTGGTCGGAACCGGCAGGTTGCGCAGCAGCAGCGCCGGAGCTTCAAAGCCGACGCGACGATCCCAGACGATGCCCATCGAAAACTTCAGCGACTGCGAGCGATCTCCGTCGAGGTTTACATCCGTCGAGCCTTCCCCACGATAGAGCGGAACCAAGATCTGGCTGATGTTAAATTCCAGCCGTCCGAACACTCGCAGCGTCGGAGGAAGTCGTCGTCCTTGTTCATCGGCGCGCGCAAAAAAGCGCGTCAGCTCTGCGTTGGCTCCGTACGACGTAACCTGCCCGATGCTGTACGTATTTTCGTTGCGCCAAAAGCCGCGCACGTCGAGACGCACAAACGGATTCCACAGCCTCGGAGCCGCGACGCGAGCCAGCAGCGACTGAACGCGCGAGCCCAGCTCTCCACGAAGCTCGACTTCCGTCCCGGTCCCGAGCAGGTTGCGCCACACATAGTTGGCCGACGAATAGATCGGGTTGTCCGTCGAGACACCCGCGTAAATTCCCAGCTCTCCCGAGTTGTCGTAGCGCTCGGTCACTTCGATCAGCACCGGAACCGGATTGCGTCGGAGCTGCCAGTTCTTCTCTCGGGCTTCGGCGCGATATTCTTCCGTCTCACCGGGATTGGGAACGACGCGCACCGACGCAAAAATCTGCCGAGCAATCAGGTTCTGTTCACCTTCGAGCAGCTTGTTGCGATCGAACAGATCCCCTTCTTTGAACAGCAGATCGCGACGGATGATGCTCTCACGCGTGACGAAGTTGCCGCGAATCAGGATCGGACCAAAGCGCACCGGCTCGTTTTCGGTGATCAGCCAGCGCAGCGTCACTTTGGTGTGATCCTCGTTCCAGCGCGACTGCGTCGGATCAATCGCCGCGTACGGATGTCCCAGCTCAGCCAGTTGTTCGAGCAGCCGCACCTTGTCAGAGACGACAGCTTCCGGCGTATACGGCTTGCCCGGTCGAAGCTGAAGTCCGCGCACAAGCTGCTGCTCCGTCACACGATGCGCACCGACGAACTCGACCGAGACCGCATCGACCAGCTCTTTTTGACCTTCGTCGATCTCGAAGCGCAGGTACAGATCGCCGCTCTCTCCCGGGTCGTCTTGTGCCGTCTGAAGCCCGAGCAGCGCGAAGCTTGCCACCGCCTCACGCGAGCGCGCCATCTTCACCGAAACCTGCGCTTTGGGATAGCCTTCTCGACGGTAAAACTCTTCGATATGATCGACATCTTGCTGAAGCGCCACCGCCGAAGCAAAGCCACCTTGCCCGATCCCCAGCACACCCAGTCGCGGATAGCGTCGCGTCCGAATCTGTTCTTCCAGCTTGCTCGCCGAATACGAAAGCGGCTTTCCCGACGGACCTGACGCAAACTCGATGTCGCGCACCTTGAGCTGCGGACCTTCGTGGATCAGAAACTCGACCTCGACGGGATCACCGCTGCGATTTTTCCAGCGCCACTTGACACGCGCCTCGAAGAAGCCTCGCTGCTGATACAAGCGATGAATGTTGCGAGCGCTCTCGTCGAGCTCATTGGCGCTGTAGTAGTTGTCGCGAAAGATCGTCACCGCCGAGCGCAGATCGCTCTGCGACAGCTCTTTGCGACCCAAAAAGTACAACTCGACGCGCTTCCGTTCTTCGACGGCCAGGTCCAGATCGACGACGCGATCTTTGCGATTGGGCCGAATCTCTCGCTTCGAGACGCGCACGCCCGCGTAGCCTTTGCTTTGGTAATGGTCCACGAGCCGCTTGATGTCTTCGGCGATTCGCTCGGTGCTGGTTCGGCCAAACCACAGACAGCAGTGATCAAAAAAACCGTTTAGCTCCGGCGGGGACAACAGGTGAATGCCCTCGCTGCGGATGTCGCCGATGCGATAGCGCAGACGCCAAAAGCCGACGTTTAGGTTGATTTGAATGCGAACCGAAACCTGCTCAGGGTTTTCGGGCGCCCAGTCGAGCACAAACCGAGCCGTCGCGTCGTAATAGCCGGTGCGATGCAGAAAGCTCACCAGCTCGCGCTCTTGACGCTGAATGTCCGCGACGAGCGCTTCACCTTCCGGCAGCCGATAGCCCGCGCGCCACGTCACAAAGCTGAGTATTTCCCACTCGAAGATCGGCCAGTTTCCCGTCACATACAGCCGTCGCACCACGCGCATCGGTCGCAGCGTGATAAGCAGCGTCGCATCCGGCCCAAGCGAATAGCTTGCGTGATAGCCCAGCACATCGAGATCGCGACGCACACGGGTCCGCAGCTCATCGTCGAAGGGCCCCGGCAAGCGCATGTCCAAAAAGCGCACGATCTTTTCGGGACTGTCACCACCGAGCAGCGTCCCACCAATCCGCACGCTGGACACAAGCTGCGCACTCGGTGGTGTACTCGGCGCAGAAAGCTCACCCGATTCCGGCTGCGGAATCGCCCAAGCCGAACCTACACACCCCACCAGCACCCCGCAGAGCACGAGGACGGCGAGAAAGCTGTTGCCGACACGCACGCTTGCTCGGCGCATTTGGACTATGATAGAAAGCACTGGTGAATTGTCGGGCCCAGTATAGGAGATTTTTGTATGTCTGATCGTCGCGAAAACTCGCTACTTTTCTCGCTCAACCAGCTCAAAGATCTGGCGGAGGAGAGGCTGGCAGAAGAGGCAGCGGCGGTCCGCGCCCAAGAAGAGGCGGCCCGACGAGCCATTGAGGACGAAGAGCGGCGCAAGCGCGAAGAAGAAGAAGCCAAGATTCGCGCTGCCGAAGAAAAAGCCCGTCAGGAGCGAGAAGAGAAAGAGCGTCTCGCCCGAGAGGAAAAGTTCCGTATCGAAGAAGCGGAGCGACGGGCCCAAGTCGAAGCCGAAGCGCGTATCGAGGAAGCGCGACGGATCAAAGAGACGCAAGAGCGCATCAAGAAGCAGCTTCCCTATAAGCTGCTGGCGGGCGTTGCGGCGGCCATTCTCGTCGTCGCAATGATCGTGATCGGCGTCATCATCAACAAGCGCATCGAAGACGAAAAGATGCACCAAGCCAAGCTGGCCGAGCAGCGCAAGCTAGAGCGCGAAGCCGCAGCCGCTGAAGAGCGTCGTCTCGAAGAAGAAGAGAAAAAGACCAAGAAAGCCATCGATAGCTTGGTCCGTAAGCTCGACGAGACAGCCAAAGAAGTCGATCGCAAGAAAGCCGAAGAAGACGCCAAGAAGGCCGCAGCGGCAGCGAAGTCGTCCAGCAAGAAGGGCGGCGGCGGTGGTGGCAAAGGCAAGGGCGGCGGTGGCGATGCGCCGAAGAAGGGTGGCGACGACGACGTGCTCTAGTCGCGTTCTTGTGATTTCGGCCCTTGACTGACTTGCGAAGATAGATACACTCCCATTCACCTTCGCACGGTTTCGCCTGACGGCGAGGCTGCGCAGGGCGGCATAGCCAAGTGGTAAGGCAGAGGTCTGCAAAACCTTTATTCCCCGGTTCGAATCCGGGTGCCGCCTCTCAAGACGTACCAACAAGCCATTGCGGGGGATGTGCAGTGGCTTAGGCGTCGAAGCTCCCGAAGTCTTGGTTCGGAAGCGCTTCTTCCGCAGGAAGACATTCCTGCGAAATCAGGTCTACGGCGTCAGTCCAACCTTCTTCATCGCCGCCGGAAGACGCTGCATCAGGATCGGTCCCATCTTCTGGCCGACTTCTCCTGAGATCTCGGGAAGCAGCCGCGCGGCTTTCTTGCCAACCGGCGTCTTGTAAAACGCGATGAGCTGACGAATCTCGTCGGTGGTAAAGCGTGTCGCATAGACATCCACCGTCCAGTTTGCGAGATCGCTGTACGGCAGCGCTTCGACCACCGCCTTGCCCATCTTCACATCGGTGTCGGGTGGAACCTTGGCTCCGCTCTGCGCCATCGATGCCAGCATCTGCTTGGTCATCTGCGCGATCATCGCTTGATACGTCTCTTGCGGAGTCACCATCTGCACCAGCTCCATGGTCACTTTGCGATCCGCATCTGCGAACGCTGCGCCACTTCCACCGAGCACAGAACAGGACAGCGCCACAGCCAACAGCCAACGGACAGAACGTGTTTGTGTTTTCATGTGCGGCTTATAACACCGTACATCCAGCGAAAGGAATCACTTCGCGGCGGAAGGAATCACTTCGCTACAGAAGGAATCACTTCGCTACAGAAGGAATCACTTCGCGGCGGAAGGAATCGGGAGCCCGCTCGGAACGCGCGCAGGAACCTGTGGCAGCTTCGACAAGTCTGTCAGTCCTTCTGTCAAAAACACCACAAGCTGACGCTTTTCCTGCGCAGTCAGATGCAGCGCTCCGGTACGCAGTCGTGAGTCTATGTTTTCGACGGGATACACCTGTCCGGTACCGGCTCCCTGATCGTAGAAATCGACCACTTGTTCCAAGGTAGAAAACGCTCCGTTGTGCATGTACGGAGCCGTCTTTGCGACATTCCGTAGCGTCGGTGTCTTGAACGCATGACGATGCTGGGGATCGCGCGTCACTTCCTCTCGTCCAATGTCTTTGGTGAGCTGCATCAGACCGCGCTCAGGAATGCCTGTGACACGAAACTCTGTTGCGGAAAACTCCGGTCCTTCGACTCCGTTAAACAGCGGAACGTAGTGACAAAACGAGCAGTGTGCTTTGCCAAAGAAGACTTCAAATCCAGCGATGGCGTCGGGAGACATCGCGGCTGTATCTCCTCGTAAGTAGCGATCGATCGGCGCATCGTTGGCAATCACGCTGCGACCAAACGCTGCAATCGCACGCGCCATGGATGTTGCCGTCAGCTCTCCGTACGCGGCGGCAAAGCGTGACTGATAGTCCGCAATGGACGATACCCGCGCGAGCGCAGAAGCAATGGAAGAGCCCATCTCTTGTGCGTTTTCAATCGGAAGGAGTGCTTGATCTTCCAGCGTGCTGACACGTCCATCCCAGAACTGCGCAAACTGATAACGGACATCGAACAGCGACGGCGAAGAGCGCGTAAGATCTCCGCCCCGAGGATCGGCCAGCGCGCGTCCCACCGGCAGTCCGTCACTCATCGCTTTGTCGGGATGATGACAGCTACTACACGCGATTTTTCTATTTTCGGACAGGATCGGATCAAAGAACAGGAGCCGTCCCAGCTCGATCCGTTCCGGGGTTGTGACGTTGTCTGCTGGATCCGCAAACACTTCTTCAGGAATGCGCACCAGCGACAGACCTGGCGGTGGCGGCTGCACATTCCCACAGCCGAAAAGGAGTCCTCCCAAGCCAAGTAGGAATGCATGCGGAAGAGCGAACGGACTGTTCATCAGACACTCCCTTCTTCGCTAAAACTGATACGCCACCGCGACGTTTAGCTGGTTTTGGTTGCTGCCGATGACCTCGGTGTAGCGATGCTGATAGTCCAGCTTCAGCGCCACTTCCAAGATCGGACGGAAGGTGAGTCCTGCGGTGTACACCGTTCGATCATTGCCTGGCTTGCGCACAAGTCCAAGGCCCGATCCGACGACATCCAGCTGGGTATCGGTGCGCTCGTAGCGACCAAAGAAAAGGAGCTGCATCCCTTGATTCTGCGGCACCAGTCGCAGCAGATCGTAGGACAGCTCGACGTAGCCTCCGATGAGCTGTCGCGACACCGGACCGCTCGTCGGACGAGTCCACGAAAGCACCTGATTCAGACGCTCGACATCGCTGATGTACAGATAGGAAAGCTGGCCACGCAGCGTCAGGCCGAAGCGCGACAGCTTGGTATCGAGCGCCGCCACCGTCACCGACACATCCCCAAGGTTCGGATCGCCCTGCCCCGCTCGTCCCCAGTAGCCCGACAGACCGATGTTGCCGCCGAGAAACGGTGCGTAGTCGATTCGTCCCACGAGTCCCCAGTCGCGCGCGCGAATGTCACTTTCTTGACGGCCTCCGCGAATGCCAGCGTCGGCAGAAAAGCCTTCCGCGCGCAGTCCCGGCGTCACATAAAGCTGGTAGCGCATAGGCCCCGCCGCGCCGTAGACACCCGCGACGATCTGCTGCCACGTACTTGGGACAATCAGCAGATCCGCGTCGGGACGCTCGGCGCCGTTGAAGGTCGAAGGCTCGTGATAGATGTTGATGAGCCCGACCGGCATCACGCTCATTCCGACGCGAAAGTTCAGCCAGCGTCGGAACATGAAGTCGAGCAGCGCTTGTTCGACCGCGACCTCGCCGTTGGTTCCCGACGTGGTGAGCGCGTGCTCGTACTCGATCTCGGAAAAGAAGCGAATGTGATCGGTGAAGTTGTAGCCAAAAAACAGCACCGTCCGACGAAGATCGACCACCGTGGGCAGGGTTCCTCCGATCGGTGCATTCAGGATTGCTTCGCCATATCCACCGACGGCGGCTCCCCGCAGCTTGTTCGTCCGCGCATCCAGCGCAACGTCGATCTGCGACTGCCGAGGCAAGCTGACGGCACCGCCTTTGCGTGCTGCGCTCTTGGGTGCGTCTCCGAGAAGCTGCGGCGACTGCATCGGAATGTCATCGTCTTCGGGGGCCAGCTCGATCGCTGGACCGACCGCCGTCGCTGAACCTGTCGCTGAACCGGAACCAACAGCGGCGGATCCATCGACGGATGTCGCGCCCTGGGTCCACGCCGGATCGGCCCACAGACACATCGCACACAGCACCAGCCAGCTTGCTCTCCGCTTGTCGATTCCCACAGCGCGCATCAGGTCACATCCACGACAGTTGTCACAACCAGGCCCAGCGCCGGAGCCACCTTGCGCAAAAGCTCGGACAGCTCGGCGCAGCGACGAAGAAACAGCACTTTGTCGCGGACTTGCTCGGTCGCGGTCACCCCGTCAAGCTGCCCAAGCAGTCCGAAAAAGAGCTGCTGAATCTGATCATCGAGCGTCGCATCCACCGAGTGAATCAGCTTCGACAGCGGCTGATACAGCGCCGACAGCCCCGACATTCCCATGCGCGCCGACACAAGCGACTGCCGCGCAAACGGACTGTCCGATCCATCCAGCTTCGTGCTCATGACGATGACCAGCCCGGACATCGCGGAAAACAGCGCACCGACATCCAGCGTGCGTCCCGGATCAGCCACCGCGACCGGCAGTCGCACCGCCGCTTCAGCCAGCGCCCGCGCCCCGCGATTGAGCAAGAGCGCATCTGCCGTCGGCATCCCGAACAGCGGCTCCTCGAACACCCGCAGCCCGGTGCGTGTGAGCGGACTGTCCAGCTCTCCGTCGATGAGCGCATCCAGCTCTGGCGCGGCCAGCTTAAACAGTGTCACGCCTCGGTCGTAGGCCAGCCGAGCCCGAATCCAGCCCGCCTGCGCTCCGACGATGTTCTGCGTCCCAATGAGCGGCAGCGCGCGCTCGATGTCTAAGCTGGCAAGCGCCACCGCATCGGCTTGCTCGACGCCATGGCTGCGCAGCGTGGTCGCTACGATGGCGCTGGCTACATCCTTGGCGACGCGATGATCGGGACTACAGCCAAGCAGCGCCAGCACGCCCAGCGCACCCAGGAGCCGTTTCTTCATGGCAGACAGTGGAAATCAGCATCCTCTGTCCTGCGTCAAGTGTTTTCCCGACTGCTTCCCACAGCGACGCACAACCGGACGAATCGGTCACGGCTGCGCGAAGGTGACTCGCAAGCTTTGCGGCAGCTTCGTCGCTAGCGACGCTTTTTGCCTTTTTTCTTTTTGCCCTTCTTTTGTTCCACCGGAGAGTCCGCAAACTCGTCTTTGACCGACGCCAAGACCTTGTCGAGCCCCAGCTGCAAGTTCGGCGGGAGCAGATCGGAATACAGGTAAGACAGCACCACCAGCACTTGCTTGTTGACCAGCACTGCGGTCTTGGCTTTGACACCTTCTGCGCCGGAAAAGCTCAGCTCGGTGGCGGGCATGTTGTCGATGGAAAAGCTGCGTGGCTCGCCGAGTAGCGTCAAGCGTCCGGCTTTGATCTCTCGCTGCTTATCGGCGCGCACCAGTGCGACCGCTTGATCGAACGCGACCAAGACCTGCGCTTGCTTCTTAAACGGCGCTTCGTGCCGACGCACTGCGACATCAAGCTGCTGGAGCTTGCCGGTCAGATCGCCAAAGCGAATCGTCTGCGCGGTGCCTTCACCTTGCGGCTGGGGATCGCCGAGCAGCTTGGGAAGCACAAGACCGACACCAACACCCGGCAGCGAGTGCGCGACCGGCGATAGATCCGCTTCGGCTGCCGTGCCCGCTGGATCGCTGCCTGTCTGTGAGCCGCTCGTCGCTCCGCCACCTTTGCCCAGCGCTTGACCGAGCATCGTGCGACCAAAGCGCTCACGGACGCTGGGATCGCTGGTCCACGGCTTGCCAATGAAGATCGCCGCGAGCACGCTGCCAAAGAGCGTCAGCGCCGACAGCGCCGCCATCGCTTGACCGACCAGCTTGCTCGAGCCACTCGGCGGATCGGGATCGGACAGCCGCAGCGAAGGCAAAAGACCACTGCCGACCAAGAGCAGACCGACGACCAAGCCGCCAACCAAGCTGGCTCGCTCTCCGCTGAGTACGGTCAGGATTGCCGACGGAATCAGCCCAGCCAGCGCGACCTTGCGCACGCGCGCGACCGTCTCTGGCGGCAGTCCCTTGGTGCGAATCGCCAGCGCCAGCAGCGCACCGATGACTCCAAACAGCGCCGGGGAAAAGCCAAACTTGCGCGGAATCAAGAGCTGCGGCGACGGAATCACCGCACACAGCGCACCAGCGAGCAGGCTCAGCAAAACGAGGAGCAGAAAGCGACCTGTGCCCAGCATCCGCTCGGTCTGATAGCCCAGCGACAGCAGCACCGCGACGTTCAGCCCAACCGCGAGCAGCTGATCATGCAGAAGCCCACCGACGAGCAGCCGCCACAGCTCACCTTCCGATACAAAGCGCGGCACACAGATTCCCATCTGCAAGAGCGTCCACAGCGCGCCGTCCGGCCCAGCCCACAGACGAAACAGCCCGTAGAGCCCGATCAGCACCGCCAGAAGCACAAACGTCGCGATCGGCTTCTGCGCTTGCAGTCGCTCCTCGAAGCGTTCCACCGCTGCACCTTTGCTCGCTTCCGCTTGGGTCAGACGCGCTGCAAACTCGGCTGCCGTTTCCTGCGTCGGCACAACCTCGCCCTGGGCTTTGATCGCTTCCGCGAGCGGCCCCGACGGACTGCCCATCAGCACTTTGCCGTCGGAATCGATCTGATACAGTTTCAGCCGCGATCCGTACGTCTCTGCCGCTTTGCGCAGCACATCGGGCAGCCAACCTTGGTTCGACAGCACCACGACATGCTGATCAGACACGCTTTCCGACGTAAGCCGCGCCAATCGAAGCTGAAGCGAGCGCTCGTCTTCCTTTACCGCGTCGAGGATGACGATGTATTCCGGCGGCTTATCGGGCCGCTCGATGCGAAGCTGCACTTCCGTCTCATTCTGGCTATCGAGACGAACCGGCAGCGACGGCGACAACATGGCCGACACCAGCGAGCGAAAGCGGAGCGTGACCGGCGACAGCGGGCCAGGCCCAAGGGCTTCGAGCATGGCCTATTTTAAACCGTAATTTTTGTAGTTTTTATTACCCTTGCGCTGCAATTTCGATCAGCGTGGGCAGCGTCGTCAGATCCAAGTTGCCGCCGCACAACAGCAGCGCCACCTTGCGCCCCGGCAGCGCCAGTCGTCCCGAGGTCAGCGTCGCCAGTGCCAGCGCCGCCGTCGGTTCCACCACTTGCTTGGCCCGCGAAAGGATCAGCAGCAGTGCCGAAGCGATCGCGGACTCACTAACGGTCACGATCTCGTCGCACAGCGCCTGCATCACCGGAAACGTCAGCGTACCGACCGACTGCGTCGCGACCCCGTCGGCGATCGTCTGAGGCTGCGCAATCCGTACGATCGATCCCTTCGCCAGCGACTGCGCGGCATCACTTGCGACATCCGGCTCGACGCCAATCACGCGCACCGAAGGCTTTAGCGCTTTCACCGCCGTCGCAATGCCGCTGATCAGTCCGCCACCACCGACGGGTACGATGATGGCGTCTACATCGGGACAGTCGCGCAGGATTTCCAGTCCGACGGTACCTTGACCGGCCATGATGTGCGGATCGTCAAACGGAGGCACCAGGACCGCGCCTCTTTCGTCGCACAGCCTGCGCGCGATCGCTTCCCGATCTTGCTGCCGTCGGTCGTAGAGCACCACCTCGGCACCGTAGCTGCGCGTCGCATCGAGCTTCACCTGGGGCGCATCGCTCGGCATCACGATCACCGCCGGAGTCTTCACAACCTGCGCCGCCAGCGCCACCCCTTGCGCGTGATTTCCCGACGAAAACGCCACGACGCCACGCTGACGCTCGTCGGGTGTCAGCAGCAGCAGCCGATTGAGCGCACCGCGCAGCTTGAACGATCCCGAGCGCTGAAGGTGTTCGCCTTTGAGCCACAGCTCGCAGCCTGCGCGATCCGACAGCGCCTGACAGCGCAAAAGCGGGGTGTGATGGATGTGTCCGACAAGACGCAAAGCAGCGGCTTCAATGTCCGCAAGTGAGATCGGCCCGGCACGCATGGCCGCAAGATACCGTGGTCCGCGACTGTACGCATTGTCAGCAGGGCGTCTGTCGCGGTACTTATGGCTTCCCTACTTTTGTGTTTGATGAAGGAGAGCGTGATGTCAGCGGCCCCGCCCAGTCCGGCAAATGAAGTTCACAGTGAAGCAGCGCTTGAGCGCATGCGTCACTCGACCGCGCACCTGTTGGCAGCAGCCGTTTCCGCGCTGTGGCCCGAAGCGCGCTTTGGCGTCGGTCCGGCCATCAAGTTTGGCTTCTATTACGACATCGATGTTCCCGTTCCGATCGGTCCCAAAGAGCTCGATCGCATCGAGCAAAAGATGCGTGAGCTGCGCAAAAAGAAGCTGCCGTTTGAGCGCATCGAGCTGCCGATCGAAGAAGCCATCGCCGAGATGGACAAGCGCGGACAGCGCTACAAAGTCGAGCTACTGACGCTGCTGCGCGACAAAGGCTCGACGGCGGTTGCCAAAGAAACCGGAGACGATAGCGTCGTCGATGGCGCGGGTGCAGCCTCTGTTTCGTTTTACAAGACCGGCGAGTTCGTCGATCTGTGTCGCGGTCCGCACGTCTCGGTGACCACCGAAATTGGCGCGTTCAAGCTAACCAACGTCGCTGGAGCGTACTGGCGCGGCGACGAGCGCAACCCACAGCTTCAGCGCATCTACGGCTTGGCCTTTCCGACGCAAGAAGAGCTGGATCGTCACATCCAGATGCTCGAAGAAGCCAAGCGTCGCGATCACCGTCGGCTTGGACAAGAGCTGGATCTGTTTACGTTTTCGGATCTCGTCGGTCCGGGTCTGCCGCTGTTTACGCCGCGTGGCACGCTGGTCCGGCGGCTGCTCGAAGACTTTGTGCAGTCGCTGCAAGAGCCGCTTGGTTATCGTCGGGTTCAGATCCCGCACATCACCAAAAATGACCTCTACAAGACCTCGGGACACTGGGACAAGTTCAACGAAGACCTGTTCCACGTTCGCGGCAAGAGCGGCGATGACTTCTGCATCAAGCCGATGAACTGTCCGCACCACACGCAGATCTTTGCGTGTCGTCAGCGCTCGTATCGCGATCTGCCGATTCGTCTGTGCGAAGTGACCAGCGTCTATCGCGACGAGCTGCCCGGAGCGCTGCAAGGTCTGTCGCGCGTTCGCATGATCACCCAAGACGACGCGCACGTCTTCTGCACGCCCGAGCAAGTCCAAGAAGAAGCGCTGCGCATCTACCAAATCATCGATGCGTTCTATCGTCCGTTTGGGATGCAGCTCTCGATTCGGCTGTCGCTGTGGGATGCCGAGCACCCGGAAAAGTATCTGGGAACGCCGGATCTGTGGGAAAGCGCGCAAGAGCAGCTTCGCTCGGTGCTGCGTCACAAAGGCGTGTCATGGGTCGAAGAAGCGGGCGAAGCAGCGTTCTACGGACCGAAGATCGACTTTACGGCCAAAGATGCGCTCGATCGGTCGTGGCAGCTTGCGACGATTCAGCTCGACTTCAACCTGCCCGCGCGCTTTGACCTCAAGTACATCGCAGAAGACGGTCAGCAGCGTCGTCCGGTGATGCTGCATCGCGCGGTGCTCGGATCGGTCGAGCGCTTTATGTCGGTGCTGATCGAACACTACGCGGGAGCTTTTCCGACGTGGCTGTCGCCGCTTCAAGCGGTGGTGGTGCCGATCGCCGATCGTCACAACGAATACGCCCAGTCGGTCGTCGATAAGCTGGCGTCGGTGCCGCTGAAAAATGGCCTGGGTGGCGGCATTCGCGCTGAAGTCGATGATTCACGCGAGTCGATGCAAAAGAAGATCCGCAACGCGCAGCTTCAGAAGATTCCGTACATGCTGGTCGTCGGCGATCGCGAGCAAGCCGAAGGAGCCGCTGCGGTCCGTCTGCGCTCCGGTCAGGATCTGAAAGCCATGCCGCTCGACGCGATCATCACGCGCATCAGCACCGAGATCGAACAGCGCGCCGATCTGCCGGTCTAAGCCCTACCCTGCCCCACACGTCCCGACCTTACACGATATATATCGAAACGAACCTTACGTAATTTCTTGATCAAATTGCGTGAGGGTGTGTCAGCACCACTATCAGAGTTGGTACGATAACAGAGAGTCACCCGACTTCTCTGCCGATGCTCTACCTTCGCCTGATCCCGTACGAGGCTGCGCTGCTGCTGACACTTGTGTGTCTGCACGTCGCGTGGCGTCGTCGGCAGCGACAAGACGTAGCGCTGCTCGCGTGGTCGATGCTGTGCGAGACACTGTATCTGCTTGGCTATCTGGGAGAGCTGCTGTCCTCGACGCTGGAGTCCAAGCTGTGCTGGGACAACTTTCAGTGGCTACCGAGCCTGGCGGCGCTGCTGCTGCGAACGCTGTTTGTGCGCGCATATACAGGCGGAAAGCGACTGCCCGCGTGGCTGCTGCTGCATCTGGGAGCGCTGCCGATCGTGATGATGGTGCTCGCGTATACCAATCCGTGGCACCACTACATTGGGACAGACCATCGCTTGGTTCCAGGCTGGCCCACCACCGCGCTGCTGTACGACTACGGCAAGCTGACGTGGCTGACGCTGCCGTATGTGATGGGCCTTTATCTGTTGTCGATCGGATCGCTGATCGTGTTTGTGAAGCAGCAGAAGCCGGGAACACTGCGCAAGCAGGCTGTGTGCGTCTTGTGGTCGCAGTTCGCGCCTACGCTGACGATGTGCTGTGCCGTTGGAAACCTGACGCTGTTTGGCTATCGCGACATCATGCCGTTTGGCCTGGGCATCGGGACTTTGTTTCTTTTGTGGGCGCTGCTGCGGCACAAAACCCAGCGCCTGGTTCCGATGGCGCGCGAGATGGTGGTCGATCACATGCAAGTGGGCGTCTTGATCATCGATGAGCAGCGTCAGATCATCGATACGAACCAAGCCGCAGCGACGCTGATGAAGACCACGGTGACGACGCTGCTCGGACAGTCGCTACAGACCACGCTCGGGAACCAGCACGACGTGCTGTCCGCTCTCAAGCGCGAGGAGTCGGCGCGGCGGGTGGTGCAGCTCGACAGCGGAGGCTGGATCCAAGTAGACATTCAGCCGGTCAAAGACGCGTCCCAGCAAGGCTGGCTGCTGCTACTACACGACTTCACGGATCAGAAAAAGGCTGAACAAGAAGCGCTGCTGTCCAAAGAAGCGGCACTGGAAGCCAGCCGGGCCAAGAGTCGCTTTGTGGCCACGCTGAGCCATGAAATTCGGACGCCGCTCGCTGCGGTGATGGGCATCTCGCGACTGCTGGGAGAGACGCAGCTTGAACCGAACCAGCGCGATCTGCTGCGCAAGCTCGACGGAGCCACTCGGCATCTGTTGGAGCTACTCAACCACACGCTCGACTTTTCCAAGCTGGAAGCGGGACGGCTTTTGCTTTCGCCGGTGGACTTTAACCTGGGTGCGCTGATGAGCTCGCTCGGTGAGATCTTTTGGCTGAGCGCGAGCAACAAAGGGCTCCAGTTTTCGCTGACGGTTGCGCCCAATGTGCCCGAAAAACTGCATGGCGACGGTCTGCGACTCAAGCAGATCTTGGTGAACCTGCTCGGCAACGCCATCAAGTTCACCGAGCGCGGTCGCGTGTCGCTGCACGTCAGCTGCATCGAACGTCGTGACGATCAAGCCTCGCTACAGTTTGCCGTCGAAGACACCGGAATCGGAATGGCTCCCGAGCAGCAGGCCTCGCTGTTTCAGCCGTATGCGCAAGCCGATCCCACGATCACGCAACGCTTTGGCGGCACCGGGCTCGGGCTCTCGATCAGCAGACAGCTCGCACAGCTCTTTGGCGGAGAGCTGACCTGCGAGAGTCAAAAGGGCATCGGCAGCATCTTTCGGCTGCGCGTCCTGCTCAAGTTCAGCGAAAACAAGCCAGCGATCGCGAGCGTTGTAGAAAATCGTCCTCCGAGCACATCCATGCCGTCCAAACCGGAAAGCGAAGCCAGTCCCAAGCCCAGCGTCTCTTCTCCCAGCGGAAGCCAGACAGACTCCGGTCAGAGCCACGAGCGTCCGCGCGTCCTGCTCGCCGAAGACAACCAGATCAACCAAGTGGTGACGCAGAAGATGCTGCGCCGCATTGGCTATGACTGCGAGATTGCTGGAACCGGACGCGAAGCGCTCGCACTTTTACACAGTCATCCGTCGGATTATTACTGCGTGGTGCTGATGGATCTTCAGATGCCAGAGCTGGACGGCAAAGAGACGGTCTTGCAGCTTCGCTCTGATGTTCGCTACGACGCGCTGCCCGTGATTGCGCTCACCGGAGAGTCCGTGTCCGAAGTGGTGCTCGATGCGCTGTCGTACGGAATGGATGACGTGATGCAAAAGCCGGTGGATCTCAAGACGCTGGGTGACTCGATCCAGCGCGCGCTCCGTAGCAAGCGAAGAGAGAGCCTGCCGCGCATGCCAGTCTACAAGCCCAAGTAAATCCACATCCCAAACCAATCCGCAGCTTCGCTTAGGAATCGCTTTAGGAATCGCTTAGGAATCGCTTAGGAATCGCTTAGGAATCGCTCACGTTGGTGATGGCTTGATTCGGAAGCGCTCTACGTAGCGTAGAAGGTGCGACTTGACAGTGCTTCCGTCGGAAATCAGCAGTCTGCGTGCCAGCTCAGAGTAGTTTGTGGACTTGGAAGGCTCCGCCAGACCGGCCAGATCGCAGGAGTGCGCCACAAACACTGGCTTGATGTACTTTTCGATGAAGTGATGAAGCTGTCCCCAGTTCTTCGGCGTCTCTCCGTGATCGTCTTTGAACGCAGCCATCGCTTGATCAAACATCGCAGACCAGTCTGCGCTGCTGCTGGCACTTGCGATCGGTGCGATGCGCGTATTGCTCTGACTGCGACGATCTTTGGGACGCCGTCCTTCCGTGAGCGCTGCGGCACAGACCTCGACATCGATGCTCTCACTTGCAGCGTTGGGAGGCAGCCTGTCCACAAAGTTTTCCAGATCGCGAAAGTTCCCTGGCAGTGGATCCAAAAGGACATGCTGAATCGCCGCTTTGGACAGTGCATCCACGACGCGAATCTGACCGCCACGCAGCGTCCGCGCACGCAGAAATGCCAGCACATCTTGCGGTCGCTCACACAGCGGCGGAATGCGAATCACTTTGACGCCCAGCCGATACCACAAGTCTTCGCGAAAGCGTCCGTGTCGATAGTCCGGATCATCCAGCGGAAGGTTGGTCGCACAGACAATCTGCACGCTGGCATGACGCACGACAGAGTCTCCCAGCCGCTGATATTCACCGCGCGTATCCAGAAAGCGAAGCAGGGCTTTTTGAACCTCGCGATCCATGTCCCCGACTTCATCCAGAAACAGCGTTCCATCGTTGGCGGACTCGATCACACCCACCACGTCGCTGCTGGCCCCGGTAAACGATCCCCGCCGGGCCCCAAACAGCTGCGCGTACAGGAGTCCTTCCTTGAGCAGCGCACAGTTTACAGAGACATACGGTCCGCGATGCTGACGGGAGTGTCGGTGATAACAGCGCGCCAGCCGTTCCTTTCCTGCTCCCGTCGGTCCCAAGATCATCGCGCGCACCCCGTACGCCGCCGCATCACTGAGATCCCGATGCGCCACGCGCATCAGCGGAGAAGCCAGCACAAAGTCTTCATCGTGCCCGGTCAGCAGATCAAAGCGCATGTTCTGTTCTGCGACATAGACATTGACGCGATCGTGAACCTGTCGCCACGACATATCCAGCGTCGTACCCATCATCGGTGTCAGCCACACCCGCGATCCATCTGCCAGCGGAAAGGAGTCTTCCGATTCCTCAAACGGAGGCCGACTCTGGATCGCTGCGCGCGCACTCACTCCGACTTGTTGCAGCCAGTCATTGATCGATCGCGCCACCGCTTCGGCAAAGTCATCGCTCTGGGACCACTCTGCATCTTTGAGTCCTTGTCCGATCCGTAGGCTCTTTCCCAGTGTGGCCAGCTCGACGGCAAGATCGTTTGTCAGCGCAAACGAAACGGGCTCTTTGTGACTCATGCGAACCCAGGTTCCGTTCCTACTTCCCAAGTCATACAGCTTCGCTTCGCTCGCTCCGTTCCAGATCAGCAGATGATTGCTGGACACGCGCGCTGAAGACACTGTCACCACATCAATCGGAACACCGCGCAGCAGTTCTGCCAGCTCACTGCTTAGTTGATTCGCTTGCGGATTGCGACCGACCAGAACTGCACTGTCTTGTGGAATGGGAATCAGCAGCGGCAGCGCTTGATCCGGAATGCTGAGCTTCACCGACAAGGAGGTAGCACGAGGCATCAGTAAGTAGCGGATGAATGGGCTCCGCTCCGTCAGTATCGCACATTTGGGACACGCGATCGTACGAGAGAATTGCAAGTCGCGGACTTCACTGCGAAAGCACATCCGCGCCTACAGCTTGTGGTGCGCGCTGTCCGTACAATCTGACTGTGATTCCCAAGCTGCGTACGGACTTTTGTGAACCGTTAGGGGTGTCCTTCGGTGCGCTCTTCACTCACTCCGCTTCCCGGAGAGCGCCAGCTTGGACCGATTCCTTTGCCTTCCGAAAGCGCTGAATCTGGAAGCGGATGCGCAAGTGCCAGGAGCTGCGAAAGAAGCTCTGTTGCCGTCGGACGCTGCGCAGGATGAACGCTGAGCAGTGCGATCATCATTCGATCGATCACAGGCGAAAGCGTAGGACACAGTAAGCTAGGAACGCGAATCGGACCCGCCATCTGTTTTCGCAGCGCAGCCAGCGTTGCATCACGACCACAAGGAAACGGAAGCTGTCCGGTCAGCAGCTCATAGAGCGTGACTCCCAAGCCATAGACATCGCTCTTTCCGTCGCACAAACTGCCATCCATCTGCTCAGGAGACATGTAACAGAGTGTGCCAACCAGCTCTTCTCTGCTGCGAAATCGCGGCGCTGACTCTTCGCTTGTGTCAAAGAACTGTGCGATTCCGAAGTCAAGGAGCTTGACCACTTCGCGATTCCCTTCGCGATGCAAAAAGATGTTGGCTGGCTTGATGTCACGATGGACGATTCCGACGCTGTGCGCGTGCGAAATGGCGCTACAGATCGGAATCAGGATCTCCAGCGTGCGCGCAGTGGACAGGGGCACGCCGGGCTCGAGTACATCACAGAGTGCTTGTCCAGACAGAAGCTCCATCACCAAGTACGGAAGGCCATCTGCGGTGACATCTGCATCAAGGACAGCGACGACGTTGGGATGACGGATGCGCGCTGACGAGGTGGCTTCCCTGGAAAAGCGCTTCATCAGCTGTGTACTGCGACTGATTCCTGCGGGACGCAACACCTTGACCGCCACGCTGCGCTGAAGCGGAAGATGCGTCGCACGATACACGATCGCAGAGCCGCCGGTTCCGATGCGCTCCTCCAGTCGATACTTGTCGCTCAACACCTTTCCTTGAAGCTGCTCGGCCAGAAGCTCGAACACTTCGACCGTCTCTTGACGAGCGCGCTGAAGCTGACGATTCAGTCGCAGCAGTTCTTCTCGTTCTGCCAACAGCGCAAGGTGCATGCGTCGCATCCGAAACAGATGACTGACGCGCGCCAGCACTTCCGTCGGTTCAAACGGCTTGGTGACAAAGTCTGATCCACCGATCGCAAACGCGCGCACCTTGTCGGTTGCATCGGTCAGCGCGCTGATAAAGATCACCTGAACATCGGCCAAGCGAGTGTCTCTGCGCAGCTCCTCACACAGCGTCATTCCGTCGGTATCCGGCATCATGATATCGAGCAGAATCACATCAGGAATCGTATGTCTTAGCGCCGCTCGCGCAGCCTGCGCAGAAGTCGCTTCGATCACCTGACAGCCCACTGCACTTAGCAGGAACTTGAGCTGTCGCGTGTTTTCCACCACATCATCCACCACCAACACCACCGCACCTTCGAGCGGAAACAGACTGCTCAGGGACGAAAGCTTGCGCAACATGATTGTCTTTCCTACAGCTCAGACAGACCGGGCTCCGACTTGTGATGAAGGACGCGCTGAACGCTCTTGAGCAGCGTCGCTGCGGAAAACGGCTTGTCGAGCACAGAGACTCCGTAGCGTCGCATCACATCCTGCAACTCTGGATGAGACTGAAGTCCGGTCATGATCAGAAACTCTGCCTGGACTCCTTGCTGCTTGGCTCGCTGTAGCAGCTGGGGACCATCCATTCCTGGCATCATTGCATCGCTTAACACCAGACGCAGCTCTCCGTGCGCGCAGATCAGAGCCAGCGCCTCTGTTCCGTTGCGCGCGAGCAGGACATGATAGCCGTGCTGTTCCAGGACTTGCTGCACCATCTGACGGGTTAACTCTTCATCATCGACCACCAAGATCAGCTCCCCACGTCCGAGCGGATGCACCTCCGAGCTGATCGTCACGATCGGAGACGCCGCCGACTCAAACGCCGGAAAGTGAATCCGAAACGAGGTTCCTTTTCCGAGCTGACTTTCCACTTTGATAAATCCCTGATGACTCTTCACAATTCCCAGCGCCGTCGAGAGTCCCAAGCCTGTTCCTTCTCCGATCGGCTTGGTTGTAAAAAACGGATCATAGATTCGATCCAGATCATCGGTCGCAATCCCAATTCCGGTGTCTTGAACGGACATCACCGCAAAATTTCCAGCACTCACACCATGTAGTCGTGCGATCGAATCAGCGACGACAACTTGCTCGACCGAGAGCGTCAGCACACCCCCTTGCGGCATCGCATCCCGCGCGTTCACACACAGGTTCAGCAGCACCTGATGGATCTGCACCGGATCGCCCAAGATCGGCCACGTATCGCGCTCTAGCTCGGTGTGCAGCGAGATGTTCTTTGGAAACGTCTGCGTGATGAGCTTCGTCATCTCTCGCACAATCGAACGGAGTCGCACCGGAATCCGATTCCCAGGCATTCCGCGACTGAACGTCAAAAGCTGCTTGATGATCGCAGCGCCCCGACGAGCACTCGACTCGATCGAGTCCACCACTTCCAGCGCCATCGGATCATCTATCACCGCGCGCAACATCAGCGGAGCCATCAGCATCGGTGTCAAAATATTGTTTAGATCGTGCGCAATTCCGCTCGCCAATCGGCCAATGCTTTCCAGTCGCTGCGTACGTAGCAGCATCGCTTCCAGTCGCTTCTGATTTGAAATATCTTGCTTGATCGCAATGAAGTGCGTGATGCGCTTTCCTTCATCGAGAAGCGGCGTGATGCTCATCTGTTCGTGATACGTGCTGCCGTCTTTTCGACGATTGACCAGCTCTCCGTGCCACGGTCTTCCCGAGATCACTGTTTCCCACATTTGCTTATAAAAACTGCGCGATTGATGTCCGGACCATACCAAATCACGGAGCAGCTTTCCTTTTGCCTCTTGAGGCAGATATCCTGAAAAATCCGTAAATGCTGGATTGCACCACTCCACCACGCCATTTGAGTCAGTGATCACAATTGCATTGGCTGCTGCTTGCAGCGCTGCGCTCTGAAGTCGCAGACCCTGCTCTGCTTGGCGTCGCTCTGTAATATCGGACAAGATGCAGTGCATACGAAGGAATCGTCCCTGATCATCGCGCTGAACCTGACCTTCGACGACCACTTCAATCACAGAGCCATCACGTCGCTGCATGCTCAGCTCGACAACACCTTTACCTGTGCGACAAAATTGTTCAAAACTATATCCAAATGCTGCGTGCTGACTTTGGACCAAAAAATCTACAAACCGTGCGCCAATCAGCTCATCGCGTGAATAACCAAGAAGCTGACAAATTCGCTCATTTACATCAATATAACAAGCCTTTTCATTCAAAGACTGATACGCAACCGGAGAGTGTTGAAACAGCGCACGGAATCGCTGTTCACTCTGCCTTAGCAGCTCTTCTTTCCGTTTTCTCTCCGTGACATCATGCAAAAACCCGTGCCACAACACACCACCGTCTGGCACACAGCGCGGAACCGCATGCGCTTCGATCCAGATTTCACCTTTGCTTGGATGAATAATCCGATACTCTTCATGCCAGATCGTCAAGTTCTGAGCAGATTCCAAAACACTCCGATAGATCCGATCGTGATCTTCATGATTCATCCGATTACGCAGCGCACTGATGTCTTCACCGATATCTGAATAATGAAATCCACACAAATCAATCAGATCTCTGCTGACATATGGAACGCTAAACTTGCCATTTACATCCATATGAACCGAGCAGATGATCCCAGGCACCGTGAGCGCTATGCGATGAAGTTGTTCCTCTAACTCACTGTTTTTCCTCGATACTTCTTGCGCCATATCGCGATGAGTCAAGTCTTCAATCGTAGACAAAACCAGCTTCTGATCTGCCAGCTCGATCACCACAGAAGACAAGCGAACTGGCGTCTGAATCTGACTTGCATGCTGGATGTCTGTCTTTCCTTCTATTTGCAAAACAGATCTGGTTCTTAGCAGCTTATTAACAAATGCTTTGCGTTGCTCTGGCTTTTTCCAAAAACCCAACTTGGCAACTGTTTGTCCTTGTAGATACGACTCGTCACAGCCCAAGATCTTCAGCAGCACAGGATTGACAGCAATGATCTCACCTTCTTCCAAGCTGGTCAGAAGAATTCCCACCGGACTGTGCATAAAGACGGCTTCAAATCGCGCTTGACTCTCACGACTGGCTTGCTCTGCAACCTTTCGATTGCGCTCTTCTTTCAGAAGCTCTAGTTTGTTTTCGATCGCTTCCGTGATTCGCGCAAACAGTGAGATCTCTTTTGTATTGAAGGTATTTTCCCGCGCAGAGATTACAATCAAGATTGCAATCGTCTGACCAAATATCTTGATGGGAAACATCGCAGTGGATCGAATCGATAGCTCTTGAGAAATCGGGATCAATGAGCGCAGCTTTTCATCTGAAAACACATCGGAGACAATCTGCATTTCTCCATTCTTGGCTCGCAGATGAAGCTGCAAGCAATGCTCATTTTCCAGCACCAAGCGATTCATCAGCGCAATGTGCTGATCTGAAATCCCTGCCGATGCATCAATCGAGATACTACTTTCCGAGGACTGAATCACACTAATGATGGATCCAGTAAATTTTCCTACATCCACAATGACTCGACAGACTTTTTGATAAAGCGCTTCTTCGGATGAAATTTTACTAATGCTCTGGCTCAGTTCACTCAGCACATTGTGTAATGAGTTTAAGTGATTCAGATCATTTTCAACCTGCTTCTGTGCTGTAATATCTTGCGTGGTTCCTTTCAGCTTAATGACGTTGCCATGTTCAATCACAGGACGACAGATGCAGCGAATCCATTTTTGGGTTCCACGCGCTGTCGTGATTTGCAACTCCAAGTCAAACGGCGTGCCATCTTGGATCGCTGCCTGCATCGCCTGATCGATGCGCTCGCGATGAGATCCGTCAGAGAAATGCAAGCCCATCGTCTTATCCAGAATTGCCTGCGGATCTGCTTCGTGAATCAGCGCAACTTCCTCTGTCCAGCTTCCCGCTTGCGTCCGTGGATCAAATTCCCAGCCACCGATCTTGGCAATCCGTCCCATCTCTTGTAGCAGTCGGTCTTTGTCCTGTAGCGCTGCGTCCTGTAGCGCTGCCAGTGCTGCGTCCTGTGGCAAAAAATCCAATCGCCAGCGCCGAACAAGGACCATACTAAGCAGCGTCGAGAGCACGCCAAGCAGCAAACAGAGTCCAACAAAGCCCGCTATCAGACCCAGCTTGGCTGGCAAAAACAGCTGCCTGCCCAGCAGCGCCCCGAGCGCCATCAGCGTCAGCAGCAGTAGCAGCCCGAGCAAGACGATGTGCTCGTCGCTGCGCCATCCACGCCGAACAGGACGAATCCAGCCAGCGACAGAGGCATGTTCCTTGGGCCCGACCGCTTGCAACAAGCGCTCTCCGCCGCTTCGCCGATCTGACACTGCACTGCCCTCCCAACGCAGCCTGGCCAGCCCTACTGCGTGCTCACAGCAGACACCCCTCTTACTGTACAAGGCGATCGCTTCTGCCCGAACACAAAAAGCTGGACCGTGCCACATCTGCGGCTGTCAGCGACGAAGACCGCAGCCCCCCCGTATACGCTACTTCCAGTCCTTCCAGTACGTCTGCTTCATGTGCGCGTTGTAGCGAACCAAGTTCGGCTTGCTACACGCATGCTGCTTCACGCGACCTTCATACGGCGCATCGATGATCAGCCACAGCCACGCAAACACCGTCGCATCAATCGAGCGCGGCGCATCCCCCAAAAAGTATTTCTGATCGCCAAGCAGCTCGCTGAGCGAGTCCAGCAGATTCACCGCGATCTCTTCGATCTCTTCCGGTGTATGTCGGCCCATTCCCTGCGCGTTGACGGTCTTTATCACTTGCTTGCGAATCAGGCTGCTCACCGTCGGGATTAGGAACCCCGGAATGCCCGCTTTTCGGAGCGTGCCCGCAAAGCGCTGCTTCAGGATTTCATAGCCGCGATCTTCCTTCCAGCGCTGCGTCACCATCACAAAGTACAGGTGCTCTTCCAGCATCGACTTGCACGCGGTTGCCAGCGCGCGCTCACGTGCAGAGATTCCTACGTCCAAGTCTTTGTAGCGCTTGCGCAGGTAATCGATCACAAACGAAGAGTCCGCAAGCAGCGTTCCCCCGTCGTCGATGTACGGGAGCTTTCCTTTGGGAGCCTTGCGCGCATTCCCCGGCAGCAGCTCAAACGGAACATCGATCATCCGCAGATAGTTTGCGACCTTCACCACAAACGGACTCGGATCAGGAAGGCCAAACGACGCACCAAAACCATAGACTTTGATCATGGTAAAAGAGACTCGCAGAATCGGACCCTTCTCGGCAAGCGCAATGAGGAATCCGTTAGGAACGCGGAACGGACTGGGCTTCCGTTAGGAAGGCGGAAGGGAATAGGTTCCGGTGACGTGCGCGACGGGCTCTGCATCGGACTGCGTAAGGTCACTGCTGCTAAAGATCGACACCTCCAGCACCGCCAGTCGCTTGCCGAGCTTCAGGATCGAAGCGTCTGCCACCAGATCTTCAGGGGCCGGACGACGCAGAAAGTTGATGTTCAGGTTGGTTGTGACCGCCATTTCCAGCCGTCCGAGCCGCGCCATGATCGCCGCAAACATCGCCGCATCCGCGAGCGCCATCATCGTCGGACCCGACAGCGTTCCACCGGGACGAATCATCTGCGGCCCATACACAAAGCGCGCGCGAACCCGACCATCCGGACTGGCACGCTCGATCCGTAGACCCGATTCCTTCGCTGCTGGAAGTCCCGCCCAGATGATCTGCTCTATCTCTTGCGCCGTCAGCACAGCCATTCCTCTTTTGTGGGATCGACAATATGAATCATATCAAATGCTTCATATTGTCATCTGAAGACATTTTTCAGACGGTAATTTTGATCGAATAAGAGTCGTTTCATATGACTCTTATTGAAAAAACCATCGGCGCTTACTTGTCTAACTGCTTGACTCCTTCATCGATCTTTTGCGCCGACAGGGCCATCAGCTTGGCGGCTCCCGTCGCGAGCGCGGTTCCGAGCTGCTTTCCACTGTGCTTGAGCTGCTGCGCCAACAGCCGCTGCTTGGCCGATTCCCGCAGCTTGTCAGGATCAGGAAACAGTGCCCCGCGTAGCTTGAGCAGCACAAAGACACCCCACAGCAGCATCACTGCACCGACGGGCTTTGCCGCCAGCGCGAAGACCCCGAAGAACAGCAGCGCCGCAAACACCGACGCAAACACGATCGCGTGCGAAGACAGGCTGCGATAGGAAAGCTGACGAAGCTCCTGCTCGGCCACCGCCAGCTTCTGCTCTTGCTCGAAGGAAACCAGCGCGCCATGCACGTCTTGGGTCGCAAAGCCCAGGTCTTTGGCGTTATCGAGCAGCTCTGCCGCCGTCAGTCCAGGCTCGTCGCTGCGTGTCCCTCGCCCACCGTCCGCTGTCTGAGCCCGTCGGAGAATCTCGCGGACCTGCTGGGCCGAATATCGCTTCTCTGCACTCGCCATGCTGGGTAGTGTGACCTTGGGACTTATCCCGCCGCAAGCATCGCACACAAGCTTGGGCTTTGCGCCGTCGGCTGCGCGCGTTACCATGCCAGCCCATGATCACCGAAATGACTGCTCCCTCGGCTGAGGAACCAAGCAAAGACAAGACCTTGCCCGGCACGATTGGATTTTTGGGAACCGGCAACATGGCCGAGGCGCTGATCAAAGGACTGCTCGCCGCAGGACTGGTGAAGCCCGAGCAGATCTGGGGATCCGATCCGCGTCAGAGTCGCTGTCAGCAGCTTCGGCAGCTCTACGGCATCAACATGACCACGCACAACATCGATGTGGTCCGTCGAGCCAGCATGATCGTCCTGTCGGTGAAGCCGCAGGTGCTGTTGCCGGTGCTGGATGAAGTCGCGCCGCATCTGAAGCCCAAGTGTCTGTGCATCAGCGTCGCGGCGGGAGTGCCACTGCAAGTGCTACAAGCGCATCTGCCCAAGGGTACGCGGGTGATTCGGGTCATGCCCAACACGCCAGCGCTCGTCGGAGCCGGAGCCACCGCGATTGCCGCAGGCAGCACCGCGACCGAAGACGATGTCAAGCTGTCGCAGCAGATCTTCGGTGCGATCGGATTTACCGTGGTTCTCGACGAAGATCAGCTTGATGCAGTGACGGGCCTGTCGGGCTCGGGTCCGGCCTACATGTTCCTGGTCATCGAGGCGCTGTCCGACGCAGGCGTCAAGGTTGGGCTGTCGCGCTATAACGCGGTGGCACTGGCGGCGCATACGGTGCTCGGGTCGGCGAAGCTGCTGCTCGAAACGGGCCAGCATCCGGGGCACCTCAAGGACATGGTTACATCGCCGGGCGGAACAGCGATCGCGGGACTGCACACGCTTGAAGCGGGCGGACTGCGCACCACGCTGATCAACGCCGTTGAAGCTGCAACGAGACGAAGCCGCGAGCTGGGTGAAATCGCCATCGCCAACGCGGAAAAGCGTCGTCAGAACAGCATCGACAAGAGCTAAGCGCAGACCAAGGCTGCATCGTGCCGTCGCCCATTCGTGAACAGCCAAGCGGAATCGTCGTCGATGTCTGGGTGGCTCCGCGTGCTTCTCGGGACAGCGTCGGTGGCCTTCATGGCGATCGCATCAAGGTCGCGGTCAGCGCGCCGCCCGTCGATGGAGCCGCCAATGAAGCGGTCCGCGTGGCGCTCGCCAAAGCGCTCGGCGTCGCCAAGAGCCAAGTCGAGGTTGTCTCGGGACTCAAAGGCCGACAAAAAACCCTGGCTGTTTCCGGCGACCCAGGGCTACTCTCCGCCAAAGCGAAGGCGCTCGTAGGTTCGTAGATTCGCATCCCATCAGCGACGGGCGCCGCGAAGGATTCAGATGCTTGGTTCGCAGCGTAAAGTCGGAGCCCTGTTTGCGTCGCTGCTTCTTCTGTCATGCAGCAAAAATCACAGCCTGAGCGTGCGAATCCTGACACCGCCGGGAATGGGCGATCCGTTTCTGCTTGCTTCGCAAGTGCGGATGACGCTGGGTGACAAGCAGACCTCAGCGCCGGTGTCGGCAGGTCGCTTTTCGGCGACGGTAGAGATCGAGTCACCGACGGAAGGTCAGCAGACGCAGCTTCTGATCGAAGCGCTCGACGGGTCCGGTCAAGTGGTCGGTCGCGGCAAGTCCCCGCCGTTTGCGCTGTCTTTGACCGATGTCGAGGTCGCGGTGTACGTCGGAAAGCCCGGACAAGTCACCGCATCAGAGCTGAAGCTTCCCGACGATGCGATGGCCAATCCGCTCGGACGAAAAGACCTGGCGGCCTGTGCGCTGCGGGGTCGGCGAACCAGTCCGGTCGAAAGTGGACTCGGTGCGCTGCTCGTCGGTGGAGAGAGTGAAGGCGCGCTGTTATCGACGAAAGCGTGGGTCTTTAAGCACTCTACGTTTCAAGTTCTCGACGGAGGAACGATTACGAAGCCGCGACGTGGTGCGGTCCTTTTGCCAAGTGCCGATGCCACGCTCGGTCAGCAAGCGCTGCTCGTCGGTGGTGCCGCCGTCGGAAGTGAGCTGGTCACACAGACGGAAAAGTTCGATCCAGCGGTGAGCGCGATCAAAGACGTGTGGTCGCTTCCCGCGACGGAAATTGGCGACATTGGCAAGCCGGGAATGTATCGACCAGCGACGGCAGAAATCCAAGACAGCGTGTTCTTGGTTGCCGGTGGAGCCACAGATCCAGCGACGGAAGCACCGAGCGGTCAAGCGGTCTTGGTCAAGCGCTTTGCATCGAACGCAGCAGACATGCTGGCGCGCGTCGGGGTTGCGACGGTGCCGCCTCCGCAAGATCGTCCGACCGCGCTGGTGGTTCCGCGTTATCGTCACAGCTTGACTACGCTGTCATCGGCGACGCTGGCCTTTGGTGGACTGTCGCTGGCGGATGTCTCTGGCAAAAAGCCCGTCGCAGAGCTGTATTCACCCGAGCGAAATGCCTTCCAAGCGCTGACGTTTGCTACGGGCGATCCAGCGTCCCGTCGCGGTCACGTCGCAGCCAAGCTAAAAAGCGGTCAGGCGCTGATCATCGGTGGCTACACCGAAGCGGCGAGCGGTATGAAAACGGCGCTGGGATCGACGCTGCTGATCGATATCACGGCGCGGACTGCGATTGTCACCGATGGAGTGCTCAAGACCCCGCGCTGGGGCAGCAGCCTGCACGAAAGCAGCGGTGAGCTGGTGATCTGCGGCGGCTACGATCAAAACGGCACGGTGATGGGTGATTGCGAGTTTTTGTCAAGCGAAACCGGACAGCAGAGCCGGGCTCCGTCGCCGATGCCGAATGCGCGCGCGGAACATCTGGCGGTTGCCCTGGAAAACGATCTGACACTGTTGGTCGGTGGCGTCGGTGTGGATCGCAAGCCGGTGGCACCGCTCGACTTTTACACCAGCAAATAGACAGCGCGAGCCGGGCCAGTAGCTCGGGCCAGCAAGTCGCAAAGCTCGTCGCTGCGGCTACGGTCGCTCCAGCAGCGAATAGATCGCATACAGGTTGTCGATGGCGATGGAGATCGGCGGCTTGTCAAAGCCCAGCGCGACGGCATACTGACGGGCAGCCTCGGTGTCGTTGCACTCGTAATCACGGACGACGAAGCCAGCGGCTTGCCAGTCGGCGCGGCTCCACGGGTTGCGACAGTCAGCCTCGGGATCGTAAAATGCGGGACTTGGGCCGGGACAGACATTGTAGACCAGCAGTCGTCCGCCGGGTCGCAGCGTCTCACGCAGGCTGCGCAGATAGTCGGCTTCGGGCATGCCCAGGTTCATCAGGCTCTCGGGAGCAACCTCGCCGGTGGGATGGATGTAGCCGCGCTTGAGGACGTTTTTGGCGAGCACGAACTCGAAGCCGCTGCCGACTTGGGCACGGACGGCGGGATCGGCGGGAAAGCTGCCGGTGATGAGGGTGACACGACCGCTCACGTCGCGACCGGGCAGCTTCACTGGACCTTGATCGCCGGGCTGGGAATACAGCGCACGCAGCCTGGGCGACGGAGAGACACCGACTGCATCCAGTCCCGTCCCAGCAAGCAGTCGCTGCGGACCAATCGCCGTCGGATAGAGTTCTAGGCTGCGCTTGCCCGCCAGCTTGGCAAGCTGTCCTTCGGCAATCAGGTCGATGAGTCGCGCATGAAACAGCGGAGATCCGAGGCTGCCGGTGTAATAGCCCGCTTCGTCCACCCACTCAGTCACCATCGCTGGCGAGCTTTGTTTTTGTGCGCGCGCTTCCAGCTCGGACTGATAGACCCGGCGATCCGGCGAGGCATAGAGCCGACGCGGCGAGATCGGAACCAGCTGCGGCACCGAGGCCACATACTCGACGGCCCAGCGCGTCTTGAGCAGTGGCGGCAGCGCGGCAGCCTCAGAAGTCAGACGGGAAACGGTGGCCCCAATGGTTTCTGGAGCAGGCATTGCCGTCGCTGCTGTTGTCGGTACGCTCTGACAACCGAGGCCGAAAGCCAGCCAGCCCGTCAGCACTGCGGTTCGCACAGAAAAATTCATGGTGTGTAGACCCTCGGGCAAACGAAAACAGCGGACACGATGAGGTCACTCTACCAGCAGAGCTGGCTGGGCGCGCTCCATGTTATAAGGGCCCCCAGATGCCTCGTAGGGACAATAAGCCGTCGTGGGCCAGTGCAGCCAGGACGCAGCAGATCATCGCCGACTTGTTCGTTCATCCGCCGGTCAGCCAAGCCGATCTGGTACATCGCTTGGGTGTGGCCAGCGTCGTCGATGCGCGCAAGTGCCTGCTCGATCGGATGCGCAGCGGCAAGGTCGAATCGACCGACGTAGAGCTGTACGGCGATCTGTTTCACATGCTGGGACTCGGTGGTGAAGCAGAGTCCTTGGTCGGTCTGGTGAGCGATCAGCAGCTGGATCTACGCACGCGCTCGTGTGCAATGGGAATTTTGCTGTCGGAAGATGCGAGCTTTGCGCCGCGCCTTCAGGAAGAGCTTTCGCCCGACGAGATGCTCCAGATCATCGCGCAGCCGCTGTCGGACGCGCTGATTCGGATTGAGTCCGATCCCGCCGAAGGAGAAGGCTTGGCGTCGATGCTGAGCGCGATTCCGAGCGACATGATCCCGATGCTGTTTGCCGAGCTGGATCGCTGGCGCGTCGGGGCTGGCATTCCAGCGAGCGTGGCCTATGAAGCGCTGCTGCGGAACGAGCTTCTGACGGGACTTTTGCCAAACATCGTCGAGACGCTGCTCACGCAAGGGGATGAAGACGCGGTGAGCCTGCTCGAGTCGATACGCGCCGAGCAGAAAGAAAAGAGCCAGCAGCGGATCGTACAAGGTGCGCTGCTGAGGCTGCGAACGAGGCTGCTCGATCAGCCAGTTGGAAAGTCGATCTCAGCGACGGGTTATGTCTCGGGCTGTGACACGCTGGGCTGCTTTGTGGTGGTGGCAAGACGAAACAATCCCGATCAGACGACGACGCTGGCGGTGCTGTGTCTGCATGTCAGCGGCGAGGTGCGATCCGGCTATGTACTGACGGGACAGACGGACGAGCGCGCGCGCAGCCTGTGTGAAGAGGTCGCGAGTGAGAGTGGAACGCGCTTTATCGAAGCACCGATTGCCAAGCTGATGCCGCTGATCGAGGGTGCGGCAGAGCGAACGCTGATGAATGGTCGATCCGTTCCCGTCGAAGCACTGACGGCGCTGCGCTTTCTGTCACGCTTTGCGAGCGAGCCGCTGGTGCTTCCGGAAGCGACGGGCAAGCTGACGCTGACGGCGCTGCGATCGCTGCTATCGCGACCAGAATTCGGCGACGGCTGGCGCTTTACCCAAAGTGAGCTAGAGCTGGCTTCTGGGACGAGCGATTCGCTGCTTCGTCCACGCAAGACCGGCAAGCTGAGCGATTCCAAAGCAGCCAAGTCCACGCCGAAGCCAGCGACGAAGAAGACGACGCCAACGCCAGAACTTGAGACGAAGAAGGCCACGCCGCAGTGGCAGCTTCTCGCGTCGGCGCTGGGACAGCACAAAGCGACCAAGCAGCGGCTCGCGCAGATGATGCGGCACATGGCCAGCTACTACATCATTGCCGGAGAGCTGGAGCTGTCGAAGCTGTGTCTTGTCGCAGCGACAGATGTTGAGCGTGACTTTGCCAAGAGTCGGCTGACGCAGCTCGTCGCGCAGCAGACGGTGAAGTGGATGACTCACATGGCCGATGGTGTGCTGATGCAGGGACTTGGCGATTCAGGTCCGACGCTGATTCGCGCGGATCGGCTGTCGTGGCGTCAGCAGCTCAAGAGCCGGTTCTTTGCGGGTGTCGAACGACCGACGGCGCACGATCTGCTGGCGCTCGACTATGCGGATGAAGCGCTGGCGACGATCGTGGCGACGCTGTCGTGTGCTCCGTCGGAAGAGTGGCCGCGCTTTGAGCTACAGCAGCAGGCCGCGTTCGAGCTGGCAGTGGCGTTTCGCGATCAGCTCATTCGGCAGCGCGGTCCCAGCTTGTCACGGCTGCTTTCGCAGTCGTCGCGGCTCGTCGAACAGACGATGAAGGTGTCGCGCTCGCTGGCGAGTCTTTTGTCGTCGGCAGTGCTGACGCGGCTGGCAGGCTTTGCGTCGGATGTCTGCGCGGGCTGCCGAGTGGACTGCTTGGGTCACGTTCATTCCGACGTCAGCAAAGAGTTTTTTTCGCTCGAGCACCCGGGCAGCGCGTGGAAAAAGTAGCCGCAGTACACTAGAGCGTCGTCCTTTGGACAGGGGGGAAATCCATGCGGACACTGCGAACTGCCTGCGTTGGCTTTGCTGTGGCAATGATGACGGCTTCGTCGGCACACGCCGTCGGCGAATCGGTGGGAGGCTTTCCAAACTGGCGTGAACGAACGCTGCATCAGTTCATGAACCGTGCGCGCGTCGATCCAGCGTCGGATCTGGCGGCGTGTCCGGCGGCAAACTGCCTGGAAAAGTCCTGTTACAAAGCGGTTCCGCCGCTCTACTACGATCTGGGGCTCGGCAAGGCGGCGCGCTTTCACTCGGACGAGATGAAGCAGCAAAACTACTTTGCCCACGACTCGAAGTGCGCGGTCGTCAGCAACATCGCGACGATCTATCCCGGTCAGTGCAAAGGTGCGGCAAGCTGCGCGTGTACGACGGGAACAGCGACGAGCTGGAGCGCTCGCGTCAAGCTCTTTGGTCCGAATACGAGCGGCGAAATCATCGCGTCACCGACGGATCCAAAGCAGGCGTTTTACCTGTGGCTCTACGAACCGACGAGCGTATCGACGTGCGGCTATAACTCGCAAAATGGCCATCGTTACAACATCTTGCAGGCTGGTCCAGCCGTCGGAAACGGTGTCACAGACGCGGGTGCTTCCGTCGGTGACTTCGGTGGAACAGCCGGAACGTACAAGATTCCGTCGGGCTCGCACTATCCACAAAGCGGTGCCAGCGTCGAGATGTGGGCCAACTGGAAAGATGCCGCTGCCCCCAGCCAAGCCGTCGTCAACGTCGAAGGCAAGTGCTCGACGATGTCGCTCAAGTTCGGCACCGCCCAGAGCGGCGCGTACCTCAGCAGCCTGAGCGGACTTAGCACCGGCTGTCAGCGCTATCGCTTCGAGTTCAAAGACAGCGCAGGCACCGCCGTGATGTTTCCCGAAACGGGCTCGTACTACATCGGATCAAGCTGCGCCAGCGACGGATCGGACTTTTCGGCCAGCCCTCCGCCAAGCTGCGGCTGCACGCCGAGCTGTTCCGGCAAGCAGTGTGGCGACGACGGCTGCGGCAGCGTCTGTGGAAGCTGTGAGGCCGGCGCAAGCTGCACCGACGGTCAGTGCGTCCCGATCCCGACCGATGGAAATCCCGATCCGAACGACGTAAATGCCAGCGGCTGTAGCTGCGATCTCAGTCACTCGTCAAGTCCCGCCGCTGCGCAGCTTGCGACGGCATCTATGCTGCTTGGCTTGCTACTGCTCCGCCGACTTCGCAAAAACCCGGTGTAACATCAATCTGATCCACACCATGCGCACTGACCTTGAGGTAGGAAGCCGAGGCTCGGATTCCACGCTGCGATACAGCTTCGATCTGCCCAGCATTCGTGTGGGTCGCGGCGAAGACTGCGAGCTGGCAATCCCGACCGATCCGCAGCTGGGACGAAGACAGTGCGTGCTGGAATGGCACCACGGGACGCTGTTTTTGTTTCCGCTGCGCGGCGCGGTCGATACGTTGCTGAACTCGCAGAAGCTGCGACGGCCACTGCCGCTGTCGTCGGGCGATGTCATCGAGGTCGGCAGCCACATCATCAAGGTCTTCTTCATCCAGCCAGAGCTGACCTATCCAAGCGGAGCGCCTCGTCGTCTGAGCGTGCGGGTCACCGAGCCAGGACTTAGCCCGCGCACCGTCGATTGTGATCAAGCCATCATCCGACTGTGCCAAGGCATCCAGAGCGACATCTACATCGGTGAGCCGAAGCAGAGTCGCATGCTCGCGCAAGATCCCGTCGAGGCGCTCATCTTTTGGTCTTCTTTGGGACTGCCGCATCTTTTGCTTCACAAGTACTCCGCGCCGATCGAGCGAAATGGCGAAGCTGTCGTCGCTGAGACAGTCTTGCAAGAAGGCGACCTTCTCCAGCTTGGCGGCACCCAGCTGGAGGTACGCGAAGTCCAAAGTCCCGCCGAGCCACCGCCGCCGCCGCTCGGGATGCTGATCTTCGACGGAGACGATCCGCCACGCTGGCAGTGGTTTGCCAAGCAGCGCATCGAGGCTGGCTCGGGCAAAAGCTGTGAGCTGCTGCTTCGCGATCCCCAGCTTCCAGCGACGGGATTTGCGATCGAACGCCGAGGCCGTACGCATGTCCTGATTCCACTCGCGAGCCAGCCCGGTCTGTATCTGAACTTTGCGCGCGTCGCGGCTCCGACGGAGCTGTCTCACGGCGATCGGATTGCCTACGGATCGCTGCTGCTTCACATCGACAAACAGCCGCAGCCCAAGCGCAGCCACAGCGAGCGCCGCATCGTGCTGGAGTTTCGCGATCCAAGCAGCGACGACGATCAGGATCCATCCGACGAGCCACGCGAGCTGTTTTTACACGAAGAAGCCACCCGCATCGGCACCACGCCGCAGTCCGAATACGACTGGCCGACGCGCGACGAGCTGATGATCGATCTACACATCTTGTGGCACCCAAGTGGCACACCGCTGCTGCACGTCGGAATGTGGTCAGCGGAAGTCACGCTGGATGGACGCAAGCTCCGTCGCTGTTCGCTGCATCCCTTGCTGGTTGGATCGCAGCTTGTTGCCGCAGGAACCACGGCCCTCGTCACCGAGCTTGTGCCACGTCCGCTGCCCGAAACTGGCACAGAGTCTGGTGCAGAACCGACTCGGGGCGAATCATAATATCAAGCACAGCGAGTCATCTTCCAGCGCATCACGCAGAGCTGATTCGCAATCAACGTCAGCAAATCGCAGAGCACAAGGAGAGACACGATGGCAACGATCGATATCAAAAAACAGCATGCGCTCGGTCAAGGACTTGCACAGACGCGCGCCGAAGCACTGGCTAGCTATCTATCCAGCGATCTCGGATTTCACACAAACAGCGATGGCGATCAGATCTTCGTTGAAGCCAAGAGCGGCAAGTTCAAAGGCACAACAGGTTCGATTCGATCCAGCATTTCCGATATCCACATTGACCTGACCGTTCCGCCCGATTCGCATGCGGAAGCGCTCTCGACCAAGATTTCGGCAAAGCTCGCGGATCTGCTCGGTGATGACAAAAAGCTCGTTGGCTAAGAAGGTCTAACAAGACTTCGTGAAGACCGATTGCGAACCCCGGCTGTGAAGAACGCGCGTCTGTCCGTTCGCTTGTGGAATCCTGCGGGATCGTTGCCGATCTGGGGCTGTCTCTCTGGTATATAGCTTGCGGCCTCGCCGAGTCTCGGTGCGTCCACCTCTACACCGCATCAGGGAAGAGACATCCAGTGACTGTGCCAACAGATCCCGCTTCCGCGAAGGCTCCGCCGCGAACGCTGGCGTCGCTCTTGGTCGTGTACATGACCGTGTTCTTGGATCTGCTCGGCTTCGGGCTGATCCTGCCGCTGTTGCCGTTTTACGCGATGCGCTTCGGCGCGCAGGGAGCCCAGATCGGCCTTCTGTTTGCGTGCTTTTCGATCGCGCAGCTCATCGGAGCGCCGGTGCTCGGACGGATGTCGGATCGGCTGGGTCGGCGTCCGGTGCTGATTGTGTGTCTGCTTGGCTCGACGCTGTCGCTGCTTGCGACGGGACTGACTGACTCGCTGTATACGCTGATGGCGGCGCGCGCGCTGGCTGGACTGTTTGGCGGCAGCATCGCGACCGCGCAGGCCTACGTCGCAGATGTGACCACTCCGACGGAGCGCACCAAGTACATGGGGCTGATCGGAGCGTCGATCGGCATGGGCTTTGTCTTTGGTCCCTTCATCGGTGCCGAGCTGTCCCGCTTTGGCTTTTCGACCGCAGCTTTTGTCGCCGCTGGCCTGTCGTGCGCAAACCTTGTCCTGGCGGTGTTTTCGCTGCACGAGTCGCTGCCCGAGAGCGCACGCGGCAAAAGCACGCGCGTGTCCCTGTCTCTGTCGTCGCTGCAAGAAGCGCTCGGACGCAAAGTGGTGGGCCCGCTGCTGCTCATCACGATGCTGGCGACGCTGTCGTTTGTTGCGATGGAATCGACCTTTGCGCTGTTTGCCAAGCAGCGCTACGGCTTTTCCGAACAGACGATGGGACGACTGTTTGCGCTCATCGGCATCGTCATCGCGATCATTCAAGGCGGCGTTATCGGTCCGCTCGCTAGGCGCTTTGGCGAAGTCCGCATCGGCACCGCTGGCTTTGTGATCTTGACCGGATCGTTTTCAGCGCTGCCGTTTATGCCGACCCAAGCGCTGATGATCGCGGCGCTCGTCGTGGTCGCGATCGGTCAAGGCCTGCTCAGTCCCAGCCTCTCGACGCTGCTTTCGCGCGCAGCGTCCAAGACAGAGCAAGGTGGAACCTTGGGCCTCGGTCAGTCGCTCAACTCTCTGGCGCGAGCCATCGGTCCGGTGCTGGCTGGCACGCTGTTCGATTTGTATGCACCGTTACCGTATTTATTGGCCGCACTGATCACGACCGTGCTGGCCGCGCTGCTCGTGCGACACGGACGCGCTGCGACTGCCTAACCCGCCGCACCATCAGCAACAGCATCGCCAGCCCAAACCACAGCGACGACGTTCCGACCGGACGCTGACCCGCAACATCACACGAGCAGCCACCTGCTGCGACCGCCGTCACCGCAAAGCCGCCCGACAGTCGAGCCAGTGCTCCGTCGGGATTTTTCACCACCACGTCGTAGCTACCGACCGCCAGATCCGCCGGAAGGAAGACCTTGATGGTCTTTTCATCTTCGACGAGCACACCCGACAGCGGATACAGGCCCGCCGCACCTTCGAGGTACACGCTCGCACCCGGCGCAGCCACCGCAAAGCCACTGCCCCGCACCACCGCCGGTCCCGACTTGCCTTGCTCCAGCTCACGCGGGCTGATCCACTCAACGAAGAGCTTGCCGCCCGTGCCACCGTCACCCACCGGGGAAATGACCATGTCCGCTGGCATCATCGCCAGATCCGTCGTCGTCATCGTCATATCCGCTGGCGTCATCGCCATATCCGTCGTCGTCATCGTCATATCCGTCGTCGTCATCGTCATATCCGCTGGCGTCATCGTCATATCCGCTGGCGTCATCGTCATATCTGGCGGCGTCATCGTCATATCTGATGGCGTCATCGTCATATCCGCTGGCGTCATCGTCATATCCAATGGCGTCATCGTCATATCCGCTGGCATTGCCATATCTGCTGGCATTGCCATATCTGCTGGCATTGCCATATCCGCTGGCACTGCGTCTGAACAGCTCGGATTTTCCATCAAAATGATCTGCGTGATCTTTTGAAGCGAGTTACTCAGCTCTGACGCTGTCTTTCCTTCGTAATAGCGCAGCGAGGTCGTTTCGGGATAGCCACCCGCGTCAGCCATCAGACCGAGCGTGGTCTTTTCCGATGCCGTCAGTCCATCACCCACACCGACGACAAATGTCGCAACCGACGGCATGCTCATCCGGCCCAGCTTGATCTGGTTCACCGTCCCAGTGCTCGTGTCTGGTTCGCCACCACAGCTTGGCCCACCGTCGGTCATCAGCACGATGTACTGCTTGCGCGTCGCGTCTTTTAGCTCGGACAGCGACACCGTATCGCGAATCGCCGTTCCGCTCGGCGTGCTTCCCGACGGAGTCAGCGCGGCCAGCGCCGATGCGATCGCGAAGCTGGTGCTGTAGTCGGGACGGACCTTGAGCGAGCTGTCGCAGCCCGAGTTTGGGAACGTCAACAGCCCAATCTTCGCCGCGCGCAGCGGATCTGCCAGCGACACCAAACTGTTGATGGTCTGCGTCGCCATGCTCCAGCGCGTCCCACCGCCCAAGACCGAGGTGGACATTGAGCCCGAGCGATCGAGCACAATCTGAACATTCGGACACTTTGCTGCGTGTCCCAGCGACGAAAATAGCAGCAGACCCAGCAGCGCCAACGGACCCAAAAGACCCGAGCGCAACGGCTTCACGGCACGAACCGACATCAAAGACCTCTCCTTGCGAAGTGTTTCGCAGGCTTTTAACACCGTCGTGGCGTAGCGGTCAGCTCAATTGTCGGATCTGAGTGCCTCTTGGCCGACGGGTTAGACGTGCTCGCGCGTGCGGTCGAACGAAATCCCCGGCCACTTGTCGATGGTGTGATTCAGCCGCCAGTCGTTTTCCGCCAGGTACGTCAAGTTGCCGTCGATGTCGATCGCCAGGTTCGACGCGGCCTTGGTGCGGAACTCTTCCAGCTTCTTTTTGTCGTCGCAGCGCACCCAGCGAGCGGCTCCGTATTCGACCGGCTCGTAGCTGGCTTCGACGCCGTATTCATCCCCAAGCCGCGCAATCGTCACTTCAAACTGGAGCACACCGACGGCACCCAAGATGTAGTCGTTGTTGCGCAGCGGACGGAACAGCTGCACCGCGCCTTCTTCCGCCAGATGCAGCAGTCCTTTTTCCAGCTGCTTGCTCTTGAGCGGATTGAGCAGTCGCACCCGACGAAAGTGTTCCGGCGCAAAGTTGGGAATCCCCACGAACTTGAGCGGCTCTTTGTCGCTCATCGTGTCGCCGATCTTGATCGTTCCGTGGTTGTGAATGCCAATCACGTCGCCGGGAAACGCTTCTTCGACGCCCGAGCGATCCTGCGCCATGAAGATCGTCGCGTTTTGGATCTGCACGTCTTTGCCGATGCGGTGGTGTCGCACCTTCATGCCGCGCGTAAACTTCCCCGAGCAGATCCGCAAAAAGGCAATCCGATCGCGATGCTGCGGGTCCATGTTCGCTTGGATTTTGAACACCACCCCGGAAAATGGCGCCTCGTACGGAGACACCAGCCGCGTCGTCGCTGCGCGTGCCCGTGGCTGCGGCGCAAACTGAAGCAGCGCATCGAGCAGCTCTGCGATCCCGAAGTTGTTCACCGCGCTACCGAAGAACACCGGCGTCAGCTTGCCCGCCAGATACGCGTCTTTGTCAAACGGAGTGCCCGCGCCTTGCAGCAGCTCCAGATCGGTCCGTAGGTGCTCTACTTGCGAGCCCAGCGCTTCGTCGAGCGCCGGATCACTCGCGTCGTGATAGACCACCGCGTCCTGCACTCGATCCGATCCCGTTCCCGAAAACAGCCGCAGCTCGTTGCGAAACAGGTTGAACGTACCTTTGAAGCGCTTGCCCATTCCGATCGGCCACGTCATCGGCGCGCACTGGATCTTCAGGCTCGACTCAATGTCCGACAGCAGATCGAACGGCTCGCGGCCTTCGCGATCGAGCTTGTTGATAAACGTGATGATCGGCGTGTCGCGCAGCCGACAGACTTCCATCAGCTTGCGCGTCTGCGTTTCGACACCTTTGGCGCTATCGATCACCATCAGCGCCGAATCCACCGCCGTCAGCACGCGATACGTGTCTTCGGAAAAGTCCTGGTGGCCCGGCGTATCGAGGAGATTCACCTCGATGTCCTGATAGTTAAACTTCATCACCGACGAGCTAACCGAGATTCCACGCTCACGCTCGATCGCCAAAAAGTCACTGCGCGCATGTCGCGCCGCTTTGCGAGCCTTCACCGCTCCGGCCATCTGGATCGCTCCGCCGAACAGCAGCAGCTTTTCGGTCAGCGTCGTCTTGCCAGCGTCGGGATGGCTGATGATTGCAAACGTTCGCCGACGGTCAACTTCCCGGGCGATTTCTTTGGCGAGCAGGCTTTCTGGTTCCACGGCAGCGCTTAGTACGGCATGCGGACCCAGCGCGTCTACGGAAATCGCGCACGATTCCGGGGCGGGGTTCCAAGTCACACGCAAGGCGGCTACCATGGCTGCCGATGGAAACGCCCAGCCACTTTGACAGTTTCGAGTCGTTTTACCCGTTTTATCTGTCGCAGCACGCGGATCGCGCCTGCCGACGACTACACTTTGTCGGCAGCAGCATCGGCCTTCTCCTCGGAGTCTCGGCGATTGTTGCGCGCAAGCCGTCTCGTCTGCTCGCCGGTCTGGCGGTCGGTTACGGTCTGGCTTGGGTCGGTCACTTCTTCTTCGAGAAGAATCGCCCGGCGACGTTCAAGTTCCCGCTCTACAGCTTCATGGGCGACTGGGTGATGTGGAAAGACATCGCCACCGGAAAGATTCCGTTCTAGCAATTCCCGCTGGTCCGCTTCGCCCGCGCAGTCGTTCCGCAAGTCCGGTTCCTGATCAATATGAGTCCTATAAAATGCCTCTTATTGATCAGGAATCGATCCGTCGCTGGATATGCAATATGAAGCATGTAATATGCCTCTTATGTGCGCGCGACGAGACGATATGAAGCATCCAGCAGGACTCTTATTGCGTCCTGCGGAAGCCGCGAAATTCCGTGCGGACTACTTACAGCTCGATGGAGAAGGAAGCTGACAGGTTCCTGACTTGCACTGCGCGGGCCACAGACAGCCCGGTGTACCCGGGGAATCGACACACGCTGCACCATCAGCCGCCGGGGCCACGCACGTTCCCGCTCCCGTCGTCGAACTACAGCGCGATCCCCCCGCACAGATCGGATACGGAGCGCTGGTCGCAGAGCTGCACGTCGCTCCCGCTGCCAAGTAGCTGTAGAGCTTTTCGCACTTCTTGGTGGTTCCGTTGCAGCTTAGGTCTTTGGTGTAGTCGCAGTCGTAGACGATCGTCGGATCGCAAGTGTCTCCCGCTGCCCGTGATGCAGCGCAGGTTCCGCCGCGACATGCGAGCATCGGCAGACAGGCTGGACCGGCTGTTGTGTTGCACGCCGCACCCAGCGCAGCCATCTTCATACAGGTTCGAGATCCAGCAGCACCGACGCAAGCTGCGCCCGGTTCACAGGTCGGAGAGCCCGCCGTAAAGTCACACGCAGCACCGACTTTGACGTAGCTTGCGCAGACTCCGCAGCCCGTCGTGTAGTTGATATTGCAGTAGCCGCTGACGCACTGATCGTTGGCTCCGCAGGCTGTGCCGTTTGCCAAGGTTCCACTGACGATACAGGCCGGAGCAAGCAGGTTCGCGGTATCAGCGTACTGAAGGCACGTAAGCGTGCTGTGATAATCGGCGCAGCGTAACATGTCGCTGGTTGTGCGCTTGCTTCCTGACAGATTGGCGTAGAGCAGACACTGCTGCTTGTAGCGCGCCACACAGCTTGTCATCGACGGAAAACTGAGAGCCAGCGCGGACGGATAACAGTCTTTGTACTTGTCACAGCCAACCTGTGCATAGCGATCACAGACATCGGAAAGGGTCGGTGGCATCGTCATGTCTGTCAGCGTGGACAGATCGGGGGACGATCCCAAGTCCGCGCGGCTCATCGCGTCATCTACACCGGCATCCGTCACGCTGGCATCCGCTTCCGTCTGCGCGAGATCTGGTCCGGTTCCGTTGTCGGTCCCCGGTCCCGAAGAGCTAGACTGACAGCCCGGCAGCGAGAGCGCTGCGCCGAGCCAAACCGCCAGCAGCCAAGGGAATCGCGTGGTCTGCAAGTCTCTTTTGATGTCTCTCTTGATGTCTCTTTGCATGTCTTTGGTCATGATGTGGATCCTTTGTTGATTCATCGCAGCGCACTCTGTCTGGTCGGTAAGGACGCGGAAGTGGACGACCTGCACTCCTCATGCATTCAACGCGGCACAGCGATCGCGCAGCGGCTCTGTCTGAACGATGTTGAACGATGCAGAACATCCAACCACTGGCCCGCTGCGCTCAGCCGAGCGATCCGCCCAGACAGTCCGCCAGCTCGAACAGAAGGTATTCCAGAATGTGTTCCTGCGGCAGCATCGCACCGAGCGGACAGTAGGACGGAAAGGTCTTCTGCGCGGCGCGCTCCCGCGTGTGATAGGAGCTAAACAGGACACGTCCACAGCCCGCTTGCGGCGGATATTCAAACGCCACAGTCAGCGGACGGAGCTTTCCAGTGGACATGCCTTGTAGGTAAATCTTCGACGGAAAGCGCTGCGGATCTTGCGCGGTCTGTGCGATCTGAACCCAGCCTGGCAAAAGCTCTGTGATCGGGACTCTGTTCGGATCGATCGGAACCGCCAGCCTGCGCAGAAAGTCGGCCAGTCCACTCGCTTGGGAAGTCACCGCACCCGTGATCGGATCACCAAGTCCGCCGCTTGCCACTGCGGTGTGAAAGCCATGCGGCGTCGTCACCGAGCAGTCTTTGTCGTCTTGAAAACAGACAAAGGGAGCCAGCTCTGGAAGCTGTCCGATGAAGTCATACGACCAGTCGGTTGCATACAGCCTGCCGCCTTGACGCAAAAAATCGATCAGGTTGCTGCGCACCTGCGGACTACCAAGCAGCCCTTGGGAATACGCGATTCCTGAGCAGTTCAGAAACAGCATCTGATAGGAAAACAGCCGATTCCTATCGGTCAGCAGCGACGACAAAAGGAGCTGTCCGGGTAGCGTCGCAGCGCCTGGCTTTTGGTTGTCATACAGGTGGACTGCACCGCGCTGATCAGGGGTCTGAAACTCACCGAGATCGATTCCGATCTGACGCAGCACACACTCGATTGCGTCGTGATCTCCGGCAGCCACCGCGAGCTTGGGAAGGTCTCCTTCCGCACGGCTGCGTGGAAGTCGCGTATCGTCAGGAGCCAGCTCTGTGGTCTGACACGCCGGAACGCGCACCGATACCATTCGCCGAAAGCGTCCCTTTTGCACCACCAGCGGAACCTGATCACCCGAAGGAACGCCACGTAGCTCAAATTTACCGTCGCTGCCGCTGTAGGCAAAGGTCACGGCGCGACCCGCGATCGGATCGCGACAGAGCTCGCATGATGGCGCGGAAGGAAGCGGCGTAAGCTGTCCAGACTGCGGAACATAGACCACCGCGCTGGCGAGCGGATCGGCCCCGTTTGGTACGTAGACGGTGCCGCGTAGTCGCGTGTCTTTGCCATCGGAACAGCGCTGCACCTGACAGGCCAGTCCTTCACAGCCAGCGTCGGGAACTTTGGGCGGATCGCCACTGGATGCAACCTGCGCGCAGCCTCCGTGAAGGACTCCCAAGCACATCAAAAGCGCGCGCAGCCGCTGAAAGGGAACGCCGCAGCGCATCACAGGTGATACTCCACGGTGTAGCTGACCTTTTCCGGCATCGCAGTGGTGCAGGTCTTTTCGACGACAAAGTAGATGTCTGATCCACCGGAGTACGCGCCGGTTCCGGTGTTCATGCTCTTGCTTCCGGAACCGCTCACATCGAGGGTGTCGGTCCGCTTGTTGGTGATCACGGTCAAGCGATAGCATGTCATCGATCCACCGCCCGTCGTGGTGATCGTCACTTCATAGTCGTTTTGACAGAACGTCCCGCCGGTTGCGCGCACCACCCAGTAGTCAGGAGCCGCTCCCACCATGCCGGAAAATCCCACCACAGGAGGGTTCTTGTGCTCGCGCAAATCCGACGGTACAGCCGATGAAAAGGAGTCGCGACTGGCGGTGTCAAAACAGTCTTTGCTGCCTCGGCTGGACGCGGTCGATTGGGTATGTCCAGGAGGCGTCACATCCAGCACTTCACAGCCATTTGTCGCGCTGACATCGACATCGTAGTTGTCACCTCGACACGTCATTGCGCACGATGCAGGAAGCTTGCTGGTGTCGCAAAACACGTCGCTGGTTGGCTGTCCTATGCCCGGACAGACATTGCCGCACGCACCACAGTTTGACACCGTATCAAGCTGCGTACAGCTTCCCGCGCAGCAGCCGCTTCCCATCGCGCAGGACTTGCCGCAGGCTCCGCAGTCCGTCGCTGTGTTTAACTTTTTGCAGCTTCCCGCGCAGCAGTCTTCATCGCTTCCGCAGGTGTTTCCACAGCGCGCGCAGTTCTGCTTGGTTCCGATTGCATCCGACGCCAGCGCGAGCATACAGCCCGGCGGATCCATCTCTCCGCAGCGCTTAAACTGCGGAACAGAGGCCGCGCAGCGATCGTAGCGACCACCGGCCAGACAGGCTCTCTGTCCGATGCACTGACCGGCGGTGTTTTTGCGCGTACAGCTCTGCGGAAGGGCCACGCGATCGCAGTATCCACCCAAGGAATCCAGACACAGCTTGGTCTTGGGAACGCACAGCTTGCGAGCTACTGCACCGTCGGAAACAGCCGCACATTCATAGTCCGATGGACAGACAGAATCGGACAGCGAGCAGTCCAAATGACACGCGGGCGCGACATCTCCAGGTGCTTGCAGACAGCGCTCTGACATCGTTCCGCAGTCTGCATCTTTGTCACAGCTTGCACAGTGATTCGCGCTGGGAGGAACGCACAGACCGACCGCTGCGCCTCCCTTTTCGGGCTGACAAGTGACCTGTCCGGGCAGCGCATCACAGTCGCGCTGGGTCTTACACGTTCCGACGCACAGCTTGCTTGCTGCGCCACCGACTTTGCGACACGCGCCGCTCAGGCACTCTGCATCGGATGCGCAGCTTGATCCAACTGGCTTGCCCAGATCTTCTGGCATCCACAGATCCGGCGGAGCCTGCGCCAAGTCGTACACAGGAAGTGCCAAATCGACCGGATCGGACACTGGATCGGACAGATCGACGCTCGCGGTCGAGTCTGGACCAGGCACCACTTTGGACGAGCAGCCAAGCCACAACAGCGACAGCGATGCCACAAGGCCAAACCATCCGCGCACTCGACGCAGCGACACGAGCAGGTGTGGGCGCATTCCATCCATGACTCACCTCTTGTTTTGCGGGCATCCTATCGCTCACAGTGCGCCGTCCCTAACAGAAATCCTGCGTTTGTTCCGTGCGATTCCTGTGTGGATGACGTGCTCATCCATGTCGCTTGACGAGCCGCGCACAAATACCGAACGTAAACGCCAAAACGTAAAACCAGAACGTACAGCCAGAACGTACAGCCAAATCAACAGGAGCCCACAGTCGATGGAGATTCGCGTTGCGCTACGAGGACAGAAGAAAATATCCGGCCACTTCGATGGCTTCGAGGTAATGACCGATCAGCCCCTCAAGTCAGGCGGAGAAGGCAGCGCTCCGTCGCCGTTTGATCTGTTCTTGGCATCGATTGCAACCTGCGCAGGCTTCTTTGTGCAGTCCTACTGTCAGACCCGACAGCTTCCCACCGATGGCATCGAGATCCTTCAAAACCTAACGCGAGATGAACAGACGCGGATGGTGACGCAGATCAGCTTGCAAGTGATCGTTCCAGCTTCGTTTCCGACGGAACATCACGAAGGAATCATCGCGGCGATCAATGCCTGCTCGGTCAAAAAACACCTGCTTCATCCGCCCGCTTTTGCGGTCACGATTCAGTCCTGAGTCATGCCATCCGAACAATCTGTCTGTCGCTTTCGCATCTATGCGCACCGCGATCAAAAGGGAGAAGTCACAGACTCCTTTTTGATCTGGAATGAAGACTCCCTTGCGCTGTATAGTCCCGTCGGTCAGCAGGAACCAATACCGATTCCTTCGGCTGCGCTGTCTGCGGTGTTTTCGCGCTATGGAAAGCCGCTGGAGGAAGGACTTGATGTCACACCCGTGATTGCGCGCGATGATGCTGATGATGCGCCGCTCTTGCTGGAGTTACCAAGCGGACAGCGTGCCAAGCTGGAACGATTCCGCTTCCTTCCGTTTGGCTGGGTCCATCCTGAAGACTATCTGTTGTGGAGCGTTTTTCCGTCGGAAAAGTCCGCAGAATCGTCTACAGAATCGTCTACAGAATCGTCTACAGAATCGATCGAACCCTTGGCTGCGCCCGCAGCGCTTGTGTATGCCGCACTGCTCGCACTGGGACAGGCTGCACAAAAGAAAAGGACACCGACTCCGTAGCGTCTCTGCTTGGGTCTTCCGTTACGTCTGTGCTTGATCTGTGCTGCGTGATCGATGGAAAGAAAGGACGCTACAGATGAAGCGAACGGGCTCCGTTACAGCGTGTATGCCAGCACGGTGGGAGCGCTCCAGCCCGTCGCTGCGGGAGCAATCGGAGCCGCCGGAGCTGCTGGATTGTAGGTTCGCACCGTGATCACCGTGTTCGCGTTGATCGTGATCGGTCCGGTGTATTCGACAGCGCCCGTTGCCAAAAGTGGCCCCGGTGTCCGTCCGCGCGGATCCGCTCCGTTGAGCGTGTAATAGATCTTCACCCCAGGCAGCGACTGACTCGGCGAGCTAAGCGTCACCATCGTTCCCGCCGTCACTTTTCCCGCCGGAACACTGGGCACAGCCGGACGCACAAACTGACTTTCCATAAACGCCAGCCGCTTTTCCCACCAGTACTTGAGCCACGCGATCTCACCGACGTACTGACCGTTGAACAGCATGTTGGTGATCGCGGTGTTGCCCGCAGCGGCTCGGGGCGCGCTCGCGGACCAGCGCATCACCGTACGCTTGGCTGGCGTGTTGGCTCCGTTGCCCGGATTGAGCTGATTGACCAAGTCATCGATCCGCGCGTGCATCGCAGCCGTAGACAGCGGACCTTGCCGAAGCTGCGTGTAGCGATCGATCCACGCCTGCCAGAAGTTTTGGTCGGCCAGCATCTCTTTGTACCAAGGGTAGGTAAAGAAGTCGGTGCCGCCGCCGATCCACGTTCCCCAGTCGAAGTCGCGTCCGTCGGTCGATCCTTGTGCGCGATCAAAGTCCCAGATCGGTCCAGCGGTCAGCTTGCCGTTTCGCGGCTTGTGCCAGTACGAGCTAAGTCGCAGCGCATCCGCATTCTTCGTCGCGGTGTTGAGGATGTGGTGATCGATCATCGCGCCGACATCCCAGTATTTTGCGTAGCCGTTTACGGGATCGGTCGCCATCGTGCCGCTCAGCGTCGCCCACGCTTCGCCCAAGTGACCTCGGAACCAGTCGCGCTGCGTCGTCGTGACTCGCTTGAATGGATCGGGAGACACCTCACGCGGGTTCACCCACGCCAGCACGTTTGCGCCCGGACCGCCGGTGCCTGCGTTGCCAAAGCTCTGTCCCGCAAGCGGCGTGATGCCGACTTCACCCGCGTCGAGCCGGTCCGCCTTGAACATGTAACCGCCTGCGATGTTGGGCAGCGCGTTGTCCGCAGTGGTCAGGTTTTCGACATCGACGCGACTGCTGCCGCGCGTGATCTTTTCCATGAAGCTGTAGACGCCGAAGTAATCGAGGCCGGTGATCGAGCCCTCGAAGGTGTCGGGCAGCGACTGTTCGTTGTGGATGTGCTCGATCAGCTTGGTACGAACGGCGTAGCGTCCCAGATCGTTGCTGGTTCGATAGATGAGATCGTTGTGAATCATCGATCGATCGAACTGATACGGCGCGTGCATCACCCAGTCGGAGTGCTCAGGCATGCCAAACGGACTGCACGCTTGATCGATGCCGTTTTCGTCCTGAAGCTCGAGCGCCATCGAAAACTTGGGATCACCCGCCGTCGAAGATCCGCGACGCTCCAGCGATCCGGGTGCCACCAAGTCGGGCAGGTTCGTCAGCCGCGTCAGGTTGTCGGGCGCTTTGGGCTCGAAGACCATCACCACACCTTCGACTGGCGTGTTGTTGGCCATCGCGGCATTCCAAGTGTGCGACAGCACCACCGGCAGGTTCGACGTAAACGCCAGCGCCGCTGGATCGAGCGCAAAGTACATCTCTCCACCGAGCGGTCCGTCGGGACGACCCGGCTCAAAAGCGCGTGCCCGCACCCGCGTATTCACCGCGACACTGATCGGTCCCGTATAGAGCGGCGACGGCGTCCGATAGACCGTCAGCGTGCCAGTTCCCGCATCCAAGATGTCCACCACCGGGGTCAGCGTCGGCGAAGTAGACAGACGGAAGGTGTTCGTCGTCCCCGGCACGATGTAATACGTCGTCGTCGCAGACAGTCCGCCCGGCAGCGTTCCCGTGCTCTTGACCTGAACCGGATCGCCGCCGAAGAACGAGTGAACCATCGACGTGGTCACAAAGTCCGTCGCTGCCGCTGTTCCGGTTGCTGCTTCGCGACGAAGCTCAAACATCCCGCTCGCGGTCAGATCGATCGCGGGTCCGCCGGGCTCGATGGTCAGCTTGAACGTATCCGCCGTCAGCACCTGCACAAAATAGTTCATTCCGACGAGCAGCGGCGCTGGGCCCGAGACGCGAACCTGATCTCCGGTCTTCAGTCCGTGCGCCGTCCAAGTGCAGACATCGCTCGTCGCATCCGCCGCAAAGGTTCCCGCCGTACCCGCGACGCCAATGGGACGCGAGCGATTGGTCGTGTAGCGAACCTGCGCCGTCTGCGAGCTGACGGAAAGTGACACTTGAAGTGGCGTTCCTGCTGCAAACGTGCTGCTCGATGGACTGAAGCGAACCCGTTCCGCCAGTGCCGACGAAGCATCGTTCGCTGCGCCCGGTGTCGGCTTGGCAAAGTGCGCCGTCGCTGCGTTGTTCGCTGTCGTCAGAAGTCCATACGATACGTCGGTGGCTTGACCGGGATAAGGGCTCCACACCGGAGGCAGCGGATCGCCACCTTTTCCCGTCAGTGCCAGGTATTCGCCACCCTGCGCCGAGCAGCTTCCGCCCAGCTCTCCGCCCGAGAGGCTGAAGTTGGTGTGAAGTGGCTTGCCAGCGACGGCGCGGTTCTTTCCGCTTGCGAAAACCACCAAGTAGCCACCGGGAGCGATCACGGTTCCCGACGGAAACGTCCAGCGATCGGCCTTGCTCTTGCTGTCGGTCAGGTGATAGCCGCCGAGGTCAAACGGTTGGCTGCCTGGGTTGTAGATCTCGATCCAGTCCGACGTTGTGCCGTCTTCGTCGGTGAGTCCAGCCTGATTCTTGGCCAAAAACTCGGTGATAAACGGAAACGGCCCAGAAAACGCAAGGTCTTCGCTCGGCGTCGAGCCCGCATCGACTTCACCGCTGGTGGATCCGCCCGAGCAGCCGACCAGCCCACTCGTAAGCGCCAAGCTCAAAAGGCCAAGCACGCTGCCCAAGACGCGAGAAGAACACTTCATGGCCTAACCCTCCCCCGAAAGTAAGCGCAAAGTGTCCGCACAGCCGACCAACGATTCTCGTCAGAGGCCCGTGTGGATAAACATCCATTTTAGGGTCGATTGAAACAGCAACGTAACAGCGAATCCCGACGCGAACGTAAGCGATGAACGCCAAGGGACTTTTCGGCGTGCGGGTCGGGCAGACACCGGATGCTCGGACACCATCCAGAAAGCGCAGCGACGAGCCAGAGCGCCGCTTACGAGCCTGAACCGTGCCTGCTCAGAAAGCGGGCCGACGCATCCAGACCGCGATCGACCTCGGCGGCAGCGAACTTTTCGATCTGTCCACCGAGCCCGAAGACCTTGACCTCGATGTCCCACTCCATGATGCGCCGACAGGCATTTTCACCGACGGGAACCACTCGCATCGTGTAGCCCATCTTGAGCTTGTCACGCATCACCGACGGAACCATCACCGCTGACACCGAATCCGAGCCCGTTTGATGCGTCACTGTTTCTTCATAGTTGAAGCCGCCACCGACGAGCTTTTTGATAAAGCCGGGCATGTTGTCCTGCGGTGTGATGCGGTTTTTCAGCGTGATCACGCTCGGGCCAGCGTCGCGAGACAGCGACTCATACTGCTGGACGTTCATCGCCTCGGTGTTCAGACGCTTCATGAAGGACGGATCGAGAGAAAGCTCGATCAAGCGACTGGCTGAAACCTCGATGCGATGCTCTCTGCTAAAGCGCATGGAAGGACTCCCTGAAAGTGGCTCACGTCGCCAAGCGACCGACGCACGCTAGCAAAGTTTGACCCAGAGAGAAAAGCGCTTTGACCGACGAAGATTGGACAGTAGACGCAGAAGGGGAAGGATCCGCGCGACGACCAGACAAGCGACAGACAAGCGACAGACGAACGATCAGACCGTCCATCGACCAGCGATCGCTCGTTAGCGACGAGCTTTTTTCTTTTTGGTGGTCTTGGCAGCGGTCTTCTTTTCACCGGCTTTGGGCTTGTCCGACGACTCGTCATCGTCTTCACCCGCTGCGGTAGCTTCGGCTGGCGTCTGCTTCGACGGAGCCGCATCGACTGGCTCGGCTTTGGCTTCGACCACTGGCTCGGCTTTGGCTTCGACCACTGGCTCGGCTTTGGCTTCAACCACGGGCTCGGCTTTGGCTTCAACCACGGGCGGCGGCGGCGGTGCGGGCTCGGGCTCAAACTCGACGTGCGGACCGACTTCCGCGCCCAGACCGAGCAGCCAGCGCGGCAGCTTCGTCGTCTCGACTGGCACCACCAGCATGCCAGCGCCAGCACCTTCTCGGACCCGTCGCACTTTGCCTTGCAGGCTGTGCTCGCCCGCGTGGACAGACAGCGCGGTCGCAACCGGCATCGGACTGTCCAGCTCGATGAACAAGCCGCCGTCCTGCAAGCGGAAGCGCGGCTCCTTAGCGATGGAGAGAGACTGGTAAAGGACCTGTATGCTCATAATCCCATAGGGTATCAAAAGCGCATTTGCACCGGCAACGCGGTGCGCGCAAAATCAAAAAAACCATGTGCGGAATCATCGGATATATCGGACCCAAGCAAGTAACGACGCTGCTGGTCGAAGGCCTGCGGCGACTTGAATATCGAGGCTATGACTCGGCAGGTGTCGCGGTCATTACAAACCCAAGCAGCCCGAGCAGCACGCGTGAGCTTCAGATCGTTCGCTGTCGCGGCAAGCTGAGTGAGCTGGAAGGTCAGCTCGCCGGAGCAGCGCCGCAAGGCAACGTCGGAATCGGTCACACGCGCTGGGCGACGCACGGTCGTCCATCAGACGAAAACGCGCATCCACATCGCTTTGAATCAGTCGCGGTGGTTCACAACGGCATCATCGAAAATTATCTGTCGCTCAAGCGGTCGCTCAGCGAGCGCGGACACTCGTTTTCGTCGGAAACGGACACCGAGATCATCGCGCATCTCATCTGGGAAGAGCTGCAACGGGTTGCGCCGGGACCGGATCGGCTGCTGACCGCGACGCAGCGAGCGCTCAAGCATCTCGAAGGTGCGTACGCGGTGGTGGTCTTGTGTACCGATACGCCTGACGAAGTGGTCTGTGCCAAGAGCGCATCGCCGCTGGTGCTGGGACTCGGGGACGGAGAAAACCTGATCGCATCCGACGTTCCAGCGCTGCTGCCGCATACCCGACGGGTGATCTTCCTGGAAGAAGGCGATCTGGCGCAGCTTACGCGCGAAAAGGTTCGCGTGATCGGGCTCGACGGAGTGGAACGAAAGCGCCCCGAGCGTGTCATCACTTGGTCGCTGCTCGCCGCTGAAAAGGCTGGCTATAAGCACTTTATGCTCAAGGAAATCTTCGAGCAGCCACGCGCCGTCACCGACACGCTGCGAGGACGGCTTTCGCATGCACCAGCTGATGCGCTGCTCGACGGATACGACATCGATCCAAGCAAGGTGAAGCGGCTGTTTGTCTTGGCCTGCGGAACCTCGTTTCATGCATCGCTCGTCGGAAAATACCTGATCGAAGCGCTGGCACGCATTCCCGTGGAAGTCGATCTGGCGTCGGAGTTCCGCTATCGCGATCCAATCGTCTCGTCGGGAGATCTGGTCGTTGCCGTGTCTCAGTCGGGAGAAACCGCCGATACGCTGGCCGCGATTCGCGAAGCGCAAAAGAAAGGCGCGCAGATCTTTTCGATCGCCAACGTCGTCGATTCTTCGATTCCGCGCACGTCGCAGCACTCGCTGTATACGCACGCCGGACCGGAAATTGGCGTCGCATCCACCAAAGCGTTTACGACGCAGCTTGTGGCGCTGGCGCTGCTCGCGCTGCACCTGGGACGACGCAGTGGTCGGCTGTCCGAAGAAGCTGCGCAGGCGTTTGTGCATGACCTGACCTCGTTGCCCGCCAAGCTGACGCAGGTTCTTCAGACGGCAGAACAGCTTCAGCAGCTGGCGCGAACCTACGGTCACTGTCGCGACATGCTGTACCTGGGACGCGGACCGCAGTTCCCGATTGCGCTCGAAGGTGCGCTCAAGCTCAAAGAGATCTCGTACATCCACGCCGAAGGCTACGCGGCGGGAGAAATGAAGCACGGTCCGATCGCGCTCATCGACGAAGGCTTGCCGGTGCTGGTGCTGGCACCGCACGACGGTGGCTACGAAAAAGTGCTGTCGAACCTATCGGAGGTCAAAGCGCGTGGCGGTCACGTCATCGCGATCACCACCGAGGGAGATCACTCGCTGCGCACGCTGGCCGATCACGTCATCGAGGTTCCGGCGGTTCATCCGCTGCTCGCGCCCATCATCACCGTCGTGCCGCTTCAGCTCTTTGCCTACTACGTCGCGGACTTCAAAGGCACCGATGTCGATCAGCCGCGCAACCTGGCCAAGTCCGTCACCGTCGAATAACCAGATCTTCACCGATAGGAACCTGACATGAACAGCCAATCTCCCGCCGCCAACCAGGATCTGGAACTGCTGATCGGAGCGGGCGCTGATCCGACCGCACTTGCGGCATTTCTCGACGGACTTGATGATGCAGGTCGCGTGCGTGAAGTGCGATCGCTGTCTCGCAAAGCCTTGGGAGCGCTCTACGATCGCTGTGCGAGTGCGCCGCCCCTTCAGCTTGCGGACTTTGTGCCATCGTCGCTACCCGTCGGAAAGACGCTGGTCTGCGCGGGACTCAACAACCTGCCGATGTTCCGCAGCTTCGAGAAGCGCTTGGTTCGCACCGCCAGCGGTCAGGTCTTCGGCTTCAACTTTCAGTCGATGAGCTTTGTCACCGGCCCCGGCTACTTCGAGATCACGCAGTCAGGCAGCGAGCTGCTATTTGACTACACCAAAGTGCCGAGCCAGAGCGACGTGCCCTCCGACTGGCCGCGCGTCCTTCCCAACGATCGCGGCTTTTCCCACTTGGTCTACAAGAACCTGCACGACTTCTGTCGTCGCGTCTCTCGGGATGTGGTGATCGGTCACGCCACCCGCAACGGAGAGTCGCTGCCGCAGTACTTCATTCTCGCTCGGCAGCTTGGCTAACCGATCGTCGCGCTACGTCGCCGATGACTCTTGCTCTAGGTGAACGCGAGCAAAGCGCAGAAAGTCCGCCTCGGTCAAAATTCCCACCAGCTTTCCGTCGCGCACCACCGGCAGACAGCCATATTTGTGCTGTTCCAAGATCCGCGCTGCGTCGGCAGCCGGAGCATCGGGCGTCGTCGTCAGCACATCTTTGACCATCACCATCTCGATCGGGATGTCGCGCGCCACGTCGGACAGACGCTCGGTTCCGGGGCTCCCGTGGCTTACCCACGCCGCGAGCAGCGTTCGGTGCGTCACCAGTCCAACCAAGTGCTCGTCTCCATCGACGACGGGCAGGTGACGAATGCGACCAACGCGCATGATGCGGTCGGCTAGGTCCAGGCTGTCTCCGACGCGAAGTGCTTCTACCACCTCGGTCATGATGTCTTTCACACAAGTGATCGCCATAGCATCCTCCAAGCACGGCGCCCGCTAGCTGTGGGCAGTAGTCCCAAGATACGTCGCAAGCCTCGAATTTGCATTAGTATCTCTGCCCATGGCGCTCCCACCTTCGCCCACAGCAGGCGTACGCGACGACGATCCAGCGATGTCGGCCCAACCGATCGACGATCTGTCTGCGGAGCTGTTCCAGATCACTGCTGCGCTCCGTGCTCGACTGGACTGGATGCGACATGGCGGCGTCGATGGCTGTCCCGTTCCGGTACAGCGTCCGGCCCGTAGCGCGCAGCCGCAAGCTCGCTCTGGTCCCGTCGCTGATTTGCCTCGTAGCGGAGCGAAAGCGCCCCAGCGTCCGGCCTCTGTGCATCCGAATGCGCCCGTCGAGCCCACTTGGTCAGCGCCCTCGCCCGACGATCCCGCCGCGCTGGCACGAGCTGCCGTCGAGCAGACCTCTCGCATGGCCGCGCGTTCCCAGACCGCTGCACCACGCTCGCCGGTTCGATCGGAAGCAGCAAGCACAGCGACGACAGAAAGTCCCAGCGGAATTGTCTATCCCGAGCTGGCCAGCCTGCCAAGCGGTGCGGACGGACTGCGCATCATCCGCGAGGTCATCGGAGACTGTCGTCGCTGCAACCTCTGTCACGGACGCAATCAGCTGGTCTTTGGCGAAGGTCATCCCGAGCCGTGGCTGGCTTTCATCGGGGAAGGTCCAGGCGCTGACGAAGATCGTACCGGCCTGCCATTCGTCGGTGCCGCCGGAGATCTGCTGTCCAAGATGATCAAAGCGATGGGCGAGCACGCGCACAAGCTCGGCTTTGCGGAGCTGGGAACGCGGCTTTCCCGCGAGCAGGTCTACATCGCCAACGTCGTCAAGTGTCGTCCGCCCGGAAATCGCACGCCGGAAGCCGATGAGATCGCGGCCTGTGGTGGCTTTGTTCGCGCGCAGCTTGCCGTGCTGCGTCCGCGTGTCATCGTCGCGCTGGGACGGACTCCGACGCAGTTTTTGCTGCAAAACGCCGCGCCGCTTGGACGCCTGCGAGGCCAGTTCGGTAGCTGGCAAGGCGTGCCGGTGATGCCGACGTATCACCCGGCGTATCTGCTGCGAACACCGTCGGCCAAAGGACAGGTGTGGGACGACCTCAAGCTCGTGATCTTGAAGCTGGCAGAGCTGGCGAACCTGATGCCGTCCGGCCCGAGCGCCTGAGCGCTAAAACCGCCTGAAATGCCTGAAATCGCCCGAAATCGCCTGAAATCAGCAGGAAAGGAACTTGTGATGACTCACTCCTCGTTTGCCACAAAGATCCGTTCGATGGTGTGTGCGCTGGCTGTGCTGGCCTGTACGTCGGCGCTGGCCGGTCCGCCTGCGGGCAGCATCGTCATCACCGAGCGACAGCTCAACCCGAAGATCCACAGCTTCCAAGAAGACCTCAGGACCGAAGCGCGCAAGGTGCTGAGCAAAAAGCCCGAGCTGGAAAACTGGAAGGTCTTCTTCATCGCGTACCTGAAAAAAGCGGCGGGCGACAGCAAGGTGAACGTGGTGTTTTACGACGCAGCGCAGCCGAATAAGCCGGGACAGCCGCGCGAGCCCATTCACTTTGCGGAAATCGGTACAGCGACGGACACCAAGGTGCTGATGTCGAGCCTCGATCTGCGACCGGATCAGGGCTTCAAAGAAGGCGGAAAGTATCAGGTGATGATTACCCGGCTCATCAACGGCAAAGAAGAGATCTACGCCAAGACGATGCTGGAGCTAAAGTAGCCGATTGTGTGGATTGTGCCGTCGCTGCGAATGTGGATCGCAGCGTCGGTCTGGGTGCGGGCTCGCTGTTAGGACAAGCGACTTCCCAAGCGACGCGCAGAGACGGGAAGGTTCGGACGTGACAGGCGACGGAACTCTCCGCCTTCGCTGATCTCGGCGCCGCCGTCTTCCATGCCTTCCATGCCGCCTTCGTAGCCGTGGGCTTCAGCCTGACGCAGACGCTCGGCGATTTCGATGATGCGACGCTCGACGCGACCAAAGACGCTGGCCGCCGGGAAGCGACCGGAGCTGTCTCGATCCCCAGCGGGAAGTCCGGTCAGGATCTCGATTCCGTCAGCCACCGACGAGATCGCGTACAGATGAAACTGTCCGCGCCCAATCGCCTGCGCGACATCTTCTCGCAGCACCAGGTGCGGCAGGTTCGCTTTCGGGATCATCACGCCTTGGCTGCCGGTGAGTCCGCGCGCGTTACACAGATCGAAGAAGCCTTCGATCTTGGCGCAGACTCCGCCGATGGCCTGCATTTCGCCGAGCTGATTGACGCTGCCCGTGACGGCGATGCTCTGATCAATGCCAACATCCGCGAGCGCCGAGAGCACCGCAAACAGCTCGCTTGAGCTGGCGCTGTCACCGTCGATTTCGCCGTAGCTCTGCTCGAACACAAGCTGGGCTCGCAGGCTGAGCGGACGCTCTTGACCGAACATGCGCGCCAGATAGCCACGCAGGATTGCGACGCCTTTGGTGTGAATCGCGCCGCCGAGCTGGGCTTCGCGCTCCACATCCACAATGCCTTCCCGACCGAGCGCGACGACAGCAGTGATTCGCATCGGCTGACCGAACTCGACATCGCCGGTATGAAAGACGGACAGACCGTTGACGACACCGACGCGCATGCCGGTTGTATCGAGCGCAACTTCCCCGCGCAGCGTCAGCTCGCGAATGTGTCGCTCCTCGGAAGCCAAGCGCTCGCGTCGCTCTTGCCAGGCCGCTGCGATGTCTGAATCCGTGACCGTCAGCGTTGGCTTGCCTTCCGTCGCAGGATGCTCCAGCAAGCGACAGCGCGCCTGCGCCACCGCAAAGGTCGCCGTCTCGTCGAGCGGTTCCAGACACAGCGACAGCTTTTCGCGATCTTCGGCCAGTCGCGTCGAGAGATCGAGCAGTCGCGCCCGCGCCGAGCGCTCAAACGGCGGCAGCCCGCGCTTTTTGGCAAACGACATCAGCACCGCGTCGAGCACTCGCAGCGTGTCCGGCGTACGCGGAACCATGGCATCGACCTCGACCTTGATGCGAAACAGCGAGCCAAAGTCGGGATCGCTCGCTCGCAGCGCATCGTAAAGTTCCGCCGAGCCGACCATCACCACGCGCACCGCCACCGGAACGGGACCGGGTCGCAGCGTCGTCGCATACGTTCCCAGCGGACCGACCGGATCTTCGACCGCCAGCCGCTTTTCACGCAGCACGCGCTTCATCCGTTCCCAAATGAGCGGATCGGTGAGCAGATCCTGCGCACGCAGCACCAGCACACCGCCAATCGACTTGTGCATTGAGCCGGGCCGGATCCGCATAAAGTCGGTGAGCAGCGCACCAAAGCGCACGCGACGCTCCAAGTGACCAAACAGGTTCGCGTACGTCGGGTTGGTTTCGTAAATGACCGGCGCAGCTTCGCCCGGACGATGCGTCGTCAGCAGGTTGATCTGGAAGCGCTTGAGCCGTGTCGCCAGCTCGGGATCGCCCTCGTCGAGGTTGTCTTCCGCTTCGCCTTCGTGCTCGTGATCGTGCTCTTCCGGCTCCAGAAAGTCTTCCCAGTCATCGATCAGCGCCTGTCGAACCCGTCGCAGATAGCGCGCAACATCCGCCGAGAGGCTGGCAAAGCGCTCGAACAGCTCGCGCATCTCTTTCTGGATCAGCTGCGCCGCTGCCCGCGCGAGCGCCGCTGTGTGCTCGGCATCGAAGCGCGCACCTTGCGCCCGCACCAGTCGCGCCGCCTTTTCGACCTCACGCGTCAGACGATCGGCGGCACCTTGCAGCGCCCGCTTGGTGTTTTCGTCGAGCACATCGAACTGTTCCGCCGACAGCGGCTTGCCATGCAGGATCGGAAACGTCTGAACCGCACCTTGAACCGTCCGAATCCCAAAGCCGTGCGTGCGCGCGGTGTTTTCCAGATCCGACAAGATCTGCTTGTTGCGCGCTTCCATCTCCGACGACAGCTTCCGATGTGAGCGCTCTAGATCTTCGGCATCGACAAGGTGCGGCATTCGCTCGCGCAGGCCTTCGATCAGATCGCCCATCGCTTCGACCAGCGCCGGACCTGTTCCCGGCGGCAGCAGCAGCGGCTTGGGCGCTTCGGGATGCTCAAAGTCGTGGATGTAGACCAGATCGCCCGGCGTATCCATCTGCGCAGCGAAGCGCTCGGCGTGGCTGACCACGACATCTTCGACCATTACCTCTGGATCGGCAGCGACGAAGATATGAAAGCCACTTTCCGGCATGCTCAGGCCAAGATCGAGCGACCTGCGCGCCACCTTCGGGACAATGTCCCACAAGCTGGCATCCATCGGCTGCTCGGGCAGCGCTTGCGGATCGACACGCACGGTCAGCGCTTCGTCGGCCACCATGAAGCGCAGCCGGGTTCGCATGCTCGTGCTCGGCTCGGGACACAGCAGCATCTTCGGATCCATCGGCTGCTCTTCTTCGGGCAAAGAACCAACCGGCGACTGTGTGCTCAGCGACGAGCCTTCTGACACTTCACCTTCGCCCGTCGCCGCATCCACGTCCGCAGCGCTGACGGCTGACTGCTCCACGTCTGCGGGATTGGGAAGCTGACTGCCTGAGGATTGGGAGGATTCGGGTTCCATCATAAAGAGGCTCTATGTTCTACCAGAGCGGGACAGATTACCATGCCCGATCCTATCGCCCCGTCGCCCACAAAGTCTCGCAACGAAAAAACCGACCCAGCCCGACAAGGTGCAAAGCGGGTGAGTGGCTGCCGAAATCGTTCGGAAGCGGTGTATGCTGCCGAGCGTGCTGCTTGCGATAAACCCCGATTATCCTGAGCCTCGGAAGATTGCCAAAGCCGTCGCTGCGCTCGAAGCGGGCGAGATCATTGCCTATCCGACGGACACCGTCTACGGACTCGGTTGTGATCTGCAAAACAAAGCGGCGGTTGAAAAGCTGTATCAGCTCAAGCGGATGCCGAAAAATCAGCCGCTGGCGCTGATCTGCGTCGATCTATCGGACATCGCCCGCTATGTGATCGTCGATAACACGTCGTATCGGCTGCTCAAGCGGCTTTTGCCGGGACCGTATACCTTCATCCTGCCAGCGACGAGAGAAGTGCCCAAGACGATCTCGCCCAAGCGAACCCAGGTTGGCATTCGTGTGCCCGATCATGCGGTGCCTCGGGCGATTGCCGCAGCGCTTGGACGACCGCTCATCTCGACAACCGCTGCTGAGCATGGCAGCGATCCGCTTCAGTGGCCCGAAGACATCGCCGCAGCCTTTCCGCACGCACAGCTTGTCATCGATGGTGGTCCAGGTGGAGTGGTTCCGACGACGGTGATCGATCTGACCAGCCAGCCTCCGATCGTCGTCCGCGAGGGTGCAGGCAGCGTAGATTCCCTACTAGACGAGTAAAGTGAAGCGACATGGCAAAGAGTGTTCTCATCGTGAACCCGCAAGCACGGGATGGCTGGGCCCAGAAAAAATGGCCGGTGATCGAGCCGATGCTGCGCGACGCACTCGGTGTAATTGATGTTCGGTTCACCAAGCAGCCCGGCGACGGCATTCCGATGGCCAGCGCCGCAGCCGAGCAAGGCGCAGAGCTGGTCGTGGCGATGGGTGGCGATGGAACCGCGTCGGAAGTGGCGTCGGGACTACTGACCGCGTTTGCCAAGAGCCCGAGCGGTGAGCCCACCTGTGCCTTTGGTTATCTCCCCTGTGCGACGGGCGGAGATCTGCGACGAATCCTTGGAACTCCGAATGACATGAAGGATGCAGCGACGGCGATTGCGCGCGCGAAGGCTCGTCCGATCGACGCTGGCCGCATCGACTACACCAGCCACGACGGCAAACCCCAAAGCGGCTACTTCATCAACGTCGCCAGCTGCGGCATCTCTGGACTCGTCGATCACCTCGTCAACGAAGGCAGCAAAGCGCTCGGCGGAAAAGCGACATTCTTTGTGGCATCGCTGCGGGCCACGCTGCGCTACAAAAACGCACGCGTTCGCATCCGCATCGACGACCAGCCTGCCTACGAGGAACGGATTTACACGCTCGCGGTCGCCAACGGAGCCTACTTCGGCGGTGGCATGAACATCGCGCCCGATGCTCAAATCGACGACGGAACCTTCGATGTTGCGACGATCGGCGATCTGTCGTTTACCGAAGCGCTGCGACTCGGCAGCCTGATCTACAAAGGCGCTCAGTCGCGAATGTCGAAGGTTTCCACGCGCAGAGCCCGTCGGATTGTCATCGAGCCCGTCGAGCCCGACGAAAAAGTCCTGCTCGATGTCGATGGAGAGACGCCCGGACGCTTGCCAGCGACGTTCACGCTGCTGCCCGGTGCGCTCCTGTATCGAGGCTGATTCGCACTTCCTGCCAGGACGATTCGTCGCTAATGACCGCGCGATTCGACGCCAATCGCCGGTGAGTTACGCGGTATCGCAAGCGGCTTGGTCCCCGGCTCGTGGCTCGTCAGCGAAAACTCGGCCAAGCCCAAGATCGTCTCCGCCGAGATCTTGAGCGGCAGCCGCGCTGCATCGTCGCTCAGCCACAGCTCACCAAGCCACGGTGACTTGCCAATCACCTCGCCGCGCTCGTTCTGCCGCTCGCCCCGCCCCAGCAGATGAATCGTGCGCCGTGTACCGTGGATCGTCTGAAGCGACTCGCGACCTGCCACCGTCAGTGATCCTCGATAAATCGCCGTTCCGCCCGTCACTGCCAGCGTCAGCTTGTCACCGTCTTGCAGTCGCAGTCCGCGCATCAGCAGCAGCACCGACATCGGATCGAGCAGCGCTGCGGACAGCTCTCCCTTGGTATGCCACTCGCCGCTCGGCTTCTTCACCGTCATCTCGAAGCTGCGCCCGTCCACCACAAACGTCGCTTGCCGAGGATGCGCGCCGGTATCGATCTGTTCAATCCGTCGCGGCAAGAGCGTCATTCCATCGAGAACCAAGCTATATCGCTGTCGCCAGTCGGTCAGCGCCTTGGCCATCCCCAGCGCTTCGCTTTCTCCGACGACACGCACCACGGAACCCGACGGCGTTTGCAAAGGCGGAGACAGCGCCAGCCGCGCCCGACCCGCATCGACAGAGCCCAAGATCTTCACCGCGAAGGTATACGCTTCCCCACTGCGCACCGGCTGCGCGTGCGCCGGTTCAGACAGCAGCAGGCTCGACGACACGCTCAGCAGCGGACCGCAGCGCCAGAGCGTCTGCAAGCACCCGCGTACCAGCCGAGCCATCCAATCAGCCATCGATGATCAAGACCTAACAGCAACCGTCCGCGACGGCTACGAAATTCACCCGATCAGCGCATACAGAGACAGCAGCAGCACCGACATGATCAGCGCTCCGAGCAGCGTCAGATACAGCGTCCGCGACGGAATCACCGCCTTGCTCTGGACTTCTCCGTCGAGCAGCGTCGGCTGTTGCATGGGCTGTGACAGCGACTGTGGCGAAGCGAGCAGCGTCGGAATGATCGACACCAGCTTGGTCTTCGCGCTGCGACGAATGTGCTCGGCGGATCGCTGCGCTTCGTCGGGACGCAGCGTCTCTGGATCGTCGGAAACCGCCGCCACTTTGATCTGGGTACGCTCGCTGTTGCCCAGGCCCTGCTCCGCCTGAACTTGCGTCGGAGCCGCCAGCGCCGCCACCATCTTGGTCTTGGCATCTGCCGACAGCGCGTCCGCCACCTGCGTCGGAGCATGCGGCGGCAGCAGCGCCGGACCGCGCACCAGATCTCCCACTTGGGTCTTCGCTTCGTGCGGACTCGTCGCGCCGATCGGCTGCACCGCCGCCGAGCCATCCGTCGCATAGACCAGCGTCGCCGACGGATCATCTTTGGCCGGTTCCGGCCTGCCACCCAGCTGCGCGAGCAGCCGCTTTTCCACCTCTGCCATCGACGGTCGCGCGCTCGGCTGCTTGAGCAGCATCTGATCGATCAGCGCGGCCATCGCTGCTGACACCTGCGGCGCTCGCTGCGCAAGTGGCTGCGGCGCTTCGTAGACATGCTGCGCCATCACCTCTGCCGCACCCGGCGAGCCAAACGGCGGTGCTCCCGCGACCATCTGATACAGAATCACCCCGAGCGCATAGACATCGGCACGATCATCGACGCCGCGTGCGCCGCGACACTGCTCGGGAGCCATATACGTCGGCGTTCCCATCAGCACACCCGTGCGCGTCGGCATCGCTCCCGGCTGTCCCATTCCCATCGCGAGCTTAGCGATACTTAGCCACTTTCCGTCTGAAGCAGGCTCTTTCTTTCCCCTTTTTCGACGCCGATCGCTGGGGAAGTTTCGTCCGTTCAGTCCACTGCCGTCGCAGAGATCGCTGGCTTGACATTCCCATAAAGTGAATGAACAATTCATTTTATAGGAATAAAGAACGAATGATTCATTTTATAGGAGCCTACTTCTGTGAAAATGAATACATCGTTCACTTTATAGGATTCGACACATGGCCCAGATCCTGAAGCAAGAGCTATACGATCGCTTGATCCGCGCGGCAGAGAGTGTCTTTGCGGAGTCCGGTTATGAAGGCGCTACCGTCGCTGTTATCGCACAGAGAGCGGGTGTTTCCACCGGCAATGTCTATCGCTACTTTGACAGCAAAGACGCGCTGTTTCAGGCCGTGATCAGCGATGACTTTGCGGACACGTTCAAGCGACTGCTTCACCGCCGTGTGTCCGCTCTCTTCGATGCAGCGGACTTGACCAAGCTACCGCGCGATGCAGAAACCAAGGCCGAAGCGCTCCTTCAGCTCTGGATTACGCAGCGACTCAAGGTGGTGATCTTGCTGGATCGCGCGCAGGGCTCTCGCTTTGCAAGCTTTGGACAGGACTTCGTCGATGAACTGGTCAGGCTCACCAAGAGCAACCTGCGCAAACAGACGGGACGGAAAGTGACGGAAATCGAAGAGCTGGTCCTGTCCACCATCTTTCAAAACACGCGACGCAGCATCGTCGCAATCTTAGAACGCTATGAACAGGAGCCCCAGATTCGCAGCGCAATCGCTGCGTTCTGGAGCTATCAACTGGCCGGTCTCACCGGCTTTGCAAAGTGGGTAAGCACATGACGGATGCACTGTGGAAACTTGATGCGGTAGGACAAGCCGATCTGGTCTGCAAAGGAATCGTAAGTGCCAAGGAACTTCTCGACGCTGCGATCGCTCGCATTGCGCAGCTCGATCCAGCGATTCACGCGATCGCGAGCACAGACTTTGAGAAGGCCCAGCAGCAGGCCGAGCGGACTCCGAACGGGGCTCTGTTCGGGGTTCCGTTCCTGATCAAAGATCTGCTGCCATATCCGGGTCTGCCGTGCCAGATGGGCTCGCGGCTGTTTCGTGGTCACGTTCCTTCCGAGGACTCGGATTACACGCGCAAGCTCTCTGCATCGGGACTGAACACGATTGGAAAGAGCACCACATCAGAGCTGGGTCTGCTCGGCAGTACAGAGACATTGCTTCACGGAATCACCCACAATCCGTGGAACCTGGCACTATCGGCGACTGGCTCGTCGGGAGGCTCGGCAGCAGCCGTGGCCAGTGGCATGGTTCCGATCGCGCACGCCAACGACGGAGGCGGATCGATTCGCATCCCAGCTTCCGCGTGTGGACTGTTTGGACTAAAGCCAAGTCGCGGTCGCTTTGCCAAGACCGGCGTGGCGATGGCCTACGATCTGCTCAGTGAAGGATGCCTGAGCCGATCGGTACGAGACAGCGCGCTCTTTCTGTCCTTGACCGAGGCAGATGCGCCACAGCTTGGTCCCAAGCTCGGCTTTGTCCGGTCCCCCATCGATCGTCCGCTGCGCATCGGTTTTTATGATCAAACCCTGATGGGACACAGTCCGATTCCCGTCGTGGCGCAGGCGCTACAGCGCGTCGTCAGCCTATGTCAGTCGCTCGGTCATACGCTGATTCCGATGGAGCCACCACAGGTACACGGCGAGGCGCTGTCACGCGGATTTTTCGCGATCGCGGGCTTTGGGATGACGCAGCTGGCCGCGATGATGACGCCGCTCCTCGGAAGGCCACCCGGTCCCGACGAGCTAGAGCCCTTCACGCTGGAGCTGGCCGCGTGGTTTTCCAGCCTGCCCGAATCGACGCTGCCGCAGGTGTTTGCTGACTTGGACGCAGCCGGACTTGTGATGCGCGCTTATCTCGATCGGGTTGATGTGGTGCTGTGTCCGACGATGCCGATCCTGCCGCCACCGCTGGGAACGCTGGATCCGACGCTGGATCGTCAGACGCTGATTCAGCGCACCGAGCTGCTCGCGGGCTACACGCCGATTCACAGCATCTCGGGAGTGCCCGCCATGTCGGTCCCGCTAGAGCAGAGTCCCGACGGTGTTCCGATCGGAATGCACTTTGCCGCATCCATCGGTGAGGAAGCGCGGCTGCTCCAGCTTGCCTATCAGCTTGAGCAAGCGGCACCGTGGGCGCAGCGCTGGCCAACCCTGGCAAGCGCGTAGTTCCGTCGCACACGTCGTCACGGACACGCCTTCCCGCCCACTTCCCACTCGCGGTCTAGGCTGCGCAGTATCCGACGACAGCATCCGCCGCACGCGTTGCGATACCAAAGTCGAGGATCTTGACCCGCTCGCCCCCAGCCGCCGTCTGATCCGGCACAAGCATCACGTTTTCGGGCTTGAGGTCTCGGTGGACGATTTTTTGTTCGTGCATCACCGACAGCGCCGAGGCGGCTTGTTGACCGACCTGTGCCACCGTCTGCTCGGGCAGGCTGCCACCGGCTTGATAGAGCCGCTCGTGTAGGCTCATCCCGTCGAGAAATTCCATCGCCAGGTACGCCACACCACCGGGAGCCATTCCACATTCGTAGATGTGAACCACGCCCGGATGCACGACCAAGTTCGCCGCTTTGGCTTCGTTGAAGAAGCGATTCAGGACATCGCTGTTCTGCGCAAACGTCTGGTGCAGAACCTTCACCGCAGCGCGCTGTCCCGACGGCTCGTGGACCGCTTCATACACCGATGCCATGCCTCCGGTGCCGAGTCGCCGTACCACGCGGTATTGACCGAACCGTCGCTGCTCCATGTCGAGAAGGGCCCGGCTGGCACGTCGAACATGCACAGAGGGTCGCGAGATTACTGTAACCCGGGGACGCGCTTCTTCGCGGAAGAAAGTCGCTCAATCTCGCTTGGCACCAAAGAGCGACTCAAAGTCGAGCTGACGCTGTGGGCTCAGCACCTGCCGATGTCGTTCCAAGATGATGTCGATGCCTTGACGGATGTACTCGGCGACGGGAACTTTGGTGATGTCGTGAAGACGCTTCAGCTCGACGTTCTGTTCGTCGGTGATGTAGATCGTCGTCGAGACCTTCCTACGAGACATACGGCGAAGCATACACAACCGGATCAGACAGGCAAAATTTGCCCATGGCGAAGTCTACTGACGCATCCAGCGCGATCGATGATGCGAATCGGCCTGGCTTTTTGGGCTGGCCTGGCTTTTTTGGGCGCGACGCTCGCGGGCTATCGCTGACTATCGCTGGGTACTGCGTCGGTGTAGTGCGTCGGTGCCGCGTGTGCGCAGCTCGGCAATCGTCTGTGCGTAGTCTCGAGTTGCGAAGATCCCGCTGCCCGAAACCAAGGTGTCGGCTCCGGCGGCGATGACCTCGGCGGCGTTGTCGAGCTTGATGCCACCATCGACCGAGATGCTGACGACATCCGCGAGCCCGCGCGCTTCGATGAGCTGTCGCAGCGCCGTGATCTTGGGCAGCGCACTCGGGATAAACGACTGACCGCCGAAGCCGGGATTGACGCTCATCACCAGCACCATCGACAGATCTTGCAGCACATGGTCGAGCACTTGCAGCGGCGTCGCGGGATTTAACACCACCGCAGCCTGCTTTCCGGCGTGGCGAATCTGCTGGATGACGCGATGAAGGTGCGGACAGACCTCGGGATGAACGTGCAGGATGTCAGCGCCCGCTTGCGCGTAGGCATCGATCCAGCGATCCGGCTCCTCGATCATCAGATGGACATCGAGCGGCAGCTTGGTGACCTTGCGGACAGCCTCGATCACCACCGGACCGAGCGTCAGGTTTGGCACAAAGTGCCCGTCCATTACATCGATGTGAATGAGATCAGCGGACGCGCGCTCGACGGCAGAAACTTCTTCGGCGAGCCGACCGAAGTCAGCCGCCAAGATGGAGGGAGCGATCCGAACGTGATGCATGACGGGCCTGTAGCACAGCCCGCGTGGGCTCAGGTGACCTTCTTGGCCCGGAAGACGTTCACGATCGACGAAAAGATGTTGGTGTCTTCGTTGCCTGCGAGCATCTCGAACTCGCCCGCGTCGAACACCATCGCACCGCAGTTGAAGCACTTGTCGATGCTGACGCCTTTGAAGTTGATTTCCTGTAGGTCAAAGCCGCACTTGGGACACTTCATGTGATGAAGCTTTTTGGCCGCTTCCCGCTCGGCTTGCTCGATCTTTTTGGCGTTCTCGAGCGCCTCACGCTGCCGACGAGCGGCTTCTTCACGGACAAAGTACTCTTCTTCTGCTCCAGAAGGCTTGCTGATGCTCATGGGGTTTCCTCTCGATGCGGCAATGTCTATCACAAGCGAGGCCGTGGCGGCAGCATCTGCCACGCAAAAGTCCGTCGGAACTACGGTGGGGGCGCGGGCGGATTGCCTCCCAGCTTGGTGATTCCGTCTCGACACAGCGCCGCCGCTGAGCCCTTGGGATTCATCTCCAAGTACTTCAGGTAGTGCGCGATCGCCTGATCTTTGTCGTTTTTCAGACGGTGATAGGTCTTCGCTAGACCGAACTCTGCGGCGGAATACAGCGGACGAATTTGCAGCGAGTTGTTGTAGTGAAGCAGCGCCTGATCGGGCTGGTTGCGCTCAAACGCGATGTCGCCGAGCGCTTTGTGAATCGCGGGCACGTTCGGCGCGTAGGTCAGCATCAGCTGATACACCGCGAGCGCTTGATCGTACTTGCCACGCTCGAAGAAGCGGTTGGCCAGCTCGATCTGTCCGTCGAACGTCTTTGGAATGTCTTGCTCGATGATGCGACGGACTTCGTCGGACGTAATCTTTGCTCCCGTCGCAGCCGGAGCTGTTGCCGTCGCTGGAGCCGTCGCTGGAGCCGTCGCTGTCGGCGCAGGCTTGACTGCTGCCGTCGCCGCTGGATTTGCTGCCGGAGCTGTCGCTGGAGCCGTCGCTGTCGGCGCGGGCTTGACTGCTGCCGTCGCTGCTGGATTTGCTGCCGGAGCTGTCGCAGGGGCCGTCGTCGGAGCGGGCGTCGGGGTTACCGGCTTGGCGGCTGCGGTTGCTGCTGGATTCGCCGGGTTTGTACCAAGCGGTGTGGCCGTGGGCAGCGGCGTCACCGTGGGAGTCGGCGGCTTCACAGCGAGCGTCGGCGCAGGGGCTGGACCCACTGGCGCGCTCGGGCTAGGAACCGCCACCGGCTTGGCCTGCGCAGTCGCCGACGGAGTCGTCGCCAACGGCTCCACCACTGGACGATTCGGCTCAGTCGTCGGATTCGTCGCCGGACTTGTCGTCGGACTCGTTGCCGGATTCGTCGCCGGATTCGTCGCCGGACTCGTTGCCGGACTCGTTGGGTTGCTCGCAGTCGGATTGGACTCTGGCGACTTCTGCTCGATCGCGGGCGGATTGTTCTGCGGGCTGGTCGGCGTCGGCTGATCGCTCCCGAGCAGATAATAAAGACCCAGCGCAGCACCACCGGCGACCAGCAGCAGGATGCCATTGCGTCGTCGCGCAGCCTGCCGCTCGATCAGCTCGTACTCATCGGGCTCGCTGGCTTCAATCTTCTGCGTCACATCGCGCGCTTCTTTGAGCGCACGCGGAACCGGATCGCTGTGCTTGATCGCATCCTCGATCGGATCAGTCGGCTTCTGCTTCGCCGTCGCCTTCGAGTCCCGATCGATCTTCCGCGTCGCATCTTCATCTGCGATCGCCGGATCGCGCCGATACACTGCCGTCTGACCGTCCGACTTGGCCGACTCGGACTTGGACTTGGCGGTCTCGGACTTGGCCGACTCGGACTTTACAGGTTCCGACTTGCCCGATGCAGGCTTGGTGGCTCCAGCCTTGCTCGGTTCAATTCGTGCCGTCGGAGCATCCAGCGCAGCCGTCGGTGTAGCCGCTTGATCCGCAGCCGCTTCGGTCGCTTTGCCATCTTGCGCGCGCTTGGCTGCTGCCGCACTGCTCGATAGACCGGGAGGCGAAGCCGCTGGCTTTCCTTTGGCACCGGGCCGAGCCAGACGCATCAGGCTCAGGTTGCCGCTCACTTGATTGAGTCCCGGTGGCGTCACCTTCAGCGTACCAATCACCGGCTTTTCGACGCCAGGATCGGACTTCGAGCCCGCTTCAGTCTTCGCCGCCGCTTCAGACTTCGCCGCTGCTTCAGTCTTCGCTGCGGCTTCAGTCTTCGCTGCGGCCGCTGGCTTTTCCACCGCTGAAGCTGGCTCTCCAGCCTGCGCTTTTCGTCGAGCGATCCGCTCTTGATCGACGCTGTAGAACAGCGACTCAAACTCGACGACGGTGCCCATCTTGCGCCACTTTTGTCCCGAGCGAGACACCTCGTCATCGCGCGTCAGTCGCTTTTCCAAGATCCACTGTCGCAGCGTCGCCAGGTCTGGACAGCGTAGAACCTGCGTGCTCCGCTGCTTGCGTAGCAGAAACGGTCTGGCGCTGCCGGTTGCGACGGGGGCCGACTTGCTCTTGGGTTGAGAGGTCGCTGCGCTCTTGGGTTGGGTCTTATCCATCGCCATGTGTGTGTCTTCACCAGGCACGCGATCGCGCGCGTTACGTAGAGAGTGCCGTATGTGATTTTGCAGCCTGAACTAGTAAGCGGGCAAGCAAATCCCTTTGTGGCCAAGGATTTACGCGCCAAAAGGACTCGGGTTTGGCGGGTTTGGCACGCGCTACATCGCACCCCCGAGGAGCTTTCGCGCCTCGATGAAGATGTGAATGCCGCCGACGATGGTCAGGATGATCGCAAACGGAATGTGGATGAGCTTCCACTCGCGGAACATCGGCTCAATGCGGGGCTGAAGCACGCGACGACACTCGATCTCGGCCATCTCGGTTGCGACCGATGCCACCAAGCTGCGCGCTTTGTGATCTTTGATTCCCTGGAGCCGACTGCGCAGCAGCGTCGCACGGAACGGTCGCGCCAGCATGTCACGCAGATAGATCAGCTGGGCCCACACGCTCGCGACCAGCTTCGGCAGCTTGGGATCGCTCACCTTCGCGTAGCGCTGGCGCAGCTCTTGGAAGAAGCGATCGGCGACGTTGACACCACCGTGACGGTTGCGCAGCTCGGCCAGCTTGCGCTCTAGATCCGCCATCCGCAGCTCCCCACGAGAGACGCGCTCGGGCATAACCGTCGTGATAAACCGTCCGACGAGTCCCGACAGCACCGCCGCCACCATCGACCAGACCGCGATCGATACCCAGTTGTCGAGCCGCCCCGCGCTGTGCAGCATCACCAGCATCGGACCGATTGCGCCCGACCAGACGTGATAGTTAAACCACGATCGCTGCGCGCCGAGCTTCTTGATGCCCGGAACCCACTTTCTCGCCGAGTAGAACATCGACGAAAACATCAGCGTGCTGCCAATGTACGCAAGCCACAGCCCAAGCTGATCGTAGGGCCGATAGCCGACTTGGTTTAGCGCCATGTCCACTTCGTCAGGCCCGGTGAACACGAAGCGTCGCTGATAAAAGAAATCGATCGACAGCATCCGAAAGTCTTCATAGCGACGGAGCAGGATCTCTCCGAGACAGAGGAAGAAGCCGAGGAAGCCAATCACCCAAGCGATCGTCCACAGCACGCCGCCGCTCTTTTTGTCCGTCGCACGCGCGCTATCGTCCGCTTCCGATAGTCCTTGGAAGAACTTCTTCGGATCGAACAGCTCACCGGGACGGAAAAATGCGCTGCGCTCATAGCCACCTTTGGCCGCTTCCGACTGCTCCAGCGTGCGATCGACGAACGCCACTTCGGGTGACATCTCGACGATCGCATCGGTGGGACACGCCGAGATACACGCTTGATCTTCAAAGCTCGCGCAGTGATCGCACTTGCTGGCGACGCGACGAGGCTTGGCTTTGCGCGGCTTGTTGTCGCCCCAATCGAGCTTCTTTTCCTTCTGAAGACGCAGGAGCAGCAGCGGCTTTTCGTCTAGCTCTTGCATCTCGATCGCGTCGTACGGACAAGCCAGCGAGCACATGCCGCAGCCGGTACACAGGTCTTCGCTGATGACGACTTCGCCCTTTTCGGGATCGAACTTGATCGAGTCATACCCGCACACATCGACGCAGCGCTGATCGACGCAGGTTCGACAGCAATCGACAAAGTCCAGTCCACCGAGCACCTTGCCACCGAGCGACAGCCGCTTGACGCCGTAGCGCTTTTCGCAGGCTTTTTCGCACTCGTAGCACTCGATGCACTTGCTCAGGATGCGAACGCGCAGCGACATGCCGATCGAAAAGCCGTGACGGATGAAGAAGTCCGCGATCATGCCGCGTGCGCCCGTCGAGGCATCCAGCCGACTCCGCGCTGCATCCGCCGCTCGACGAATTCGCTCGGCAAAGAAGTGATAGGTCCGTCGCCAAGTATCCAGTCGCTGGAGCGAAATCGACAGCGCACGCACCGGCGTCACCGAATACGACGCCAGGCCCACTTGGTTCGGACCGGCCAGATCCAAGCTCAGCAGGTCGCCTTCGGTAAACAGACCCAGGTTGCTTTCCGCCAGCCGAATCAGCGGACCGACTTCTTGCCGACGGTTGTATTCGCGCTTTTCCGCGTACTTGTCGCCTTGCACATACGCTGCTTGCGCCGCGCGCTCACTCGCCAGCGTCTGCGGACTAAACCGAGCCAGCGCCACTTGGCCATCCAGCACCAGCAGCGCCCGTCCCGCGATCTCGATCAGGTGATCGCGACCGCACTCGACCAGCTTGATGTCGCCGGTCTTGACCGCATCGCTCACAAACTGCGGATTGAGTCCCGCCAAGATCGGCGCATGCTCGACCGCAGCTTGGGTATCCGCCGTCGGATCTTTGAGCGCGCCACCCGCCGCAGCTTCTAGCGCCGCAAAGCCAAGGAACGCGCCGACCATCGTGCCTTCCGCCGGGGCGTCGTACTGCTGGTTGCCACTGAGCTTAAACAGACCCGACGCTTCCTTGACCTTATCAAGAAAGCCGCTGGTTTCCCCGGCGCGACGCTCCGCTGCTTCTTGCTGGAACATCTTTCGCTGCGGGTCCGTCGGCGCAATCTTGACCTTGGTCTTGGCCTTGATCTCGGCGATCGGCTTGAGCTTGCTCGGCGGCTTGGCCGACACCGGCTTCGGCGCTTCCGCCACCGGCCTGCTTACGCCCGGCAGGTTCGCAAACTGATCCATCGTCCCGAGCCGCGTGGACTCGTTTTGGTTCTGCCCGCCGCTTGGGTTCGCAAAGTGCATGCCCGGCAGCGGTCCCGACAGCATGCGCGTCGATTCACCGTCATCTTTGGGCAAGATCGGCTGCGCCAGCATCACCGTCGCTTCGCCTTGCTCATCAGCCAGGCTGTGAGACGGCAGCGCCGGACTGGCCGGAACCGGCGGGCTCGGCGGCGCACTGCGCATGTTGTTGGTCGTCACCGTGGGCGCACCCGGTGGAGCCGAGGTTCCCGGCAAGCTCAGCGCAGGCCGTGTCGCTGGCCCCGGCTCAGGTCGCGACGGCAGCACCGGCGCACGACCTTCCGTGGTCAGACGAATCTTGCCTGGGCTGGGCCGACGATCATCATCGTCATCGTCTCCCAGACCGCCAAGCGATGGACCTTTTTGTCCTCGGTGAGCGGGTGGGCTCGGCCCGGTGCCTGGCTTAGGCGGGTCAGAGCTGCGCAAGGCCATTCGTTCCCCCAATACCTACTGGCTGCGGATAGGCAACCGCACCTCACTTTAGCATGGCATCTTGCAGATACCCGACGACAAATTTTGAAATCAGGAAAAAATCTGACGTTTCGTCAGCTTTTGAAAAGGCCGCCGCAGAGATCTCCGCAACCGAGCACGAACTTGGGCACTCGCCGAAAAAGACCGAAAACGGGCGACAAAGGTGCGCGGGTGGGCCGCTGTGGCACGATGTCTTCATGCCACGCAAACGCCATGTCGATGCCGAGTCCGCGCAGTCCACCGCCGAGCACTCGCTGCCGCCGTCCGTCCAAGCCGCCGAGCACTCCGCGCGAAATCCTGTGGCAAGCAAGTCCCGACCCAAGACGCGATCCTTTGTCGGAGCCTACGACGAGCAAGATCCCGCAGCGGGCCGCAGCGCCGATCTTGTCCCCAGTCGCGCCGCTCATGAAGAAGCCTTTGACGCCGCCCTCCGCCCGCGCAGCTTTGATGAGTACATCGGACAGCGCCGGGTCGTGGACAACCTCAAGGTCTTTGTCGAAGCAGCGCGCAGGCGTGGCGAAGCGCTCGATCATGTCCTGTTCTGTGGGCCACCCGGCCTGGGCAAGACCACGCTCGCGCACCTCATTGCGGCTTCCCTCGGCGTCACCCTGCGACCTGTCGGTGCGCCAGCCATCGATCACAAAGGAACGCTCGCCAGCTACCTGACCAGCCTGGGACAGCGCGACGTGCTCTTCATCGATGAAATCCACCGGCTCGCTCCCGTCGTCGAAGAGTATCTGTACCCCGCGATGGAAGACTATCGCATCGAAATTCCCGTCGGAGAAGGCCCGGCAGCACAGCTCATCCACATGACGCTGCCACGCTTTACCTTGGTCGGAGCGACGACCCGCACGGGCCTGCTGACTTCCCCACTGCGCGATCGCTTTGGCATCGTGCTGCGACTTGATTACTACTCGCCGGTCGAGCTGGCCGAGATCGCCCGCCGCTCCGCCCTGCGCCTGCACGTCCCGATCAGCGACGCCGCCTGCCACACCATCGGTCAGCGCGCCCGAGGCACCCCGCGCATTGCCAACCGCCTGCTCCGCCGCGTCCGCGACTTCGCCGAGGTCGAACAAAACGGCTTCATTGACGAACCACACTGCGGCAAGTGGCTCGATCGACTCGGCGTAGACAAGCTGGGACTCGACGACATGGATCGCGCCCTTTTGCGCACCGTGATCGAACGCTTCGACGGAGGCCCGGTTGGCATCGAGTCGCTCGCCGCTGCCGTGTCCGAAGAGTCCGACACCTTGGAAGATGTCTACGAGCCCTATCTGATCCAAGAAGGGTTTCTGACCCGCACGCCGCGCGGTCGGGTGGCCACGCGCCGCGCCTATCAGCACCTGGGCCTGCCCGATCCCGTGACCCCGCCCGCAGCATCCCAGCAGCGCCTCTTTTGAGAACGCCTAAACGCACCTATTGCGGACCCCGTTTGCTGCATCGTCGGTCCTCACGTACGTTCCGTACGCTCCGGTCCTCCTCTTGGCCACCGGGGTTCCTCATGACGGTGCTTTTAGGCGTTCTTTGACCCGCTGTGCCCGGTCCTGCTGCGCCGCAGATTGGCTTTTCGTCGTTGGAAGCGCTCGTGGTAAGGTAGGGCTCCATGGGCTTCATTGACGATTTGAAACAAGGTCTTCCCGGTGTTCGCTTTGCCATCCCCGACGGCTGGAAGCTCCAAGAGCAGCAAGACCGTCGCGTCGTCCTCCTCGATGAGGAGCACAAGGTCGGCTGGCACATCATCCATGCTCCCTGGCGCGCCGACTTCCGCAAGGAATTTGCCGCCGAGCAGCGCCGCGACATCGAGCGTCACGCACGCTACGGCTTCGAGCAGCACTATCACCAGATCCAGGTCCAGCAGGGCGTGCAGCGTCCGCCCGTGCGCACCAGCGATCCCGAGTTTTCGCCGCTCATCTCGGTAGAAAACGTCACGGTCGATGGCGTCGAAGCGCTGTTCATCCTGCGCCGGGTCGCCTACGAGCCCATCTTGGAAGCGGTCGTCGGCAACCTGCTCATCCCGCTCGGCAACGGCCTGCTCGACATCACGGTGTTTCAGCACAGCCAGCAGACCGGCTATCGCGAAAACCAGCTGCTTACCCTGGCGCTTCAGCAAAACCCCGGCGAAGGACTGCCCAAGGTGCGCCGCAAGCTCGGGCAGGCACACTTCGACGATCCCGCGCATGACGACAAGTTCCCGACGCATCCGCTCACCTGTGTCCGCAAGGCGGTCAAGTGGCTGCTCGCTTCGTCCAAAGAGCTGATTCAGATCACCAACCCCGCGCCCGCCCTGCCCGCCGTGGGGGCCGAGCTAGAGCTGCCCAAGCTCGGCTGCGTCGTCAAGATCCCGCCGCGCTACCAGCCGATTCCCGATGGCGTGCTGCCGATTCCCGCCGGAGTCCAGCTCCTGTCGCGCGTCATCCTCGAAGGAGCCGACGATCCGCAGATGCTCGATGTCCGCGTGATTGCCGGTGTGACGCTGTCCCCCGAGACACGTCAGGCCAAGCTGTCCGAGATGGTGCAGGCCCAGATCGCCGAGTGGCAGCAGAACGGCGCCACCAACATCGAGATCAGCTCCGAGCCGATCGACCCGCCCGGTGGCACCGAAGGCGGACGCTTCGCCATGGCCGTGCAGGTCAGCATGCTGCTCGGCGGCGTGCCCACCCACACGGTGGCGCGCTGGCTGTGCGAGCCCGATGGCAAGGTCTTCCGCTTTGGCGTCGCGACCCCGCCGTACGTGCCGACCTCGGAAGCCGCTGCCGATGTGGACTTCGTGCTGCGCTCGTTCCGCCGTCTCGCCGTCAAGTCGGGTGGGGCCTGGCTGACCTCGGACCTACAGCTCGCCCCGGCCAAGCGCGCCCAGCAAGCCGCCCAAAAACAGTCGTAGAACGCCAAACCGGCGCAGCTTGCCCCACCGCATCCCCGCTTACGCCGGGGATGATCGAAGTCTTTCCTGCCGTATTCGCGCTTGCGCCACGGGATGATCCAAGTCTTTCCTGCCGCCTTCTTCTTTGCGCCACGGGATGATCCAAGTCTTCCCTGCCGTATCCGCGCTTGCGCCTGGGGATGATTGAAGTCTTTCCTGCCGTATCCGCGCTTGCGGCTGGGATGATTGAAGTCTTCCCTGCCGTATCCGCGCTTGCGGCTGGGATGATTGAAGTCTTTCCTGCCGTATTCGCACTTGCGGCTGGGATGACTGGTCTGCCTGTTCGGGAATGGGGGCTTGCGGGCGGGCTAGTGATGACGGAGCTGCGAGACTTTCTGCGCTTCGGGATCGACCCGCAGCTTCTCGGGCAGGTGGAGCAGGAACTCGTCCTTGGGCACCATGATCGTCGCTTCTTTGCGTGCCTTTTTGCCGCCGCCTTCATCCGCCAGCGAAGCAAACGCCGCGTGATCGAAGAAGCCCGACAGCTCATCGGACACCGGCAGGTTGGGCTTGTCGTTGGCGGGCTGCCGACCGATCAGGCGCTCGACCAGCATGTCAGTCGGAGGCCGCACAAACCCATGCGGCTTTTGCACGTAGCCGATGCCCATGTCTTCCAGCCACTTGATCGGAGGATCGCCGCCAATCAGCACGAACGCGCCCTGGATGGGAATCACGCGCTCGCGGCCTTCGACCAGCTTCATCGTCACGTTGCTGCTGCCGAAGTTCTTCACGTTCGATCCGAACAGCACCAGGATGCGCTTTTCGTGGATCGCTTGATCGATGGCTTGGCGGTTCTTGGCTTTGACGCGGTTAAAGGCCTTGCCTCGATACGAGATGATGACCTTGTTGCGCAGCGCAGGCGTTGCCAGGGACAGCGCCGCTTCGACCGCGCTATCGCCACCGCCCACCACGAGCAGGGTCTTGCCCGAGTAGAGATCGGGATCATCGAGCAGCGGCTGCACCATCGCTTGGTCTTCCCCAGGTACGTTCAGCCGACGCGGCTTGCCTCGGGTTCCGATGCACAGCATGACCTTCTGCGCCAGGTACTTGCCCTTGTCGGTGCCGACCGCGAAGGTGCCGTTTGGCTGACGCTCGATCTTTTCGACCACCTCGCGCAGGCGGATGTCGAGCCCAACCTGGGTCAAGATGCGGTTCCAATCGAGGATGAGCTTGTCCTTGGGCGAGTCGTAGACCGGCAAAAGACCGACGCAGCGGACATCGTAGGGCTCGGCCATCACGTACTTGCCCTTGGGATAGCGCGCGATCGTCGAAGCCACAAAGGCGTCTTTTTCCAGCACCACGTAGGACAGCTTGCGCTGCTGACAAGACATCGCTGCCGACAGGCCCGCCGGACCGCTGCCGACAATCACCACGTCCACGCAGGTCAGATCGGGTCGCCCTTGGGGAGCGAGCGCGCCCGGACGCATGCCACTGCGCAGGCTGTGCTCGACCGCTGCGCGACCCAGGTTGACGGCGTTTTTGACCAGCGGCTTGCCCGCCGCCTCGCCGAGCAGGTACAGCCCGGGAACCTTGGACTGATAGTAGTCGTCCAGGTCCGGCACCAGCACGGGTGGCGGCTCGCTGCCTTCGCGGAACATCACGAGCGCCGTCGTCGGGCAGACCACCGCGCACTGCTCACACTGGATGCAGTCGTCAAAGCGGATGACCTTCGACTTGTTGCTCTTCAGCTCCAAGACGGCGGTGGGACAGACCAGGACGCAGGCCTCGCAGCCGGTGCAGCGCTCGTCGTTGATGGCGTGGACGAGCACTTTGGTCTTGCTCTCGGTGGGTTCCTTCTTGCTTGCCGCAAGGATGACGCGAACCAGCACCAAGATACCGATGAAACCTAGCGCGATCAGAGGGCCGATGATGACCGGATCCATAGCCCCTTAGTGTACCGCGCGAGCCGGGAACCTGGATAGCTGCGCTCAGCGAAGAAACGAGCCAATCCCCAAGCTAATCAGGAGCTGCGGACCGCTGAGCGACGTGGTTTCCAGCCCGGCAGCGTGACCGCGCACCGGCACAACCACATATCCGCCTTCCAGGGCCAGGTCGAGCCGCAGCCGGGCGATGGCGACGCTCAGGCTCCCGACCAGCACGGGCGCAACCCACGGACCCCACTGGACGCTGCCCACGGTGGCCTGGGCATCGCTTGGCTCGCCGACATGTCGCACCAGCCCGAGCCGCAGCCCACCGCCTCCGCGAATCACCAGCTTGGACAGCCGCACCTGACCGTGAATCGCCAGCCGTCCGCCGATCCGATCGCTGCGCACGCTGCCCAGGGATCCTTCGGTGCGCGCAAACAGATACTGAAGATCGACATCCCAGCCGAGGTGATAGTGGGTATCGGCCAGTAGACGCAGCCCGCCTCCGGCCAGCAGGGTCGGTGCGTCCTGTTGGACCGCGATGCTGGCGACCACGCCCAGCTCGACCCCAAGCGGGGGCAGCGGCTGCTTGAGCTTGTCTTCGAGCAGACCGCTCACCGCCTGGACGACCGCCACCGGCTGCGCAGGCTTGGGCGTGGCGATCTCGGTTCGCTGATCGAGCAGCAGTTCAGCAAAGCTGGCGTAGAGCAGCTCGACAATCGCAACCGCCAATAGTCGCGCGCGCACGGACTCGACCTGGCTGGACAGATCGATGCTGCGCCAGATCGACTTGCCGGTCAGCGGATCATCAATGCGCACCGACAGCCGCCCCGGCTCCTCACAGCCGACCCGCGCCACACTGGTCGAGCTGGACGCATCGGGAAGGGTCAGGACTTGTTCGCCCAGCTCTAGCTGAAGCCAGCGTCGCACGTCCGCAGGCGACACCGCCGCACAGTCATCAATTTGTAGCGCCACTTGTGGGGACGAAGATCCCGCCGCCCAGCCCAGCTGCGTCCACAGACAGATTGCAATCCCAGCGCCGATTCGGCCCAGCGTCAATCGAGCGCTCCGTAGCGCTTGACCGAACGCAGCCGACGACCGGACGGATACCGTCGCACGTATTCCTCGGCTCGACTGCGCGCTAGGCTCTGCTCTCCGGCTCGTGACCACGCTTCCACTTCCCGTCCCAGCGCATCTTGCGTCAGCGGGCCTTCGGGGTCCAGTTCACCAACGTGATGAAAGCTGGCTGCGGCTTGGCGAGGCTGTCCCAGGTCATCGAGCCAGATCCTTCCGAGGGTAAAGCTGCCGAGCGGAGAGCGCGGATCGCTGGGAAACGATCGCAGCAGTCGCTGAAGTGGCGGCACCGCATCGCTGGGATGACCGGAAAAGCGCGCGACATCGGCCAGCAGCAGCAGCTCCGCTGGGTCCAGCTCTCCGTCGCGGGATGCGCCATGTACGAACGCCTGGGTGTAGGCCTGCTCGAACTTGCCTTGCTCCGCGAGCGACTGCCACGACTCGGTGAAAAGCACTGGATCTTTGACTGGCGCGATGGACGGCAGCTTGGCGGTGACACTTTGCGGTGCTGGAAGCTTCGCCGATCGAATCGGAGCCACGGGCCCAGGCAAAGGCACCTCGGCACTTGGACGATCCAAGATCGCGGCACTCGGCAGGGCTGAGGCAGACCTCGGATCCAGCGCCGATGACGGCTCAAACCGCGATGTCGCTTCTGGCACCGATGACGCTTCAAACCGCGCTGTCGCTTCAACCCCCGACGAATCGGATCGGACGACAGGCTGCGCGTCGGCTTCGGGAAAGTCTCCGCCGGTGCCTGCTGACAGCTCGCGCTGCTGCTTGTTCCACAGCACCCGGACGCGACCTTCGCTGACCTCGACGTGAACCTTGTGATTGGGCAGCTCTTTGACCACAAAGCGCGTCCCGAGCACTTCGACCGCGACGCGCTCAGTCTCGACGCGATAGAGCCGCCTGGGATTTTTCTGAACCTGAAACGATGCCGCGCCCCGCAAGCGAATCAGCACGCGATCGGGCTGTGTCGTCACAAGCTGAAGCTGGCTCTGGGCATCCAGCGCTTGGGCCAGCGATCCGTCGGTCAGTTGCACGATTGAAGGCTCGATCCGCGCCGCCACCTGGGTCTTGCCCGCACCGTGACCCCACAGCAGCACACCCGCGACAAAACAGATCATCACGAGCAGCGAGCCCGCGACTTGTTGCCGTCTGCGCCGAACCTGCGTGACCTTGATCTGCGACAGCACAGTGCTGGCACGGGCGGAAGACCAGTCGGCGCGAACGTGACAGGAGGCTTGACGAATCATTCCTTCCATTTCCGTCGGCAGCTCAGCCATGACGCAGCCTCCGTTCTAGGACGGCTTGGGCCGCCGCGATTCGTCGCTTGACCGTCGCCAGCGAGCAGCCACACAGCGTTGCGATCGTATCCAGTTGCTCGCCATCGACGTGACGCAGCGTCCACGCGACCCGATCGGACACGGGCAGTAGGTCGAGCTGTCGGTACACCCGCCCAAGCAGCGCGCGCTCTTCGGGTCCACAGCTTGCGTCGGCGATGTGTTCGTAACAGCAGTCGCGCTCGAGTCCCAAAAAGGCTCGAACCTTGCGCTTTCGCAGGTGCCGACAGGCTTTGCGCACCGCGATGGTCTTGAGCCAGCCTCGGACCGCCGCCGGGTTTTGCACCGATCGCAGGCCGCTCATGGCATCGAGGAATACTTCTTGAACCACGTCATCTACCTCGTGATCTCGACCGAGCACGCGCAAAACCACCGTCGCGACATAGCCTGCATAGTCCGCAAATAAGCGCTCGATGGTGAGCGGCACAGAAACAGTCGGCGCATCGTGCGTCACGATCGCCGGATCGCTTCCAGGCGGTGGACAGAGCCGCAGGTGGGGAGTGCCGGATGACATCTACCGACTAAGTGGCAGAAGCGAGAGGAATTGGCTCAGCGGAAGAGGCAAGAGAGGCTGCCGGGCCCAAGCTGGACACGGCAGCCGAGGCTGCGAGACTAGCGGCAGATTCCAGGGCCGGTCGCCGCAGTGCCAAACGCATCGGCGCACATGCCCATGGTGCAAGCTGGCGTGCCGCCCTTGGTGCAGAGCTGACGGCAGGTGCTGCTCGCGCCGTCGCACTGGTAGCCATCGGTGCAGTCATTGAGGTAGCTGCACGAACCACCAGGGGTCACAGCGGTCGTCGGGCTTTCCAAGCAGATCAGGCCCTTCCACGCATCGCTGTTCGGCGGACGCGTGGTGTCGAGGTACACGCACTGGCGCTTGGTCGATCCCAGCGACGCGCAGGTTCCGGTGCCCGCCGTGCAGCTCGCCGCGCAGCTTCCCTTGTCTTCGTAGGCCTGACGGACGCAGCCGCCCATCTTGCCAGTGCCCGCTTCGGTGCAGGTCGCGGTCTTGGTGTTGCAGTCGAAGATGGTGTCGGGGAAGCAGACGCCCGCCGTGTCGTAGTACGAGCAGGCATAGCCCGGCTTCCGGCAGGTCGTCGCGTTGTTGCAGCTCGCGAGGCAGTAGCTCTTCGCACCCAGGCTGACGCAGCGCGCGCCAGTGCCGCAGGCCGCATCGCTCGTACACTCGGACGAGCAGTAGCCGCCCGGCGTCGCAGGGTTCATCGGGTTGTTGCCGACGTTGCTCTTCCAGCAGACCGGCGATGGACCCTTCTTGCAGACCGCGTCCGAGGTGCAGGGATCGCCGATCGCGCCCGCTCCGCCCGTCATGTCCGCAGGAACAGCCAGATCTGGCGTCGTCGCCATGTCCGGCTTGGCCATGTCGCCCGTCATCGCCATGTCGCCCGTCGTCGCCATGTCCGGCTTGGACATATCGCCCGTCGTCGCCATGTCGCCCGTCGTCGCCATGTCGCCCGTCGTCGCCATGTCGCCCGTCGTGGTCATGTCCGCAGGCGGCATCGTCATGTCGCCCGGCTTCGTCATGTCCATCGGAGGCTGCGCCATATCACAGCTCTCGACGGCGGGATTGCAGCCCGTCATGGTCATGTCCACCACTGTGGTCATGTCATCGACAGGCGCGGTCAGATCAACGGTCCCCATATCCGGGGTCGGTGGCGGATTGGGACAGCCCGCCATAAAAAACACGCCGCTGAGCGACGCAACTGCTGCCAGTAGTTTGGCTCCGCGTAAGCTCAAAACCATGGTTCTAAAACCTCCTGAGCCGCGCACCCTACCCCACCCACACCTGCCTGTGCGAGCAAAACTTGCACAACCGCCGCACAGCGCAGGAGGTACGCAAACCGCGCTATTCCACGATCGGAAGGTGTCCGTCGATGACGCGCGGACGAAGCGCAGGACGTAGCTCGGGACGACGCTCGGACCACGCAGCCGCCACGCTCTGATCGAGCAGATGCGTGGGTCGCACGTTCTTGAGCGCATGCAGCATGACCTGGCGCACGTCGGGAATCGTCGTCTCAAGCTGCGAGAGCAGCGACTCGACTTGTTTGCGCCGCAGCCCGTCCTGCGATCCGCACAGGTTGCACGGCAAGATCGGATAGCCCGCTTGCTGCGCGTGGGCGGCAATGTCTCGCTCGGCACAGTCGATGAGCGGTCGAATCACTTCAAAGCGTCCGTCGTCGGTCTGGTACTTGGCGGGCATCGCTTGCAGCTTCCCGGCGTACAGCAGGTTGAGCAGCAGCGTCTGAAGCGTATCGTCGCGATGATGTCCGAGCGCAATCTTGTTGCAGCCGAGCCGCTCCGCCGCGCTGTAGAGCACACCTCGACGTAGCCGGGAGCACGGTGCGCAGTACGTTTCGCCTTCGGACACGAGCTGCTTGACGATGCTGTAGGTGTCTTCGCGCAGGATCTCATACGGTGCGCCAAAGTCCGTCAGCCAGCCTTCCAGCGGCCTACCGTCATAGCCCGGCTGTCCTTGATCGAGATGAACGGCGACCAGCTCGAAGGGAAACGGCGCGCGCTTTTTGGCTGCCCACAGCAAATCGAGCATCGTGTAGCTGTCTTTGCCGCCGGAGATCGCCACCATGATGCGGTCTCCCTTCGCGATCAGCCCGTAACTGACGATGGTGCGCTGCATGGTGCGCAGCAGCTTGGTCTTGCCTTCGGACGAGGTGTTCATTGGTAAAGCCGCCGCATGATACATTGATGAGACAAGCTGCCCAAAACTGGGCTGCTTTTGGCGCATAACGCCAGCCAACCATCGTGAGCAAAGGCAAGGACCAGGAAAAAATCTGCGTCTCCTGCGAGAGCAGCTATCCGGCGGCGTACTCCTCATGTCCGAGGTGTCAGCTGCCGCTGGTCTTTCCCGTGATCGGCAAGGTCTGGCGCGTCGATAAGCTCATCGGTCGAGGTGGAATGGGCGCGGTGTTTTTGGCCCACCATACCGAAGATCCGCACAAAGTCTCCGCCGTAAAAGTGTTGCAGTTGGTGGTCGGAGAGCAGCGCGCCGATCGCCAAGAAAAAGTCGGTCGCTTTCAGCGCGAGGCCGAAGCGCTCGGACGACTTACGCATCCCGCGATCGTCGAGCTGTACGACTTTGCGCGCGAACGCGACGGCACGCTGTACATGGCGATGGAGTATCTGCAAGGGATGCCTCTGTCGCGGGTGCTGTCGGAGCGCGGTCCGCTCGAGCCCAAAGAAGCGGTGGCGATCCTGCTGCAAGTGCTGGCGGCGGTGTCGTGCGCGCATCGCGTCGGAATCATCCACCGAGACATCAAGCCGGACAACATCGTCGTGCTGCATCCTCCACCCGACGGAGGAGACAGCAGCTTGCATGACGATCGGATCAAGGTCGTGGACTTCGGTGTGGCGCGGCTCAAAGACGATCCAGCGACGGAAGCAGGCCAAGCGCTGGGTACGCCGGTGTACATGGCTCCCGAGCAGGCCCAAGGCGGCGAAATCGACGAGCGCGTCGATATCTACAGCGCAGCGGCGGTGCTGTTCGAGATGCTGAGTGGGCGGCCTCCGTTTTTGCCGCCGGATGGACCGAATGCAAACCTGCTGCTGCTCGCGAAGATCATGACGCACGATCCGGCACCGCTGCGCGAGCTACGGCCCGAAGTGTCGGTGGCGCTGGAGTCGGTGATCGAGCGCGCTCTGTGTCGCGATCGCACGCTGCGTTATCCAACCGTCGATGACTTTGCCGAGTCGCTGCGCACCGCGCTGGCGCATCCCAATGAGCGCTTGTGGACCCGGCCTGCGGTGGTGCCGCCCTTGAGCTTGCCGACGCTGGTTGCGCAGGCTGTTGCACCGTCTCGGCCCACGTCGCTGACCAGGACCTATCCGCCGCCGGTTCGATCGAGTGCGTCGCTGCCACCCGTGATGCGCAGCGGTGGGGTCAACCTGTCGCGCTCGGGGATGAGCACAACAGCGTCGGGACGAACCCACTCGAACATGCAGGCGCTGTCGCAGTCTACGTCGGCGCTCAACTCGCTACACTCGCTGCGCAGTGATGGAGTGCCTCTTTCGTCGCTGTCATCCGGTCCCAGCGGATCGTTTCCCGGTGGCAGTGCGGGCCTAAGTCCGGTACCCAGCTCGTCGCTGTCTGCAGGAAGATCGGGCGCTGTTGTGCTGCCGCGATCGAGCCTGACACCGACACCGGGATCGGAATCGTCGAAGAGCGCATCGCTTCGTCCGAGTGAGCAGCGCTCGCTGACCTATCGCATCCTGATCGCGCTGCTGTATCTGGCGGCGGTGTCGATCCTGACCTTCAGCCTGCTGTTTGATCGAAGTAGCTGTCACGGAGGCCGCGATCGCGGTCAGAGCATCCCATCGAGCATCGGCGGACCGTAGCGTAGCGATTCTTTCGGATAGCGATTCTTTCGGACAGCGATTCCGCGCTAAAACCAGACAACGGCACCGACGGTGAGCGTGTCTTGGCGATCGGTTTCGACATCGCGAGCGGAAAACAGCGACGCATCACTTGGCGCGGTAAAAAACACTTCTCCGTCGGAGTGATCGTGTCGATATTCGATTCGCACCAACAGTCCCGACGCGACATTGAACTCTAGCGTGGCGGTTCCCGACGCAAGATAGTTCATTGCTGCGGGAAAAAAGATCGGTAGCTCGCCGTGACGTTCCCAGATCACGTCGCCGCGCGCCGCCAGCTGAAGCCAGCGCACAATCCGCAGCCGAACGTAGGTTGCTCCCGCCAGCCACATTGCCGTCGCTGACTGCTGTGGTTCAACGCCGAGCGAGCCATGCAAGCCAAACGCAAAGCGCCCGCCGAAGTACAGCGTCGCCCACGCATCAATCAGGTGTCGCCAGGATCGCGAGGCATCAAGCGGGTTTCGTTCGACGCCGGTAAAGTACAAAAGCGACGCTTGCAGACGATCGGGTCGGTTGTAGTAGAGCTGCCCGTAGAGCGACTTTTCGCCGTTGTTATCGACGACGGAGTTCCAGCCATTGACGACGCCGATCGTCGCGGACCATGCCTCGCTGAGCTGCTGCGTCAGACGGACACCCGTGTGATAGAAGGGCAAGTTGAAGAACAGGTCCGAGTGAGAAAACATCCAGTTTTCGCGCACGGCCATCGACTCAGGACCGATCGGCGACAAGAACACACCCGCTTGAATGAGCAGTCCGCGTCCGAGTGCGATCTTGTAGCCAAGGATCGCTTGCTGAATGAAGCGCCACGTCGCGGCATCGCTCGGACCGATCACGCTCGACGACAGATCCGCTCGCGAGCTGGGCTCTGCCAGGTAATAGGTGTTCGGCGTGTGTCCAATTTGCAGCGCGATCCGGGCCGAGATGCCCGACTTTTCATACTGCGCATCGACGACAGCGTTGGCGATCGTGAAGGCGTTGTGACGGTTGTCAAAGCCTCGGTAGTTGGTGATTCCGCTCGGGGGACGGTTGAAGTTCCACTGATAAAAGCCTTCGGCGTAGCCCGCGATCATCAGCTTGCCGAGGCTGCCGTCGATCAGGATCGGGCTCTGCGTCGGGACAGAAAATGCCGTCGGAGATTCCTGCTGTGGCGTCGGATCTTGGGCGCGGACAGTGCGCACCGATCCAACAAGAACAGCGACGGACACTACGCAGCCGACAAGGAAAGCTCGTGCCGATGTCATAGCGATTCCACCTTCGCGAGCAGCCTTCGACAGCCTTCAGCCAGGTCCGCAGGCGCAGACAGCAGGCTGACCACAACGTACGCTTCGTCGGGAAAGTCAAAGAAATAGCCGGGATGAACGATCATGTGCTCTTCGCAGAGCAGGCGAATCAGCCACTCTTCTTCCGACACAAGCCGAGGCAAGCGCAGCGTTGCATACCAGCCTCCTTCGACGGGAAGAAGCGTCACGGCGGATCCGGCAAGCTGGGTCTGTAACACCTGGAGACTGTCGGAAATCCGTCGGGAAATTCCTGAAAACAGGTGATCGCGCGCGCGCAGAAGTGCTGGCGTCGCAAGCTGAACCGGCGTTCCGACGGACAAGAACGTATCGGCGATTAGCTCCAGCCGCGCTTGCGCTTCGGTTCGCAGCGGCTCTGGTCCGGCGACCAAGATCCAGCCGAGCTTGAGCTGCGGCAGACCGAGCACTTTGGAAAAGCCCGACAGCACAAAGCGCAGCGCGGGAATCTGGGCAAGGGACGAAGGCAGCTCGGCACAGGACAAAAGACGCGGACCTTCGTGCGGACACGGATCGGCAAACGCGTAGTCGGAAAAGACCTCATCGACGATGAGCGCGAGATCGTGATCGGAACAAAAAGAGAGCAGCGCTTCGGCTTCGTGCTGACGCAGATAGCTGCCGGTTGGGTTGTTCGGACTGACCGACAACAGCGCGCAGGTGCGATCCGATCGGGCGTGCTCTAGCGCAGAAATGCTCAGGTGAAAGCGGCCATCGAAGCGCAGCGGATACGGACGAATCTCGACGCTGGCAAGGCTTCCCAAAAACGGCAAGAGCGGATAGCTCGGCTCGGGAAACAGCACCGCATCCCCGGGATTGCACAGAAGCTGAAACAGCCACGAATAGGCTTCGCTCGTGCTGGCACACAGGACCAAGTGCTCGGGATCGATGCGTAGTCCACGACGGTGATAGTAGTCAGCGATGGCCAAGCGCGCGTCGAGCGCACCTTGCGGGGATGGCTCATAACGCAGCGCTTCGGGCGACGACAGCGGCGCAAGCAGCGACGCGGAATACAGCGCAGGCAGCGCCCGGGTGGGATTGGACACCACCAAGTCGAGCAGCGGCACGTCACGCTGTCTCAGTTCACCAAGGAGCTGGGTAAAGCGATTCGTCAGTCCCTGCCATGGCAGACGAGACGAAAACTGGACTGTCACACGCGCTTTTTACCACGCGCTCACGGACCGCAGCCACGCGCGATTGTGTGACTGCGCAATGGGCTGCGTACCTGTGGGGCGCTGCGTACATGTGGGGCGCTGCGTACATGTGGGGCGCTGCATCGATTCGGGACATGCAGAAGATCTGCCGCGCTCGGCTTTTTGTTGGAACGAGACAAACGCTCGTGTTAGGGCAGCTTGAAATGGGCACTCAACCGCTGCTTCCGCCGGGACTTCGGCACGTTGCGATCATCATGGATGGCAACGGACGCTGGGCTCAGCAAAAGGGTCTGCCTCGGCTGGAAGGACACCGCAAAGGCGCACACTCGGTCCGTGAGGTCGTTCGCGCGGCCCGTCGGCTGGGTCTTTCGGCGCTGACGCTGTACGCGTTTTCGGAACAGAACTGGGAACGACCGCTCGAAGAAGTACAAGGTCTAATGCAGCTTCTGCACGACTACGTGATCGAAGAGCGCACCGAGATCCTGGAAAACGGCATTCGGCTGCAAGCGATCGGCAACATCTCGCGACTGCCAGCGTATGTGCTGGCACCGCTGAGCAGCTTGATCGCAGAGTCGGCGCACAACCAAGACATGGTGCTGTCGTTGGCGCTGTCGTACGGCGGTCAAGAGTCGCTGGCCGATGCGATGAAGAAGCTGGCGCACGAGGTCGCGCAACGCAGCCTCGATCCAGCGCAAATCAGCGAAGAAGCGCTGTCGGCACGGCTCAAGACGGCGGGACTGCCCAAGGTCGATCTGATGATTCGGACCTCCGGCGAGCAGCGCACCAGCAACTTTTTGCTATGGGAATCCACCCACGCCCGGTTCTACGCTACGCCTGTGCTGTGGCCTGACTTTGGCAAAGACGATCTGCTGATGGCGCTGAGCGCGTATCACAGCGACGATCCATCCGCCGCAGCCGATCCTGATTCTGCCAAGCCTGGGAGTCCCGATGTCTAACCTGGTCCTTCGATTCTTGACGGCGGTGGTGGCTGTTCCGCTGCTCATCCTCGCGATTCAGTGGCACGAACCATATGGCGTGTGGGCTTGGATCCTCATCGCGCAAGTCGCTGGCCTGCGCGAGTGGATGAACATGACGCTGCCCGCCGAGTCCGCCGCCACTCGCTGGCTCGGTGTGCTAAGCGGCGTCGCGCTGGGCAACCTGTTTTGCTGGGTTCCCGACGGTCACATTCAGCAGTTCGGCCTGTTTGCGGTGACCTCGCTCGGGCTGCTCTACTTCTTGTTTGTTCACGGCAACATTGAAACCGTCGCGTCGCGCATGTCGATGTGGATGCTCGGCATCTTGTACGCGGGTGTGCTGATTGTGCCGCTCGTGATGTTCAAGACCACACCCAAGCTCGGCGGAGGCTTCATCTATGTCTGCCTCACCAGCGCGTGGGTGTCCGATACCGGCGCGTACTTTGCGGGTCGATTCCTGGGTCCGATGATTCCCGCCAAGCTGTGGCCCACCGTCAGTCCCAAAAAGACCTGGATCGGCTCAGTCGGCGGACTCCTCGGGAGCGTGCTGGCGCTGTGCGTCGCCAAGCTGTGGTATCTGCCGATGCTGAGCTGGCTTGATGTCTTCGCCATCGCCATTCCCGCCAACATCCTCGGTCAGCTCGGCGACTTGGTGGAATCGCTCATCAAGCGCTCGGTGGGCGTCAAAGACTCCGGCGTCCTTTTGCCCGGTCACGGCGGCATGCTCGACCGCATTGATGCGCTGCTGCTCGTCGTTCCGTATGTCTACGCCTACGCCTACCTTCGCTTCTAGCGCACGGCGGCGCGTCATCGGCCAAGCGGCCTTGGCGATCCTGTTCCGCTACGGCTGCTTCGTGGTGATGATTGCGCTGTCGTTGTGGGCCGAAAATCGACCGGCACCGCACCTACCGGACGCAATCATCGATCGGCTGCCCTATTTACCGACGGTCGATCGCTACAACTACTGGCTGCTCGGGCTGGGCTACGTGCCGATGGCGCTGCTCCTGCTCGTTCGCGATCCGAGCCGCTTTGCTCGCTACTGCGTAAGCGCCGGTCTGCTGTCGATTGTGCGCGGTCTGTGCATTTTGGCGACCGGCCTGGGCCCTGTGCGCGGACCGGATCTACACGCGGGACTGTTCGATCGCGAGCCCGGCTTGTTTTGGCGCGCGCTCCTCGATATGGCGAGTCCTTTTGGCCTGCTGCTGCGCGATGCTCCGCATGTGTATCTGACCAAAGACCTGTTCTTTTCCGGACACACCGGCGCGACGTTTCTGCTGCTGCTCTACACCTGGCCGCATCGCGCGCTGCGTCTGCCGATGCTCTGTTCCCACATCCTGGTGGTGCTGAGCGTCTTTTTCGCCCACCTGCACTACACCATCGACGTGATCGGAGCCTATGCGATGGCGCTCGCGCTGTTTGCCCTGCGCGAAGGCTGGCCCGACGGACTGCGCCCACGCACCTAGTCTGAATCGCCGCTGAGCAGCCGCACCTCGCACTGCGGAAACGGAATGCTGATCTGCTCTGCCCGGAAGGCTTCGACGATCGCTTGGTTTAGCTCGCGCATCGCCGGATGAAAGTCCGCCACCGCCACCCACGGACGCACCGCAATTTGCAGCGCCGAGTCACCGAGCGCCACCACGCCGATCACCGGCTCTAGCTCTTGCACCACCTTGGGACTTTGCCGCAGCACCTGTCGCAGCACCGCCAGCGTCCTCGGCAGATCCGTCGAATACGCCACTGAGACGGACAGATGCAGCTGCCGCTGCGCACCGTAGTTGTGCAGCACTTCACCGACGATTTTGCGGTTGGGCACCACCACCTTCGAGCGATCCGGCAGGCTCAGCGTCGTCGAAAACAGATCGATCGAATCGACCCGGCCTTCGACCCCGATCATCGACACCCACTCTCCGATGCGAAACGGCTGCGTAAAGATGATGGTCAGCCCTGCCACCAAGTTGCCGAGCACGCCCTGCGCCGCCAGGCTCAGCCCGACGCCCGCCACACCCAAGCTGGCAAACAGCGGCAGCAGCTCGACCCCGAGGTTTTGCAGCGCCATCGTCACAAACAGCGCAAACACCACGCCCGCCAAGATCCGACTGAGCAGCTTCTGAAGCGGCGGCTCCACCCGCATCCGATCAAACCAGCGCGACGCCGTCCGACCTGTCCGGCTCGACACAAAGACTCCGACGCACAGGATCAGCCCGGCGGTCAGCACGCGCGGCCCGTAGCGCAGCCCCAGCTCGATCAGCGCTTGCTTTCGGTGCTCCATCGCTTCAAGGCCGAGATCGTTCCACATGGTGTGCTCTCTTGATCCGTCGGAAACCGCTGTAGTTTAACGCACAAGCTGGCGCATCCGCACGCCCTGCCGACTTGCCTGTGGCTGCCCGATCACTTGGCTGCGACGAAGGCCCATTGACGATCGCCGCCGTTTCGCTAGAACCTTCTGCACTGGATCGAAGGAGATTTCCCATGCGCACCGCCCGCGAGCTTCTCTCGCAGTACGCCACCTATCACCGCGACCGTCGCAACATCGCCACCCACTTTGTGGGCATTCCGATGATTGTCTTTTCCGTGGCAGAGCTGCTCAGCCGCGTGTCGATTGGCGGCCCCGGCTCGCCGATCACTGCCGCCGTGGTCATGTGGGTGCTCACCACCGTGTTTTACCTGAGCCGTCACGTCGTCGTCGGTGCAGCCACCAGCCTGGCCGTCGGACTCGCCGTCGTGGCCGGTCATCCGTTTGCGCAAGCTCCCTTGATGACCTGGCTTGGCGTCGGTGTAGGCAGCTTCGTCGTCGGCTGGATCATTCAGTTTGTCGGTCACTACTTCGAGGGCAAAAAGCCCGCCTTCGTCGATGACCTCATCGGCCTGCTCATCGGTCCGATGTTCGTGGTTGCCGAGGTTGTCTTTTTCCTCGGGCTCAGCAGCGATCTACGCGATCACATCGAGTCCACCGCAGGCAAGACCCTGATTCGCGATCTGCGCCGCGCCTAGCCACGCCACATCGACCCGACGCGCGGGCTGCGTTACTCGGCGGATCGACTGACCTTCGACAGAAGCTCGGCGAGCTGCTGGGCGGGAAGGCTCTTGAGCAACCCCAGGATTTGATCGGGATCGGGACCGGACGACTTCGGACCGTCTGCTGCGCCTTGACCGCCGAGCAGGCTCGACACCTTGGTGGCTTTGGCGTTATCGACGCTGCTTTCCGACGCATAGTGCCGCGCTGTCATCGAAAACGATCCGTGTCCGAGCGCTCTGGCCACCGCGTCCGCCGTCGCACCACCTTCCAGCGCCAGCGTCGCATGCAGACCACGCAGCGAGTGAGGACAGACCGCCGGCACTTCCGCCAAGTGACACAGCCTGCGCACCTGTGACCAGAAGTAGTTCGTCGGTGGAACCTTTTCGCCTTTGTAAAACAGGAGCGCGCCCGGCGGCGTGATCTCGACCTGTCGCAACAGCAGCGGACGCAGCACCTCGGGTACTTTCAGACGACGCCGCGCGTTCTTGGTCTTGCCCGACGGAACCCACAGCACCCGGCCTTCGTCATCGACATCGCGAGCAATCCGCGCCGCCACTTCGCCCTGACGCAGACCCAAGTGCAGCATCAGCAGCGCACCGAGCGCGGCAGCGTCTCCAGCCTGGGCCAGCTCAATCGCTTTTTGCTCAAAGCGACGCGCTTCATCGATGCGAAGCTGCGGCTTGCCCACGCGCTTGCGACCAATCGGCGTGACCGACGCAAACGGGTTGTTTCGACACATGTCCTGCTTGATCGCGAACTCGTACAGCCTGCGCGCGAGCCCCAGCCGTCCGTGATGCGTCGCCGTCGCCAGCAGCTTTCCCGTCCGAGGATTGGGCGTCACGGTCAGCTCTTTGTAGAGCTTTTCCGCCTTTTCCTGGTTGATGCTCGCGAGCGAAGCGTTTTCCGGCAGCCACTCAAGCTGCGCAGCGGTCCATGCCACGCTCTCGGCCTTGATGCCGCGCGTTTCCGCCAGGTGTGCGCAAAACTGAGAGATCGCTTCCCCGATCGTATAGACCTGCTGCGAAGCGATGTCGTCGCGTAGCCTCGCCTTGGCCAGCTCCGCTTCTTCGTAGGTGCGAAAGCAGATGCTGCGCGTCTCTCCGTTTTCCGAGATCTTCAAGCGGTACTTGTTGGGAGCATCCCGGTAGGGCCCCCAGATGTTGAGCGTTCCGGCTCTCATCCCTTTATCGTTACACGCCAGATAAGCTCGTGACAAGACCTACGTTTTTTTCATAAAGAGCGGGTGATTTCTACCGCTGCAAGCTCAGCATCAGCGACGGCTCCAGGCTTTTTCACCCGAACGGTAATGCTCTTTACCTTTCCTTCGTGAAGAGAAAGCACTTGGGACGCGATTCGCTCGGCCACGGTCTCGATCAAGCGATGGTGTCGCTCGCGAATCACCAGCCGGGCACAGTCGGCCAGTCGATCGTAGTCGAGCGTGTCAGCCAGCTGCTCGCTCCGTCCCGCCGCTTGGGTGTCCGTCTCTGCACACAGATCAACGATCAGTCGCTGCGGCACAGCTTGCTCATGCGGGTACACCCCGATGAGTCCATCCACCTTCAGTCCTTCGATACAGATTCGATCGCTCATGGCTTGGTCGTCGCGCGGCAGCATACGACGGCCACGGCTTCGGTTACAACAGTCCGCTTGCGCACAGGCTCGTTAGGACGAAGTGGGTCTGCGACGACGCAGCAAAAACAGCACCATCGCGAGCGATGCCACGCTGGTCAGCACGCTATGTCCCGTGTGTCCGTGACGCAGATCGCACGAGCAGCCGCTCACCGCGAGCTGGTTGGGATCATCAGCGTGCGGATCGGTGCCCGGCAGCGGCAAGCAGGTTCCTTCCATCGCGACGCAGGCAAAGTTGCGCGGACAGGTCAGATACGCACACGGATCATCGACGCAGCGTCCCGCGACGCAGCCTTGACCGGACTTGCAGGAAACGCCCGCACAGGCGGCATCGGCGCGACAGCTTCCTCCGTCGCAGACTTCGGCTTTGGCACAGGGATCGGCGCACGAGGAAGCCTGACAGACGCCACGAATGCAGCGCTGGCCACTTCCGCAGGCATCGCGACAGGGACTTATGCACTCCGCCGCTGAGGTTCCGTTTGTGTAGCAGTAGGTTCCAGCGGGACACGACACGCCGCTGCACGGATTTTTCTGGCACTGCGCGCTGACACAGATCTGACCGCTCGGACAGGGCACCGAGTAGCAGCTATCGTCGCAGACCGTAGTACCCGAGCCGACATCGCCACCGCCCGAGATGACGGTCTTGATGATGCCATCGAGCGTCGCATTGAGCGCCGTCGAGTCTTCCGCGCGGTAGTAGCGATACATGCCGGTTGTCGCGGCGGGCTGGCCTCCGGCGTCGGCCATGTCGTTCATCACCTGCTGCTCGTCGGGCGCGAGCTTGCCAAAGCCAATCACAAACGTCTGGATTTCGACCTTGCGTCCGCGCGCCAGCTTGACCGCGTTCACCGCATCGAAGGCCAAGATCGACGCATCGCTACAGCCCGGCATACAGCACGGCTTTCCGTCGGTGATCAGGATCAAATACTGCTTGCGCGCGCTGTCGAGGAACACCTGATCGTTGATCGCGTAGTTGATGGCGTCTCCGGTTGGAGTGTTGCCGCTTGGCATGACGGTGCCCAGAGACGAAAGGATCGCGCTCTGTTGGCCGTAGCCGATCGGGATGTCGAAGCTGGCGCTGGCTCCGCAGACGCCCATGACGGAGGTCGAAGGAAAATAGACCAGGCCCATCGGAAACTTGCCGTCGTTGCGCGTGACGATGTCGCTCACAGCCTTGGTGGCGATCGTCCACTTGGTCGGATTGCTGGGGCTTGGTGCGGTGCCATCCGGTGTCTGCGCCATCGACGCCGAGCGATCCAAGATGATGCCGACGTTCGGACAGCGTCCCGCCAAGGCCGGTTGCAGCCAGACAACAGACAGCGCCCACAGCACGATCAGTCGCAGCGTATGCATCGACGAAGTCCCCCCGCGAAAGTTCTCTCGATACAGTCGAGTCTCCCAGGTGAACACCTGAATGAGACGCACTGTCCAGACAGTACGCCGGGCGCTGCGATCGGTTCAATCAGGTCGGACTTTGCGAAGACTTCACGGGAGATTCCGTCACTTCGCTCGGACGATCTTCCGCTGTAGGTTCGACGGGACGAACGGATGCGCTTGTGGGCAGCGGGCTCGGCGTCACAACGGAAGGAGCCAGCACCGCAGAGTTGGGAATCACCGCGCCAACCGACTGAACCGCGTGTGCGACGTTTTGACGTTCTTTGCGCGCGGCTTGACGCTCTTTGTAGCGAGCCGTCGAGCGCTGAACCATCTCGTACGCGGCATCGGGACCGACCCAGCCTCGGACGACTGGATCTTTGCTGGTAAACGACGATGACATGACGAAGAAGCGCTCTAGCTCTTGCTGCATGCGTCGGCCCAGGTCCGAAAAGTTTCGCAGCTCGTCTTTGCGCGCAGCTTTGGCGGGCACAGCCACCAAGCGATGGTTGGGCCGACCGCGCAGCCCGCGCTCTTCGACTTGCAGCGCACCAAGCAGCCGACACGAGATCACCACGCCCGGATACGTCAGCGCATCGATCAGCACCATCACATCGAGCGGATCGCCATCTTGGGCCAGCGTCTGCGGCACAAACCCGAAGTCGTACGGATAGGTGACTCCAAGCGGCAAGATGCGACTGAGCGAAAAACAGCCAAGATCTTCGTCGTACTTGATCTTGATGTTGGCACCTCGGGGCGTCTCAACGACCACGCGCAGGTGATGCTGAGCGTCAAAGGGCGGCAGATCATGGACCAGGTGGCACGAAGGCATTGTGTAGGCCGATTCGGGTGAAGTTGGGCCAGTCTACCACGCGCAACCAGGGTGACTGGCGCATCTTTGTCTAGCTGTCAGCGCTTTTTGCGATCGGGCCACAGGCGATCCGCCACACAAGAACCGCGCGCAGGCGAAAACCGCAGCAGTTTGACAAGACTGTGCGTTGCTGTGGGCGCAGAGCACAGGCATACTGCCGGGCCCATGCCTCGGCCCGTACTTCCGTCGTCTCCCGCCGCTGCCATCATCCAAGAAGAGCAAGCTCTTTGGGACAAGGTGGCCAGCTTCCTGAGCACCGCTGCGCTTCCAACCGATCGCAAGAACGACAGCCACGAACAAGAGCTGTTGGAGCTACGCGACGCCATCGCGGAAGCCAAGCCCGAGGATCTGCCACCGCTCGTGGAACAGATGACGCGCATCAGCGCACTGGCAGCGGGTCGCAAAGGCAAAGCCGCCGGACCGATTGATCAGCAAGCGCCGTACTTTGGACACCTGCGACTGAAAGCGACGGTTCCTGCCAAAGCGCCGAGCCGAGACGTGCTGATTGGCCGACGCGGTGTCATCGATCGCGCGGCAGGCATACAGATCGTGGACTGGCGCGATGCTCCGGTGTCGCAGCTTTATTATCGATACGAAGAAGGCGACGACTACGACGAGCACATCGGACAGACGGTGCTCCAAGGCGTAGTCGAAGTCCGTCGCAGCATCACCATCACGGGCGGCAAGCTCAAGCGCATTAGCTGTCCGCAAGGTGTGTTCTTCTGCGATTCCGACGAGGTGTGGTGGGAAGCGGAAAGCCAGGCGACCCCGGTGCTACAAGGCGGTCAAGGTCTGTCGGCGCGCGCACCCAAGCCGCAGCCGGTGCAGCCCAAGTCCGCACAAAAGAGTGACAAGCCAGAGTCAGCGTTCGCAGGACGATCGGACAAGCACCTGCCGGAGATCGCGGCGCTCATCGATCGACATCAGTTTGATCTGATCAGCCAGCCGGACAGCGGCGTGGTGGTGATCCAAGGTGGCGCAGGCAGCGGCAAGACCACGGTCGCACTGCATCGCGTCGCGTATCTACACTTTCAGCAGCCGAGTCGCTTCCGAGGCGCCAAGGTGATGGTGATTGTCCCGAGCGAAGCGCTGGTCCGTTACGTCAGCGGCGTGCTGCCTGCGCTCGGGGTGAGCGGTGTGCCGGTGCAGACCTCGGCGGGCTGGATGCGTCACCATCGCAAGCGCTTGCTCAAGCACCTGCCCGATCAGCAAAATCACGAAACTCCGTCGGTGGTGTCACGGCTCAAGAAGCATCCGGGCATGCTGCAAGTGATGGAACGCTACGTGAGCGAGCAAGCGTCGTCGATGCGCAGCCAGCTTGCGACGGCACTTGCCGAACATCCCGAGGCCCAAAAGCGTGTGCTGTCCGAGTGGGATGCCCGCAAAGAGCGTCCGCTGCGGCTGCGCTGTCGTGGCGTTCGCGCGGCGGTCGATGGACGGCTCGATCCGGGTGTCGGTCAGCGCATGGATGAGCTGCTGCGACGGATGTCTCGACGCGCGGGCGATGTCTGGCGCGATCTCGGAGAGCTTCTGACCGACGGAGACAAGCTGTTTGACATCCTGACCCAAGCGACTCCGACGAGCAGTGGACAGACGCCGGTGACGCGCGCCGACATTCGCGAGCTGATCGAGCACGTCAAAGCCCAGCTCGAGGAAGTGGAAGAGCTGCCCGACGATGTCGATCCCGAGCGCTTCCAGGCCGTCGATGGTCGTCCGCTCGATGAAGACAGCCCGGCGGGCACGCTCGATGTCGAAGACGATCCGCTGCTGCTTTATCTGTATCGGCTGAAGTTCGGTGGGCTCGATCACTCGTCGGGAAAAGGCTATGTGCGCTATGAACACATGGTCATCGATGAAGTGCAGGATCTGTCGGTGATCGAGGTCAAGCTGCTCATCGGCTGCGTCGGTAGCGAAGACAAGAGCGCGGGCGCTGAACCGTCGCTGACGATGGCTGGAGACGTGGCACAGCGACTGATCTTCGACAACGGCTTTTCCAAGTGGGAAGAGCTGCTTCCGGCGGTGGGTCTGCGCAATGTCCACATTCAGCGACTCAACATCATGTATCGCTCGACGGCGGAAGTGATGCAGCTCGCGCATGAGGTGCTGGGATCGCTGCTCACCGACGAAAGCCGTCAAGTGGCAACCCGACATGGTGCGCCGATTGCTGCGTTTGCCTTTTCTGAGGTCGGCGAAGCGGTGGCGTTTTTGGGTGAGTCGCTGCGCAACCTGCTTCAGCGTGAGCCGACCGCGTCGGTGGCGCTGGTGGCGCGTCACTCGGGAACGGCGACGCTGTTTTATCAAGGGCTACAAAAGTCGGAAGTTCCGTCGCTGCGGCGCGTGGCTCGACATGAGTTTACGTTCGCTGCTGGCGTCGATATCACCGACGTATTGCAGGTCAAAGGCCTGGAATTTGACTACGTGGTGATCCTGGATGCGACGCAGAATGCCTATCCCGACACCACCGAGTCGCGTCACCTTCTGCACATTGCGATCACCCGCTGCGCGCACCAGCTGTGGCTGATTTCAGCGGGAACGCCGTCGCCGCTGCTGCCTCGGCATCACTTTATCAGAGAGTTCTCACCCGCCGACGCACAGAGGCCGGTCTAGCAGCATCTAATCGTATGGTAAGGATCTGAACATGTACGACTCGTTCCGACGCCAGTCGTTTGCGGAGCTAGACCAGCAGCAGTTTGACCTGCTCGTCATCGGCGGTGGCATCACCGGAGCAGGCATCGCCCGAGACGCAGCGCTGCGCGGTCTGAAGGTTGCGCTGCTGGAAAAGAGCGACTTTGGCTCGGGCACGAGCAGCAAGTCCTCGAAGCTGATTCACGGCGGTCTGCGCTATCTTCAGCACGCGGAGTTTGGTCTGGTCTTCGAGGCTGTCAGCGAGCGAACGCTGCTTTTGCGCCTGGCACCTCACTTGGTCAAGCCACAGCTGTTCTTGGTTCCGACGTACAAAGGGCAGTACCCAAGTCGCTTTGTGCTCGGCTGCGGCATGTGGATGTACGACGCGCTGTCGAAGTTTTCGGCACCGGATCGGCATCGCGCGTATCGCAAAAAAGGTGTGCAGCGAATCGAACCGGGGCTGCGGCAAGAAGGCATCACCGGCGGTGTGACCTATTACGACGGCATGACCGATGATGCGCGACTGACGCTCGAGACAATCCTCGACGCGGCGGCGGCGGGTGCCAAGGTGTTGTCGTATGCGCGGGTCAAGAGCTTCGTCGAAGATCAGACGGGCGCGGTCAAAGGTGTCACGGTCAGCGATGTGCTCGATGACACCCAGACAGCGACGGTGTTTGCCAAGGTCACGGTGAACTCGACGGGACCGTGGTCGGACTTGGTGCTGCGACTGCTGCGTCACAACCAGCCTGCGCCGATGGTGCGTCCGACCAAAGGTGTTCACATCCTGGTCGATGCCGCGCGCCTGCCGGTTCAGCACGCGGTGGTCATGACGGTTCCCAGCGATGGACGAATCATCTTTGCGATTCCGTGGACTGATCCAGAGTCTCCCGCCGCCAGCCGCACGGTGCTGGGCACAACCGATACCGACTATCACGGCGATCCCGATCGCGTGGCTGCCGACGCTGCGGACATTGATTATCTGCTCGCGGTGGCAAATCACTACTTTCCCGACGCCAACCTGGTTGCGCAAGACGTTCTTTCGACGTGGGCGGGACTTCGTCCGCTGGTGATGCCGTCAAGCGATGGCCTGGATGCATCGAGTGTATCGAGAGAGCATCGCATCCTGAGTCGTCCCGGTCTGGTGACGATTATCGGAGGCAAGCTGACGACGTACCGACGGATGGCAGCGCAGCTCCTCAGCGAAGCGTACAAGCAGCTTGGCGATCCAGAGCCGCCGTGTGCCACCGTCGATCGGCCTCTGCCCGGTGCGAGCGATCTGAAGCCGCCGAGCGATGACTACGATCCCGTCGCAGAGCTGGCCGATGAGCTGAGCCAGCTTGAGCGTCCGGGCATCGACAAGCAGGTCGCGCGACACCTGGCCAGCACCTACGGCGCGCGGGCTCGCCAGATTGCGGCGGAGCTGGAGCACGATCCGAGCGGTGCGACGCGACTCGATCCCGAGCTGCCGTTTCTATATGCCGAGGTGGACTTCGCCGTGAAGTCCGATCTGGCGCTGCGTCTGGATGATGTGCTGTCTCGTCGGATGCCGCTGCTGCTGCTCGCGCGGGATCAGGGCCTGGGCTGCGCTGCGCAAGTGGCCCAGCGAATGGCTGCGATTCGCGGCTGGACCGACGAGCGCATCGCCAAAGAGCTGGCGGCCTATCGTGATTCCGTCGAGCTATCGCGTCAGTTCCGTAACGTTCCGTCGGGAAAATAGACCATCGAGATGCTGTGATCGGGACGCAGGCTGACCACCACGTCGGCGCGCTCTCGCAGCGGCATCACGTAGCGATCGACCTGTGGCCACAGCGAGTGATGCCAAAAGTGCAGCACCTCTGCGTCGGTCATCGCAGCCTGTCCCGCCGCAAGCAGCGCAGCTTCCCGACGACGACGCGCCAGAAGCGCAGCCTCGGGATCGACATCCAGAAAGATCAGACGAGACAGCGACGAGCGAAGTGACTCATAACCGGGCGCATCAATCCCGACGAGAAAGCCTTCCACCAAGCACAGATCGAGCGGACCTTTGCACAGCCTCGGCGCAAGTCGCTGCTCGGTGCCGCGATCGAACACCGGCAGCGTAACGTGACAGGATCGACTGCGCAGCTGACCAAGTAGTCCGTCGAGCAGCGTCAGATCGTGTGTTCCCGGCGCACCGCGCAGCGCGATCCCTTTGGCCAGCCTTTCGGCGCGCGGCAGATAAAAGTCATCGAGCGATACCGTCGCTGCGCGCACTCCGACGAGCGAATCGATCAGCTCGTGAGCCAGCGTGGACTTGCCCGCGCCCGGCAGCCCGCACATTCCGACGATGATGGTCTGTCCCGGCTGAAGCCACCGTCGCAGCGCTTGCTCTAGCGATACAAACGCGGCATCACTGCGCATCGGCTAGTGACTCGCTCGCAGCGACTGAAGTCCCGACGCCAGCCGTCGCACACCTTCTTCGATGAGCGGCACCGACGTGGCATACGACAGCCGAATGTGACCGGGCGCGTAAAAGCCTGTGCCTGGAACCACCGCCACCGCAGCCTCTTCGAGCAGATAACGACTGAGCGCAACGTCGTCGGACGCCTTCGGACCCAGGTACGCCGAGACATCGGGAAAACAGTAAAACGCTCCGTGCGGCTCGACGCAGTGTACGTCGGGAATCGCAGACAGCGCAGCGTGCATCACGCTTCGTCGCACATCGAACTCTGCAACCATCTTTTCCGTCGGAACCTGATCGCCAGTCAGTGCCGCCAGCGCCGCATGCTGAGACACCGCCGCTGCATTGGTCGTCACCTGACCTTGGAGCTTGTCCATCGCAGCAATCAGCGGACGCGGCGCAGCGCAAAAGCCAATTCGCCAGCCGGTCATCGCGAAGCTCTTCGAGACACCGTCGATCAGCACAAAGCGACCCCACAGCGACGGATCCAGCGCCAAAAGCGACACAAACCGTCCCGGCGCATAGACCAGCCGTCGGTACAGATCATCGGTCATCACGAGCAGCTCGGGATGATCGCGCAGCAGCTTGACCAGCTCGTTCGCCGTCGCTTCGTCGATGAGCGCGCCGGTTGGATTGCTCGGGGAACACAGCAAAAGAAGCCGCGTCCGGGCCGTGATCTTGCGTCGCAGCTGCTCGACATTGATCTGAAAACCCATGCTAGCCAGCGACGGACACAGGATCGGTACGCCGCCCGCGAGCCGAACCAGCTCGGTGTGACTTGGCCAGGTCGGTGTTGGAATCAGGACTTCGTCGCCGTCATCGATCAAGGCTTGCAGCGCGTTGAACAGACACTGCTTGGCTCCCGTCGAGACCATCACTTCTTCGGGACGAATCGTGACGCCGTGAACCTTCGACAAGTCCGCAGCAGCGGCAGCTCGTAGCTCGACGATGCCACTGACGGGCGTGTATCGACTGGCACCACGCTCTAAGGCCAGGCAAGCCGCCGCGCGAATGTGTGCGGGCGTATCAAAGTCCGGCTCCCCGAGCGTCAGGCTGACGATGTCTTTGCCCGCCGCGACCAGTGCTTTGGCCCGTGCCGCCATTTCGAGCGTGATCGACGGAACCAGTGCATCGACTCGACGGGAAACTTTCATCAGGGCACGTCCTTGGGCTGCGGCGCTTTGAAGACCCCGAGCCGCTCACGCAGCGCCTCGGGAACTCCCGGCGGAACCATCCAGTTTACGTCGCCACCAAACTGCGCGACTTCTTTGACCAGCGACGAGCTTACGTAAAAATACTGCGCAGCTGTCATCAAAAAGATCGTATCCACGTCGGGAGCCAGTCGATGGTTCATGTGCGCAAACTGGAACTCGTACTCGAAGTCAGCCAGCGCGCGCAGACCTCGCACGACGAAGCGAGCACCGCGCTCTTTGACATACGTGACGAGCAGCCCCGAAAACGCATCGACTTCCACCCGCGAGTCGAACGACACCGCACGCAGGATCTGCTCGCGACGTTCTTCGACGGTAAACAGTGGTTTTTTGCGGACGTTATCGGCCAGCGCAACGATCACTCGGTCAAACATCTTGAGCGAGCGAGACAAGATATCGATGTGCCCGTTGGTGATGGGATCAAACGAGCCAGGATAGATGGCGATTCTCTCTGTTGACACGTCGGCAGCTCTCCGTAACCGCGACTTTTGGGGACCGCGATTTGCCGTGAAGTGCAAGAAGCCTCGCAAGCTCTGACCGGATCCGTCAAGGGGCATGCCACAGGTGCGCACAAGTGAGCCGGGTCGCGTTACAAATACGCACATGCAGAAGGCACCGCGCTGTGGTCGTTTTTGCGTGTCGCGAGCTTCGCTTTTTTTGCTGATCGTCGGCTCGACGCTCGGCTGTGACATCGACATTGGGACGCGCGTGCCGCTGCCGTCGCAGTCGCTCGGGCAAGCGGTCTATCGCGAGTCCTGTCAGCGCATCGCGTACACCGCGCAGCTGTCCGAAAAACAGGCAGGCAAGCGATCGGTTGTCGATGCCTCGGGTGTCAGCTTTGCCGCGATGTGTACCGACGGACAAGCCGTTCCCGAAGGTGCGCCTGTGGTGATGAACGCGGTCGCTGCGGTGCGTCCGAACCTCATCACTGCGATCGATCAGATGGTTCCGCCGACGCTGTACGACGACTTCGACCGAGCGCTGCGCGCGATGATGCCTGCGCTCGAAGGTCCCGAGCCCGAACAGACCGCGCTGTTGGCCGGACAGCAGCTTGTACAGCTTGCGCAGAGCGACGCGGCGATGGCTGCGATGGCTCGGCTGGGCAGTCGCGAAGGCTTCGTCCCGCGAGAGCGCTCCGGTGGTCTGCTGCGTGGCATCCTGGATACGCCGGGCCTGCATGACTCGCTGACCGCGATCTTGCCGATTGTCGCCGAGTCTTCCGTCGGAGCCGCTGATGCCCAAGGTCGCGCTGCGCTGTCGTCGCTGCTCCTCGCAGGTCAGCGAGAGCTGGCTGCGCTGGAAACCGTGCCCAGTCCGCAAGCGCCCGATCGAACCGTGAACCTGCTGCATCGCTGGCTGTTTACCGAATCGCCCGAGCTTGTGACGCTGCCCGCTCTTCAGTTCTATTACGCAGCGCGACGCGATCACCGAGGTCTGCCGCTGATTGTGCCCAAAAGTGGATCACTTCCTGCGCCCTATGTTGATCAAAACAAAGACGGATATGCCGATGTCGATGCGAACGGTCAATTTATAGATAGCGCTCGAAATCCAATTCCGTTTGTTACGCCGTTTGTCAGCACAAATTTATATCAAAAAGATCTTGCGATTGCGCGGGATGGCTTCGGTCGCGCGCTCAGTGTGCCTGGTGGCGCGCCACTGTATGAATATCAAAACCTGGATGATACGGTGCTCGCTGCGCTGGTACGTGAAGCATCTGCTCTGCTCGATGAGCGACGCGATGTGCTGCGACTCGCTGAAGGAATGTCTGCGCTGCTTGGACCGCGTGTCTCTGCACAAAAAACCTACAAAAACGATACGCTGACCTATCAAGGATTTGACAAGTCACAGTCGCCGCTGCTTGACTTGATCTATGGTTATCTTCATATCTTGACCTATTCCGACGGAGCCACTTCAAACGGCACTGAGCTGCTACGACTTCTGCGCGCAGTCGAGCTTCTGCTGATCAATCAAGAGTCGGTTCTGGCACGAACCTTAGATGCCACAGCCAAAGCCTTTGATGAAGCCAAGAAGCCAGACTATGCCAATGCAACGCTTGATGAAAGCTCGACGCTGTATGACGACTTGGCTCCGATCTTGGTTCGGCTGCTGCGCGATCCCGATTTGGTCAAAGATGTGCTGGCTTCACTGGCCGATCCAGCGACGGCTGATCTCGGTCAAATCATCGCACTGCTCGCGACCGATTCCAGCCAGCTGTTTATGAATCAGAACCAGCTTGATACGCGCGGTCAGCCCGCTGACTTGACATCGGTAATTGGCACATTTGGCAAACCGGTCCAGCGCACACTGCCTGACTCTGATGTAGACAAAAATCCCGGCAATTCGCAAAACAATCGATCGATCTTACAGCGCGTGCTGCATCTGGTTCACGATGCCAATCAAGCCAAATTTTGCAACAAAGATGGCGCTTTCGTGAACATCAAGATCGTGGTTGATATCAAAGTTGCTGGACCGGCAAAGCCGTGTGCGCTGTTCCAGCTTGATGATCTTGCGCTGTATTATCTGCTATCCATGGCTGATGATTCGGTAAAAGCGCGTGATCCGTACATCAACTTTATCAATGCAATTGTCGATCCAGGATTAAAGACCCAGGCGCAGATTGTCGATGGTCTTGGATTGCTTGATAATCTGGTTGGAATTCCTGGGTTTGGCAAATATCCAACACCTGCGATGCTGGCTCGTTTGCTGTTTACTGAGAATGCCAAGCGCGCGGATTTTTTCAAAACAACCTTGGATTTTGGTGACTGCAATCCTGCGCGACCTGGGACTTTGTGCTCGAATCAGAACTTGTCCTGGCAGAAGTATTATGACGGTGCGCTGTTTGGCCTAGAAGCGGTGCATCCTCGCGATACAAATGGACAAATAAAGGCCAACGTAAACTTCTACACAGCGTTTCGTCCGATTGTGAATGCGTTTGCCAAACACGATGAATGCATCCAGCGAGCGCAAAATGGAACGTGTCAAAAAACGCGCAATGCAGGCCAGATCCTGGTCGATTTCTTTTCGGTGCTGCATCGTCACTGGCCGACGGTAAAGTCTCAGTTTTTTGATGCGTCAGGCTATGAGCCGCAGCAAAAGCGCAGTGGTGCGTCGCGCTATGAGCCGCTGATTGCCAAGCTGTTGTCGTCGGGAGATCTGTTTTCATCGGTGCGTGCGCTTGGGCCGGTGCTGACGACGCTGCGCATCGATGATGGCTCGGGTCAGTCGGTCGCGACGGTGATTGCCAAGGTCGGACGCTGGCTGCTCGACCCAGAGCTTGCGCGGCTGGGCGGACCGCTTGTGTATCGCGACGGACGAACCAAGGCGCTGCGCGCAGACGGTAAGCCGACGTTTACAGCGACGAGCGATCCGGTGGTGCTGGATCTGATTTCTCCGTCGGTGGCGGGCACGGTGACGCCGTATGATCTGCTCGCGGACGCGTATCAGCACAAGCGCCGGATGTCGGTCCAAGATCCCGATCGGGTGGCCAAGTGGCAAGCCGGGGTGAGCGCGCTGTCGGATCTGTACCTGACGGCCCGAGCGGGTGGATCGCCGGGCAGTCCGCGCCTGGCTACGCCTCGGCTGCGACCGATTCTGCTCGCGACGCTGGATCTGCTGAAAAATCGCGTGTCCGCGCATGGAGCCGCGCAAGACACCCGCCTCTGGGTCCAAGACACGCTGTATCCCGATATCGAACGTGCGCTGACGGGACCACTTGGGGCCGCTTCGATCGATCTGATCGGTCAGGTGGCAGCGTCGCAGACGGCCAAGCCGAAGCTGTATCAGCTCTTGTCGTCGGTGCTCCGCGATCCGGGCAGCAGCAGTCCCGATGCGCCGCGCTTTGCCGCGCTCTTGTATGCGCTGAGCGATGGGCTGTGGCTGCTCGCCGCTGATGCCGAGCTGGTGCCGATTGCACAGCCGCTGTCGGGGCTGCTCGCGCCGGACATTGGACTGGGTCTGATCTCGATCCTGCGTCGCGGACTTCCGACCGATGAAAAGCAAGTCCTGCTCCGGGTAGGACAAAATGCGCTTCGTCCCGACGGAAGCGGTCGTCATCCGGCGTTTTACCTGGGCGATGCAGTGTCCGAGATCAATCGCAGCGATGCCGGACAGCCGGGACGACTGGGCGATCGCTATTCCGCAGCCGATCAGCGCGCGCTGTGGTCCACGATCGGGACGTTCCTGTCCGATGAAAGACGCGGTGCCCGGCGACTGCTCCACGTCATCAGCACTCGTCACGGCAACTGATGCCCAAGTCCGTGCTCTCATGGGTCAGAGCGCAAAGAAGCACTGCTTCTTCCCAGCGTGCGTCGCACTGGCGCACAGAAAGGCCCGGACATGAACGCATACACCCACATCGCCCTATTGGCTGCCCCGCTTTGGCTCATCGCTGGCTGTGACGCAAGCACCGGAGGCACCGACAGCGGACAGTGTCAGCTCACCAGCGCAACCACCGCGACGGCCAAGGTCTCACCGAGCGGCTGTGCGATCCTCAGCCGAGACACCAGCGCCTGCGACGCCGAGCGCAAGGCTGCAGGCTTTTCCGGCTTTTGGCTGAAGTTTTCCTGTCGCGTCAAGCTCGCGAAGACCAGCGGCGCGACCCCGTACATCCAAGCGACCGCCGACGGACTGCCCGACTACAAGAGCAACTACTTTGCGACCAGCGATCCTTGCTACGACCCAAGCCAAGCGAGCGGTCACGTCCACAACCCGAACTCGATCGCCAGCAAGAGCTACGTCGTGCAGTTCCCACAGACCCCGAGCGGCACGTCACAGCCCATGACCGGCGCGGTGGTCGGTCTGTCGATCAACGGAGTGCCGGTGTTTGGCAACTTCGCCGCACCGGGCGACGACATCTTCCGCGAGGCGATGACCTTTGATACCTGCGGCGCACACCCAACGCCGACGAGCGCCTATCACTATCACTCGGAGCCGTATTCGATTTCCTACGACGACGCAAACTTCATCGGCGTGATGCGCGACGGCTCACCGATTTATGGTCGTCGCGATCCCGACGGCTCGCTGCCCACGCTCGACACGACCGGCGGACACACTGGCGTCACCGTCGATAGCCCGAGCGCTCCGATCTATCACTATCACGTCAACGAGCAGACCAGCACCACCGCTGGCACCGCCGGACAGAAGCAGTGGTTTTTGACCAAAGGCAGCTATCACAGCACGCCCGCGCCCTGCTCGACCTGTATGTAAGCGCACAGCGTCCCGTGTGAGCGCACGTTCCGGGTTGTGGTCGATGATGAAGTCGCGCAAATCAGAACGCCCATTCGGTTACTCTCTGCTATCCAAGCCATGAGCGAACAGAGCCCATCCCCCGCAGCCAATTCCCGTCCCCGCTCGAGCGAGCTGTTTGCCCGCGCCAAGCAGCACATTCCCGGTGGCGTAAACTCTCCGGTCCGCGCGTTCAAAGGCGTCGGCGGTGATCCGGTCTTTTTCCAGTCCGCGAGCGGCAGCCGTCTGCGTGATGTCGATGGCAACAGCTACATCGACTACGTGGGCTCGTGGGGCCCGATGATCCTCGGTCACGCGCATCCTCAGGTGCTCGCCGCCGTCAGTGAAGCCGCCCAAAACGGCTGTAGCTTCGGCGCACCGACCGAGCGCGAGGTTCGCTTTGCCGAGCTATTGTGTCGTCGCGTTCCCTCGATGGACAAGGTGCGCATGGTGTCGTCCGGCACCGAGGCCACGATGTCCGCGCTGCGCGTCGCCCGAGGCTTTACCGGACGTGCCAAGATCGTAAAGTCCGACGGAGCCTATCACGGTCACGCCGACAGCTTGCTCGTCGCCGCAGGTTCGGGCGCTGCGACGCTGGGACTGCCCGGAACAGCCGGTGTCACCGAAGGAGCCACCCGCGACACCCTGACCGTCCCGTGGAACGACTTCGCGGCCATCGATCGCGTCTTTGCCGAGCACCGCACCGCCAGCGGCCACAGCGAGATCGCCGCCGTCATCATCGAGCCCGTCTGCGGCAACATGGGCTGCGTCCCGCCGCTGCCCGGCTACCTCGAGCACCTGCGCAGCCTGACCGAACAAAACGGCACCGTCTTCATCTTCGACGAAGTGATGACCGGCTTCCGACTGGCTCGTGGTGGTGCGCAGCAGCGCTTTGCGATCCGACCGGATCTAACCTGCCTGGGCAAGATCGTCGGTGGAGGCCTTCCCGCCGCTGCCTACGGTGGACGCGCCGACATCATGGACAAGATCGCGCCGGTCGGCCCGGTCTATCAAGCAGGCACCCTATCAGGAAATCCTCTGGCCGTCGCTGCGGGTCACACGATGCTGGAGCTGCTCGACGATTCAAGCATCTACGATCGCCTAGAGCTGGTCAGCACCCACCTGTGCAGCGAGCTGCGACGACTGTGTCACGCGCAGAACATCCCAGCGGTCATCAACCAAGTCGGATCGATGTTTACGCTGTTTTTCACCGATCAGCCGGTGCGCAGCTACGACGATGCCAAGCGCTCGGACACGGGTCGCTTTGCGCGCTTCTTCCACGGCATGCTCGCGCGCGGCGTCTATCTGCCACCTTCGCAGTTTGAAGCGGCGTTTCTTTCGGCAGCGCACAGCGACGAAGACATCGAAAAAACCCTGGATGCAGCCCGCGAAGTCCTCGGCACGCTGTAAATCGCTTCCACCGTACAGACTGACCCGATCCGCGCACCGTCTGCTTCAGCTTGGACAGCCAATTGACACAGCTTTGCGACGTTGCGAGCATGGCGCGCATCTCACAACGACCCACAACCACTCGGAAGGAGCGTCTTTACCATGGCTCAAGTCTCGCAAAAGGCCCCAAACTTCACCCTCATCGACAGCGCCCGTAAGCAAGTCTCGCTGTCGGACTTCGCGGGCAAGACCGTCGTGCTGGTGTTCATCCCGGCGGCCTTTACCGGCGTCTGCACCAAAGAGCTGTGCAGCTTCCGCGACTCGATCGCCGCGTTCAACGATGTCGGTGCCACCGTGCTGGCCATCGACGTGGATGCGCCGTTTACCAACGCAGCGTTCGCTGAAAAGAACGGCCTGAACTTCCCGATCCTGTCCGACTACGATCGCAAGGCCGTCCGCGCCTTTGACATCGCGCACGACGACTTCGCGGGAATGGTCGGCTACACCGCAGCCAAGCGCTCGGTGTTCGTCGTCGATGGCGAAGGCGTGATCCGCTACGCGTGGGTCGCTCCAAACCCCGGCGTCGAGCCAAACTACGACGAGGTCAAAGCCGCCGTCGCTGCCCTTCGCTAGCTCTCGGGAGGCTCTTCGCTCGGCAACAGCTCTTCCCCGAGCTGGGTCTGACAGAGCTGTCGCAGCCGCCGATGGAGCGGCAAGCACTCGATCAGCAAGCGCCGACGCTCTGGGCTGTCGGCCTGATCCAGCAACCGACGCATCAAAAAGACCGCGCGACGCAGAGACAGAAGCCCTTTGGGCTCGTCTCCCAGCGCAAGCTGCACTTCACCGTGGACCAGCCACGCGCCCGGTGCGTACGGACCGCCTTCATCGATCAGCGTCAGCGCAGAAACCGCCAGCTCTGCTGCCACCGCCGCTTCCCGAACCCGTCCAAGCTGAAGCAGCGCAAACGCCTGACACGAGCTGGGCGACGACACAATCGCAGGCAGCATCTGAAGAACCTCGGTGGTTTCCGCAAACTTCGCCGCCGCTGCTTCCCACTCTTGTGACAACAGATGGCTCACGCCCAAGATCGTCAGCGCTTGTCCGCGCCGAATCTGGTCTTCGCCCGAGCCCGCGATGATCGATCGCAGCCGATCGCGAATTTCGTGCTGTGAGCTGCCCGCGCTCGTCAGGATGTGACCGCCACACTGCACGATGTCGGCGGCATAGCGCAGGTGCGGATCGCCGAGCTGCGCCCCGTGCTCGACGGCGATTGCCGCCAGTCGCAGCGCTTCGGGTCCGTTGCCCAGGCTGATCTCATTGAGCGCGGCATCCAAGATCACCATCGTCGCAATCCGCTTCTGACCAAAGCGCAGATAGGTCTCGCTGGCCGATACAAGCAGCGCCTGCGCCGAATACAGCCGCTCGGTGAGCTGCATTTCGACCGCTGCCTCGGCCCGCTGCCAGCCCGCGTGATACAGCGGCCACTGCGGATCGCCTTCGAGCATGTCGCAGACCGCGCGCATCTGCGTGAGCGTCTGCTGGGCTTTGTCGCGCATCGCCAAAAACGCATAGAGCTGACCGATCATCGACGCAAACTCTTGGAAGTACCACGCAGCGTCGGGCTGCGGCAGCTTGCCGTCGAAGTCGCGCAGGATCTCCATCACCACGTCCATCCGTCCCGACAGCGTCGCAGCACCCAAGATCCCAAGCAGCGACCAGTAATAGATGCGACTTCCCGGCGCTGACAGCGAGATCGCCTCTCGCGAGCGCTCAAACGCATCGGTCAAGCGATTGCTAAACAGACAGATCTGACCTTGCAGACAGCGCACCGCACCGAGCGCTTCGCCCGTGGCCCCACAGTGTAGCGCAGCCTCGCACATCTGCTCGGTTCGATCATGTCCGCCGCGCTTCCAAAAGTCCGTCGCGGCCAAGATGTAGTGATCGATCGCGCGGGTCTTGTCGGCTCCCAGCTCGAAGTGATGCGCGAGCACGGCGTGATCTTGCTCTCCGATGTGCAGCAGAAACTCGGCGCACAAGCGATGACCCAGCTTGCGATCTTCGTCGGTGAGCAGGCTGTACGCAGCTTCCCGTAGCAGCGAGTGACGAATGCTGTATTCGACTTCGCCCAGGTAGCGACTGTCGCGGTGGCGCTCGATGATCTCGGCGTCGTGTAGCTCACGCAGGACTTGATCGATCAGCTCGACTTCAGCGCTCTGGCTGCCATGTCCCAGCAGCGACTGCACACCGCCGCGATAAAACGTATCGCCAAAGATGCTGGCAATTCGCAGCACGCGTCGCTGTTCGGTCCCCAATCGGCCAATCCGCGCCTGGAGCATCGCGAGCACCGTATCGGGAAGCTGCTCGGTCTTTCCTTCGGCGAAGGCACGAATCAGCTCTTCCAGATACAGCGCGTTGCCTGCCGCTTGCTCCACGATGCGCTGGATCGACGAAGAGGGCACTTTGCTGCCCAGGATGTTCTGTACCAAGCGCTCGCTGGCCCGCTTGCCGAGCCCGCCGAGATACAGCTCTTGCAGCCCACGATCCTTGCCGAGCTTGGGCAGACGACTCTCGAACTCGGGACGCGCCAGCGCCAGCACCATAAACGGCGAGTCAGGCAGCGTCCGCAGCGCCACTTCGGTTAGCTCAATGCTCTGCGGATCGCCCCACTGAAGGTCTTCGAGCACCAGCACAACCGGCTGCTGCCCACACAGACCGCGCAAAAAGTCGCTCACTGCCAGCGAGCACTGCTCAAACAAAAGCCGCGCATCCAGCCGCGCCGCATGCAGCGGAGGATACTTATCGACCGACGGCGAAAGTCCAGCCAGCTCGGCCAAAAACACCGTCACCCGCATCACATCCTGCGGCGGCAGCACCGCTTGGACACGCTCTTGCAGCCGCACAAACGCTTGCTCTTTGGACGCACCGTCGAGCCGACCGCTCAGCCCGCGCAGCACCGCTGACCACAGACCGTACGGCGAGCCCGGATTCATCGCATCACAGCGTCCGAACAGCACCGTCACTTGCGTGCCAGCTCCCGCCGTTCGGCGCAGAAACTCGTGCCGCAGCCGCGACTTGCCCATGCCCGCCGGAGCCACCACCAGCGCCACCCGAGGCGTCGATTCCTCGATACACGTCGTCAGCACCGCCGACAGCGCCAAAAGCTCTTGCTCGCGACCGACACACGGCGTTGGCTTTCCAAGCAGCTTGCGCGACTCATCGATCGACAGCCGCTCACCGAGCAGCGCGGAGGCATGCACATGCAGCCGAACCACTTCAAACCGACTGTCGAGCAGCCCCGCCGTCAGCTCATCCAGCAGCACCGAGTGCCGTCCGCCGCCCGTGGTTCGCTGACGAAGGAGCAGCGCCGCTCGCTCGACCGCTTCCCCGACCGGAAGATCCCCAGCCAGCATGCCTTTTCCCGTCGCAATCGCGATGACCGCTTCGCCCCAGCGCTCGTGAATCAGCAGCGCCGCACGCGCCGATCGTCCCGCCAGATCCGTCGCTGCGCCCGATCCAAGCTGATGCAGCGTACCCAAAAGCGATCCGTCCGCCAGCTGTTCCAGCACCAGTCCCGACGGAGAAAGCTGCGTACGAAGCAGATCGAGACGCGCTTTTTGCACCGCATCATCGGCCTGCGCCAGCGTATCGATCGACGAAACCTCCGACACATCGCTCACGAGGAGCACGCTCACCAGCTGCTGCTCAATCGCACGAATCGACGGCGACAGCACCGAGCGATCCGACGACGGACCTTGCATCGTTGGCAGCTCCGGCAGCGCCAGCAGCTCGGACAGCACCGCTCCAGCATTGGGCAGTCGCTGCGTCGGATCTTTGTGCAGCATCCGCTGAAGAAGCTGCTCCAGCGCCGGTGGCAGCTCGGGTCGAAGCGAACGCAGCGGCGGAGCGTCCTCGAACAGGATCTTGGCCAGCACCGCTGCAACGTGGGCCGCGACAAACGGCGGCGCGCCGGTCAGACACTCGTGAAAGACACAGCCGAGCGAAAAGATGTCCGCCGACAGCGTAAGCTGCGACTGACCTCGCGCTTGCTCGGGTGCCATGTATTCGGGCGTACCAACGATCGCGCCGGTCCGCGTCATCGCCGCCGAGTGCCGTCCAAACCCGCGCCTGGCAATGCCAAAGTCGAGCAGCACCGCCTTGCCCGGCTCCCCATCCACCAAAAACAGGTTGCTTGGCTTGATATCACGGTGAACGACGCCCCGCTGGTGTGCGACGGACAGTGCTTCGGCCACGCGCCGCGCCAGCTGGAGTGTTTCTTTTAGGTTCAGCCCGCCGTGACGAAGCCGCTCGGCCAGATCGTGTCCCGACAGCCACTGCATCGCCAAAAAGGGACTGCCTCCGTCGAGATGTCCGTGCGAGACATAACCGACAATGCCCGGATGAGACAGCTCCGCCAGCAGCAGCGCCTCACGCGCAAACCGCGCTTTGTCCGCTCCGTCGAACAGGACTTTGAGAGCGACCGGCTGCTCCGTCCATCTGTCAAAGACGCGATAGACCGCGCCCATTCCCCCGCTGCCCGCTAGCCGCTCGACTTCGAACCGCTCTGCGACCACGCTACCGGGCGTTAGCTCTTGTAGCATTTAGCGATTTTAGGGTCGGGCGGCACAGGACTCTAGGCGCTTGTTCAAACGGACATATCCCACAGGGACGGATGCCGAACAAAACCAGCAGGTTGGCGTGCGAAACGAACGTGCGCAGCAGCGAAAAAGTGTCGAACTGTGCGCTACGAGATCTGAGCGATAAGCAGGGTGATGTCGTCTTTGCGAGGCTTGTCCGCGTAAAACTGCGCCGCTTGCGCCATCAGCGCATCGCGCATCGCCGCTGGAGCCAGCTCACCCGTTTGACCGATCACCTGACGGAGCCGCTTTTCGCCAAACTCTTCGTTGCTTGGGCTCTCGCACTCGATCAGACCGTCGGTGAAGAACACGATCTTGTCACCGGGACGAAGCTGCTGCGAGCTTTCGCTGAAGGTCGATTCCGGCACGTCTCCCAAGCGATTGCCACGCGACATCAGCACCGTAAACGGCGACTCGCCTTCCTTGAGCGTGCTCGGCTGACGATACAGATACGGGAAGTTGTGACCCGCGTTGGCGTAGGTGATCCCGCGCGTCTTTTGATCGATCACGCACGCGAAGCAGGTCATGACGAACTTGCGACGAGCGCTCTCGTAGATCGCGTGGTTCATGATCTCCAGGATGCGCGATGAAGTGATGCGCTCGCCTTCAAGTGCGCGACCGACATCGCACGCCGCTTTCGCAGCCGCTGTGATCATCGCTGCCGGAACGCCGTGTCCCGTCACGTCTCCGATGATGAGCAGCACCTTGTCATTTGGCAGATCGTAGACCGCCCACCAGTCGCCTCCGCACTGCGTCGCGGGCTGGAAGTGACCAACCACCTGGAGCGGACCGCGCTGAATCACTTCCGAGCTGGGAACCAGCGTCTCTTGAATCGTACGCGCCAGCTCCAGCTCTTTTTCCAGCACCGCTTTGGCCGCCGTTTCTTCGAGCAACACTTGCAGCCGGTCGGCCATGTAGTTGAAGTTTTCCGCCAGCATGCCGATCTCGTCGGTGGACTGGATCTCGACGCGGGTCGTCAGGTCACCGCGTGCAATCTGATCGGCGCGCTGCGCAAGCTGCTGAATCGGTCGCGTGATGCGCAAGCTCTGAAACACCGAAATGCCCGCCGCCAGCACCAGGAACACCAGACCGAGCACAGAGACTTGCACCATGAAGGACTGTCCCTGCGCCAGCTTGTACTCATCGATCGAGCGAAGCTGGTTCTTCAGCGACGCCATGCTGTAGATCACCACCAGCGTGCCGAACTTTTTGCCCTGATCCGTCACCACCGGACGAGCAAACACCCGCCGCGTGTCTTTTTGACCGCCTTGCTCGGCTTCAATCGTCTTTTCGAGCGGCTTGGTCAGCTTTTCCAGCTCGGGCCCGAGCACCGGATCGACCTCGGTGATCTTTTTTTCCGCATCGTTCCAGCGCTCATCGCTGTGCGCGGCCACGTAGCCGGTGTCGCTGATCACGTAGAGTGCCGTCACGTCCGGGTCGGTCTTCGCCGCTTTGGGCACAAACGTCTTCAAGCTGCTGTAGTCCGACTGAATCAGCGCCGCACGAGCACTCTCGGACATCGCTGCGGTTAGCGTCTGCGCGCGTGCCCCCAGCGCGGAATCGTACGCCTCGGACAGCTTCTGAGCCGCTTCATCGAAGGCTCGTCGCCCGTAGTACGTACTGGTCAGCCCGAGCAGGGCCGTAATGAACATGATCAGCACCAGGGTGGTGGAGATCATCTTGACGCTAATCGACGCACCGCGCTGGCTCGGCATTACCCTGAGTCTACGCACCCTTGCTCCGCCGGTCAATCCTCGCTACGATCGCGCGTATGCACCCAGCCTTGGAGCGGTTTATCCAGCAGTTTAAGGCGACCTCGGATGTCGTCATCGATAGCTGGTTCATCTGCGACAACGATCGGAACATCGTCGATTACAATCGCGCGTTCTTTTCGCTGTTTCCTCGGCCCGAAGCGCGTCAGCTCAAGGCCAAAAAGTGTCACGAGGTGATGCGGCTCACGATCTGCCAAGAGCGCTGCATCGCCCAGCAGTGCTGGCGCGAAGGACGGCAGGTTCGTCTCGACGAGATCGATGGAAGGCCCGTCGGTCAGCCCGATGATGCGCCGCCTCGACGTTATGTGCTGTCGTCGATTCCGATCTTGGATGAAAACAATCGTCCCGTCGGAGCACTGGAAATTCAGCGCGATGTCACCGACGAAGCGCTGGTGCAAGACAAGTACAAAAAGATGCTCGAAAACGAAGCCCGAGAGCGCGAGCGTCTGGCGACGCAGATTCGCACCCGGACCCGCGAGCTGTACGAGTCGAACCAGCTCCTGCTCAAAGCGCAGAGCGAGCTGGTGCAGCAGAAAAAAGGCCTGGCGTTCTAACCCACCAAGCGATGTCGTTCGGTGCGTAACGACTCGGTCCCGACGGTGATGGCCAACGAGCCGTGCCCGACGATCCTGTGCGGACTGGGCTTTGGCGACGAAGGAAAAGGCAGCTTCGTCGATGCCTGGGCTCGTCGCCAAGACCGTGCGCCGCTTGTGGTTCGCTACAACGGCGGTCCGCAAGCCGCGCATCACGTCGTGATTCCCGACGGAACCGTTCACTGCTTTGCGCAGCTTGGATCGGGCATGTTTCGACCCGATGTCTCAACGCTGCTGTCGCCATTTATGCTGGTTGAGCCGCTCCTCCTTCTCAAAGAAGCGCAGCAGCTTGCGTCGCTGGGTGTGCCTACACCACTCGAACGAACGATTGTTTCTCGTCGCTGCATCGTCGTGACGCCGTTTCATAAGCTGGTGGGGCAATTGCGTGAGCTGGCGCGCGGTGCGGCTCGTCACGGAAGCTGTGGGCTCGGCGTCGGTCAGGCTTGGCTCGATGGTCAAAATCCAAGCATTCCGTCGCTGCACATCGAAGACTTGACCGATCGCACGACGCTGTCCGCAAAGCTGCGTTTTTTGCAGCTCGTCAAAGTGGATCAAGCCGAGCAGCTCCTCGACGGGATGAGCCAGCCCGTTTCGTCGGAATGTCTCGCCATCCTTACAGCGCTTTCGCGACGCAGTGCCGTCTCGCAGCTGTGTGAAGGCTATGGTCACTTTCGCCAATCGGGCGTTCGTCTGGGCGACGACAGCCAGCTCGCAGCGCTGCTATCCGACGAGCAGCAGCCCCTCTTGTTTGAAGGCGCCCAAGGAGCACTTCTCGACGCGACGTTTGGTTTTTTTCCGTTTGTGACGCCAAGCTGTACGCGCTTTGACAACGCGCGCACGCTGCTGTCGGGACGGAAGGCTCAAACGTATGGGATCCTGCGCGCGTATGCGACGAGACATGGACCCGGACCGCTGGTCAGTGAAGATCCGAGGCTGAGCCAGGAGCTTCCCGACGCTCACAATCGGAACAATCCCTGGCAAGGACCGATGCGCGTCGGTTGGTTCGATGCGGTGGCAATGCGCTATGCACTCGCTGTCGTCGGTGGAGTCGATCGTTTGGCAATAAGCTGTCTCGATCGCTTGGTCCAAAGAGGTCCGCTCAAGCTGTGTCGCGCCTATCGCTATCAAGGTCCAGCCGCGACGGACTTGGACGATCTGTTTGTACGAAGCAGCGACGGAACGATCCTGGACATTCGCGTTCCGCAGCAGCCGACGCTAACCCAGCAAGCGCAGCTTGGCCTGCGACTCACGCTCTGTCAGCCAGTCTACGATGAGCTTCCAGCGATTTCCTCGATGCACACGCGCGATGGACAGCTAAGCCGAGACGCCCAAACCTATCTATCGACGCTGCTGTCGGAGCTGCGACTGTCTGACGATCAACTCGGCTATGTCTCGACAGGACCGACGGCGCAGGACAAGCTGTGGCGATAGCTTCCGTCGTCCAAACAGTCACTTAGCCGCGCGCGCTCCGACGCAGGATTCGCTGTGCGGCCTTCAGTCCGCTCATCATGGCACCCGCGATTCCGTGTCCAGCTCTCGTCGATGCGCCACACAGATACAGCCCATCGATCGGTCCACGATAGCCCGGACGCTTGTCTAAAAACTGATCCGGCGTCGCAGCCAGCCCGTAACCCGAGCCGTCCGACGCGCGCGTAAAGCGACTGTGACTCAGCGGCGTCGCTGACTCGCGATAACAGATCCGTGCTGCCGTCCCCGGAAACTGCCGTTCGAGCCGCGACACCAGCTCGTCTTCGATTCGCTGCTTGATCACGCGATAAGGCTCGCTGCGACGGTAACCCCAGCCAAGCACTTCGTCTTCCGACACGCCCCAGCGCGTCGCCAGACCCGGCACGATCGTCATCACCTCGACGTTGGTCACACCGTCGGGAGCATGATGCAGCGCGTGATCGGGATCTTTGAGGCTGGCGCTCGTGATGTAACAGGCTCGTACCGCTGGTGGTTCCGACGGGCTGTCTCGATAGATCTCGTCGAAGTCAAACAGATCGTACTGCCAGTAGTTGGTGGCGCGCATGCCGTCGTCGCGCAGATCGCCTCGGACACCCAAAAAAGTCATAAACAGCGCTGCTGCCATCTTCGACTCACGCGCTCGCGTCAGCCACTCGTTTGGCAGGTGCTCTGGACCCACCAGATCGAGCAGCGTGCGCTTAAAGTCCGCATTCGACAGCACCACATCGGCGCGAACCTGACGGACGGGATCTTCATCCCGCGCCGCAATCTGAACGCCGACCGCGCGACCGTCTTCGATGAGGATCTTGTCGATGGTGTGACGCAGACAGATCATCCCACCGAGCGACTCGATCCGCGCCGCCAAGCGATCCGCGATCACCTGCCCACCACCGCGCGGATAAAACGCTCCACGAAAGTAGTGCGCCGCGAGTCCCAGGTGCAAAAATGCGCTGACCTGGCTCGGCGGAAGTCCGTAGTCGCCGCTCTGACCGAGCATCACCGCGCGCAGCTTGATGTCGGTCACGCCGATGCTATCGAAGAGCTGACCGATCGTTGCCCGTCGGTACGGAGCCAGTCGCAAGCCATCCATCACGACGGGAATCAGCGTCCGCAGCGGAGGCTTTTCGGAAAACTCCGTCGCGCGCATCGCAGCCATCACCGACAAAAGCAGCTTGATGTAGCGATCGATGGGCCGACGCTGGCTTGGAAACAGCTCGTATAGACGCTTGCGATACAGCTCTACGCTCGCTGGAATCCGAAACGTCAGCCCCGGAAAGATCAGCGTATCGAAGCCATCTTGGTCCATCGGCTGGAAGTCCACACGCACCGACACCTCGTCCAAGATGCGAGGAATCGTCCCTTGTCGCCCACAGTCACCGATGTAGTGCAGGCCGACATCGAAGTGATAGCGCGCGTGCTTTGGTCCTCGGCGAAACTGCGTCGCACAGCCGCCCGCGACGTAGTGCGACTCAAAAACCGCGACCGACTTGCCCGCTTGCGCGAGCAGCGCCGCCGCGACCAGCCCGCCGGGTCCACTGCCGATGATCGCCACATCCACTTTCGGAGGAAGCTGGGTATGAACCCGACGCCATCCACTCGATGGCACGGGAGGTCGCTGCGGCTCGCTCTCGCTCATGACTTCTTGTTTCCCCAAAGCGGGCGGTTAACCCAGCGGCGCGAGCAGCTCGCGATACTTTGGCAGCGGCCACAGACGCGCATCGCACTGATCTTCGAGCGCATCCAGCGTCTCACGCAGCGCTTGGCACGCTGGCAGGACCAGCTGCGCAAACGCCGTTGTCCGCGCGTGCAGCTCTTCGACGGAATCCGCCTGAGCCAGCGCACCACGCAGCGATCCCAGCCGCTTATACGCTTCGTCGATCTGGCTCGACTCTGACTCGATGGTGCGACGGATCTGCTCGGGACGCGCAATCCCAAGCGACTCCAGCCGCGCCACGCTCTTCGCTTTGTTCTGAAGATCTTCGAGGAGCACCGGCAAAATCTGCGTCTCAGCCATCTCACGCAAGACCTGCGCTTCGATCTGGAGCGTCTTGACGTACTGCTCGTGACGAACGTGAATGCGCGACTCTTGCTCCAGCGTGGACATCACACCGGCCTGCGCGAACAGCGCTTGAACGCCGGGATCTTCCCACGCACCGAGCGCCTCGACGGTATTGCGCGCATGCGGAAGTCCACGTCGCGCCGCTTCGGTTCGCCAGTCCTGCGAATAGCCGTTTCCGTCAAAGCGAACCACTTTGGTCAGCGTCACCACCTCACGCACGACAGTCATGATCGCTTGACGACGATCGCCCGAGACCTGTGGTTCGACTTCGCGCACGCGCTGGTTCATAAACGACAGCGCATCGCCGACGATCGTGTGAATCACCGACAGCGGAGCTGCGATCGCTTGACCTGAACCGACGGCACGGAACTCAAACTTGTTGCCGGTAAACGCCATCGGGCTCGTGCGGTTGCGATCGGTGTAGTCCTTCGCCAGCATCGGCAGCGCTGGAATCCCCAGATCCAGGTGCTTGCGCTCCGACGAAGTCACGACGGTGCCGGATTCCAGCTGATCCAAGATCCGATTGAGCTGTTCTCCGAGGAACACCGACATGATGGCAGGCGGCGCTTCGTTGGCCCCGAGCCGATGATCGTTGCTCGCCGATGCCACCGACGCACGCAGCACCGCGCCATTGCGATACACCGCGAGCAGCACCGACGACAAAAAGTACAGGAACTGAAGGTTCTGCTCCGGCGAGTGACCCGGCTCGAACAGGTTCTGACCATCGTCCGACGCCAGGCTGAAGTTGACGTGCTTGCCCGATCCGTTGACGCCCGCAAACGGCTTTTCACCGAGCAAAACCGCCAGATCGTGACGCTCACCGACCTTCTTCATCACTTCCATCAGGAGCTGGTTGTGATCGGCTGCGACGTTGGCTGGCTCATAGATCGGAGCCAGCTCGAACTGGTTCGGTGCCACTTCGTTGTGTCGCGTCTTCGCCGGAATCCCGAGCCGGAACAGATCCAGCTCCAGATCCTGCATAAAGCGCAGCACGCGATCTTTGATCGCACCAAAGTAGTGATCTTCGAGTTCCTGACCTTTCGGCGGTCGCGCACCTTGCAGCGTGCGATTGCAGAACATCAGGTCGGGACGCGACTTAAACAGCTCGAGATCGATCAGGAAGTATTCCTGCTCGGGACCGCACAAGCCCGTCACCACTGCGCCGTCGTGACCGAACAGTTCCAGCGTCTGGCTCGCCTGACGACCGACGTATTCCATCGATCGCAGCAGCGGCACTTTATGATCCAGCGCTTCGCCGTGATACCCGATAAACGCCGTCGGAATGCACAGCGTCTTGCCGAGCGGACCCGCCATCAAAAACGCCGGGCTGACCGGATCCCACGCCGTGTAGCCGCGCGCTTCAAAGGTCGTGCGCAGACCGCCCGACGGAAGGCTCGATGCATCGGGCTCGCCCTGGATGAGCTGTGCGCCCGAAAACGACTCAATCAGACCGCCGTGATCGTCCCACGTAATGAACGCATCGTGCTTTTCAGCCGTCGCGCCGGTCATCGGTTGAAACCAGTGCGTAAAGTGCGTTGCGCCGCGCTCCAGCGCCCAGTCTTTCATCGCTTGAGCGACGACATGGGCAACCTCCGCAGACAGGCGCTCGCCCTTGCGAATGCACTTGCGGAGCGCGCGAAACACTTCCTTCGGCAGCCGTTCTTGCATCGTTCGCCAGCCGAACGTGTCGCAGCCAAAGTACGAGGAAACCTTCACTTGATCGAGACGGGAAATGCTCTCCGAGCGACTGATACTTGACATGGGCGGCGACTTTACCACGAGTTTTCCGACACGCCAGCGGTCACTTTGGATTGGAATTTGCCCTCAGTTTCTTTTGTGAAACGCAATACCGCTGCTGGGGCTCGCAAGCGTCGAAACGGCTGGATTTGAACGAAAACGGCTGGATTTGAACGGAAACGGCTGGATTTGAACGAAATCGACACGGCGGCACGATTGGAGAAGCGCTCGACCCGCGCTCGCTTCTGGCACCGTCACCGCCGCGTAACGATCCGCTATTCTTCTTCTTCTTCGACGTGCTTCTTGGCGGCAATGACCTTGTCCGCCAGGTTCTGCGGCATCTCCGCGTAGTGCGACGCAGCCAGGCTGAAGCTGCCCCGTCCACCCGTCGCAGATCGCAAAAACGCCGAGTAATCCAGCGTCTCGCTCATCGGAATCTGCGCAATCACCACCTGGTTTTTGCCCTGCGATTCCATGCCGCTGATGTGCGCGCGACGGTTGTTCAGATCACCGATGATCGATCCCATGTATTCCTCGGGAATCGACACCTCGATCTTCATGTACGGCTCGAGCAGCACCGGCGACGCTTGCTTGAACGCAGTCAAAAAGCCTTTGCTGCCAGCCATCTCGAAGCTGCGCGAGTCGCTATCGACATCGTGATACTTTCCGTCGAACAGTCGGACTTTCACGTCGGTGATTGGATAGCCAGCCAGACCGCCGCGTGACATCCGCTCACGAATGCCTTTTTCCACCGACGGAATAAACTGCCGAGGAATCGAGCCTCCGACGATCGCATCTTCAAAGATCAGGTTCGATCCACGCGGCGCAGGCTCTAGATCGAGGAAACAGACGCCAAACTGACCTTTGCCGCCGGTCTGTTTCTTGTGCTTGCCTTCGACGTTTTTGGCGCGACCCCGGATCGTCTCCAGGTACGGAACGCGCGGTGGAGCCAGCTCGACTTCGACGCCCACCCGACGCAGCTTGTCCAGCGTCGCTTCGATGTGAATCGGACCACAGCCGCCAATCAGCGTCTCTTTGGTCGCAGCATCGTACTCGACGGACAGCGCCAGATCTTCTTCGTGAATGTCGTGCAGCTTCTGCGCCAGCTTCGCTTCGTCGGTCTTGCCTTTCAGATGCAGCGAGTAGCGCACCACCGGGGCCGGAACCTGCGGCGGCGCAAACTTCACGGGCTCTTTTTCGTCGGAAAACGTATCGCCGATGCGCGTGGACTTCAGCTTGGCAATTCCGACGATGTCTCCCGCGTGTGCCTCGGGAACGCTCGTGCGCTTGCCCGGCGTGAACACGTACAGCTGTCCGACGCGCTCGCCCTTGTCGTGCGTCGAATTCCAGATCGGAGCATCTGCCGAGATCTTCCCCGACACGATCCGCACCAGCGCCAGCTTGCCGACTTCCGACGGAATGATCTTGAACACGTACGCCGAAAGCGGCTCGTGACTGCGCGGCGAGCGACGCACTTCAGCGCTCGACTTGCCCGTTCCCGTCCAGACTCGACCGAGCGACGCGGGCGGCAGCAACGAAACCAGCGTATCGAGGAGCGGCTGAATGCCTCGGTTCTGCGCCGCCGAGCCACACAGCACCGGAAAGATCTTTCCAGCGGCAATCGCGCGCTGAAGTCCAACATGCAGCTCATCGTCGGTCAGCGTGCCAGCATCGAAGTAGATCGACATCAGCTCATCGTCAGAGCCTGCGACTTCTTCGACGATCTTGTTGCGCGCTTCGGCCACCGCTGCCGCCATCGAAGCGGGAATGTCTCCGACGATGACTTCGCGACCGTCGTCTGAAAAGCGATAGGATTTTTGTGCAACCAGATCGACGACACCCTCAAAGCTGCTCTCTGAACCGATCGGAAGCTGAAGCGCAACCGCCGACGGAGAAAGCACGCGCCGAACCTGATCGAGTACACCCTCGAAGTCCGCTCGCTCGCGATCCATCTTGTTCACGAACACGACGCGAGGCAGATGCAGCGCATCGGCAGCTTCCCAGGTCTTTTCGGTGTAGACCTGCACGCCGTCCGACGCAGACACCACACACAGCGCGCAGTCCGCCGCCCCGATCGCCGTCAGCGTATCGAAGACAAAGTCGCCTTGCCCGGCGCTGTCGATCAGGTTGAGCTTGCTCTTTTGCCACTCGACTGCGACGACGTGCGGATTGATCGTGCCGCGACGCTTTTTTTCCTCGGGCTCGGTGTCCAGGTTCGATGTCTCGTCATCGACGCGGCCCAGTCGAGTCACCAGCTTGGCGTCGAACAAAATGGCCTCTCCGAGCGAAGTCTTCCCCGAACCACCATGCCCGATGACGACGACGTCCCGAATCTCTGCTTCGCTGTAATTGCGCATCTTGGAGGCCTCCTGACCCTTTATGTCGGTGGACAAGGTCTAACGTCGCAAGTCATCGCACGTCAGCGACGAACCAGCGACCAAACCTTACCTAAGAGGCGCGTATTTTACCTTCCCCCACAAGGAGCGATAGCGCCTTTTTCAGCGACTCTTGCGACTTTTTGGCGCGCTACGGTGACGACGGACTGGCTGGCGTCGCAGGCGCTCGCAGTCGCAGGTACTGTTCCATGTTGCGCACCGCCTGCCGAGGCTTCCCGCTCACCATCTGCGCCCGCGACAGGTAATAAAACACGCCGGGATGCCGCTGAAGATAGGACTCGTCATCGACCAGCTCGGCCAAGTGATCCAGTGCTTCGTCGGTCAGATCCGCTTTGTACAGCAAATACCCGAGCAGCAGCCGCACGTTCGGACCCATCTGCGTCACCCACTTCATCGGCCACTCACGCAGCTCGCGCAGCGCCAGGATGTACTCGCGCTGACCCAGATACCGTCGCGCCGTTTCCCACTGACGCAGGATCTGCGCTTGCTCATCGCTTCCCAGCCCGATCGGCAAAGACGGACTTCCCAGCGCGTCCGCAAAGTGTTCGTCGCTGCCATCCCAGCTCTGGCTCAGCGGTTCTTCGTGCTCCGTCGCGCTGCGCGGTCCAAACATCACGAGCAGCCGCGCCAGCTCGTCCGTCGCTGTGCCCCCACCGATACCGAGCGATCGATTGAGCAGCCGCGCCGCCGCCTTGCGCTTGCCCCGCATCAGCAGCGCCCGACCGAGCGCCGCGTAGACATCCGCCCGTCGCCCATCGCTCGATTCCTCACGCAGCCAAGCGGGCGCATCATCAAACGGCAGCCCATGCCCGATGAGATAGCGCTCAAACCGTCCGTACATCCAGTCGTTGCTGTGAACACGCGGCACCGACGATTCGTGACGCATATAACCCAGCAAGTCCCGAGGCGCAGCGAACTCGATCCGCGCATTGTCATCGGTATTGATAGATCCACCGACGGAAAAAGCGGACAGCTCATCAGGCGTCAGCAGCAGATCCGCCAGCACTTCTTCGGCGCGATCGATTCCAGCCCGTGACAGCTCGGCGCGCAGCGACGGAACCGCAAAGTTTTTTCGCAGTCGTCGCAGATCGAGCGGCAGCGGCTTCTGACTCGCCACCAAGATCATGTCGCTGGAGCCATATTCCGACGTAAACACATACGTATACGGAAACACGCTGGCAAAGCTGCGCAGCAGCGTCTTGATGTTCACCGGCGACAGCTCATACAGCTGAGCCCACTGACAGAACACTCCGTCGTCGGCCAGTCGGCTCTTCGCCAGCTTCCAGTAATCGATCGTAAACAGGTTCGACACGCCGGTGATCCACGGATTCGACGGCTCACTGACGATCACGTCGTAGCGATCCTGCGACTGCGTCATGAAGTTTCGCCCGTCGCCGATGATCACGTTCACACGCGGATCTTTGCTGGGCAGATGGCTGACTTCGGCAAAAAAACGATCACCTGCTTCGACGACCGCTGGCTCTAGCTCGACGACATCGGCATGCGCGATCGGAAACTGCGTCACCGCACCGATCGTCACGCCCGATCCGTAACCGACGACCGCCACACGCGGAGGCTTCTCCAGCGCCGTCGGATGCCACAAAAGCGGCATCAGCCCGACCATGATCTGCGTGCCCATGTCGTCGGAGTTTGAGGCATCGACCTTGCCGTTGTTCTTGAGCGCGATCGTCTTGCCCCAGCGCTCGACCGACACCGTCGTCGCAATCCCGTCTTTGTAATACAAAAGGTCCGGCAGAGGTCGATTGTGCAGTCGCACCACCGAGCGAGCCACCGACACCCGAAACAGTCCCGCCGCAAAGTGCGTCAGGTTCCAGCGCGGTGACAGATACGCAAACGTCGTCGCCAGCATCATCACCGTCAGCGCCAGCGCGATCGGTACCAGCCTGTTTTGCGACGAGGATCCAGGCTGCGACGATGGCACTGGATCCTGATTTTCAGACGAACTGGGCGACGAAGCGGACTCGGCAAACCACAACAGCAGCGCCGACAGTCCCGCCGTCACGAGCGCTCCACCGAGCAGCCCGCGCTGAAGTCCAAGTCCCGGCAGCACCAAAAATCCCGCCGCAAACGATCCAACAATCGACCCGAGCGTGTTCAGCGCATACGCAATGCCCACATCGTGCCCAGCTCCGTCGGAGCTTCCGGTATAAATGCGCATCGTGAGCGGCATCACTCCGCCCATTGCCAGCGTCGCCGGTAAGATTGCCAGCGCCGACAGACCGAACTGGATCGATAAAAGCTCATCGACGCCCAGCTGTCGCGAGCGCAGGATCATCAAGAACAAGCCCGGCAGTCGATCGAACACCAGATACGAGTATCCGACGGCCAACAGCGTCACTGCGTGCAGGACTCCGAGCCACAGCATTGGACGCCGAATCCGATGGAGCAGCTTCGTCAGCACCGCCGCACCCGCCGCCAGCCCGATCAGAAACGCGAGCAGGATCAGCGTGAACGAATACACCGACGAGCCAATGATGATCGCCAGCGCCCGCGTCCACAGCACTTGATAGATCATCGCGGTTCCGCCGGAGATCGCATACGACAGCACCGCAAGTCGTCTCCGCAGCGGCGAGCTGGGCTGTTCCGCTGCGACATCCATCGACGCTGCATCTGCTTCGTCCGGATGCGCTTCGTCGGCCACCTCGTCCGCGTCGCTGCGCACCAAATCCGCAGCATCCAGGCTCGCACGACGACGATTCCACAGCACACTTCCGACGATGATGAGCACAGCCAGCGTCAGGTTGGTTCCTGCACCGATCAGGTTCGTCTTTGACACGCCCAGCCTCGGCAACAGCCAAAATCCTGAGACAAACGTGCCAACCACCGCGCCCGTCGTGTTCATCGCAAACAGCGTCCCGATCTGTACCGATGCACCGACGATTCCGCTGTGTCGTCGAGAGACATACTGCGACAGAAGCGGCAGCGTCGCGCCCATCAGAGTCGTCGGGACAATCAGCGCCAGCGCCGTCGCGAAAAAGCGCAAGATCGACAGCAGGACGAAGTGATCTCCGACGGCTTTCCACAAAAACGAGTTCAGCGCCGGATAGCGAGCGAGCAAGAGCGGCAAGATCAGCGCATACAGACCGACGCCCGCTTCGACCAGCGCGTAGGCGATGAGCGGTCGCTTAACCTTGCCAGCAAGCCGCGCTCCGATCAGGCTGCCCAGCGCAAGTCCGCCCATAAACACCGACAGCACCGTTGACATGGCCAGCGTGGTGGAGCCAAACACCAGCTGCAATTCCCGCGTCCACAGCACCTCGAACAAGAGCCCCGAGCCGCCCGACAGCAGGAAGCAAAGAAATACCAGTAAGTCCATGCAGGCGCAGCGTACCGTCCTCTTGCGGTGGTGCGAAGGACGTTGTCGCTCCGGGTGTACAGGTTGCGCTCGGTCGCTCGTCTTTGACCACCGCGCCGCCTTTCATCACAAACGGAATGTTTTCCAGAACACGCACATTGGTCAGCGGATTGACCGGCACCGCCACCAAGTCGGCATATAGGCCCGGCTTCAGCTCACCGACCCGATCGCTCCAGCGCAGAAGCGCCGCTGCGTTCACTGTGGCGGCCTGAATCGATCCGAGCGGCGACATGCCCAACTCCACCAGCGCGCCGAACTCATGACCGTTCATGCCGTGCGGATACACCGATGAGTCGGTTCCCAGCGCGATCTTTACGCCCGCTTTCACCGCTTTGGCGAGGTTTCGCTTGGCAGCAGGGGCCATTTCGCGCGCTTTCTCTGCTTTTTCTTGCGGAACCTCGGGCGGACGCGCGTTTTCAGGAAAATGCGACCACAGAAACACGGTGGGAACCAGGTACGTACCGCGCGCTTTCATCAGCTGAATGCACTCGTCGTCTAGCTCGGTGCCGTGCTCGATCGAGTCCACGCCCGCCCGAACCGCTTGCTTGATCCCGATCGTTCCATGCGCGTGTGCCGCCACCGGCTTGCCCAGTCGCTTCGCTTCTGCGACGAGTGCGCTCAGCTCGTCATCGCTGTACTGACCGCTGTTTGGACTGGTTCCAACCGATAGAAAACCGCCGGTGACCGCGACCTTGACCACTTCGGAGCCGTACTTGACCACCTCGCGAACCTTGCGGATTACACCATCGCGACCGTCGGCAATGCCTTCTTCGCTATAGCGAAACGCATACGGAAGAAGGTTCGAGTCCATGTGCCCGCCCGTCGAGCCGATCGCCGGTCCCGACACTTGCATGCGCGGGCCTGGGACGTCTCCGGCTTGGATCGCATCGCGCAGCGCCACATCGGCATAGCCGCGTGCGCCCAGGTTCCGCACGGTCGTAAAGCCAGCTTGAAGCGTCGCGCGTGCATGCTTGGCCCCCAGCAGCGCTTCCCGAGGCACCGACACGCCCAGCCACTCGTAGCTTGCCACGTCTACTCGATAGGTCAGGTGCGTGTGCGCATCGATCAGCCCCGGCAGCACCGTGTAGCCGCCCAGGTCGATCAACTGAACCCCGGACGGAGCATGAGCCAGAATCTGTGCCTCAGGGCCGACCTCTTTGATGCGCTCGTTTTCGATGAGCAGCGCTTGCTTGGCATGCAAGACGCCTGTCCGCACATCGAGAAGCTGCCCCGCTTTCACCAGTACCGGCCTGCTGGTCGCTTCTGCCGTGGCCCAGCAGAGCAAGCAAGCCAGTCCCAAAGAACTTCCCACAACGCGTGCTGCCCCCATTGAATTCGTCTCCTCCGCCGAATGATCCGGGCTATTTTCCCGCGTGTCGGCGATTCCTTCGACCGTTTTCTGTATGAATGGCTACATCTAGCTATCCGCAGTCCGGTCTGACCTGCCATTTCAGTGGGTCACTTTGCGCAGCAGAAGCCGTCGCTGCTAAGCTAGACGGAAGAGGACCAAACGATGTCCGATCCGCACAATCTGCGGCCTTGGTATTCGCGCTTACCACTTACCGCCATGATCCTGGCAGCGCCGTTTGCGTTCATCGCGCTGTGTGGCGATCAGTGGCTGCCAGAGCAGAGCACGTTCGCGACGCTCGCCAAGCACAAGCAAAAGCCGCAGCTTCAGCTGTCCCAAGAAGACGGACGCACGCTGCTGCACGCGACCAGCTGGCTGTCATGGCCACCGCTTTCGTTTGATCGCTGCGATCTCCAGCCGGTCAAAAAGCCTCGCATCGGGATCTGTTTCAGCGGCAGCACGGGGCACGCTACGCTGGTGGAAGCCAACATCGAGCAGCTTGTGCAGATCGGGCTGGCGAACACGGAGCCAACAGCCGGACGCTGGATCGGAGAGGGACAGCGCTATCTGTGGGGACAGATGCTCATCGAAACCAAGCCGCAGCTGCAAGTCTCGACGATTCCGGCCCCGCTAAATGAGCTGGATCTGCCGCGCTCGCAGCGCCCGCAGCTTGTGACCTTGTCGCCGGATGAAGAGCTTGCGCTGTGGATCGAAAGGAGGCCGACCTCTGAACCCGGCGTGCATCTGCTGATCACACGGACCCAGAGCGGTCGCGTCGAAAATGAGCTCACCGTGCAGCATCCCGCGCTGCTCGCACAGCTACGCGACCCGGATGTTGCTCCGTGGCTCGTCAGGCGACTTCAGCGCCTGCAAGCGCTGGAAGAACTGCATCAGCGTGAGCAGCAAGCCGCCGATCAGCCCGAAGCGTCCGATTCCATCCGCGAGTAGCGCACACCGCCCACTGGCTCCGACTGTGCGCCGCAGTCAGACCTGCGACCGAACACGGCTCGCGCAACCACCAGACACGGCCCACTCACCACCAAGCGCGGCGCCAGCCATCACAGAGACGCTCACACACGCAGGCCTTGTAGACAAAACCAACAAATCAAAAACCCACGCCTCGCTCTTCTCGAGAGCAACTGACGTGGGCTTTCCTTCCCGTCCTCAAAATCAAAAACCCACGCCTCGCTCTTCTCGAGAGCAACTGACGTGGGCTTTCCTTCCCCTCCGCAAAATCAAAAACCCACGCCTCGCTCTTCTCGAGAGCAACTGACGTGGGCTTTCCTTCCTCCAGAGAGGATAGGGTTTACTTCGCCGGAGCTTCGGCTTCGGGACGATCCACCAACTCGACGATCGACACTGGAGCCGCATCGCCGTGACGGAAGCCCTTCTTGATGATGCGAAGGTAGCCACCGTGTCGGCTCGCGTAGCGCGGTCCCAGTTCACCGAAGAGCTTGTTTAGCGCTTCGCGGTTCTTCACGATCCGCTGCGCCATCCGCATCGCATGAACGATGCGAGTCTTCTCTTCGTCGGTGCGCTTCTCTCGATCCTTGCTCAGCAGTGGGCCCACCGAGACAGCCCAAGCAATGGCCGGCTCTGCAAAGCGACGCAGTTCCTTGGCCTTGATGTCTGTAGTCTGGATTCGCTCAGCCTGGATGAGCGACGAAACCATATTCGACCACAGCGCCTTCCGGTGATCGGCCTTGCGGCCAAACGTTCTGCCAGATTTTTGGTGACGCATTGTGTTTGTCTCTGCGCGTTCTTACAGCTTGTTGCGGCTCGACGGCGCTTCCCAGCCTTCGAGCTTCATTCCCAGCGACAAGTTCATCTCGGCCAGGATCTCTTTGATCTCTTTGAGAGACTTCCGACCAAAGTTTTTGGTCTTCAGCATCTCCGCCTCACTGCGCTGCACCAGCTCACCGATGTAGCGAATGTTGGCATTCTGCAAACAATTGGCCGAGCGAACCGACAGCTCAAGTTCCTCAACCGACTTGTCGAGGTTCTCGTTCAGCTTGCTCTGCTCTTCCGAAACGGGTTCATCGAGCGGCTCGTACGTCTCTTCAAAGTTGATGAAGATGGTGAGCTGATCCTTGAGGATCTTGGCCGCATAGCCAACCGCATCTTCGGGCTTGACCGAGCCATCGGTCCACACTTCGAGCGTCAGCTTATCGTAGTCCGTCTGCTGACCAACACGAGCGTTGGTAACGACGTAGTTCACCTTTTTGATCGGTGAAAACAGCGCGTCGATGGGAATCATCCCGATCGGCATGTTCGGCTGCTTGTTGCGCTCTGCCGAAACATAACCGCGACCCATCTGGACCAGCAGCTCAGCGTGAAGCTTGCCACCACGCGACACCGTCGCAATGTGATGGGATGGATTGAGGATTTCGACGCCCTCGCTCCGAACGATGTCACCGGCTGTGACTTCGCCCTCGCCGTCTTTGTCAATCCGAAGCGTGCGTGGCTTCGAATCGTGGATCTTGATGAGCACATCCTTCAGGTTCAGAACAATGTCGGTTACGTCTTCAACAACGTCCGGCAGAGTCTGGAACTCGTGCAGCGCTCCCTCGATCTTAACCGCGCAGATTGCTGCGCCCTGAAGCGATGACAGGAGCACCCGGCGAAGGCCGTTGCCAAGGGTCGTGCCAAACCCACGCTCGAGTGGCTCGCAAGAAAAACGGCCATACGTTGGGGTGAGGGTCTCGCGATCCACCTCCAGCATCTTGGGGCGGATTAGCTCGCGCCAATTGCGAGCATAGGTCGGCACACTTGCCTGCGCGGTAGCCATCTTGCTTGTCTCCAAGAAGAGCGATTACTTCGAGTAAAGCTCGACGATCAGTTGCTCACGGATCGGCATCGTAAAGTCTTCACGCGCGGGCAAAGACTTCACCTTCCCTCGGAAGTTGTCCTTATCCACTTCGAGCCACTGTGGCACACCACGGCGATCAACCGCCGCTAGGCTCTCACCAATCCGCTTGATCTTCTTGCTGTTCTCGCGGACCAGGACTTCGTCATTGGCCTTCACCAAGTACGAAGGAATATCTACTCGCGAGCCATTCACCGAGAAGTGTCCGTGCCGAACAAGTTGGCGCGCTTCTGCGTGATCGCTCGCAAAGCCCAGGCGGTAAACAACGTTGTCAAGGCGACGCTCGAGAAGCATGAGAAGGTTCTCACCCGTCACGCCCTTCATCCGGTTCGCGCGGAAATAATATCCACGAAACTGGCGCTCGGCGATGCCGTAGATACGCTTGACCTTCTGCTTCTCACGAAGCTGCTCGCCGTAGTCCGAAGTTTTGCTTCGACGACGATTGTTCTGACCGTGCTGACCAGGAGCATACGCGCGGCGCTCTTGGCCACACTTTTCGGTGTAGCAGCGGTCTCCCTTCAGAAACAGCTTCATATCCTCGCGTCGGCAAAGCCGACAAACAGGACCGATGTACCGAGCCATGGTTCTCTCTTCTTCTCAATGACGCTTTCGTTATCGCCTGCAGTGCAGCGTCTCAGGCTGCTGGCCCGGCTTCTACTCACTATCAGGAAGCAACTTGGTGATTCCACAACCTGTGAGTCAGTGTCCGGTGCCACTGCTGACCGTATTTGGTACTAGACTCGACGACGCTTCGGAGGCCGACAACCGTTGTGAGGAATCGGCGTGATGTCGCGAATCAGGCTGACGCGGAAACCAGCAGACTGCAATGCACGCAGAGCAGATTCACGACCCGCTCCCGGCCCATTTACATAGACCGAAACGGTCCGCATGCCGTGCTCGATCGCCTTCTTGGCTGCATCTTCAGCGGCCAACTGGGCGGCAAATGGGGTGGACTTGCGCGACCCCTTGAATCCACGAACACCAGCAGACGACCAGGAAATCACATTTCCAGATACATCAGTGATGGTCACGATGGTGTTGTTGAAGGTCGATTGAATGTGAGCAACGCCGCTCTGGACGTTCTTCTTGACCTTCTTCTTAACCTTGCTCTTTGGCTGCTGCGACATGGTTCTTTCTTACGCTCCTGCCGGCTTCTTGCGAGCCAGACCACCCTTACGCGGACCCTTGCGAGTACGAGCATTGGTGTGAGTACGCTGGCCTCGCACCGGGAGACCACGACGATGACGCAGACCACGGTAGCAGCCCAAATCCATCAGACGCTTGATGTTCATAGACACCTCGCGTCGAAGATCGCCTTCTACCTTGAAGTCTGCTTCGATTACGTCACGAATCTTGCGGATCTCAGCTTCCTCAAGATCGTCAGACCGCTTGTCTAGAGCGACGCCAGCACGGTTCAGGATCTCAACAGAGAGAGCCTTGCCAATGCCGTAAATATACGTCAGTGCGATCTCCATCCGCTTGTTGCGCGGAAGGTCTACGCCAGCGATACGAGCCATATCGAGTTCCTCTGCCTATCGTTTAGCCTTGACGCTGCTTGTGGCGCGTGTTCTCACAAATCACTCGCACGACGCCCTTGCGACGCACGACTTTGCACTTCTCACAGATTTTTTTGACCGACGCTCTGACCTTCATCGTCTTTGTCTCCGACGCGACCGAGAGCTAGGGTCGCGACCTAGGGGGCCTTGTTTAGCCCGAAATCCACGCTATTGCAAGAAAAATGCAATCTTAAGAAGCTTGCATCGTCTCCGTCGAGAGTTTACCAGCGGCTCAACATTTGAGGCCCATTTTCGGTGATCGCAATGGAGTGCTCGAAGTGAGCAGACAACGACCCATCCTTCGTAACAGCTGTCCAGCCGTCGTCGAGAACATCGATGTCATAGCCACCCGCGTTGACCATGGGCTCGATCGCCAAGACCATACCCTCTTTTAACCGCAGACCTTTGTTCGGCTCGCCGTAGTTTGGTACCTGCGGATCTTCATGCATTGCTCGGCCAATTCCATGGCCAACAAACTTACGAACGACTGAGAAGCCAAGCGGCTCGACAAACGACTGCACCGCCCAGCCAATGTCTTGCAACCGATTACCCGGTATACACCGATCGATGGCCAATCTGAGCGCTTCACGCGTCGATAACACCAGATTCTTGGCGTCGGGAGAAACTTCACCAATCATCACCGTCCGCGCCGAGTCGCCACAGAAGCCATTTTTGAAGACACCAAAGTCAATTCCGATGATGTCGCCAGGCTTTAACACTGCATCTCGACGGGGAATTCCATGAACCACCACGTCGTTGATCGACGTACAGATCACAGCCGGATAAGGAGGCCGACTGTACCCTAGAAAGGCCGATGTTGTTCCAGCTTTTTTAAGGGCCCGATCCGCGAGCTCATTGAGCTCAGCCGTGCTGACTCCCGGACGACAATTCTCCTCAACCAAATCCAGCACGTCGCTCACCACTTGGTTCACGTCGCGCATCTTTTCGATTTCGGACTTGGTCTTGAAGAAAATTTTCATCGATTCAACAAGGGTAAGTAACGCTCAGCAGCATCCTACGCCGACAGGCATGACATGACCGCTGAGAAAATATCACTGATCTTTCCAGTGCCATTTACCGAATAGAACGCTCCTTTTCCTCGGTAGTAAGCCAGGAGCGGAGACGTTTGCTCTTCGTAAGTCTGCAGCCGCTTTTCAACGGCTTCGGGTTTGTCATCAGAACGAACCTCAAGGCGGCACGTTCCGATTCCCTCGCAGCTTGGACCGTCCGGCGGCGGATTGTCCGTGATGTGATAGGTCTTTTTACAAGTCGTACACCAACGACGGCCCGATAGCCGACGACGAATCTCATCGGCGGGCACATCAATAGCGATAACCTTCAGTGCAGAACGACCAGCACGCGCAAAGAGAGCATCCAGTGCTTCTGCTTGAGGTATCGTCCTCGGAAAGCCGTCTAGAATCACACCATTTTGATGGTCAGGACGGCACAATCGTTGTTCTACCAACGCAATGACAACATCATCAGACACCAGCTTGCCAGCGTCCATGATCGCAGCGACGCGTTTACCCAACTCACTTCCTTCTAGTCGAGCGCTACGAAGCATCTCACCAGTCGAGAGTTGAGGAATCCCAAGCTTCTTCGCGAGAAGCTCAGCTTGCGTTCCCTTGCCTGCACCTGGAGCACCAAGCAAATAGATGTTTTGTTGCATCGTCACCACTCACAGCGATGAGCTGTACGCTGCTAGCGAGCCCGTGGGATACGACCCCGAATCCGAGGACCTTTCGGACCGGTGACGTTCTCGTAGTTTCGGGTAATGAGATGACTCTCAATCTGCTGAACCGTATCAAGCGCAACACCAACGACGATAAGCAGCGAGGTTCCACCAAAGTAGAACGGAACCTTGAACTTCTGCTGAAGGAACGTCGGGAGCACACAAACAGCCGAGATATAGAGCGCACCACCAAGTGTCAATCGCGTAAGCACTCGGTCAATGTACTCGGCAGTCTTTTTTCCAGGACGAATCCCAGGGATAAAGCCACCGTACTTCTTCATGTTATCAGCGATATCGACCGGATTGAAGGTCACCGCTGTATAGAAGTAACAGAAGAAGATAATGAGTCCCACATACAGCGTGTTATAACGCCAGTCACCCGGATTGAGCACATCAGCCGCTCGCTGCATCCACGACGACTGGACGAAGCCAGCCAGCTGCGCAGGAAACAGCAGAATCGACGATGCAAAAATTGGGGGTATCACGCCAGCCACATTGATCTTCAGCGGAAGATGCGAGCTCTGACCACCATAGACTTTCCGTCCCACGACGCGTTTGGCGTACTGAACTGGAATCTTGCGGTATCCACGCTCGAAAAAGATGATTGCCGCAATCACCGCAACCACGATCCCTGCGATCACCAGCAAATCAAAGACCGTCATGTCTCCCTGACCAGACGACTTTTGGAGTAGCTGAACCAGTGCATCTGGAAACCTTGCCACGATTCCGGCGAAGATAATCAGCGACATTCCATTACCGATGCCACGCTCGGTGATCTGCTCTCCCAGCCACATGATAAAGGCAGTTCCAGTCGTAAGCGTCAGCATGGTCAGAAGCTCGAAGCCAAGACCAGGATCTGCCACAACTGAACCAAACTGGGTACGGCTAGACGACTCCAGATATCGTGCGATAAAGAACGCCTGCACCATCGAGATGACAATCGTTCCATATCGCGTATACTGGTTGATCTGCTTACGACCTTGCTCGCCTTCTTTGTTCAAGCGATCAAGCGCGGGAATGACAACGGTAAGCAGTTGTAGAATGATCGACGCGCTGATGTAGGGCATGATGCCCAACGCAAAGATAGACATCTGCTCCAGGGCACCACCAGAGAACATGTTAAATAGACCAAGAAACGACCCTGAGGCCGCCTTGACCATATCCTTCATGACCTGACGGTTCACACCGGGAACCGACACGAACACTCCTACGCGATAAACAGCGAGGAGAACCAGAGTCAGGAGGATTCGCCGCCTGAGCTCCGGAATCTTGGCGATGTTGGCGATGCTGGACGCCATGTCTCTGCTTTCTGCGAGTCAGCGCGACGGACGAGCTGATGGCTACTCTGCGCTGGTGGCTTTCACACGAACAGCCACTGCATTGAAGGAACCCTTCACTGCGAGCAGCTTCTCTTTTGCGGAAGCCGAAATGTAGTGCGCACTAACAGTCAACTTGTCAGCAAGCTTCTGACCATCGCGCACTTCACCGAGTACCTTTACCAGCTTGGCGGCGCGGGGAACAAGTCCCGCACTCTTCAGGTCATCAATCCCAACAGCAACACCTGGTGTCTCGAAGCGAGCGGCGATGTCACCAAGATTGACCGCAAAGATATCTTTGCGGAAGGGATTGTTGAATCCACGCTTCGGCAGACGGCGAGCCATCGCCGTTTGACCACCTTCAAATCCCGGCTTGGGAATACCGTGGTGACCCGTGCGAGCCTTCTGACCCTTGGTACCTTTACCCGAGGTCTTGTGCAGACCCGAGCCATGGCCGCGACCTAGGCGCTTCTTCGGACGGTTGGCACCGGGATTGGGAGCTAGTGTATGTAAAGAAGTTCCCATGGTGAACCTACTCAACCACTTCCACTTGGACAAGGTGCGAAACCGAGCGAATCATGCCTCGCACAGCCAGGTTGTCCGGGAGAACCCGCGACTTGTTCAACTTGGTAAGTCCTAATGCTTTAATCGTACGTCGCTGAACTTCAGGACGACTGATTGCACTACGGACCAACGTAACTTTCAGTTTAAGCGCCATCGTAATTCCTCGCTGCGCTACAGGATCTCTTCCAGCGTCTTGCCACGACGACGCGCCGCTTCATGCGGATCGCGAAGTTGCTGAAGCGCTTCCACCGTTGCGTGAATCACGTTGTGCGGATTCGACGTTCCGATGCTCTTCGTCAGAATGTCCTTGATACCAGCAACTTCGACGATAGCACGAGCCGCGCCACCAGCGATAACACCAGTACCAGGAGACGCCGGACGAATCAGCACCTTGCCTGCTCCAAAAATTCCGAGTGCATCATGAGGAATGGTTCGTCCATCCTTCAGCGGAATCTTGAACAGGTTCTTCTTTGCCTGATCTGTCGCCTTCCGAATTGCCTCAGGCACTTCATTGGCTTTACCAAGGCCTGCACCGACGTGACCGTTTTCGTCACCAACCACAACCAGCGCAGAAAAGCTGAACCGACGGCCGCCCTTCACTACTTTGGCGACGCGGTTGATGTATACAACACGGTCCTTGAGCTCGCCGACCTCATTTACGTTGATCGCCACGACAGACTCCTAGAACTTGAGGCCACCCTCGCGCGCTCCCTCTGCCAAAGCAGAGACGCGACCGTGGTAAATAAAGCCGTTACGGTCGAAGACGACCTTGTCAATTCCCTTGGCCAGACAAAGCTCGGCAATCTTTTTGCCAACCTGCTTGGCCTGATCTCGCTTCTTCAGACCCTTGAGGGACTCAGAAAGCGACGGGTCTAGACTCGATGAGGCAACAAGCGTATTGCTCTTCGCGCTGTCAGAATCATCAATCACCTGCACATAAATGTGCTGAGTGGACCGATACACCGACAGTCGAGGACGCTCGACCGAGCCCGAGATGCGCTTGCGGATGGACTGCTTCCGCTTGAGGCGTGCGTTTTCCTTCGTAGCCATGATTTCACCCGAGCCCGGTTAGCTCGCTCCGGTCTTGCCGACCTTACGCTTGAGCTTTTCCTCGAAATACTTGATGCCTTTGCCCTTGTAAGGCTCCGGCGGCCGCGTGTTGCGAATCTTGGAAGCAAGCTGCCCAATAAGCTCTTTGTCGCTACCAGACAGCGTCAGGAGAACCGCATCCTGACCCGGATTGACTGTGCTCTTGGCCTTTTCGCTCTTCGCAGCAACTCCCGCCGGAAGCGTGAGTTCAACAGGATGAGAGAGACCAACAACCAGGTTTAGCTTGGAACCCGTTACTTCCACACGATAGCCAACGCCATTGATTTCAAGCTGCCGGGTGTATCCTTCCGACACGCCTTTGACCATGTTCGCAACCAATGCACGAAGAAGTCCGTGACGAGCACGCTCGTCTCGACCATCAGCCGCACGCGTCACATGGAGTTGACCGGACTCAAGCTTAGCTGAAACGCCGACGGGAATTTTGCGCTTCAGTTCGCCCTTTGGACCCTTCACCGTAATCAATGAATCCTTGATGGTTACATTGACGCCGGAGGGAACGAGGACTGGAAGTTTGCCAATGCGAGACATTACCAGACCTCACAAAGCAACTCGCCGCCTACACCCAACTTGCGCGCTTGACGATCAGTCATAACACCACGCGAAGTCGAGAGGATCGACAAGCCAAGGCCAGAGCGAACCTTGGGAATACTGTCACTGCTGACGTACTTACGCTGTCCAGGACGCGAAATTCGCCGCAAGGCCTGAATCGCACTCTGGTTGTCAGCCCCGTACCGGAGCGTCACCGATAGGACACTGCCGGTATCAGAGTCACTCCGCGTGACTGCGTCAACATATCCTTCGTCCCGCAACAACTCGGCAACCCGTTCCTTCAGGTTCGAGGCCGGAATTTCAACCTTGTCTTTGCGAGACAAGATGCCGTTGCGGATTCTGGTTAGCATATCGCCGATTGGATCCGTCATTTGTTTACCAGCTCGACTTCACAACACCGGGGATTTCACCACGCAGAGCCATCTTCCGGAAGCAGATTCTGCACATCTGGAACTTCCGCATGAAGGCTCGCGGACGACCACAGAGCGGGCAACGATTGCGCTGTCGCACCGAACTGACATTGCCGTTCTTATCGACCTTCTTGAACTTGAAGACGTCGTTCTCCGCTCGCCATTCCTTGGAAAGACGCGCCATGTTAGCTCCTGAAAGGCATACCAAGGTACCGCAGCAGAGCACGTCCTTCTTCGTCAGTGCGCGCGGTGGTCACAATGGAAATGTTGAGACCCTTGATCTTGTCGATCTTGTCGTAGTTGATCTCGGGGAAGATGATCTGTTCACGGATACCGACCGAGTAGTTTCCACGGCCATCGAAAGCACGCGGGGAAACACCCTTAAAGTCACGCACACGGGGGAGTGCGAAGCTGACGAATCGGTCAAAGAACTCCCACATCTTCTCGCGACGCAGAGTAACCATCGCGCCAATCTTCTGTCCCTCGCGCAGCTTAAACGTAGCGATAGACTTTTTGGCTTTGGTCACAACCGGAGACTGACCGGAAACGAGGCGAAGTTCTTCGATGGCCGAATCAATGACCTTGGGGTTACCAATTGCCTCACCTAGTCCCATATTCAGGGTGATCTTCACCAGCTTGGGGACTTGATTCGGGTTCTTGTAACCAAACTCCTTCTGGAGCTTAGCGATCACTTCTTTGTCATACAGCGACTTAACACGCGGCGGTTCGGTTCGCTGAATTTCAGGACCCGGAGCAGTCTCTGACTTGCTTGTCTTGTCTGCAGATCTGCGTCCAGCTGCTGGCTTTGCAGCACCTTTGTTTCCTGCAGCGGGAGCAGCAGGCTTTGCAGCTTTGGCGCCTTCTTTTTTCTTGTCGTCGGCCATCGGTATTTGACTCCGTTCGCTTCTGCGAGCCCCAAAAAACTCGGCAGGACCCGAACTGTCAGTTGTTCTAGCTTTGAGCCTCAATCACCGCGCCGCTCTTCGCAACGCGCTGTTTTGCTCCATCTTTGACCAAAACCCGAACACGGGTTGGCTTATCCGTCTGAGGATCAACCGGCATCACATTGGAGATATGGACAGAGCCTTCCTTCTCCACGATTCCGCCTTGTTGATTTTGCTGCGAAGGCTTCGTATGTCGCTTAACCATCTGAAGGCGTTCAATGACAACGCGACTGTCGTTGGCATCGGCCTTGTGGATGATCTTGATGACGCGACCACGCTTGCCTTTCTCTTTTCCAGCAATCACCTCGACGAGATCGCCCTTACGAATGCGCTCCATTACAGAACCTCCGGCGCAAGCGAAATGATCTTCATGAACTTCTTAGCGCGGAGTTCACGAGCAACCGGCCCAAAGATACGAGTTCCAATCGGCTCGTTTTCTTTGTTGACCAACACAGCTGAGTTGGTGTCAAACCGGATATAGCTGCCGTCAGGACGCGCCACCTCTTTTGCGGTGCGCACAATCACAGCACGGGCTACATCGCCCTTCTTGACTTTTGAGTTCGGAAGGGCCTCTTTGATGGAGACGACAATCACGTCGCCGACCGAGGCATACTTTCGCCGCGAGCCGCCAAGCACTTTGATGCAAAACACTTTTTTTGCACCAGAGTTATCGGCAACATCGAGGACGGTAGTCATTTGGATCATGGCTAATCACCCAACCTTGGTACGGCTTAGACGCGCCGAGCCTTCTCGAGAAGCTCAATCACACGCCAGCGCTTCTCTTTGGAGAGAGGACGAGACTCAATAATGAGCACCTTGTCCCCAACGTGAGCGCCATTGTCAGCGGAGTGAGCCTTGTACTTGGAGCGCTTGGTCACAAACTTGCCAAACTTAGCATCACGAACCCGACGGGTTACGACCACAACCACGGTCTTATCCATCTTATCGGATGTGACGACACCCACCATCTTACGGCGGTTGCCACGCTCCTGCTTAACGGCAGGACTTTGATTATTGCTGTCCATGGCTTACTTGTTCCCCTTGCGACGTTCCGCCATGATTGTCATCACTCGAGCGATCTCGCGTCGAGTCGCACGGATCTGACTCAAATTCTCAAGCTGATTGGTCGCGTGCTTGATACGAAGCTTAAAAAGCTGCTCCTCAAGTCGCCCCAATCGACCATCGAGCTCCGCAGGCGCGGACTCTCGCATCTCACGCAGTGCAGCAGAGACCTTCATCAGACGCCTCCTTGATCCCGCGCAACAAAGCGAGTTCCAATCGGGAGCTTATGGTGAGCCAACCGGAACGCTTCACGAGCAAGTTCCTCGCTAACACCTTCCAGTTCATACATCACGCGACCGGGACGCACAACGGCCACCCAATCTTCGTTGTTGCCTTTGCCTTTACCCATTCGGGTTTCAGCAGGCTTCTTGGTCGTCGGCTTATCCGGGAAAATGCGGATGTAGACTTTTCCACCACGCTTGATGTGGCGAGAAATCGCAATACGCGCAGCTTCAATCTGACGAGCGGTAATCCAACCTGGCTCAGCAGCCTGAAGACCAAAGTCACCGAAGGAAACCGTGTTGCCACCCTTGGCCAGACCACAGGTCCGACCCTTCATGGCTTTGCGGAATTTCGTTCTCTTGGGCGATAACATGAACGGGCTCCAAGATTCCTAAGTAACAGCCTCTGTAAAGCAACTCAGCGCCCGGCTCACGAGGCGCGGGTCACTGCTGCCCCACCACGAACCGGCAGCACTTCGCCCTTGAAGATCCAGCACTTGACGCCAATGACGCCATATGTGGTGTATGCTTGGGCAAAGCCGAAGTCAATATCAGCACGAAGCGTGTGAAGAGGCACACGTCCTTCGCGATACCACTCATATCGAGCCATCTCAGCACCGCCAAGACGACCCGACGAAGCAACACGAATACCCTTGGCGCCGAACTTCATCGCGGTCTGAATCGCCTTCTTCATTGCACGACGAAAGGCAACGCGGCGTTCAAGCTGGGTTGCAATATTTTCAGCAACCAACTGAGCATTGATTTCAGCCTTACGAACTTCCTGAATGTTCAGGAAGACTTCGTTATCGGTGAGCGCCTGAATTTCTTTTTTCAGCTGCTCAACACCCGCGCCGCGCTTACCAATCACGATGCCTGGTCGTGCGGTATAGATGTTGATCTTGGCCTTGTTAGCCGCTCGCTCGATCTCTACTCCCGCGATTCCGGCGTGGCTCAGCTTTTTCTTGATCTCGCTCTTGAGCTTGACGTCCTCGTGGAGCCACTTTGCATAGTTCTTTTCCTCGTACCACTTTGAGCTCCAGCTCTTAATGACACCGAGGCGGAATCCGGTCGGATGCGTTTTCTGGCCCATTGCCCTTGCCTTTTACTCTGCGACGACGATGGTTACGTGACTGGTCCGGTGCTGAATTCGGTTGGCACGACCCATCGCGCGAGCCATCCAGCGCTTAAGAATCGGTCCATTGTCAATTGAACAACCTCGAACCACGAGGGAGTCCACATCCGACGTGCCCTTATTCTCTGCATTGGCCACAGCGGACAGTAGAAGTTTCCGAATGATGCCAGCCGAGCGCTTCGGCGTATGCTTGAGCATCGCCATTGCTTCATCGACTCGCTTGCCCCTCACGAGGTTGGCCACCACGCGCATCTTACGGGGCGAAATTCGCACATGCCTGCAAACGGCTTTGGCTTCCATGTCTAAAGTTCCCGGCACCGAGCAACAACGAGGACGAACGTGGGCTTACCACGCTTGATCGTCCAAATTCAACTCGATTTTTTGAGAGATCGCGAAAAAGTACACATTTACTCCTTCGCGACGGACCCGATGTTACTTTTTGGCTGGCGCTGCTGGCTTGGCTGGCGCTGCCGCTTTGGCTTTCCGATCACCTGAGTGACCATGGAAAGTCCTCGTCTGAGCAAACTCGCCAAGCTTATGGCCGACCATGTTCTCCGTCACGAACACCGGGACGAACTTCTTGCCCTGGTGAACCGCAAACGTAACACCCACCATCTCGGGAACTATCGTAGACCGACGCGACCAAGTCTTGATGACTTTCTTGCTCTTGGTTTTAACAGCGTCGAGCACCTTCACCATCAGGTGCTTGTCAACGAATGGTCCCTTTTTTATCGAACGAGCCATCGGTTACTAACCCTTTGCGCCACGGCGACGAACGATGAATTTATCGGTCGCTTTGTTCTTCCTGGTCTTGTAGCCCTTCGTTGGCATACCCCAAGGAGAACAAGGATGACGACCACCTGATGAACGACCCTCGCCACCACCCATCGGGTGATCGACTGGATTCATTCCAACGCCACGGTTGTGAGGACGCTGTCCCTTCCAACGCATGCGGCCAGCCTTACCCCACTGAATGTTGCCATGATCCAAGTTGCCAACTTGGCCAACCGTTGCACGGCAACTCATGTGAACCCGACGGACCTCGCCAGAGGGAAGGCGAACTTGAGCCCAGTCGCCTTCTTTCGCCATTAGCTGCGCAGAGCCACCAGCCGAACGAACGAGCTGTCCACCTGCACCGATCTTCAGCTCAACATTGTGGATGGCCGTTCCAAGTGGAATATAACGCAGAGGCAGCGAGTTACCCGGCTTAATATCGGCGCTGTTCGCCGAGATAACGGTATCACCGACATTCAGCTTATCAGGGCACAGAATGTAGCGCTTGTCTCCATCTGCATAATGGAGCAGAGCGATGCGACAGCTACGATTCGGATCGTATTCGACCGCTGCCACTTTCGCAGGAACGCCAGTCTTTTCACGCCGGAAGTCAATCTGACGGTAGCGACGCTTGTGGCCACCACCATGAAACCGCGTTGTGATACGGCCGAAGTTGTTTCGACCAGCACGTTGCAGCTTACCGCTGGTTAGCTTCTTCTCTGGAGAATCTTTGGTAATCTCCGAGAAATCAAAACCAGTCATTCCACGCCGACCCGGAGAGGTCGGCTTATAAATCTTGATGCCCATCAGACGCCCTCGAAGAACTCGATCTTATTGCCCGGCTCAAGTGTAACGATGGCTTTCTTCCAATCGGAACGCTGTCCGACAAAGCGACCCATACGCTTCACCTTACCTCGCACGTTAATTGTACGTACGTCGGCAACTTTGACCGAGAAGAGAACTTCAACAGCTTGGCGAACTTGAACCTTATTCGCTTCGCTATGAACTTCGAAGAACACAGTGGCGCGGGCACTGTCGCCCTCACCAATCTGCTTTTGACGACTCCCCTTCTCTGTGAGAAGGGGCCGCTTTACGATTTGATGCGGCTTCATCACACCCCTCCAGCAGCCTGCGCTGTTGCAGACAGACGGGCCTCGATGGTTTTGGCCGACTTTACAGTCAGGACCAGCGAGGGGTATTTGAGAATGTCGTACGTATTCAGTCCCTCAAGAGGAAGGAACTTCGCCGACGACAAGTTTCGCATCGCTTTGCTGACATTCACGGCATCAGCAGCGCCAACGACGAGCGCCGAGGATGCACCGATGCCACTCAGCACTCCTTGCGCAAGCTTGGTCTTCGCACCTTGAAGCACGAAGTCTTCAAGAATAACGATTTTCTGCTCTGTCGCCCGAACTGTCAGAGCCGAACGAAGCGCCGCTTCGCGCACTTTCTTCGGAACCGAGTAAGCGTAATCACGCGGCTTTGGCGCGAAGACCTTGGCTCCACCAACAAAATTGGGTGCACGGGTTGAACCCTGACGGGCATTACCAGTTCCCTTCTGTCGATAGGGCTTTTTTCCACCACCACGTACTTCTCCACGACGGAGAGTACAGTGAGTGCCTGCACGGCGGGAAGCAAGCTGTTGCTTAACCACTTCCCACAGCACATGTTCTTTAACCTCTGCGGCAAAGACGTCATCAGCGAGTTCAATCTCGCTAACTTTCTTTCCCTGTAGGTTTACAACGTCGAACTTGGCCATGTTTGTTATCCACGCAGGCTAGGATCAGGTCTTGATCTCGACATCAACGCCCGCCGACAAGTCTAGCTTCATCAGCGCGTCAAGCGTCTGCTGGGTCGGCTCCAGGATATCGAGCAATCGCTTATGCGTTCGGATCTCGAACTGCTCACGCGACTTTTTGTCGATATGGACAGACCTCAGCACACAGTACTTATTGATCTGGGTTGGCAGCGGAATTGGACCCGCGACCTTGGCTCCAGTTCGTTTTGCCGTATCCACAATCTCACCGGCCGACTGGTCGAGGAGTTTGTGATCATAGGCTTTGAGCCTGATGCGTATCTTGGGCGTTGTCATTAGCTCGCTCGCTTACCCGAAGGCGCTTACTCAATAACCTGGGTCACAACACCAGCACCCACGGTACGACCACCCTCACGAATGGCGAAGCGGAGCTGGGGCTCGACGGCAACTTTGGTGATCAGTTCGATCTCCATCTGAATGTTGTCGCCAGGCATAACCATTTCAACGCCGTCCGGCAGACGGCAAATACCAGTCACGTCCGTGGTTCGGAAATAGAACTGCGGACGATAGTTCGTAAAGAACGGAGTGTGGCGACCACCTTCTTCCTTCTTTAGAACGTAGACCTCAGCTTTGAACTTCTTGTGTGGAGTAATCGAGCCTGGCTTGGCCAAGACTTGACCACGCTCAATCTCTTCACGCTTCACACCACGGAGCAGACATCCAACGTTGTCACCAGCCTCGCCCTGATCGAGCAGTTTGCGGAACATCTCAACGCCAGTGACCGTGCTCTTGCGGGTATCAACAAAGCCGATGATCTCGACTTCGTCGCCAACCTTACAGATACCACGCTCGATACGACCGGTAACGACCGTGCCACGACCAGAGATCGTAAACACGTCTTCGATCGGCATCAGGAACGGCTTATCCGTTTCACGAACCGGAGTCGGAATGAAGGTGTCACACGCCTGGAGCAGCTTCACAATCGAGCCATCGCCGATATCGCTCTGGACGCCTTGAAGCGCCTGCAAAGCCGATCCGCGAATGATTGGTGCCGTGTCACCAGGGAACTTGTACTTGTTGAGAAGATCTCGGATTTCAAGCTCGATCAACTCAAGCAGTTCCGGATCACCATTCACATCAACCTTGTTGAGGAACACAACAAGCTGCGGAACATTGACCTGGCGCGCCAGAAGAACGTGCTCACGCGTCTGCGGCATCGGACCATCAACGGCCGACACAACAAGAATGGCACCGTCCATCTGAGCAGCACCGGTGATCATGTTCTTGACGTAATCGGCGTGGCCCGGACAGTCAACGTGGGCATAGTGACGATTGGCGCTCTCGTATTCGACGTGAGAAACCGCAATCGTCATGATCTTGCTCTCGTCACGACGTCCCTGCGACTCAGAAGCCTTGGCGACCTGATCGTACGAGATCTCTTTGGTGCCACCGAACTTCGAGGAAGCAACCTTGGTAATGGCCGCCGTAAGAGTGGTCTTACCATGGTCAACGTGACCAATGGTTCCGATGTTCACGTGGGTTTTTTTGCGGTTAAATTTCTCTTTAGCCATAGCGATATCCCTCTACCCTGCTCTTCGCTGCTGTCTCTCGTCGGGCGCTAGTTCTTGAGACTTTGTGTTCAAAAGATTTAAAGCTTTTGCAGCGGCTCTGTGTTAGCGCCCGAGCCGCCGTGGCCAGTTCTACCAGCGGTAGTGCGCAAAGGCCTTATTGGCCTCTGCCATCTTGTGGGTATCTTCACGCTTCTTCACAGCGTTCCCACGATTTTGCGAAGCATCGAGGATCTCTGAAGCAAGCTTCTCGACCATCGTCTTTTCGCCACGTCCACGCGCATAGGAAACCAACCAGCGCATACCAAGTGCCTGCGATCGGTCTGGACGAACTTCCACCGGAACCTGATACGTCGAACCGCCAACGCGGCGCGACTTGACTTCAAGCTTCGGTCGAACATTGCCCATCGCACGCTCGAAGACTTTGATGGGATCTTCTTTTGCTCGCTCCGCCACCTTATCGAAGGCACCGTAGACGATTTGCTCAGCAACCGGCTTCTTGCCCATCTCCATCACCGTGTTAATAAACTTGGTGATCCGGCGACGAACATCGTCTGGCTGCTCGGTAAACTTTGGATCGGGCAGGACTTCCCGCTTGGGAACTTCACCTTTGCGTGGCATCGCTTTTCCTCGCGCCTATCACTTGGGTCGCTTGGCGCCGTACTTCGAGCGGCCCTGGCGACGATTAGCGACGCCCGCCGTATCGAGCGTACCGCGAACAATGTGATAGCGAACACCCGGCAGGTCCTTCACACGGCCACCGCGGATTAGCACAACAGAGTGCTCCTGCAGGTTGTGACCTTCCCCGGGAATATAGGTCGTCACTTCGATCTGGTTGGTCAACCGAACACGCGCAACCTTACGAAGCGCAGAGTTTGGTTTCTTCGGCGTCGTCGTATACACGCGAACGCATACGCCACGCTTTTGCGGGCATGACTTGAGGGCGGGAGCAGAGGTCTTGCGCGTCTGCTTGATGCGGCCCTTTTTGACGAGCTGATTGATCGTAGGCATCCGATCGGTTCCTTAAATCCGCCGTGTTTTACGTCTTCGTGCGCAAACACAAAGAGAAGCGCAGTATACGGAGGGTCTGTGGTTAGTCAACAAAAAGATCTTGCGATCTGTCTACTTATGCGCTTCTCCGACGGGAAGTTATCTTCCCATCGCCCTCTTTCTATTCCTCTGTCCCACCGCCAATTGCAGCTTGGGGAGCGACAGCAGAGGCATCTGCGATCGCGATCGCTGCGTCCATCCGATCGGCAATTGGGGCCGGTTCATCGACGGTAATATTGAGCGACAAGCGACGATAGGTCGGAATTCCTGTTCCAGCTGGAATCAAGCGACCCATGATCACGTTTTCCTTGAGCCCACGTAGGTAGTCCACCTTGCCGCAGATCGCCGCTTCCGTGAGAACCTTGGTGGTTTCCTGGAACGACGATGCAGAGATGAACGACTCCGTCGATAGCGAGGCTTTGGTGATACCCAGCAGAAGCGGTTCACCACGCGCCGGCTGACCGCCATTTGCCATCACGCGCTCATTCTCTTCCTCGAAGAGATGACGCTCGGCCTGCTCATCGACGAGGAAGTTGGTATCGCCGACGTCAACAACACGCACGCGACGCAGCATCTGGCGAACGATCACCTCGATGTGCTTGTCGTTAATCTTGACGCCTTGCAGACGATAGACTTCCTGTACTTCATCGACGAGATACTTGGCCAGCGCCTTTTCACCCAGCACGCGCAGAATGTCGTGCGGATTCGAGCTGCCATCCATCAGCGGCTCGCCAGCTTTGACGCGATCGCCATCACGGACCGACAAGTGCTTGCCCTTCGAGATGAGATACTCGCGCGGCTCGCCAATTTCCGGCGTGATGATGACCTTGCGCTTGCCTTTGGTGTCTTTGCCGAAGCTCACCGTGCCGTCGATCTCCGAGATCACGGAGTGCTCCTTCGGCTTGCGCGCCTCGAACAGCTCGGCAACACGCGGCAGTCCACCGGTGATGTCCTTGGTCTTGACCGTCTCACGAGGAATACGAGCGATGATGTCGCCTGCCTCGACGCGCTCGCCGTCCTGCACGGAGATGTTTGCACCCACCGGCAGGAAGTAGCGCGCTTCCTGGTTCGTTCCAGGAATCTTCTTGGTCTTGCCACCATCATCCTTGAGCGTGATTCGCGGTCGCGTATCTGCGTCCTTCGACTCAATGATGACTTTGCGCGATAGACCGGTGTGCTCATCGAGCTGCTCTTGCATGGTGACACCGTCGAGGATATCGCCATACTTAATCAGACCCGAGACTTCCGTAAGGATCGGCAGCGAGAATGCATCCCACTCCGACAGAAGTCGCTTTGGCTCCACCTTTTGACCTTCGCGAACGTACAGCTTGGCACCGTAGGTCAGTGCATAGCGCTCACGCTCACGACCCGAGTCATCGACGATAAGCAGCTCACCATGGCGATTCATGACCACCAGGTATTGGCGCTCATTTGGATCGGTCGCTTCAGGATTGTGCTTTTCCACAATCTGGGTGTTTTCAAACTTCACAACACCAGCGCTTCGTGACTCCAGGTTGCTCGATTGAATACGAACCTGACCGACACCACCGATGTGGAACGTACGCATCGTGAGCTGCGTACCAGGCTCACCGATTGACTGCGCAGCGATAACGCCGACCGCTTCGCCGATGTTGACCATGTAGCCGCGCGCCAGATCACGTCCGTAACACTGGACGCAGATTCCGCGACGCGTCTGGCAAGTCAGCACGGATCGAATCTTGACGCGATCGATGCCGGCATTTTCGATGAGCGCGACTTTTTCTTCGGTGATCTCGGTGTTGCTCGGAACGATCACGTCACCGCTGTACGGATCGACGATATCTTCCAGCGGTACACGACCGAGGATGCGATCGCCAATGCGCTCGATGATCTCGCCGCCTTCGACGAGCGGAGTCGTCTCGATTCCTTCCATCGTGCCGCAGTCGTAGTCGGCAATGATGCAGTCTTGCGCGACGTCAACCAGACGACGAGTCAGGTATCCCGAGTTTGCGGTCTTGAGCGCGGTATCGGCCAGACCTTTGCGCGCACCGTGCGTCGAGATGAAGTACTGGAGAACCGACAGACCTTCACGGAAGTTCGTGGTGATCGGCGTCTCGATGATTTCGCCCGACGGTTTCGCCATCAGGCCACGCATACCGGCCAGCTGACGAATCTGCTGCTGCGAACCACGCGCACCGGAGTCCGCCATGATGAAGATCGGGTTGAAGGACTGGAGTCGCTTCTCTTCGCCCCTTCCATCGCGGAAGATCTGCGTGCTGATCTCGCCCATCATCTCAGTGGCGACGCGCTCTGCCACTTGAGCCCAGATATCAACGACTTTGTTATAGCGCTCGCCGTCGGTGATAAGACCTTCGTTATATTGGTCTTGAATCTCCGTGACTTCTTTTTCGGCTTGCTCCAGGAAGTGCTTCTTCTTCACTGGAATGCGCATATCGTCGATACAGATCGAGATTCCAGCCGCCGTTGCGTGCGAGTAACCGAGCGTCCGAAGCCGATCTGCAATCAGAACGGTCTCTTTCTGATCGCAAATTCGGTAGCAGGTATCGATCAGCTCACCGAGCTGCTTCTTGCCCATCGTGCGATTGACGAGCTTGAAGGGCAGCGCAGCCGGAAGAACATCCGCAAGCAGCACGCGACCGCAGGTGGTATCCACCAGCTTCGATTTGCCAGGCGCGTTGCCATCGGGATTGACCATGCGAACCTTGATCCGCGCTTGCAGATCCAGTCCACCGTGGTCGTACGCCATCCGGACTTCTTCCGGAGAAGAGAACACGCCCGAAGGAGACTCTCCCTTCTTCGGCTCTCGGTATTCACCCTTCACGAAGCTGCGATCCCGAGTCATGTAGTACAGACCCAGAACGATATCTTGCGAAGGAATGATGATCGGCTTGCCGTGCGCAGGGCTCAGGATGTTGTTCGTGGACATCATGAGCACGCGCGCTTCCATCTGAGCTTCGATGGAAAGCGGAACGTGTACAGCCATCTGGTCACCGTCGAAGTCTGCGTTGAATGCGGCGCAGACCAGCGGGTGCATCTGGATGGCTTTGCCTTCGATCAGGACCGGCTCGAACGCCTGGATGCCCAAGCGGTGTAGCGTCGGAGCACGGTTGAGCAGAACAGGATGCTCGCGGATGACTTCCTCGAGGATGTCCCACACTTCCGCGCGCTCTTTGTCCACCATCTTCTTTGCGCTCTTGATGGTGGTGACAAGCCCGCGCTCTTCCAGCTTGTTGTAGATGAACGGCTTGAACAGCTCGAGCGCCATCTTCTTCGGCAGACCGCACTGGTGAAGACGCAGCTCTGGACCGACGACGATAACGGAACGACCGGAGTAATCGACGCGCTTACCGAGCAGGTTCTGACGGAACCGTCCCTGCTTGCCTTTGAGCATGTCCGACAGCGACTTGAGCGGTCGCTTGTTCGGTCCGGTAATCGTCTTGCCGCGACGACCGTTGTCAAACAGTGCGTCCACAGCTTCCTGAAGCATCCGCTTTTCGTTGCGGATGATGATCTCAGGAGCGTTCAGCTCTTGAAGGCGCTTGAGTCGGTTGTTGCGGTTGATGACGCGACGATAGAGATCGTTCAGATCGCTGGTTGCGAACCGACCGCCATCGAGTGGAACCAGCGGGCGAAGATCCGGCGGAATGACCGGAATCACCTCAAGCATCATCCACTCAGGCTTGTTCGACGACTCACGGAACGCTTCCACGACCTTGAGCCGCTTCGCGATCTTTTTGCGCTTCGCTTCGCTCGTCGCATCGCGCATTTCACCGCGCAGCTGCTCCGCGAGCTGATGAATGTTGATCTTGCGCAGCAGATCCCGAATTGCGTCGGCACCCATCCGGGCTTCAAACGCTTCTTCGCCACCCAGCTCTTCCGCCAGTTTCTGGTAGCGATCTTCGGTCAGAAGCTCGCCAACCTGAAGGCCCGAGTTGCGCGGCTCCACGACGACATACGACTCACAATACAGAACCTTTTCGAGTTCTTTGAGCGTGATGTCGAGCAGGTTGCCAATGCGGCTCGGCAGCGACTTGAGAAACCAGATGTGCGCAACCGGAGTCGCCAGCGAGATGTGACCGAGGCGCTCACGACGAACTTTGGACTGAATGACCTCGACGCCGCACTTTTCGCAGACGACGCCCCGGTGCTTCATGCGCTTGTACTTGCCGCAGTTGCACTCGTAGTCCTTCACTGGCCCAAAGATCTTGGCGCAGAAGAGGCCATCACGCTCCGGCTTGAAGGTCCGGTAGTTGATGGTTTCTGGCTTCTTCACCTCACCATGGGACCACTCGCGGATCTTGTCTGGTGACGCCAGGCTAATGCGGATGGCGCTAAACGAAAGCGGGTCCTTGGGCTTCTCGAAGAAGTTAAAAAGATCCTTCACGAGACCTCTCCTTGAAAGTGCGAGCCTACCGCGTTAGGAAGCAGCGCCAATTTTGGCAACCACTTCACGAGCCATCTGCTGGACTGCCGACGAAGCCGTGTCCTTCTGAGGCGCGCTCGGGTCTTCAATCAGCTCTACGTTGAGGCACAGAGACTGCAGTTCCTTGAGCAGCACGTTGAACGACTCTGGCAGACCAGACTCGAGGTTGTGCTCGCCCTTCACGATCGACTCGTACATCCGCGTGCGGCCTACGACGTCGTCGCTCTTGACCGTCAAGAACTCTTGCAGAGCATACGCAGCTCCGTACGCTTCCATGGCCCAGACTTCCATCTCTCCGAGACGCTGGCCACCGAACTGCGCCTTGCCACCAAGTGGCTGCTGCGTCACCAGTGAGTACGGTCCAATCGACCGGGCGTGAATCTTGTCATCGACCAAGTGATGCAGCTTCATGATGTACATGACGCCGACGGTGACATCGTGATCGAACGACAGCCCTGTCTTTCCATCGAACAGAATCGACTGTCCGTTGTCCGACTGACTCGCCATGGTGAGCGCCGTCTTGATCTCGCTCTCTTTTGCACCGTCGAAGACTGGCGTCGCCGTGTGAACACCGCGAACCAGCTTGTTTGCAAAGCGCTTGAGATCATGCTCATCGAGTGCGTCGATGAACGCGTGCGCTTGGTCCGTCGTATAGATCTTCTTCAGTCGATCCCGAAGCTGCGCCGCGCTGTACTTGCCTTGCAGAACCTTTTCGATCTGCTTGCCAAGCTGAAGCGCTGCCCAGCCAAGGTGCGTCTCAAGAATCTGTCCGACGTTCATTCGCGAAGGAACGCCAAGCGGGTTTAGCACCACATCCACCGGCGTACCGTCCGACAGGAACGGCATGTCTTCTTCCGGCAGAATGCGGCTGACAACACCCTTGTTTCCGTGGCGTCCGGCCATCTTGTCACCGACGGCCAGCTTGCGCTTGATGGCCACGTAGACTTTGACCATCTTGATGACGCCCGGCGGAAGCTCGTCGCCCTTGGTCAGCTTCGCAACCTTGTCGCGATAGACCGACTCAATGGCGTGAATGTCTTCCTCAAGGCGCTGTGCGAGCTGTTCCACTCGCTCTTCGACGCGACCGTCACCTTCGGACACACGCAGCTCGCGATAGTGACGCGATGGAATCGTTTCCAGCGTCGCCATATCAAGCACTTGTCCCTTCGCGAGCAGGACTTTGCCCTTGTCATCGACCAGACGCGAAGCCGTCGTCTTGCCCTCGAGCAGTCGCCGCATCTTCGCGTAGTACGACTCGCAGACAATCTTGACCTCGTCTCGCTGATCCGTGATGAGCTTCTCTTTCTCCGCGTCCTCGATGTCTTTGGCGCGCTCGTCCTTTTCCGTTCCCTTGCGTGCAAACACGCGGGCCGAAATGACGATTCCCTGCACACCCGGAGGCACACGCAGCGAGCTATCGCGAACGTCGCCTGCTTTTTCACCGAAGATCGCGCGAAGGAGCTTCTCTTCGGGACTGAGCTGCGTCTCTCCCTTCGGCGTGATCTTGCCGACCAGGATGTCGCCCGCCTTGACCTCGGCACCGATGCGAACGATGCCCGACTCATCGAGATCCTTGAGCGCTTCCTCACCGACGTTCGGAATGTCGCGCGTGATCTCTTCCTTGCCGAGCTTGGTGTCACGGGCGATGCACTCAAACTCCTCGATGTGAATCGAGGTGTAGACATCTTCCTTGACCAGTCGCTCCGAGAGCAGGATCGAGTCCTCGAAGTTGTAGCCACCCCACGGCATGAAGGCGACCACGACGTTCTGACCGAGCGCCAGCTCACCCATTTCACAAGCCGGACCGTCAGCGATAACGTCGCCTGGACGAACGCGATCACCACGCTCCACGATCGGCTTCTGGTTGATGCAGGTGTTCTGGTTGCTACGCTGAAACTTCACCAGCGAATAGATGTCCGGCTTGGCACCTGCCATATCATCGAGGTCTTGCTCCAGCGGACGCACGACGATACGCGCTGCATCCACCGACTCGACGATGCCTTCACGCTTCGCAACCAGCGTCACACCCGAGTCACGCGCCACGATGCCTTCCACACCCGTACCAACCAGCGGAGACGCCGTGCGAATGAGCGGCACAGCTTGACGCTGCATGTTGCTGCCCATGAGTGCGCGGTTTGCGTCGTCGTGCTCGAGGAACGGAATCAGCGACGCAGCCACCGACACCAGCTGATTCGGCGACACGTCCATCAGCGTCACTTCTTCAGGACGCGACAGCACGAAGTCTCCGTTGTGACGCGCAGAGACGTGCGGACCAACGAACTTTCCGTCACGCTCCACCTGTGCGTTGGCCTGCGCGATGAAGTGGCCTTCTTCTTGGAGCGCCGAGTAGAACTCGACATCATCCGTCGCTTTTCCGTCTGCGCACTTGCGATACGGCGTCTCAATGAAGCCGAACTCGTTGACACGCGCATAGGTCGAAAGCGATGCAATCAGACCGATGTTCGGACCTTCCGGCGTTTCAATCGGACAGATACGACCATAGTGCGTTGCGTGAACGTCACGGACTTCAAAGCCTGCGCGCTCACGAGTCAGACCGCCTGGACCCAGTGCGGAAAGACGACGCTTGTGCGTGACTTCAGACAGCGGGTTCGTCTGATCCATAAACTGCGATAGCTGCGAGCTACCGAAGTATTCCTTCACAACTGCCGAGACAGGCTTCGCGTTCACCAGATCGTGCGGCATCAGCGTCTCAATCTCTTGAGACATGCTCATACGCTCTTTGATCGCGCGCTCCATACGAACCAGACCGATTCGGTACTGATTCTCCATGAGCTCACCAACGGCACGAACGCGACGATTCCCGAGGTGATCGATGTCATCGATTGCACCTTTGCCGTTCTTGAGATCAATCAAGTAACGAACGGTTTCCAGAATGTCGCGCTTCGTCAGCACACAGTTGTCAAGCCGCTCATCAATCTTGAACTTATAGTTCAGCTTGAGACGACCGACCTTCGATAGGTCGTAGCGCTCTGCATTGAAGAATAGGTTCTTGAAGAGCTGCTGCGCTGTTTCCAGCGTAGGTGGATCACCGGGACGGAGCCGACGATAGATTTCCATCATCGCTTCTTCCGGCGTAGACAGACGGTCTGCAATCAGCGTATCGCGCAGGTATGAACCGACGTTGAGACCATCGATAAACAATACCTTAAACGACGAGATGTTGTGCTGACGCAGTTCCTCGAGCTTGGCTTCGGTCAGCTCCTCGTTACACTGAAGGAGCACTTCGCCGGTCAGCTCGTTGATCACGTCGTGCGCGGCCACCTTGCCCACCAGCTCTGAGCCTTCGACCGGAAGTCGATCGATGCCGAACTCTTGGAGCTTACGAATCGCCGCACGCGTAAACTTGCGATTCTTCTTAACGAGAATCTCGTTGTTGCCCGGATGCCGAATGTCGCGCGTGGCGCGCTGACCCGGAAGCAAGTCGTACTCAAGCGACTTGCTGTAATGGCCATCCGGTTCGATGAAGATCGGCTCCGTTGCGTAGAAATAGTTGAGCAGATCCTCGGTCGAATATCCAAGCGCTCGCAGAAGCACGGTTGCGTGAAGCTTGCGACGTCGATCGATACGAACATACAAGATGTCCTTCGGATCGAACTCGAAGTCGAGCCACGAACCACGATAAGGAATCACGCGCGCGCTGTAGAGCAACTTGCCCGACGAGTGCGTCTTTCCTTTGTCGTGATCGTAGAATACACCGGGTGAGCGATGCAGCTGAGAGACGACCACGCGCTCGGTACCATTGATGATAAAGGTACCGTTTTCCGTCATCAGCGGGATCTCACCGAAGTAGACCTCCTGCTCTTTGACGTCGCGAATCGACTGATATCCGGTTTCCTCGTTGGTATCCCAAACGACAAGACGGATGACTACCTTGATCGGCGCGGCGAATGTCATGCCACGCTGACGGCACTCATCTACATCGTACTTGGGCTTGTCGAGATGATAGGAAACAAACTCGAGGGATGATGTCTCAGAGAAGTCCTTAATCGGGAAGACACTCTTAAAGACGCCTTGCAAGCCAACATCTTCCCTCTGTTCTGAGGGCGTGTCCTTTTGCAAGAACTTGTCATAAGACTGCTTCTGGATATCGATAAGGTTGGGGATGTCAATGATCTTGGTGATCTTCGCGTAGTTCTTACGGACCCGGAAGTTATTCTGAATCACCGAAGCCATTAGCGACCCTTTCTGTCCCTTGCAGCGAAGTGCACAAGGCTCACAGGAAAGCTCCTCGGGAATCTCATAAGGGGTGATCCCTTCGCAGCGTGCTTTCCCAACGAGGTTGTCTATCCTTCCCTATCCCACAGCGACGCTCTCGCTACAGAACAAAGGAAGACAAAGTGCGAAGTGTTGCCGGATGTGACAAAAACCGGCGGCCCACAGGGACACTTTTCCCTGCGAGCCGTCGGTCGGCCCCACTTCTTAGCTTTTGTAGCCGATTGGCAAAGGCCAATCCTCGAGCTACTTGATCTCGACGGTACCGCCAGCCTCGACGATCTTCTTCTTGATCGTCTCAGCCTCTTCCTTCGAGACAGCGGCCTTCAGTTCCTTCGGCGCGCCGTCCACAAGGTCTTTGGCTTCCTTGAGGCCGAGGTTGGTCAGCTCGCGGACAACCTTGATGACGCCAATCTTGTTGGCACCAGCGCTGGCAAGAATGACCGAGAACTCGGTCTGCTCAGCAGCAGCCGGAGCAGCAGCAGCGCCACCGCCACCAACGGCCGGACCAGCAGCAACTGCCACTGGCGCAGCCTTCACGCCCCACTTGTCCTCAAGCAGCTTGGTGAGCTGGGCGATCTGAATCACCGACAGTTGCGAGAGCTGATCAACAATTTGGTCCATGTTTGCGTTGCTCATTGTATTTTCTCCTTGGAGTTAGCCTTGGGTCTCGAGTGCGCGCTTGCGAGCATCGAGTACGTAAGCAAAGTTCTGCGCAGCCGCGTTGAGCGTGCGTACGACGTTGGTTGCCGGAGCCATAAGGGTCGCGAGCAGCGTAGCCCTGAGCTCGTCCTTGCCAGGCATGTCAGCCGAAGCGATGACACCCTTTTCATCCAGAACGCCCTCGAGGAAACCGCCCTTGATCTTGAACTTCTCGTTGTTCTTGGCGTAGTCGCGAGCCACCTTGGCGGCAGCAGACGGACTATCCCAAGAGAACACAACTGCCGATGGACCTTCCAGGTACTTGCCCATCTTCTCCATCGGAGTCCCGGCAATCGCGAGCTTCACCAAGGTGTTCTTGTACACCTTGTACTCGCACTGCTGCTTCCGGAAATCATCCCGAAGAGAAGTCACCGCCGGTACCGGCAGGCCACGGAAGTCACAAATGACCACCGCCGCGCTCTTTTGGAGCTTGTCTTTCAACTCAGCGATTTGCTGCGCTTTTTCGTTGCGATCCATACCCCAGGACTCCAAGTCTCGGCAGGTGATTAAGCCTCAGTGGCTCCTGCTATCTAAGACGGTTAGATTGTCTTCAACACAACGTGTTGAAGGAATTATTTCGAAGCGAGTTGTCCCTGGACTTCGTTCGTGTCCAGCTTCAGCCCGGGCCCCATCGTGGTGGACAGAGCAATGCTCTTCACGTACTGACCCTTCGCGGAGGAAGGCTTCAGCTTGATCAGAAGCTCAATGAGCGCTCGAGCATTCTCTCGCAGTTTTTGCGAACCGAATGAAAGCTTTCCGACCGGCGCGTGAACAATGCCGGTCTTCTCGACGCGGAACTCAACGCGACCACCCTTGAGCTCACGAACAGCCTTCGCAACGTCGGTTGTCACCGTGCCAACCTTGGGGTTTGGCATCAAACCACGCGGTCCAAGAATGCGGGCGATTTTTCCGATCACACCCATCATGTCCGGAGTCGCAACAGCCGCATCAAAGTCTAGCCAGTTCTCTGTCTGGATCTTGGTCACCAAGTCTTCAGCACCCACAAAGTTTGCTCCAGCGTCCAGAGCTTCCTTTGCTTTGTCACCCTTGGCGAACACGATGATGCGAACCGACTTGCCAGTTCCGTGCGGCAAATTGACGGCACCACGAACCATCTGATCTGCATGCTTTGGATCGACACCAAGGCGAACCGCAAGATCAACGGTCTCATCAAACTTGCTCGAAACCTTCAGCTTGGGAAGAAGATCAAAGGCCTCATCCATGCTGTATCGCTTTTCGCGATCGACGAGCTTTAGCGCTGCTGCGTACTTTTTTCCGACTTTGGCCACGTTGCGCACTCCTTATCGACTTCAGGGCAATGCCCCAAATATCTCCCGCAATCGCTGCGGTTGGCGGAAGGCTTAGCCTTCGACGACGTCAATACCCATCGAGCGCGCCGTTCCAGCAATGGAACGCATGGCACTCTCTACATTGGTAGTATTGAGATCAGAAAGCTTTTGCGAAGCGATGTCGCGAAGCTGTTTTTTGGTGATGGAACCAACCTTCACCTTGTTCGGAATCTTTGAACCCGAACCCGGCTTCTTTTGAAGCGGCAATCCCGCTGCTTTCTTCACCAACACCGATGCAGGCGGCGTCTTGGTGATGAAAGTAAACGAACGATCAGAATAGACCGTAATTACCACGGGGATCATCATGGCTTCTATGCCCTGCGTCTTTGCATTGAAAGACTTGCAGAACTCCATGATGTTCACGCCGTGTTGACCGAGGGCCGGACCAACGGGAGGCGATGGGTTTGCCTTACCGGCGGGGATTTGCAGCTTTACGTAGCCAGTGACTTTCTTCATGGCTGATTCCTACGTGTCTGTCAGGTACTTGCCACCGGTTTGACTACCACCGGGAGGCAACAGAATGCCCAAAATGCCTTTTGAGGGCAAGCACTTAGCGCATGGGCAAGTAATGTTGTGGCGACTTTATCTACTCAGCCTCGAGCGAGGTTAGCACTGACTGCTCCGACCGGGGCAAATCAGGCTTTCTCCACCTGTGCGAAATCGAGTTCGACCGCGGTAGCTCGACCAAAGATGCTGACGCGAACCTTTACTTTTTGCTTTTCAGCCTTCACTTCATCGACGATGCCAGCAAAGTTTGCAAACGGACCATCAATGACACGAACGTTTTCGCCTTCTTCGAAGGAAACGCGAGGCTTTGGCTTCGCAGAGCCTTCAGACATCTGCGAGTTGATCTGCGCAATGTCTTTTTCGTTGACCGGAACAGGGTTGGTTCCACCCAAAAAGCCCGTTACTCGAGCCGTATTCTTGACCAGATGGTAAGTACGCTCACTCATTGCCATCTGAACAAACATATAGCCAGGGTAGAACTTGCGGGTTGTGGTCCGCTTCTGTCCCTTCACTAGCTCTAGAACTGACTCCGTCGGAATCAAGACTTGGCCGAACTCGCCGTCCATACCAGCTTGCTTGATCCGCTCCTGGAGAGATAGCTTGGCCCGGTTCTCATGACCCGAGTAGGTGTGGACGACGTACCACTTTAGACCCATTGCATCACCGCCGCTTTGCCCAAGGGATGATCCTGTTAGCTGTACAGGAGGCCGGTCATGAACGCCCACGTCGCGTCAAAGACGCCTAAAAGGAGTGAGGCGATGATCACGGTCACGATCACAACAAGGGTAGCCGCGCTCGTCTCTTTGCGAGTAGGCCATGAAACCTTGCTTAATTCAGTGACGCACTCTGACGCTAGGCCGAAGATTTCTTCGTTGCGCCACGCCCAGTAGACACCGACTCCAGCAAGGAGAAACGACGCTGTGTAGATGATGAGCTGCTTTGGCTTGGCGAAATAGCTCCACACCCACTCACTGGTTCTTACCAGTAAGAACACGAGCGCCAAACCGGCTGCCGCAAATAGGATATGGACCCATTTTCGTTCCATCGTTTCCGTCTTGCTCCACTTGAGCGATCAAGCCTAATCCACCGATCACTCCGGGGCCCTCGCCAAGCTAAAGATGTTGGAAGCTGCTTATGCTTGCAGGCCAGGAGGGATTCGAACCCCCAACCCGCGGTTTTGGAGACCGCCGCTCTACCAGTTCGAGCTACTGACCTAGAACCTGGATTGAACAAAGCGCTCACCTTATAAAAAAGGCAAGCGCTAAAATTACTTGGTCTCCTTGTGGGAGGTATGGCGATGGCACCACTTACAGTACTTGTTGAACTCCAGCTTGTCTGGAGTGGTGCGCTTGTTCTTGTTGGTGTGGTAGTTACGCCGCTTGCACTCTTTGCATTCTAGCGTGACAAGTACACGATTACCGCGTGCCATGTTCTATCCTCGGACCACTTAGCGAGCACGTAGCCCGCGTTGGATTGATGTTGGAGCGAAGAGCCCATGTCCAGGATTGAACTGGAGACCTCGTCCTTACCAAGGACGCGCTCTACCAACTGAGCTACATGGGCAACTTTTTTTAAGTAGCGGGCGACGGGGTTCGAACCCGCGACGTCTAGCTTGGAAGGCTAGAGCTCTACCAACTGAGCTACACCCGCACAGAATTCAAAATTGAATCAAAGTGGAGGGGGAAGGATTCGAACCTTCGAAGCGTAGACGCGGCTGATTTACAGTCAGCTCCCTTTGGCCACTCGGGCACCCCTCCGCACTCGTTTTATTTTCAAAGAGCTGGCGGCGGGAATCGAACCCACTGCCTGCTGATTACAAGTCAGCTGCTCTACCAAGTGAGCTACGCCAGCAAGTGCCGACGGTCGCGAGGCAGCGAGTAGTACCTTTACTGCCCCGGTTCTGTCAAGAAACTTTTTTCGTTCGTGAGTTCGCACCAGTCAGGCCCAATTGCCTGCCAACAATGGTGGAAATTTCGCTCAATTTGGGCTGCGAGGCAAGTGCTCTTTTCTAGGAGATTTCCAAGGCCATCGCGACCGCACGTCCGCAGAAGCGCTGGTATTCCGACGAGACCTGGACTTCCGGTGGCAGCCCATCGCGAGGCACAGGACGGAACCCAAATTTTTCCGCAAAAAAGTCCGTCGCGTGCTCCGTAAGCAGACACACTCGCAGCAAGCCTCGCTGGCGAACCCGAACGAGCGCCATCTCAGCCAGCATCCAGCCAAGCCCTTCGCCTCGTCGCTCAGGATGAACAGCCAGCGATCGCAGCAGCGCCGTGTCTCCGTACAATTCGAGCGCAACACAGCCAATCACTTCCGTTTGCCCATCCTTGATCACCCACAGCTCAGCGACTGCATCGGGTACACCTGTCGTCGGAAGCTTGGACAAGTCCAAGAGCCGCTTGACGCTCGACAGATCGCTGTGCAGCGCGGGCATCACCGCATCCCCCAGCTTCTGGAGCAGCCGATCGTGCAGGTTCTCGAAGCTGCCCGACGACATGATCACAACGGTGTCACCGGCGGATACGCGCTGAGCCAGATGCTCGACGATCTGCGCGGTGCTGGCGATCGCTTTGGCAGGAACGCCGCGACGACGAATGTCCGCCGCCAGCTTTTCCACGTCGAGTCGATTGCCCGCCGGAGCCTTTTCCGGCATGTGTACCGCGCCAATCAGGATTTCATCCGCAGCGACGAGCGCATCCGCAAACTCTTGCTGAAATACAGCCGTCCGACTGGTTGCCGAGCGAGGCTCGAAGACCGCGATCAGACGGCCCGTACCAAAGCGGCCGCGAAGACCACGCAGCGTTTCGCGAATCGCCGTCGGATGATGCGCAAAGTCATCGACGACGGACACGCCTTGAGCCACGCCCCGCAGCTCTTGACGACGCTTGACACCGACGAAACGACGGATGCCGGGCGCAATCTCGCTCGCAGACAAGCCCAAGTTGGCCAGTGCAGCAATCACACCGACGGCATTTTCCAGGTTGTAGCCACCGGGCAGACCCAGCTCGAAGTGACCGTAGAGCTGACCTTTGTGATGAAGCTGAAACGCGGTCCGTCCGCCGGGCTTGATGCCAGTGACCTCCGCGCGCCACTCAACATCGTCGGGACAGCTACCACTGATGCCATAACGCTCGACGCGGCAGCACGCGGCTTTGGCACAGTCGAGCGCATGCGCTGAGCTGGCACACACAACCAGCGCGCCGTCTTCGGGAATCAGCGCGGCCAGCTCTCGGAACGCCTGCTTGATGTGCTCGAGGTCGGTGAAGATATCGACGTGATCCAGCTCGACGCTGGTCAGGATCGCGACGCGCGGCTGGTAGTGAAGGAACTTGCTCTTTTTGTCGAAGAACGCGCAGTCGTACTCGTCGCCTTCCAAGACAACGTGCGGACCCGATCCGACGGCGGCGTTGTGGCCCATATTGAGCGGCACGCCACCGATCATGTACGACGGCTGCCGTCCCGCATTGAGCAGCGTCCACGCAGCCAGCGACGAGGTTGTCGTCTTTCCATGGGTTCCGCACACCACAAGCGACTGCTTCCCTGGAAGGAGCAGCTCCTCGATGATCGCTGGGAACGAGGTCAGACGAATTCCGCGCGCTTGAGCCGCTAGAACCTCGACGTGATCGCGACGACAGATGTTGCCAACCACCACCACGTCGGGCAGCCAGTCGAGGTTTTTGTCCGCAAAGCCTTCCGTGACTGCGATGCCCGCGCTGGCGAGCTGCGTTGACATCGGCGGATAGACATGCTCGTCGGAGCCGCGAACTTCGTGACCGATTGCTCGAAGCAGCTCGGCCACTGCACCCATTCCGGTACCGCAGATACCAATAAAATGAATCTTCACGTTTCTCCTCGTCAGCGTCGCGGAAGGAGCGCCGCACAGCGGCCTAGTTCGCGTGTTGGGAAAGTATAACGGAAGCGAATGACCGCTCGGTGAGTGGTCAGTTTCTCGTCGCTCCGGTGAGTGCGCGAAGCACCGCGTCTCCACACTCACTGGTGGATAGCTGCCCGCCGAGATCGCGCGTGACCAGACCGGCCAACACAACTTGCTCGACAGCTCGACGGAGACGATCGCCCGCCTGGCTTTCGCCCAAGTGATCGTACAGCATCGCCAGCGTCAGAAACGCCGCGAGAGGATTGGCCAGACCTTTGCCTGCAATGTCCGGCGCTGAACCATGCACCGGCTCAAACAGCGAGCAGCGTCCGGGATGGATGTTTCCCGACGCTGCCACACCAAGTCCGCCACAGATTGCAGCCCCGAGATCGGTCAAGATGTCGCCAAACAGGTTCGAGGTCACGACTACATCGAAGCGCTCTGGCGTCCGCACAAACTCCATGGCTGCGACATCGACGAACAAATGGCTCGATGTCGTCTCGGGATACTCGGCGGCAACCTGTCGAAACGTACGCTGCCACAGTCCGTGTGCGTGCGGCAGTGCATTGGCTTTATCGACCATGCAGACGCGCGGCGTCTTGTGCGACGAAGCATGCGGAACATTGGCCAATGTGTACGCTGCTCGAATGATTCTCTCGACACCGCGACGGGTGTTGAGATCTTCGCTGATCGCCACTTCGTCCGGCGTATCGCGCTTAAACGAGCCGCCCATCTGAACGTACGGACCCTCGGTGTTTTCGCGCAGCACCCAGAAGTTTACGTCGCGACGCTGTTTGCCTTTGATCGGACAGAGCTTTTCGTCGAGAAGCTGCACCGGACGCAGGTTGATGTAGAGATCGAGCCCAAAGCGCAGTCCGAGCAAGACATCTTTGGCAACCACACCGTCTGGAACTCGAGGATCGCCGAGCGCACCGAAAAAGATCGCATCGAAGTGATCGCGCAGCTCGCTGAGCGCACCTTTGGGCAGCGTCTCTTGCGTCTTGAGATAGTGATCGGCGGACCAAGGAAAGTGCTGGATGTCGAGAGCAATTCCCAGCGGCTCGACGGCTCGTAGCGCTTGTGCGACGACTTCGGGACCAATGCCGTCACCCGCGATCACCGCGATGCGACGCCGTCGGCCACTTGGCGGAGCCAGCCCGAACGGATACACGCTCTGGGTCATGACCAAGGCCTAGCGATTGGCCGCGAAGCCGGTGCCTCGCGACTTGTTGGCGTCCTGCGGACTAAACTTGAGTGCGCGGATGCCCACCGCTGCGTCGGTGTAAATGCGCTCGCCTTTGTGGGTTTCGAGAAGAAGCGTCTCGGCGGACACGGTGACCCGCTTGACCTTCGGCACAGCCAGCACTTCTTGCGTACTCACGTCGAGGATGATCGTGAGCTCGACCTCGTCGCTGACCAAGAAAGCGCCCTTGCCTTCGGCTTTGACGGCGGACTCGCTCTCGAGAACTTTTTGGATTAGGTCCTTCTTCATCTTGATCCCTATGCCTACGGGTTGGCTTGTAAGCGTGCGGTAAGTACCCCAATTCGATCCGGCTGGCAATTGTGCGAGCAGTGATCGCGATCAGAGAACGCACACAACGGATGAGCGACACTTGCGACGAGGCTCAGACGCGAACGCCCCAGTGCAGCTTGGTACGCAGCAGGTCAAAAAACGACCGACACAAGGGCCGATAAATCGTCAGGGGCCGATCGGAGCAAGTCACTTGAACCAGATCGCCGGGCTCTAACATGTGGCTCCACTGACCGTCGATGGTCAGCAGCACCTGGCTGGCGTCTTTGCCTGGACGAACCTCGATGAGCGAGCGCAGATGAACCACGAGCGGTCGCGCGGTCAGCGTGTGCGGACAGATCGGAGACATCACCACCGCTTCCATGTTCGGCATCAAGATCGGTCCGCCTGCCGCCAGGTTGTACGCAGTCGATCCCGTCGGTGTCGAGATAATGAGTCCGTCGGCTCGATAGGTTGTGACCGCGTCGCCATCGACAAAGGCATCCAGCTCGAACAGCCGGGCCATCTTGGGCTGACTGACGACCACATCGTTGAGCGCGGTTCGTTCGACGAGAAGATGCTCTGGCCCCGGCGTCACGTCGGGCTGATCTTTGGGCAGCCGATAGACCCGACAGCGCAGCCTGTGTCGCTGTTCCATCGGTAACTTTCCGTGGAGCGCAGCCGTCAGCGTCTCCATTGCTTCGTGCGGTGTGCTGCACGTCAGAAATCCGAGTCGTCCCAGGTTCACACCGAGCAGCGGAACCGAGCGATCGCCCAAGATTCCCGCGCCGTACAGCATCGTCCCGTCGCCACCAAGCGAAACCAGCATCGCCAGATCGGTCGGTAGCTCTTTTTCTCCGACGCTACACAGCCAGCTTGGAAGATCCACATGCTCTCGCAAGACCAGCTCTTGATGGCCCAGCTCGCGTACGACGTGAACCAGCTTTTCGCACAGCGCGACCGACTCAGGCTGATCGCGCTTGAGAATAAATCCGACGGGAGGCAACTAAGCTCCTGAGGTTGGCGGTTTGGGTCTTCCCGACGCTGGACGCACGCGATTGAGGTCAGCGCTACCGCGATCGCGAAGGAACTCCAAAAAGGCAATTGCCGACGGCAGCTCAGCGGCAGGAAGCTGCTCCAGCAGATCACGCGCGGTGCGACGGTAAACATCCCCCGGAGCCTCGGTCACCACCACCGGACGCGGCAGATGAACTTCGACCTCGACGGGAGGCGGTACCACACCCCACGGCGGAGGCTCTACCGTCGTCAGCTCGTCGCGCTTGAACCATTCCTGAATGTGCCAGTGCAGCAGCTCGCCGCGATACGCAAACCAGCGCTCACGCTCGACGGGATAGTTCAGCAGCGCATCCTTGAAGCGCCGAAACGCACCTTTTCCGTCGATGCTAATGATGAGCCGCTCGCGCAACACCGGCTCGGTGACCCCCGCCACAAAGCGCTCCATCCACTTATACTGCTCACGAGAGGAAGCTGGCTCGACGCGCAGATACGCATCACCGCCGCTCATCACCTTGGTTCGTAGCTCCTCGACATTCGGAGCCGACTCCACCAGCGTGATCACCTCGCCCGTGCGAGTATCGAGGAAGCTCTCGGTGTCCGGGGCATTGCGCTCGACCGCAGTCTCCAACTCTGCCCAACGCACCGCTATGACTCGCATAACCAACGAACCCCGCTTTGAATTTGTAAGAGATAGCACATATTTTCGAGTTCTTTCGCGCCGCGCAAAGCTGCCATCCGCCGACGATGATGAATCAGCACGAAGGCTCGAATGTGATCTGAAAGGCTATGTGAACTATGCCGACCTTGGCAAGGGCTACAGCCACTTGGCTTGGGTCACGCGAAAAATTGGCAGACGATGGCGACCTTGCTAAAACCCGCGCATCATGCCGCTTTCGTCGAGTCACAGACAGGACTTGCTCGCTTTGCTCGATTCCGGGGGCGAGGTCCGCTTCGACGAACCGCTCGCACGCCACACCACGCTACGTGTCGGTGGTCCCGTCGATGCATGGGTTGCTCCCAGCTCCATCACCGAGCTCTGTCGCATCCGTCGTTACTGCGATGAGCTGAGCATCCCGTGTCGAGCGCTTGGCTCGGGATCCAACTTGCTCGTCCTCGATGGGGGCGTTCGCGGTGTCTTGCTTTCGTCGGACAAGCTGCGCGGCCTGCGCTTTTCCGAACCGAGTGCCGACGACTCACGCACCGAAGTCTATGTCGAAGCGGGTGTCAGCACCGGCAAGCTGCTCAGCGAAGCAACCAAACGCAGCCTCGGTGGCGTCGAATTTCTGGGTGGCGTACCCGGCTCGATCGGCGGCGGCATGATCATGAACGCGGGCACTTACCTGGGTGAGTTCAAAGATGTCACCGTTGAAGTCACCAGCGTTTCCTCACACGGAGAGCTGATCGCAAGGACGCATTCCGAGTGCGGCTTTGTCTATCGCGGATCGGCGATTCCACCGTCTGAAATCGTGGTCTTTGCGCGGCTTCGGCTGCCACATCGCGACAAAGAAGCGATCGACGCGGACGTGGCGGCACTGCGCAAGCGACGCAAAGAGCGCGAGCCACACGGCGTTCCGTGCGCGGGCAGCTTCTTCAAAAATCCTCCCGGTGACTTCGCGGGGCGACTCATCGAGTCGTGCGGGCTCAAAGGCACGCGCATCGGCGGAGCAGAAGTGGCCACGGCGCACGCCAACTGGCTGGTCAACGTCGGGGATGCCAAAGCCAGTGACTTTGTCTCGCTGATCGACTTGGTGCGACGGACAGTGACGCAGCAGTTTGGGATCACGCTCGAGCTGGAAGTCAAAGTGATGGGAGAGCCGTGATGAAAAAGCGAGTCGGAGTGATCATGGGCGGGCCATCTGCCGAGCGAGAGGTGGCGCTTGCTTCGGGACGACGGGTGGCCGATGCACTCAGCGATGCTGGTCACTCGGTGGCTGCGATCGACTGGACCGGCGCGGACCAAAACCTGTGGACCGATCTGCGTCGCGAGCGCGTCGAGATTGCCTTTGTCGCACTCCACGGGACGCTCGGCGAAGATGGCTGCATTCAAGGGCTTCTGGAATGCGCAGGGATTCCGTACACCGGCTCTGGCGTGCTCGCGTCGGCGCTGGCGATGGATAAGGTTGCTTCTCGACGGGTGTTCGACGAAGCCAGCATCGAGACACCACGTTGGACTGTGTACCAAGGTCCAGCCGACATCCAGCGCATCGGTCTGCCGCTCGTGGTCAAGCCTTCGCGGGAAGGTTCTTCCGTCGGAATTTCCATTGTCCGCGACGAAGCGTACATCGAGCCAGCGCTGCACCTGGCCCGGCGACTTCACGGCGTCGTGCTGCTGGAAGAGTTTGTGGCAGGACGTGAGATTGAAGTGGCGGTTCTCGACGGAGAAGTACTCGGCGATGTTGAAATTCGTCCCGCGTCAGATTTCTACGACTACGCCGCCAAGTATCAGCGCACCGACACCAAGTATCTGGTGCCAGCCCCGCTCACAGCGGCGGAACGACAGCTCTGTCACGATCTGGCGCGACGAGCCCATGCGGCGCTCGGCTGTGCCGGGGTAACGCGAACCGATCTGCTGCTGTCTGCGACGGGACGCGCGGTCTGTTTGGAGGTCGATACGCTGCCGGGACTGACCGATCGCAGCCTGGTTCCGAAGATCGCGCAGCATGCTGGAATCGATTTTCCATCCCTGTGCGAGCGTATTTTGGCGACGGCTGCGCTCAAAGCGTAGGCGGATCAGGGCGCACGAAGTCTCTCTCGCCAGCGTCTGACCGTTCGCGGTACCCTACAGTCGGTCCACGGAGAGCGCATGATTCGGATCTTAGAGCTAACCCAGAGCACACAAGCGATCCGCGATCTGTCCGGTGATGCGGCAAAAGCAGCGCTGCTGTCACCGACGCCGGGAACCGTTCGCTGGGTGGATATCTCGAAACAGACCGCCGAGGAGCTGGACCTGCTGGCACAAGGGTTTCGCTTCCACCCGCTGGCGCTCGAAGACTGTCTGCACTTTGATCAGCGCCCGAAGCTGGAAGAGTACGCCGGGACGAGCCCGTACCTGTTCATCGTCACGCACAACTTCACGGTGCTGCCGACTTCAACCAGCTTGCTGAGCGACGAAAACTCGCTGCATGTGCCGCGTATCTTGTGGGCGGAAAGTCGCGAGCAGACCGTCGCGCTGACGATGCTGGAAACCCACGCGTTCCTCGGGCTGGGCTATCTGGTCACGGTTCACGATCAGCACAGCCCGGCGCTCGAACAGATCTGGAATCGAGTGAAGCACGATCCACAGCTTCTTCTGCGCGGACCGGACTTTGTCTATTACCTGCTGGCCGACGCAAAATGCGATGCAAACTTCCCAGTTCTCGAGCAGCTTGGTGAAATCCTCGACGAGATGGAAGAGTCGCTGTTTGACAACCCGAGTCGCACCGATCTGCACCGGATTTACTCGATGCGAAAGACGCTGGTGTCGATGCGTCGTGTGCTGTCGCCGCAGCGCGATGTGATGGGCAACCTGGCTCGTCACGGCGGATCAGCGTGCGTCAGTGAAAAGACCGCACCGTACTTTCGGGACATTTACGACCACCTCACGCGGATCCACGAGAGCATCGAAGCGGGACGCGATCTGCTTGGAAACTGCGTCGATGCGTACATGTCTGCCGTCGGTCAGCGCACAAACGAGATCATGAAGCAGCTCACGATCTTGTCGGCGGTGCTGCTGCCCGTCACGTTCCTTTCGGGACTGTTTGGCATGAACTTCGAGATGATGCCGTTCCGATCGCCGATCGCGTTTACGCTGGCGCTGCTGCTGATGTTTGGGATCATTCCCGGCGTGATGTTTCTGTGGTTCCGTCGCAAAGGCTGGCTGGCGAGCGACGCTCCCAGCACCGCTTCACCCCGCGAAACCGGACGTCATCCCGTCCGAAAATGACTCGATCGAGCGCACTTCCATCGTCGTCCAGTCGAGTCCGTGCGCCGACCCAAGTAGCGAGGCAAATCGCGCGGCAACCGCTGGCAACGAAAGCGACGGATCCGCGCCTTCTTCTATCAAGCTGGTGACCTGCGCGCTGTGCTGACCGCACGGGACAAACAGCCTCTGACGAAACACTTCCGTCGCAGCGGGCTGTACGTTCAGCGACAGTCCGTGAATCGCAACCTGATGCTCGACGTGAACACCGACGGCACCGAGCTTTCGTAAGCCGACCCAGACTCCGACGGGATCGCTGCGATATTCCGCCGATACACCGTATGAAGCAGCCAGTGCCACCGCCGCAGAGGTCAGCCAGTCCACGTGCCGGGCGACACCACCGCGTAATCGCACCACCGGATAGACGACGAGCTGCCCCGGACCGTGATAGGTCGCTTGACCGCCGCGTCGCACCGTCACCGTCTCAATTCCCAAGCGATCGAGCACCGGCTGCGGCACGAGCACGTCGGCCACCGTCGCGCGATGACCGAGCGTAATCACCGGCTCATGCTCGACAAAGAGCAGCGTCTCTTCACCGCCCGCCAGCACCTGCGCACGAAGCTGCTCTTGCAGGGTCAGCACCGGCTGATACCGCGCGCGACCCAGCCACACAATCCGCATTTACATCCGCCGAGGATCGGTCCCAGGCTGTGCGTACACCGTCGTCCAGATGCTCGACTCTTGCGCGGGCGGCGATTCATCGGCAAAGCGCACCGCTTCCGCCACCCAGTCGCGCACCTGATCGTCGATCGCAACCAGCTCTGCTTCGGGCAGAACCTTCAGCAGCCGCGTGCGCGCCAGCTCGATCGAGTCCCGCTTTTTCCAGCGTTCGATCTCTTCTTTGGTGCGGTAGTTGCCCGGATCGGACATCGAGTGACCGCGATAGCGATACGTTTCGATCTCAAGCAGCGACGGAACGAACTCGGTTCGCGCCCGCTCGACCGCAGCGCTGATGCGATCGCGAACTTCCAGCACATCGTCCGACACGAAGCGATCACGCTGCATCGCAAAGCCCGACGCGCGCAGCGTGATGTCGGGATGCGCCAGCGTGCGCTCCAGCGGAGTTCCCATCGAATACTGGTTGTTTTCGACGATAAACACCACCGGCAGCTTCCACAGACCGGCGAGCGACAGTCCTTCAAAGAACGCGCCTTGGTTCACCGCTCCGTCGCCCAAAAAGCACAGCGTCACTTCGGGCAGGTTCTGATACTTGCTTCCGAACGCCACACCAGCCGCCAGCGGAGCCTGCGCACCGACGATGCCATAGCCGCCAAGGAAGCGATGCTCGGCGCTGAACATGTGCATCGAGCCACCGAGCCCACGCGCGCAGCCCGTGTCTTTGGCCCACAGCTCCGAAAGGACCGCTTTCCCCGACGCGAGCGAGCTACCGGCCTTTGCCATGAAGTGTCCGTGCTCGCGATACGACGTGACCATGTAGTCAGCGGGTCGAAGCGCCAGCGCAGCACCGACGCAGATCGACTCTTGACCGATCACCAAGTGAAGGAAGCCGCCGATCTTGCCTTGGCCATACGCTTTGGCAGCTGCTTCTTCGGTGCGACGAATGAACAGCATCTGTCGGTACGCATCGCGCAGCACCGGAACATCGGCGTCAGCGAGCGGCTTCAACAGCGCGGGATGCACGGCTTCCTGCGACGGAACCGGGGTAGTAACTGTCTCCATGTCTACGCACTATATTCGATGCCAGCGCAGCGCAGGAAGCTTTAGTTCTTGCAGCACAGCACGCCGTTAGAGCTCGAGTCATTCTGCGTCGTTCCCGCGAGCGGCGAAAACGGCGAGTTGATGTCGAGCTGCTGGTTGTTAAAGTCGTACATCGCCTTGGCGAAGTTGTTACAGCCACCGATGTTCGAGACGCTGCTCGTCGATTTGCCACAGCCCGCCCACGCTGGCGTTTGGTTGTTTCCAGCGATCCCGCATGAGGAGTTGAAGCTCTGAAACCGCACCGGAACATCTGCCAAGTAAAAGCCGTTGACGTTGTTGCAGGTGCTCAAGTTGACTGCTTCGGCGCTCGTGCAGATGGAATAGCCCGCCGCGCACAGCCTCGCCGCGTTCTTGGTGTTGTCGCCGTTTGCCTGATACGTGCCAGGACAGGCCCACGAGGACTTCACCGAGCTGCTGACATCGCTGCCTTTGCCATCCGCACAGCCGTTGCTGCTCACACCGCCGTCTGAACCAGTGCCGCCGCCACCGCCCATTTGGCAAATGCCAGCGATACACGAAAATCCATCTGGACAGAAATGGCTTTCATCACACAAAAGCTGCGTAGCGGTCAGATCCGGTGCAAAGCATCCAAATAAAAAAATAGAAAACAGAAAGATCTTTCGCATGGTTCATTTCTCCCACATAAGGTCTTAAGAGCTAAAAGCTACCGACCACGGCCAAGCCATTTCCCGTCGGCAGAACTTGTGCAGTCGGGGTCGCAGGAGCAGCCGGTGCCGTAACTGCCGCAGGCTGCTTGCCACGAAGATAAAGCCAATATCCAGTCCACGCTGCTCCGCCTGCGAGCGCAATTCCACCCAGCACATCAAATGCTATCGCGGTATTGTTCAGCGTCTTTCCTTTGTCATATAGCGTCGCCACATCGCCAGTCCAATAGCGATTGGATGACGAAGCGACCTCTTTTTGAATCGACAGCGCAGAGACGCCCGTTCCAATTCCGATCGCCAGAAACGCAACACCCACGCCCAGCGTCGCCAATGCTGGAACCGGAGGCAGCTTGGCATAGCCCTTGAGCCAGCCCGGACCGCCGTCGAGCGGCTGCGCTCCACCGCCGGTTGCCGCCGTCGCTGGCTGTGCTGCGCCCTGCTCTTCCTTCAGCTTCGCAAGCTTGGGCCGAACGTCTTCCGCATCCGCTGGATTCGTCGCCAGGTATTTTTCGTAAAAGCCGATCGCCTCGTCGCGCTTGCCCTGCATTTCCGCAGTCCGCGCCAGGTTGAACAAAAGCGGAGTCAGCTTCGACAGATCGTACGCAGCCTGAAACTCGGCACGCGCGGCAGGGTAGTTTCCGTCCTGAAAAAAGCGAGCACCACTATCGAAGTGTTGCTTGGCCGCAGCCATCTCGTCAGCCGTTGGCTGCGCAGCGGATGAAGCGCTTGGATCGGCAGCTTCAGCCCGTGCATCAGGAGCCGCCAACACAGCGCACAGCCCCACGCTCAGACCAAACAGACACGCACGGATCGATAGCCCCAAGGATCCCCTAGCGGGAAGGTCGCGATATTCCACGTTGCGAATATATCACGGCATGCACGCAAGTTGCCGCGTGTTCTTCGTTCGCACCTTCGTCGAGGCCGGTGTTGGCACGACATCTGCTGCCCGCTTCGCCAAGAGCCGCCCTTTCCCAAGGCGCTCGTCTGAACCTGGACCGTCGAGTACATCCCGGTGCGCCGCTGCACAACGCGCCGTGCGCCGCTGCACAACTGGCCAAAAGTAGGTGCGTAACTGCACGCTTAGACGCTTTGCTGCAGCAGGGACGACGGGCTCGGACTCTAAATCAGCCAAAGGATACGCACATGGATATCCAACACAGCACGGACGAAACCCTAGATGCCGATGTCATCATCGTCGGTGGCGGCGTTACAGGCTGCGCGATGGCAACCGCTCTTGCAGACGGCAAGCGCAAGATCCTGATCTTGGAAGCACGGACGGGACACAAGCCTCGCTTCGCCGGAGAGCTTCTTCACCCGACGGGAACGCAAGTTCTGGACGATCTCGGCTTTCTACCGACGCTGCGCAAGCACGGCGGCGTCGATGTCGATGGCTTTGCGGTCGTCAAGTCACCGACGATTCCCGTGACTCGGCTTCCCTATGGCGAAATCGAGCGTCAGCGCCCGACCGGCTTTGCGATGGAGCACCGCGATCTCGTCAACGGCATGCGCGAGTGGACCGAAAAACAGCCCGGCGTCCGCTTCCTGTTTAACGAAAAAGTCGAAGAGGTGATGCGCAATGCCCAAGGTCGCGTCTGTGGCGTGCGCACTGCGCAGAAAGTCCTGCGCGCCAACCTGGTGCTTGGCTGCGACGGTCGTCACTCGAAAATTCGTCCACTGCTTGGGCTGAGCGAAGAAGCGCGGCTGCTTTCGTTTTCGGTTGCGATGCGTTTTCCCGACGGAGCCAAGCACTTACCCTGCCCGACCTTCGGTCACATCTTCCTCGGTGCGTGGGGCCCGATGCTGATTTACCCGATCGGCGGACACAACGGCAGTCGCGATGCTCGAGGCTGTTTCGATGTCACGCGCGAGCTATCCGGCGGACCCAAAGGTGCCAGCGAGCTGATTCGTCGTGAGTACGCGCCTCACCTGCCGCCGCCGCTTGCCAAGGCACTGCTTGAATCGCTCGACCGAGAGCCCCCGCAGATTGCCGCCAACGAAGCGATCCGCACCGCCAAAGCCGTCCTGCCCGGTGCAGCGATCGTCGGTGATGCTGGAGGCTGTGCGCACCCACTGACCGCCGCCGGAATGACGGTCTGCTTCACCGATGCCCAGCGAATCGGCAAGCTGTTGGCATCGGCGGGTAACTTTTCAAACGCTGCACAGGTTGATGCTGCGCTGCGTCGCTACGAAATCGAACGCTATCGCTTCGTCCGAGTGCGCGAGCTGCTGGCCGATGCACTGTACGAAGTCTTCCGAGGCGCAGAGCCCGGCACGCGAGCCATCCGCGAAGGCATCTTCCGGTACTGGGAAGGCAGCAAGACGGCGCGCGCTCGCTCGATGGCGCTTTTGTCGGGAGCAAACTCCAATCCCGGCGTGTTTCTGCGCGAGTATCTGACGGTGGTGGGCAACTCGACGACGGCAGTGATTGCCGGTGAAACGGGCCCGGTGCGCGGTGAGTCAGCGACGATGAGAGAGCGACTCGATTCGTTTGTGGGACTTGGCCAAAAGAGCTGGGAAAAAGCGCGCATGGTGCTGCGCGATGTTCGTCAAGAGCTAGCGCGAGCGAGCGCGTAGGCCCAAGGCACGGTGCAGGCCGTCTGCACCGCCGCTGCGGATCGCTTCCTTAGTACTTGTGCAGGATGAGTCCGCTCGGACCCACGACGAAGATGTCGGTGGTGCTGCCGCAGCCGACGCCCGTAAAGGGCTGATTGGTCAGCGAAGTCTCCTGCGACCAGTCGGCACCGCTGTTGCGCATGATCACACCTTGGGTACCGACGACCCACAGATCGGTGCTCTTCGGAACGGAGCAGGCTGCAACACCGCTCGCGCCAGACTGAACCAGCGGACGCGCCATCGCCGACGTCCACTTCCCTGCGATCCGCTTGAGGATCGTGCCCTTGTTGCCGACAGCGCTGAGACCTTCTTCGGTCGCTCCGACGATCGAGACAATCGTTTCACTGGTGAGCCCCGACGCTTCTTGGGTCCAGCCGTTTTTGTCCCGACGCAGGATCACACCTTTGGCGCCCGCCACGTAGACGACTCGGCTGTCACTGCTGCCGATGCCCCACGCAGCGAAGAGATCGTCGGTGATGGGCGGACCCATCGGTCCTTGCTCAATGTTCCAGTTGCCCTGGAGCTTGCTGTAAATGCGACCACCACGTCCGACGACAAACACCGAGTCAGCACCGACCCACACGCCGGTCAGCTCTGCGACGCCGAGCACACCGCCTTCGACAACCCACACGGAGCCCGCTTGATGCAGGATGGTTCCTTCTGCACCGACGGCCCAGACATCAGCCTCGCCCGCAGAAGGAATGTAACCGCTGACCGCGTTCAGCGTCACGAGCGACTGATTGGGAACGATCTTCCACGATCCCTGCGCGCCGGCTCCGGTCCGTTTGATGATCAGACCGTCGCTGCCCACCGCATAGGCTTCGGCTGGACTTGCCGCCCACACCGACGACAAAGACGCGGACGTAACCCGGCTTGAGACCTGGGACCAGGTATCACGCTCGCGACGCAGAATCGTGCCCAAGTTACCAACCGCGTAGACGGTGATGGATCCGCCACCGCGATCGACGCCCCACATGGCCGACAGAAGCTCCGAAGTCAGTCCGTTTGCTTCGACTTGCCATGCGCCCGCTTTGCGACGCATCAAGGTTCCCTTGGCACCGACGGCGAATAGCTCATCGCCCGCACCCCACAGCGCGGTCAGGTTGGCCGTCGTCGGAGGTCGCTCAAAGCTCCAGCTTCCGCCGGTCTTGCGCATGATCAGTCCGCCGTCGCCCGCCGCAAAGACATCGCCTGCGAGCGCTCCGGTTCCGACCCACACCGCGTTGAGCTGCTGCGCGGCCATGCCGTTTGCTTCAATCGTCCACTTTCCGTCGAGCCCACGATGCAGGATGCGGCCATTGGCACCGACCGCGTAGACATCGGGAGCACTCGCGCCAGCGACGCCGGACACCGCAAACAGCGAGTCCGTGGTCACACCGCTCGCCTCAGGGCCAAAGCTCAGCTTCGAGCCGTTCTTTGTGACCTTATAAACGCGTCCTGTGGTTCCGACGGCAAAGAACTCACCTGGCGTCGGACTGGCCCACACGCCAGTTAGCTGTCCGTCGCCGGTGCCAATGTACGGCGTCTGATCGCTCCACTGGTTGTTGGTGTAGAGCAAGCTCAGGTCGTACATTCCGACGGCGAGCGCCTGCGGAACACCGTTATCGACGTAGCCGCTCATCGCCAAGATGGTGCGACTGGCGCTGCTCGGACTGCGCTGCACTTTCCAGCCCGTCGAGCGACCCGTCACCAGCGTCCCGGCCTCGCCGCCCATGAACAGGTCATCTTGATCCGATGACTTGCCCGCAGAGCCCCACAGCGCACGCAGGTTGTTGCCCTGGGGAATCGGGCTTTCCCAGCGCCACCCGGTTGGGCCGGGACCAGGACCACCGTCGCCGCCCGTCGCCATGTCTGTGCTGCTACCGTCCGGGCTCACCGATCCATCCGGCACTAGCTCATTGACCGGAACTTCCCAGCAAGCGGAAGCGCCGAAGACTGTAGCCAAAAGCAGCGCTCGGTACGACGCGGTGCGTAAAGACCACCGTCGCTGGCGAGCGTTCTGCACACTGGTGATTCGGGCTTGGCGCAAATACGAAATATTATCGGTCAGCATATTCGGATCGTTTGCGACTGAGCGTCGTCTGTCAAGCGCGACGTTACGAACTTTCTCGCCGAGATGTAGGCCCAAGGTGGGATCTTTGGTGCTCATTGTGTACTAGATTTCCGCCATGCTGCGCTGGCTGACTCTGCTGTTATTACTAGTCCATGTGACACCGCAGGCTGCTGCGAAAGTGCCGCAGGGCGTCATTTCGGAAGGCCACATCGAAGGAGTTCAGGCGTTCCGCTTGCCCAGTGGACTGCGCGTGCTGCTCGTTCCAGAGCCCAGTGCGGCTTCCCTGACCGTGGAAGTTGCGTATTCCGTCGGATCTCGGCACGAAGGGTACGGCGAAGCGGGCATGGCGCACCTGCTGGAGCACTTGATGTTCAAAGGCACCAGCCGCTTTCCGAAGCCAGACGAAGAGATCGACAAGCGCGGCGGCGAGTGGAACGCCGAGACGGAAGTGGACCACACGCGCTATTACCAGACGCATCTGCCGGGAAACGAAAACCTGCGGCTGGCGCTCGCGATCGAGGCCGATCGGATGACGCAGGTTCGCTTCCGTCAGTCGGATCTCTCGCGGGAATTTCAGGTGGTGCGCAACGAGCTGGAGCTGGCCGATAGCGAGCCTCGCGACATCTTGGTCCGACGGATTCATCACGCCGCGTTTTCGGTTCACAGCTACGGACGCGATCCGATCGGCACACGCAGCGACATTGAGCGCGTCTCGATTGCGCGGCTGCAAGCGTTCTACGCACGGCACTATCGACCCGACAATGCGCACCTGATTGTCGCAGGCCCCATCGCGGTGGAACCGACGCTCGGGCTGATTGTTGAGCTGTTTGGCAAGATTCGCGCAGCCGGGCCACCAGCCGAGCGCACCTACACCGAGGAGCCCCCACAAGATGGCGAGCGGTATGTGACGGTGCGACGTGTCGGTAAGCTTCCGCTCGTTGGGCTCTACTATCACACAGTCGCGGCGGCGGATCCGGATCAGGCGGCGCTGCTGGCCCTATCGGACATCTTGACGCGGCCGGGTTCGGGACGGCTGTACAAAGCGCTCGTGGAAACCGGGCTGGCGGTGCAGGTTTCGTCGGACAGTGAGCTTCGCAGCGAGCCGGGCGGACTGCTCATCCTGACCGAGCTACGCAGCGGCGGAGATCCGGCCAAGGTCACGCAGGTGATGACCTCGCTGATCGAAGAGCTGGCGCACAAAGGCATCAGTGCCGAAGAGCTGCGACGGTTTCAAGCGCGCGCACTGGTCAATCACGAGCGCTTGCTGCGCAGTCCGGGCGATCTGACGCACACACTTGGCATGCTGGCGACCACCAGCGATTACCGACTGCTGTTCCTTTTGCGCGATCGCATCCAGCGTCTGACGATCGAAGAAGTTCAGCAAGCGGCGCAGCGCTATCTGTCTCGACAAAATCGTACCGTCGGTCAGTTCATTCCCGCCGAGCAGCCACCGCCCAAGCACGCGCGTCCTCCCGTCGATGTTTCGTCGCTGTTTCAACACTTTCATGGTGGCAAGCAGGTTCAGCCCGGCGAGCCGTTTGCGCAGACTCCGAGTGCGATTGCGCAGCGCGTCATTACACGCAAGCTGGCGACGGGAATGCAGCTCATCATGGTTCCGAAAAAGACGCGCGGACAGCATGTCGAGCTGGCGCTTCATCTGTCGCTGGGAAGTGCCGAGACGCTGCGCGGAAAAGAGGCTGCGATCGGACTGCTCGCGCCGCTGCTGCTACGCGGGAGCAAACAGCACGATCACCAGCAGCTTCTCGACGAGCTGGATCGTCACAAAGCAGAGCTTCTGGCGAGCAGTGAAGGCGGGCTGCCGGGCCTTATCAGTCAGCAGCTGGACATGGCAGGCAGCACGGTTCGCGACGAGCTTCCGGCGCTGCTCAGCTTGCTGCATGAAGTGCTGAGCGCACCGGGACTTCGGCCCGAGCAGTTTGAGCGGATTCGACAGCAAGCGCTGGCAGCCTGCGAAGATCAGACGCACAACCCGATGACGCAGGCGCTGATCAAGCTGGTGCGCTATAGCTCACCGTGGCCAAGCAGCGATCCGCGCTACCTTCCGACGACAAACGAGCAGATCACACGGCTCTTGGCGGTGACGCTCGACGATCTGCGTACGCTGGCTGCCGAGCTGCTCGGAGGTGAGCATGCGACGCTGGTTATCGTCGGTGATTTCGATCCAGAAGCAATCAGCCAGCAGGTGACGAAGCTGTTTTCGGGCTTTGTGGCCAAGCGTCCGTTTGTGCGGCTGGCGCATCCGTTTCAGACGGTCCAGCCAAGCAGCCTGACGGTGCAGCTTCCCGATCGAGACAGCTCAGCAGTGGCGGTGCTTTTGCCGTTTGCGCTCAAAGACAGCGATCCCGACTATCCGGCGCTGCTTCTGTGGCAGCAGATCTTCGGCGGGAGCACGACGGCCAGGCTGAATCAGCGACTGCGCGAGCGTGACGGTCTTTCGTACGAGGTTCGATCGTCGCTGCGGATTCCGACGCTCGATGACAATGCCTATCTGGCGGCACTGGCGACGAGCGCGCCTCAAAATGGCAGAGCGGCGCTGACGGCCATTTCGGAAGAGATCAAGCTGCTGCTCGACAAAGGACCGACGGTGGCAGAGCTTGCGCAGGCCCAGCAAGGCTACGATCGACAGCTTGACGCGATGATCAGCGACGATGACGAGCTGGCGATGCTGCTGGCGCGACTGTCAGCGGTCGGACGAGACATCCGCTATCTCGACGAGCTGCGCGCCAAAGTACGCAACGTGACCAAAGACGAGCTGCTGCATGCGGCGCAGCGTCACCTTCGCAACGCTCCGCTGGTTTCGGCGCTGACGCATGAATGACATGGTTCCCTGCGTCGAGCAGCATTCCCAACCGAGCGATCGTCACGCACTGTGGCGACGCAATCGCCAGCAGCTTGTGATGGATCTGCAAGCTGGACGGACGCTCGTCACGGGCCGTCCGGTTCACCTGAAGCTGGAGCTGACCAATTACTGCAACCTTTCGTGCCCGATGTGTCCGCACGATTCGATGCGCAGGCCGGTTGGCTACATGCAGCCGTCGCTGTTTCGTCGGATCATTGATGAAGCGGTGCCCACGCTGGAGTTTGCCTACGTTCATCACCTCGGAGAGTCGCTGTTTCACGGTCGCATCGGTGAGCTGATTTCCTACGGCGAGCGTCGCGGTGTGCGCATGGGACTCTCGACGAACGCGACGTTTTTGGACGATCGCAAGAGCCGTGCGCTGCTCGATGCGGGCCTGACGTTTTTGGTGATTTCTCTCGATGCAGCGTCGGAACAGAGCTACGGACAGATGCGACGCGGCGGCGACTTTCACAAGACCGTCCGCAACATCGAGCGACTGCTGCGACTTCGTCACCTCGAGCGACATCCGATTCGCATCGTCGTGCAGATGATCGTCAGCGCGCACAACGAGCATGAAGTGACAGCATTTGCGCAGCGATGGCCGGACTTGGTGGTGCTCAAGCAAGCGCGCGACTGGGCTGGACAAGTGCCGTTGTCGTCGCTGCGTCCGAAAATCCAGCGTCCATCGGACTCGATCGAGCACGCGCAGCTTTCGACGCTGAGCGAGCCGTGTCGTCTGCCCTGGTCCGAGCTAACCGTGCTGTGGGACGGAAACGTGGTGCCGTGCGCCAACGTCTTTGAGCACGAAAACCTGCTGGGCGATCTGCGGGTTCAGTCGCTCGCGGAGGTCTGGAATGGCGAGCCCATCCAGCGTCTGCGACGAGCCCACCTGCACAATGCGCTGTCTGATGTGCCAGTGTGCCGAACCTGTCCGCGTCACGCGCTGTGTGCAGATGACTTTGTGGCCGTCGATCAGCTCTCACAGCGACTGCGAAACTACGTCGGAGGCACGCTGTCTCCTCGCAGCGGCTTGTCTTAGCTGCGTCGGTTTTGTTACAAGCGGTGTCGAGGTAAGGTTCGTGAACACACTCAGCCCCGAGCTTTTGTCCGTTCTGCGCTGTCCCAAGTGCAAAGGCGCTCTCAATCCGCGCTCCACGTCGCTCGCTTGCTTCGCCTGCAAGCTGGAATTTTCCGTCGATGATGGTATTCCTAACATGCTGATCGAAGATGCTCGTCCACTCGCGGCGAGCGAGGCCAGCTAAGGGGTTACAGTCTTGGGAAGCTCTGTCGGCAAGCTGTGTGCGCTTCTGTCCACGTTGGGCCTGTTTCACACTGGCTGTGTCACCAGCAAAGCGCCGCCAAATCCCGCCGCGCAGAGCATCCAGTCCGTCGAGCCGACGATTGATCTGCTTGTCTCGACGCGGCTCTTTAACACCACCGAGCCATGTGGCTGCACTTCGACGCCGCTCGGAGATGTCTCGCGCATCGCAGCGCTGCTGAAGCAAAAGCCCGAGCGAAGCCTGCTGCTCGACGCGGGCGGACTGCGTTATGAGCCCAAGTCGATTCCGCCGAGCCAGCGACCACAAGCGCGACTCAAAGCGGACTTTATCGAAAAGACCTGGCACGAGCTGTCGGCGATCGCGTCGCTTCAGCCCGAGGATCTGCGCGGCGAACAAGGCATCACCGAGCTACAAGGCTTCCGTCGCTTGGTTGCAAATGTCAGCGGACTTCCCGACGGACTGGCTGTGGCCAAAGAAGTCCGAACGATCCAAGGCATCGCGTTTGGCATCATCGGTCTGGCCGATCCAAACGGGGCCTGGCCAGCTGGAATCACCGTGAATGATCCGGCGGAAGCACTGTCCACGCAGCTTCAAGCGCTCCAGAACGCGGGCGTCGTCGATGTGATCGTCTTAGCAGGGCTGCCTCGAGACAAGGTGCGCAGGCTCAGTCGCAAGTTCCCCGCCGTCAAGCTGTGGGTGTCCGGTGCCGATGACAGCGTTCACGAAGGTGTCGAGCTGCCCGAGCAGAGCGACGGCGCACTGATCGTCACACCCGGCTACAAAGGTGAGCGCATCTATCGCATCAGCCTGCATCCGAAGCAGAGCGGCGGGCTTCACTGGCAGCTTGTCTCGACGCCGAAGCAGCGACAGCGCCAAGTTGCCGTGCTCGGCGAGCGTGCCCGCGAAGCAGAGAAGCTCCTGACGACGCTCACAAGCGATCCGTCCGCCGATCCAACCTTTGTGAAGACCCGACAAGAAGAGCTGGCCAGCCTGCGCAGCCAGATCGCCGAGCTGTCCAAAGAGCCGGTTCGTGGCGACGGCTATGTCACCGCTGAGCTGGTCTCGATCAGCCGTAGCCTGCCGCGCGATCCCCAGGTTCGACATAAGCTCGATGAGCTGGATCGACAGATTGGGACGGCCAACCTGAGCGTCTTGTCGGGACCGCCGCCCGATGCGCTCCCGGGAAGTCCGCGCTACGTCGGAAACGCAAGCTGTCTCGGCGCGTGTCACTACCACGAGGCCGCCCACAAGCTGTGGCAAACAACCCAGCACAGCCGAGCCTACCGAACCCTCGTCGAAGTCGGCAAAGAGCTGTCCTACGACTGCGTGGGCTGTCACACCACCGCGTTCGATGCGCCCGCCGGAAGCAACCTGTTTACCATTCACAAGTGGGAACAAGCGACGAATCCACCGACGGGAATTGGGCCCGATCTGCGTCACGTTGGCTGCGAGGTCTGTCACGGTCCCGGCTCACTTCACGTCGCAGCGCCCGGCAAGGTCAAGATTCCAACGCCTCGGCCCGACGCGAGCACCTGTCAGCAGTGTCACACGCCGGAACACTCCGATACGTTTGAATGGAAAGCGTATGCGCGCGGAATCCTCGGGGAAGGACACGGCGCAGCGACGAAAGAAGCGCTTGGAAGCGGACCCACCGGCAAAGAGCTACGCCAAGCAGCCCGACAGAAAGCCGCCGCACACTAACGACGAGCGTTCGGTCTGGCCAAAGCAGCGAGCGACGGTGTGACGTAAGGAAGCGGTGCGCCAGCGAAGACAGCTGGCGACGGATTGACTAGAAGCGGTCTTTGCAGGGCTCGTACTTCGCAGCCGCCAAGGCCGGAGCACTTCCCCGTCGAGCCGGTGGCTCATCCGAGATCATGCTCTGGTTGACCTTGATCTTGCCTTCTGCGTTCGCAGCGACGCAGGCATGACGCGCATACTCGGTCATCAGCCGCGCCCACTTGGTTCGCGCAAACTCCGCCGATAGCTCGTCCTTCTTCTTTTCAAACTCGGCCGGATCCGGCTCTTTTCGCTCTTTCAGCGTCGCGACGATGAATGCACCGCTCACATCAACGGGACCGACGATTTCACCAGGACTCAGCGCAAACGCTTTCTTCACCAGCTCCGCTGAGCTGCCAATGCCTGGAATCACATCCCCTTTGCGCGCAAACAGACCCGTCTCTTCGACCTGAATCCGCTGACCTTTGGCCTGCGCTTCCGCTGCGTCCGAGTCATCTTTCGGAAACAGATCCGCCAGCTTGCCACCCGCGCGGAGCTTCGTCGCTGCATCGTTTGCGCCCGCTTGCGCCAGCTCTTTGCCCTTCGCAGCGCGATACAGCTCTTCGGCCAGCTCTTGCCGCGCTTTTTCCAGCGGAATGTCACCTTCGCGGAAGCCTTCGACCTTGATGACTTCCAGACCGCGCTCGCCACGCTCTGGACCGATGAGCTCACCTTCTTTGGCCGCGAAGATCTTGGTTTCCAGCTCGGCGCCAAAGTCAGTTGTCGCTTTTTTGCGCCATCCGAGGCTGCCACCGCGCTTTTTCGTCGCTTCGTCTTCCGACACCGCGAGCGCCACTTCCGCAAACGACTTGCCGCCTTGAATGCTCGTCAGCGCCGCCGTCAGCTTCGCTTTCGCTTCGTTTGCCTGCGCTTCCGTCGCATCTTTTTTCAGCTCGATCAGGATGCGACGCAGCTTCGCGCTCTTGTCTTGCTTGACGTAGAGCAGCTTGCGCTCCTCGTAGGTCTTTTTGATGTCCGCCTCGTGCGCAGCCGCCCACGCTTCGACATCCGCGTCACTCGCGACCAGCTCTTGCTCGTAACGGAACGGCGTGAACCGAACATACTCGAGGTTGGTCTGACGGCTCTTGTCGTCAAACTCGGTGCGGACTTCGTCAAGCGATGCCCGGGTTCCTACGCGCAGGAGCTGACGGAACTTATCGGCCAGCAGCTCTCGACGCTGAATTTCCACAAACTGCTTCATCGTCAGACGATACGAGTTCTGCACGACCATTCGCAGGCGCTCGTAATCGAGGACGTTGTTGCGCATCGCGTACGGCTCGATCTTGCGCTGGATGCCCGCGACAAACATCGTTCCATCGACGAGAACCTTGGCTGCTTCATCTTCCGACACCAGCAGACCGGCTTGCTCTGCTTCGTGCGCCAGCAGCTCGCGCTCAATCAAGCGATCAACCACCACCTCGCGCAGACGGCCCGCTTGCGACTCGCCTCGGCTCGGCAGGCCCAGCGCAATGAACGCGTAGTTTAGCTCTTGCTCGCTCACGTCGCTGCCGTAGACCCGCGCTGCATAGCGACCACCGAGCCCTTCCAGCGGCGAATCTCCCGTCGGAGAACCCGGACCAAAGCTGACGATAAAGGCGGCGATGATGACGCCGAACAGAATGTAGACGATGGCAGACCGTGAGTTCTGCCGCACCGATTCGAGCATGATGAAGCGCGTGCTCCTTTACTTGGGCCAGTGAATCTACTCGAGGGAGCCAGTACCAGGCAACAAAAGGCAGGCAGCTAGCTGCACGAGCCTCCGGTGCGACAGGTATTTACACCGCCACCGCAGTCTACGCAGCCAAGACCGGATGCGCAGTCTCCGTCGGTATTTTTGGTGGTGCAGACCGTTCCAACCGCGCCCAGCTTGCAGGTTCCGCTGAAGCTGTTGCACTGATTTTGGCACTCTACGTTGCGCAGACACGGCTGACCGTCTGCGAGCTTGCTACCGCACGTTCCCGCGACGGTGTTACAGACCAGTCCAGCCTTGCAGTTGCGATCGATCGCACACGGCTGGCCACTTTCTCCCGTCGAGCACTTGCCGACGCTACAGATTCCGCTCAAGCAGTCGAGGTTGAAGTCGCAGAACGAACCCACCGCGAGCGGACCGCACCAGTTTTTGCTGGGCAAGCACGTCATGCTTCCCGATGCGTCGCTGCCGCAGTCGCTGTCTCGAACACAGAACTCGCCCCGCTTGCGCAGTGCCTGACAGGTTCGTCCGTTACAGACAAGTCCCGTCGCACAGTCTGCATCGACGCTGCACGCACAGCCCGAAGGACGAACAGACAAGCTGGTGCAGTCGGTGCATTTTCCGAGGCTGGCCCCGCCTGCGACATCGCACAGAAGCAGCCGCGTCTCGTCGTCGAAGCCAGTACACTGACTGTTGAGCGAGCAGCCGCAGCCCAGATCGCCACCTTGATCGCCGGGAACACAGACTGCTTCCGTCAGAGAGTCAATGTCTGCTTCGCTGCTCTTGCTCGCTCCGCAGCCGCCGAGGCTCGACGCCAAAACAGTTCCACAAAGCGTCATCCACAAGACCGCTCGCCGTGAACGTCTCGTCTGCGCCGTGGTTCGCTGCGTTGTCATGACCATCTCCTTCAGCCGATTTTTGAGAAGCTTAGCGCGCCTTCAGGGTGGGTGCGGATCTCAAAAAGTGTTAATAACGACAATAGGTTACAAGGTCGGGCTGCTTGGACGAAGCATCGACCCAAGTCCCGACTCGCTTCGAGGAGAACGCTCATGCAGAAGTCGCTTCCGGTGTTCGCTTGTTCGCTGCTCGCGCTTTCACCCCAGATCGCCGATGCTGCCGTCTGCAAGGTTCCTGGCTCGTCTGCCACCATCCAAAAAGCCGTCGATGACCCGACGTGTACGGACATTCAGCTCGAAGCGCAGGTTTACACCGAGCAGATCTCTATCGGTCGCGCCGGAATCACCATCACCGGCAAAGGTGCGGGACGAACCATCGTCAGAAGTCCGACGACGCGTGTCAAATCGAGCGTCAGCACCACGTTCCTTCAGCGCTACAGCTACGTCGTCGAGGTAAAGCCCGGAGCGCTCGCGACGCTGCGTGATCTGTCCATCGACGGACGCAGCAACGCAACCTGCACCGAGCGCTACTTCGGCGTTCGCTATCACAACGCCACCGGCAACTTAGAGCGCGTCGTCGTCGAAAACGTACGCGGCATGGGAACCAGCTTCTCTTCGTCGTGTAACAACATCTTTGCCGTCGCAGTCACCAGCGAAGGTACCGGCGGCGGCTCGGTTCAGATCACCCAATCGACCGTTCGCAACTTCCAGTCCGTCGGAGTGCTCGCAAACGGCGCCAACTCGGGTGTCATCGTCCAGAACTCGATCGTGCGCGGCGCGGGACCGCAGAACAGCTTGCCTCAGACGGGAATTCGCTACACAAACGGCGCATCGGGAGCCGCCGATCGCAACAACCTGTTCGATCTACGCTTCACCGGCGATCCCTGTCGCGGCGTCGGCACCGGAATCGACTTTTATCGCGCCGGTCAAGCCTTCATCACCAGCAACGTCGTCGTCGATGCCGATCGCGGCTTGTGGCTGCGCGAAAACAACAGCCCGCAGGTTGCATACGACAACCGCTTCATCCGCAACTACTTGGGCATCCACAGCACGAGAAACGGCGACGGACAGGTCCGCATCAGCAAGAACGCGCTGTCAGAGCTGAAGCGCAGCACCGCAGCCACCGTCGAGAGCTGCTTTGCCCAAAGTGGTGACGGAATCGCCGTCGATGACGAGCTAGACACCGTCGTCATTCAAAACAGCATCGCCGACAGTCCACGTAACGCGATCGAACTGGGGCTCGGGACCGAAAACCTCGACGTGCAGCAGAACCAGAGCGTGCGCTCGACGAAAAACGACATCGACGATCAGGGAACCGCCAACCGGCTCAGCCTCAATCGCTGCCAAAAGAGCGAGCCCGCCGGTCTGTGCGCGTCAACACCGTAACAGGCGACGCAGCGACGCAAAATGGCTCGCGATGTTTCGCTACGGAGCCAGACGCGGAGCCTTGCGCTCTCGACACTGCGTGGGCGTATTGGCGTCGGCACACGCTTCGGTACACGAGCGGAACGTGCTGCTCGATAGACCAGCGCGACTCAGACACTCTTGCCACGCAAACTCGCAGGCGGCGCGCTCTCGGTGACGCTGGGCAGCATTGAGTGCAGTTGTGACGCAGCGACGATAATCCGGCAGACAGCTTGCGCCTTGAAGCAGGTTGCGGCTGCACTGAAACTCACAGTCGGTCAGCCGTGACTTTTGCGTCTCGCGACCACAGCTTGGATCGTCTTCTTGTCCTTCAGGCAGCGAGGTCAAGTGAATGCCGGGCGTCAGTCCGGGATCATCAAAGCGCAGCGCTTGGTGCGCGACCAAAGGCGGAGCATCCGACAGACTCTCGACCGGGACGCTCGGATCCACGGGCTGCACCGGATCCACCGGCACTGGCAAAGGTGCTGCTGGCGGCTTCGGTTTGGGCTTACTGACGACGGTAGGCTCGCCACTGCACGCGCGATCGATCGCTTTGAGCGTCTCGGGAGACAGACCGTGCAAAAACGCCTTCCCGACCGGCGGCTTGCTTCCCACAGCCAGCGGCGGTAGCTCGACGCCTTCAAACGGAAGAACCTGCGTGAACACGGGACGCACCGACTGTCCGATGAGATCCGGCGGAACCTGCGGTGTGTAGTCTTCGCTGTAGGCCGGATAGGCGACGTCGGGAGCCAGCTTGACGCGCAGCGCTCCACAGTGCGGCAGCGCATGACGAACCCAGCGCAGATCCACCATCTGCACGCCCGGACCGACAGGCTGGACGCGCACCTTGAGCGGACGCTCCTCGCTGCCTGCGCCGGAAGCCAGGTTGTCCGCGACGATTTGCAGCACCGCACTGCGCGCGACCAGCGTCGCCGGAGCGTTACAGGCAGACTCAGGCTGCTGATCATCCCACAGCGATGAGCTGGCGCTATCGACGGTGCGAACGCGATCCTCGGTGCCTTGCCAGGCGTGACCGATGATGCCGGTCAGGATCGAGACACCGACCAGACCGCCGCCCGCAAACGCGATCGTCTGAAACGTCGGCGTATCGATGAGTGATGTCGTCGCTGCCGAAGATGACGCAGACGATCCACCCACAATCGGTGTGGTCGTCGTGCTGGTTCCGGGCAACGTCGAAAGCGCTCCGCCCGCCAAAATGGATGCGCCGAGCCCGGTCAGGATGCCGCAGAACGCATAGCGCGCCTTGCTTCCATACGAGATCGACGCGAGACAGCTTGCCAGACCGCCTGCCGCGATGGCACCACCCGCTGCGTAGGTAATAGGCGGACCGATCTTGGGATCCATCTGCGCAACCCAGCCACCGACACCAACGCCGACGCCCGCGCCGCCCGCAATGCCCGTAACGATCGCAGCGCCTTTCCACCAGTTGCCACCGAGTCGCTCGAACGTGCCGGTATCGGTCCGACGCGTCTTGCCATACAGCGCGTGACGACAGCGCTGCGTCGAGGAGCCTTTGACCTGCACCACATAGCCATTGCCAGGCTCGGACAGCTCCCACGTCTCGACGGTACGCACTGTCTTGAGCCGCGTCGTCGCCGAGATCGGAACCTCGATGCCCTGTCGCCACTCACCTTGGTAGCAGCCCGTGCTCCCCAGCGTTCCACACGCGATTCCCAGACAAACGAGCGATCCCCCCGCGCGCATCTAGTTCTGGCTCCGTATGATCACCGGCTCGACCTTGGGCTGCTCCGGCCCAGCTATCGACGGAAGCTGATGGCCTGGAGCCACTTTCAAGATCGTAAACTCGACCCGTCGATTGAGCGCCATGCCATCTTCGGTGGTGTTGTCGGCAATCGGACGACTCTTGCCAAAGCCTTGCGCACGCAGCCGCGATGGTTCGATGCCGCGCAGCAGCAGCCAGTTCAAGACCGAGTTTGCTCGTCGCTGCGACAGCGCCAGGTTGTACGCATCGTCAGCGCGTACGTCGGTGTGACCTTCGATCAGGATCTCCAGCCACTCGGGATGCGCCTTGATGTATTCGGCGATCTCTTCCAGCAGGTTCAAGGACTCGCCTCGGATTTCTTCGCGATCCGTCTCAAAGTGGATTCGCTCGAGCACCTTGATCTTGTTCTTATCGGCATAGACGCGCGGGCAGCCGTGCAGCGCTTTGCGTCCTGGCAGCGTCGGACAGTCATCCAGCCGATCGACGATGCCGTCCCGATCGGTGTCGCGCTCTGGGCAGCCGTTGTTTTCCGCCGGGCCCTTTTCCTCGGGACATTGATCAATCGGCGCAATCAGACCGTCTCCGTCGGGATCATCAGGTGGCTTTTTGAAGCTCTCGATCGCTTCGTATTCGCGGGTCTTGCCCGGCACCCACACCGCCGACAAAAAGTAGCGGAACGTCGGGATGCTAAAGCCACAGTCGGCACCGAAGTTAAAGCCCGTCGTAAACGTCACGCCAAAAGAGGCATACCAGCGCAGACCCAGCATCGCCTCGGCAGGAATCTGACGAATCGAATCAGGCAGCACCTGAAGCGGCACGTTGAAGTACACACCACCGAGTGTGCCGAGTCCCCAGCGACGAACCAGCGGCAGCTCTACACCGGCAGCACCGACGAACGCCGGTCCGAGCTTCACATCCATGAACTCGATCGCCGGACGAATGTGAACTCCAGCCTGCAGCGCGAGCAAGATTCCGTTGCCGAAGCGATAGTCGGCGACCAGACTCGGAGTAAACGTCACACGTCCGTCGCTGGCAAAGGCATCCTGATCGCCAGTTGGGAAGTTTACGCGACCTTGCAGCGACACACCGAAGCCGCTGGCGTACGACAGACGACGAACGAACGGCACCTTGAACATGGCCGCCAGATCTCCGACGGCATTGCTCTTGATCGTGCCTTCTTCACCGATGACTTCCAGGTTCGACGACTGCTGAAACAGCACGATCGGCATGACCAGGCCCAGCTCCAGCCAGTTCGACAAGCCGATCGCGCCCATCACGTCGAGTTCGAGCCGATTTTTGACCACATCCGCCGCACGCTGACCGTCGCTATTGAGCAGCACCAACGGATCGAGCGAGAAGCTGAAGAACGCACCAACGGCCCCCGACAAGTGCGACAGCGGCTGCGACTGCGGAATGATGATCAGGTCGCGCGGTCCTGGCGTCGGACGGAAGTTCTGCACATCGAAGCGCACGTTCTGCGCCGCTGCCTCACGCAGCCCGAAAATCAGCGTCAGCGCAGCCAGAAAAAGTCGTAACGCGCGCATCGGTTAGCTCCGCACTTTCCGCGCCAGCGACAGACCCAAACAGAGCAGCGTCATCAGCGACGCGAGCCACAGCCCTCGGTTTGCCCCTGGAGCGATTGGATCTTCCGTCGAGCCGATCTGCGCACCGCTACAACACAGCGCGCCACCGTGAGCCGTCAGTCCAGGCTTGCAGCGTCCCGAAACGCAGGTGTTGGTGTCTTTGGAGCAGCACTGCGTTCCGAGGCAGTCCGTGCTGCTTTCACAGTTTGGCGTACAAGCGCCATCGACGCAGATGCCGCACGGACACTGCGCATTGGTGAAGCACTCGACGCACTTTTTACCATCGCACACTTGGTTGGCTGGACACGGCGTCGCACACGCGGTGCTGCACTTTTGCGTCATCGGATCGCAGGTGCCGCCTTCGCCGCAGTCTTTGTCACTGCGACAGCGAACGCAGGTGGCGCTCTCGGTGCGATTGTCGGGCGTATAGCAGAACGGCTTGTCCGTCGGAGGCTTGCTTGAAATGCTACCGTCTGCCTCGATCACATAGTCGAGTCCGCACGTCTTGCAGTTGGGACCGCAGTGTCGATCGTCGGTACATGGCACACAGTCACCGCTGCGACAGAACGTACCGGCTTTGCAGTCGGCGTCATAGCGACACTGGACACAGACCTCGCCATTGAGGCAATAGGGACGAACGCCCTGTGAGTCATTCTTCGTGCTGTCCGGGCAGCTTACACATGACTTGCCGCAGCGATCGTCTGTGTTGCAATCGGGAATCTTATCGATACAGCGACCATTGAGCAGATCACACTTGCTTCCGCCGCAGTCGGTATCGGTTCGACACTGAGAGCAGTTTCGTGCTTCAGGCTTCTTCGGATCTGTCGGTACGCAGAACTGACCAGGACAGCAGTTGCATGGATTTACGCACTTGCCCTGAACGCACTTGCGTCCTGCGCTACAGTCCATGTCATCTCGGCACTCAGCACACTGATAATCGCCATTCGGATCGCGTGGATCACGAATGCAATATGGCTCTGGCGCAAGGCACTCTCTGCACGATTTTCCGCAGAACTGATCGCCAATGCACGGAGCACAGACCGCTGCTTCGTTACAAAACATGCCAGCATCACAAGTTCCCGCTGGCTGATTGGGAACATTGGCAAGGCTACGCGGACACTGCTTACAACGATCCGGCTGTCCATCGTAAGGAAGCACTCCAGAAGCCGTCTGAAAGAACTGCGTCGGCTGCGTATAATCCAACGAAAAATTATAAGTACCGAGCGGCTTCGCACCAACAGCATCAAAGGCTTCATCAATATCGACGAAGCTAGCATCAAACAAGACAGCCATTTCTAGCGCAGCAGAACCCGAAAACTGCGCATAAGTAATTTCTACCGGATAGATACCAGGCTTCGCGAATCGCACGGTATTTGTTGTTCGCCACTTTTGCTGTCCAACCGATCCGCGACTGATCACCAATTTCGATTCAGGGCCCATCGGCGGTTTGGCTTTTGTGAAAATCGACATTGCGACGGCTTCATCAGAATAGAAGCCAAAATGCATTGCCTGATTGGTCCATTCAGGCAGAATATTTATATATCCACGAAATCGAGCACCAAATGGATTCGCAAGTGTTACTGGATCATTTGGAGCAACAGGAAACCAGCAACCATTGTCTTTTCCCATATACATAGGGCAGTTTCTGGTGCTGACAAAATCGCCTCGTGATGAACCATTCACGTTGTCGAAGAAGTTGGTTAAATCAAACGGAGACAGAAGCGTTCCGTCTACTCGCATTCCGCTCATTGGACCGCCAATCGCGCCGTCCATATAAGCGTTCAGTGAGTCTGGAAAGTCATTGGCACCAACAGCCGGAAACCCGGATGGACGCGGCTTAAACACAGTAGAGGGATCGCCAGAAGAACCAAACGGTCGATACGCGGCGCAGAGGCCGGTGCCGGGGAGAATTTTGCCTTGCGCGTCGCGTGGGTTTGGGGCAACGGGGTCTCCTGTGATGGAGACCGTCTGAAGTTTCTGGGCAAACGCGCCGTGGAAAGGCCAGCCAAGCAGGCCGCACAGCGCGACCCATAGGCAGAGTGTGCTCCACAAAGATGCGGAACTGCGACGGAGACAGGCACGCTGAGAAAAAGTGGAGACCCGCATGGTAAACGCTTTGATGGCTCTAAAAACGATACCAGTCACAGACGACGCCGGTCAATCAAGTGCCATGTGATTTCCGAGGAAGACATGGCATTTTTTCAACCGGCGCGCGGGCTGCTCGTTTACTTGTGTAGTGAGTCACCGTCGCGCATGATCGCCAGTTCGGTCTGGCTGAGCGGACGCGCCATCGGTAGTGGAGTCAGCTCAGCGACGGGCTCATCGGGAATGTGCGGCAAGTGCGGCAGTGCAGGCGCGTGAGACGCATCGCCGTCCCCGAACTTGCGCGAAAAGAACGTCCCGAGGCTGTCGAGATAGGTGTACACCACCGGCACCACGACCAGCGTCAGCGCCGTTGACGAGATCAGACCACCGATGACCGCGCGCGCCATCGGTGAGCGAAACTCCGAGCCTTCGCCGAGCGCCAGCGCCAGCGGCAGCATGCCGAAGATCATCGCCAGCGTCGTCATCAAGATCGGTCGCAGACGAATCTCTCCGGCGGCGATCAGCGCTTCTTCGCGACTGAGACCTTCTGCTCGTCGCTGGTTCGCATTGTCGATCAGCAAGATGGCGTTCTTGGTCACCAGTCCCATCAGCATGATGAGCCCGATCATGCTCATCATGTTCATCGTGCCGCGCGACACCAGCATGGCCGCAAACACACCGATCAGCGACAGCGGCAGCGACAGCATGATCGCCAGCGGCTGTAGGAAGCTCTCAAACTGCGACGCGAGCACCAGGTAGATAAAGACGATCGCCAGAAACAGCGTCTCCATGAAGTAGCCGACGGTTTCTTTCAGATCCTTGCTCTGGCCTCCCAGATCGACGGCGTAGCCCGCTGGAAGCTCAAGCTTGGTCACCGCCGTCTTGATGTCTGCCGACACGTCGCCGAGCGGTCGTCCTTCGACGCCACCTGTGATCCGAACCTCGCGAGCCAGATCGATGCGATTGATCTTCGACGGACCGACACCGCGTGACAGGTTGGCCACCTGATCGAGCGCCACCAGCGTTCGTCCACCTTCCGCTCGCATCGCACCGGGCACAAACAGCCGCGCGATGTCCTTTTGGCTGGTACGACCCGTCGAGGGCAAGCGCACACGGATGTTGTAGGTTTCCGCGTTCTTGTCTTCAAAGTTACCGGCCAGGTCTCCGGCCACGAGCACACGCAGCGTCGTCGCAATCTCTGCCACCGAGACACCCAAATCCGCCGCCCGCAGACGATCAATCGACAGTCGCAGCTCGGGCTTGGTGTTTTCTTGGCTGATCTGCACGTCCACCGCGCCCGGCGTCGCCTGAACCGCCGCCAGCACCTGCTTCGAGATCGCATCGAGCTGGGACAGCTCTGGACCTTTGACGCTGATCTGGAGCGGAGACTGCGGACCACCGACGCCACCGGAATCCACCACCGAGGTCGAAACGTCCACAAGCTGCGCAATCCGCTCACGCACATCGGGACGAATCTTGAAGATGCTGCGCGCGCGCTCTTTTTTGCTGCGGAGCTTGACGTAGATCTGACCTTCCGTGACGGTTCCCGTCGCACCTGCGCCGATCGTCGAGTAGGTGTAGGCAATGTCTTTGTCTTCGTGGATGCGGTGCAGGATCTCGCGCGTCTTCGACTCGGTGTAGGTCAGCGAGCTACCGACGGGAGTCCGCAACATCACGATGAACTCGCCACGGTCCGTCTCAGGAAAGAACGAAAATCCGACGAGCGGTCCCAGGCCCAGCGTCGCAATGAAGATGACCGTCGTCGCCAGCACCGTCGCAATGCGATGGTTGAGCGCCCACTCGATCACCGCGCGATAGCCCACCGACATGCGATCAAACGCGGTGTTAAAGCCCGCGACAGCCCGCATAAAGAAGTTGCGCTTCGACGGATCTTGGTGATGCGGCTCTGGCCACACCGACGACATCATCGGATCGAGCGTGAACGACACAAACAGCGACAAGAGCACCGCAACGCTGATCGTGATGCCGAACTGGAAGAAGAAGCGACCGATGATGCCGCCCATGAACGCGACCGGCACGAACACCGCGATGATCGAAAACGTCGTCGCGAGCACGGCCAGACCGATCTCGTCGGTGCCTTCTTTGGCGGCGCGAACGTGATCTTTGCCCATCTCAGCGTGTCGCACGATGTTTTCACGCACCACGATCGCATCGTCGATCAAAAGTCCGATCGCCAGCGTCAGCGCAAGCAGCGTCAGCTGATTGAGCGTAAAGCCAGCCGCCCAGATCGCCGTAAACGCGCCAATGACCGAGATCGGCAGCGTCAAGCCGGTGATGACCGTCGAGCGCCAGCTCTGCAAGAACAGAAACACGATCGCCACCGTCAGAATCGCGCCAAGCAGCAAGTCTTCTTCGACCTGCTCGACCGACGCGCGAATGAACACCGAGTTGTCGATCACCACATCGAGCTGGACTTCCGACGGCAGCTCGGCCCGCAGCTCGGCCATTCGCTCGCGCACCGAGTCAGCAACCTGCACCGTGTTTTGACCCGACTGCTTGCGAATTTCGAGCGCCACCGACGGCTTGACCTGAAACTCTCCGCCGCCTTCTACCCACAGCCCGCGCGAAACCAGCGACAGACTGCGTCGCTCTTCCGTTCCGTCGCGCAGCGTCGCCACATCACCCAGCCGCGTCACACCGCCCGTCGGCATTCGCAGCGGCAGCTCGGCAAACTCACGCACTTCTCGCACGCGACCCGCGACGCGCAGCAGCGTCTCTTGCGAGCCTCGCTCGATGCGACCCGCTGGCAGATCCAGGTTCGACGACTTCAGACCGTTGATGATGTCCGTCGGAAGCAGGCTGCGCGCATCGAGCCGCGCCGGATCGAGCAGCACCTCGATCTCTCGCTTGGCACCACCGACGAGCGTGACCTTACCGACGCCAGGCACGTTTTCCAGCTTCTTGCGCAGCGACGAATCGGCCAGCTCCGTCAGATCCTTGAGCGACATCGAGTCCGACGACAGCGCCAGCGCCAAGATCGGCTTGTCACCGGGATCCAGACGCTCGATCAGCGAGTCTTTGGCGTCCTGCGGCAGGTCCGCTTTGATCCGAGAGATCTTTTCGCGCACATCGTTGGCCGCGTCGTTGATCTTCACGTTCAGGTGAAACACCACCACGACGCTCGACACACCTTCGAGCGACTGCGAGCTGATCTGCTTAACGCCGGCGACGGTGTTGAGCGACTCTTCAATCTTTTTGCTGATGTCACTTTCGACCGACTCGGGACCAGCGCCGGGCCAGACGGTCGTGACGGTGATCACGGGCAGATCGACGTTTGGAAACTCATCGACGGACAAGCGCCGAAACGCAAAGCCGCCGAGCACAACGAAGGCCAGCATGATCATCGTGATGAACACGGGCCGCTTGATCGAAATATCTGAGAGAACCACGGTGTCCTCCACCCATGCGCCGAAGCAGTCTGGCTCGGCGTAGTCGTTCATCAGTTGCTACGGATTTTTCTGCTGCGCCACCGTCGTTGTGTTTTGCACCACGACCTTGGCACCAGGCTTTAGTCCCGTCGGAGACGACACCACCACCTGATCATTGGCCGCGATGCCGCCAACGATCTCGGTAATGTCTCCGTCGGTTACGCCGGTCCGAATCACTACTTTTTCAGCAGTCTCACCGACGATTCGCCATACCACACTCTGCTTATCGTCTTCTCCGTCTCCGTCGAGATCTGCGGGCGGCGAGACGGCTTCTTCCCGAATCGCAACCATCGGAACACCGATGCCTTGACGCTCGCCACCAGCGATGACGTTTCCCGTCGCGTACATGCCGCCTTTGAGCACGCCTTCGTTGTTGGGAATCCGCACCCGCAGCCGAATCGTTCGCGTCCGAGGATCCACCGTCGGGCTCACCGCCGTCACTTCACCCGTCAGCGTCTTCGGCGTCGGAGCATTCACCTGAAACTCGACGCGCGCACCTTTGGTAATTCCCGACGCGAGGTCCGCCGCCAGCTGCGCCACCAGCTCCATCGCCGAGTTATCGACGATCGTCACGATGTCGCGGTTTTTCATCGTATCGACGTATTCATGCAGCGACACACCGCGACGACCAATCACACCGGAAATCGGCGCAATGTACTTGGTTTCACCGACGGCATTTTTCGCCAAGTCCCGCACCGCACGCGCCTGGTCAAGCTGCGCCATCGCCGCTTGCACCGACACGCTGGCCAGCTTGAGCGCACTCTTGGAATCGTCAAAGGTCTTCTGATCCGCCGCGCCCGAGCCATGCAGCTTCTGGACCCGCTCGGCATCGTGGCTGACGCGCTCAAACTCGGCCCGACTGCGCGAGAGCTGCGCTTCAGCAATCGCCACCGCTGCCGCGTTCGATCGCAGCTGCGCTTGCTGGTTTCCCGAGTCAATCTTGGCGATCAGATCGCCCTTTTTGACCGGATCGCCTTCGTCGAAGTTCAGGAGCACCACAGTTCCGCCGACTTTGGACTTGAGCGTCACCTCGTGAACGGGCTTTAGCTCACCAGTGATCGGCAGTCGCCCACTGAACGTGTGCTTGACGGCGCTGGCAGTCTCGACTCGTAAGATCTTTGGTTGTGCGGCTACCGTCGCTGCACTCTTGGCCTGATCTTTTTTGCAGGCTGCGAGCGAAACGGTGGTCAACAGCAGCAAATACAGTGTCGCTTTACGCACGGCTGATCCTCTTTACCCGACGGCCTGCGCCGTCCTGCTTCGCCTGACGATCTGCACCGTCTGGCTGTCCCGCAATGCGGGGACGAAATCCCATAAGAGCCGCTCGCACCAGAGCCTGTCCCGTTCCCATCGGAAGCGGAAACTGCTCCGGCGAGCGAAGATGACGAATCACGGAAACCTGAATGCCGCCCAAGATCAGGCTCTCCAGCATGCGCGGATCGCCGGATAGATCTCCCGACTGGATGCCAGCGTCGGCGGCGGCATAAATCAGCGTCTGCGGAACCTGCTCGATCGGCACCGCGCTGCACGGAGGCCGATCGGAGTCCACCGCGAAGATATGCGACAGAAAGAAGCGAACCGACTCTCGGTTTTCTCTCGCCAGTCGCAAGATCGTCTCGGCCAGCGTCGATAACGCAGCTTCGGCACAGACGCGCGCAAAGCCAGTTGCCACCGACGCTTCGACATCAAAGCCCGCCGCGCGCAGACCATCGTGGAGCAGGCTTCGCAGGTGATGCGCACTTTCGACGAGCAGCGACTGATACAGATCCTCTTTGTTGTCGAAGTAGTAGTACAGGATCGACTTTTTTACCGTCGCTGCATCGGCGATATCGGCCATCGAGGTACACGAATAACCGCGCGTTCCAAAGAGCTGAAACGCGGCCAGGCAGATCCGCTGGCGAGCATCCACTGCTGTGCTCTCCTCGGGAGGACTGCCGATCGCGGGCTCGGCTGCGCGGCTTGGTACCGCTTGCTGATCGCTGCGTTTGCGCATCGCTGGTTAATTTGAACGATCGGTCAAGTGCCTGCCAGGTCTTTTTGACCGAACGGTCGATATACAAAGCTGGCGTGACCCTATGGATGTCGCCACTGCTTTTGCCAAGCCAGTGCTTCCGGTGTGGCGCTGTGCGACGGACTCACACCTCGGTTGGCTGCACAAAGAGCTGCTGAAACAGCGAATCGATCGGCAAGTGCTGTGCAGCCAGCGCGGCCAGCGATGACGGATCTTGCTGCGCGCTAAAGGGAAACGGCCCAAGCGGAACGATGCCACCGTGCTGCGCGATCAGCTGCGCATTGTCCGTCTCTTCGGGCCCCAGCTCATCGCTTGATCGGTTGAGCACCACCGCGCCGACCGTAAGTCCTCGTCGCGCAGCTTCCGACAGCGTCAGCAAGGTATGATTGATGGTGCCAAGTCGCGTCCGTCCCACCACCAGCAGCGTTGCACCGAGCGCTTGCGCCAGATCCGCGAACACAAAACCCGGAGCGATCGGCACCAGCAGCCCGCCCGCGCCTTCCATCCAGACGAGATCGCCCGGCACGCGCTGACACGCAGCAATCAGCGTCGCAGGATCAATCGCTTGACCTTCCGCTCGCGCCGCCGCTTCGGGAGCCACTGGAACCCGAAACCGCCAGATCGCAGCCTGCGCTTCGGCTTGTCCCACCGCCTGAGCCAGTCGCGCGGCATCGGTAAAGGCGCTGCGATCATCAATTCCCGTCTCGATCGGCTTACAGGGCTGAACCGACCAGCCTCGCTGCGCCCACGCCGCAAGCAGCGCAACGCTGATCGTGGTCTTGCCGACGCCAGTATCAGTTCCTGTCACAACGACAAAACGCTTCATGGCGTCTGTCCGTCTCGGCTTAGCAGGCTGGCCAGCACTTCGTCGAGCGCTCGTCGCGTCGCACAAACCAGCTGAAGCAGCTCTTCGTGCGTAATCGACAGCGGCGGCAACAGCACCACGACATCACCGAGCGGACGCAGGATCACACCGTGACGACGAACCTGCTCACAGACGCGCGCACCGATGGCCAGCTCCGAGGGAAACGAATGCGATCGGTTCTGTCCCAGCTCGATGCCGACCATCAGACCGCACTGCCGCACCTCGCGAACGTGACGGTGCGAACCAAGCTCCGTCGCAAGCGCAGCCCGCAGCGTCGCAATTTTACTGGGCAGCGACGCGAGCACTTGCTCTTCTTCAAACACCTGCAAGCTCGCGATCGCCGCCGCACAGCCGAGCGGATTGCCGGTAAACGTGTGTCCGTGGAAAAACGTCTTCAGATCGCTGCGTCGTCCCAAAAAGCGCTGATAGATCGGCTCGGTCGTCAGCGTCGCAGCCAGCGGCAGATAACCGCCCGAAAGACCCTTGGCCACACACAGAAAGTCCGGCGCAACCCCGACTTGCTCACACGCGAACATCGTGCCAGTGCGTCCAAAGCCCGTCGCCACTTCGTCGGCAATCAGCAGCACACCATGCTGATCACACAGCTCCCGCGCGCGACGCAAAAAACCGGGCGGCTGTAGCAGCATTCCGGCGGCACCTTGAACGAGCGGCTCGACGACAAATGCCGCCAGCGTAGATCCATGGATCGCAAACGCGGCTTCCAGCGCAGGAAGCGACGGATCGACACGCTCGGTGTGAAACAGAAGCGGCGCAAACAAGCGATGAAACAGATCGATTCCACCGACGGAAACTGAGCCCAGCGTATCGCCGTGATAGGCGTTGTGCAGGGCCAAAAAGCGCTGTCTCTTGGTGTCACCGCCGTGCTGGTGAAACTGAAACGCCATCTTCAGGGCAACCTCGACGGACGTGCTGCCCGAGTCAGAGTAAAACACCCGCGAAAGTCCCGGCGGAGCCAGCGCGACGAGCCGCTCTCCCAGCTCGATCGAGGCTGGATGACTGAGCCCAAGCAGCGTCGAGTGCGCGAGCTGATCAAGCTGCTTTGCGATCGCTTGGTTCAGTCGGGGATGCCGATGCCCGTGCAGGTTGGCCCACAGCGAGGACACTCCGTCGAGGTATCGCTGTCCATGCTCGTCGATGAGATGGTTTCCGTCGCCCGCGACGATCACAAGCGGCTGCCACTCGGCCTGCTGGGTAAACGGATGCCACAGACAGCGCAGATCGCGAGCAGCCCAGTCACTCAGCGTCGTCACCGTCGATGAAACAGAAGGGTTTGCTGTCATGTTCGCAGCCTTTTTGTCACGATGAATGCGTCGGTCCAGCGCGCCAAAGAACGCGACGCAAGGTTCGCGCAGAAGCACCGACATGGCAGCCAGACGTAGGTGCGTGCCGGTGGAGGTGTCACTTTCATCACACTCTGTCGCGCTTCGCAAGGGTTCTTCTCGTCGAGAGATGACAACCGACAAGGCGGCTCCTCCGATAACCGAAATGAAGTAAACTGGCTAAGACGCGAGGAGTCTTTATGACCAAGCAAGCTGGCCCTGCTCCGCAGGACAAAGAAGAGCAAACCTTTCGCTTGGATCACGAAATCACGCGAAAGTACGATCCGACGGCGCTGTCGAAGCTGATCGTTCGTGACTCGGGTCGCGGTGAAGCGCTCGATCTGCACACACGATCGGCGATGGAACGTCGTCTCGGCGGAAACTTTGGTGGCGTTCGCATTTACCGAGGACCGCTCGCCGAAGAAGTGACTTCACGCTATCGCGCCGATGCAGTCACCGTCGGTGGAACCGAGATGATCTTGGTTCGCGAAGGCTGGCAGAGCAACTTTTCGACGGTGCAAGGTGGCGCACTTTTGGCACACGAGCTGACGCACGTCCGTCAGCAGCAGCGCGGACTGCACTTCCACGGTGCGGGCGATCCGTCGTCACCGATGGAACGAGAAGCGCACGGCGAACAAGATGCCTACGCCGCAGAGTTCGGTGCGGAGACGGAAAAGCACGCGTTTAACGAGTACGCCAAAGATCTCAAAGCGCACATGACCGAGGTCATGAAAGAAGCGCTCAAGATGTACGAAAAAGAGCAGCAGCAACAGGACTTGCGCGGGAACACCAATTCCCAGAGCGAGTTTGGGATGAGCTAGTTAGCGACGGAAAGCGAGCATTGGGATATGTCAGACGTCGTCGAAAGCAAAGAGCAGGTGCTGATTCGTTATCGCGACAGAGAGCTGCGCGGCTGCACCATCAAAAAGCTGTGGCTCCAAGGGATCTCGCTCGTCGGAGCCGATCTAAGCGACGTTACGTTCGAGGACTGCTCGATTGACGAAGCGAACCTGACGGGCGCAAACCTCACCCGCACCAAGCTTCTGCGGACCAGCGCACGCAGCACCAACATGACGTCGGTGACGCTGCATCGCGCGGTCTTTACCGACTGCAACCTGACGGAGCTGTGCCTGGACAAAGCGCTCATCGAGCACACCGAGTTTGGTCGCTGCGACATGGACAACCTGCGCGCCGACCGAGCGTATCTGGGCAACTGTCAGCTCTTTCCGAATCGCGCGTACGGCATCAAGTTTCGCGGTGCGACGCTCATCAAGGTCAAGTTCAGCGTCGAACAGGGCGCACCGGAGCTGATCCGAGCGCAGCTCACCGACGCAACGATGATCGAAACAGAGCTGGCATCGACGAACCTGCTGCGTGCGGATCTCAAGCGTGCGCTGCTCATCAAGTGCAACCTCCAGCGAGCGCTGCTTCGTGATGCGGCGGTGGAACAGTGTGCGCTGGTTCAGTGTGCGACGATGGGAGCGGAACTACCGACGGCGCTCGTCGGTGGTTCGGCGCTGAATCAGCCGCTGGCGTAGCGTGAAGATCCGATTATTTCTGCGCTTTGTAAGGCAAGGACAACCATGAGCGATCGCATTGACCCACGTCGCCAGACCCGAGAGATTCGCGAGGCACTCGGACGCTTTGAGCCCGAGCAGCTGCTGGACATTCTGACCCACGTCTTCCGTCAGTACGTCATCGACGGTGGCGCGCCTCCGGCGATGCAGCTTCAAGACGAGCTGTCCGGGCTTGGCTTTGCGCAGGTGATTGAGCGACTCCAGCTTCGACTCGATCTGCCGGAGCTGCGTCTGTTTGAAGTCCAAGGTGGCCGCGTGATGGTTCGCGTCGATGGACGGCTTCATCCGCTTGAAACGGCAGACAGTCGGCCCGAGCCACTTCCGGTTCAGCGCGTGGTCAGCGTCCAGCCGATGCCCGCGCCTGCTCCGGCCCCAGCGGCTCCCGTTGCAGCGCCTGCTCCCGTCGCGGCTCAAGATTCACGAGACAGCGCAGCCCCCGGTGCCTATGCCGTTGGTCATGCGACTGGAACAAGGACACCGGCGGCACCGGCAAGACCCGCAGCTCCAGCGGCTCCAGCGACGACACCGCAAGCTTCGGCCCCGGCACCTGCGCGACCCGCAGCACCTCGTCCGACGGCGGCTCCTGCTGCTGCGCCCGCTGCGGCACCGGCTCCGGCCAAAGCCCAGGTCGAAAAACCAGACAGCCCAGGCGGACGCTTCGGCCTGCTGGAGATCGACTGATGAGCGCGATCATGGCTCGTCGGTATTACACACGCGGGCTCAGCGAGCTAAAGAGCAATGAGCTGGACGATGCGTGTCAGGATCTACAAGCGGCGGTGCAGCTGATCCCGTCGTATTACGAAGCGCGCATTGCCTACGCGACGGCGCTGCTCAAGCTCAAAGATCCACCCCGAGCGATCGCGACGCTGCGCGCCGGGCTGCATTACACCGCCAGCGGTCCCGGTCGGGCGCTGCTGTGTCGCGCACTCGGTGACGCGCTGGTGCAAGGTGGCGACTTTTTGGCCGCCGAACAAGCCTTTGCCGAGTCACAAGCGACCAGCCCGCAGGACAGCGCGGACCTTCACGATCGCTTGGCTCGGCTGCGGGCACGCACCGGACGCTTCGACGAAGCCTTCACCGAGCTGCTCGCCGCTGCCCGTCTGTCGAAAAACAGCTAACGCTGCATCAGCCGATGATCACCGGCGCACACGTCGAGACACCAGCCCCGACGATGCGATAGCTTGCGTTGGTCTTGATCTCGATGGCTTTGCCCGTACCCGGATCGAACTCGTACACCATCGACTTCGTCGAGACTCCGACGTTGGCTGTGACGAAGATGTAGAAGCGTCCGCCCCAGTGCGCAAAGGCCCACGCCGACGGACTGCTTCCCATGGATGACAGCGTCCAGCGACGGAGCACGCTCGCTGAGCCTTTGTCGATCTGACCGATGAACGGACTGCCGCCGGGATAGTAGCCGTACAGCTCGCCCTTGCCGGTGCCAGTTAGCTCGGGGCTGCTCTGACCGGACAGGTTCATCGCTGCGATCTTCGACAGGGCAAGCGTCTTGGCATCGACTGACGCGAGGCTGGCCACGTTTTGGTTGGAATACGATCCGCCCGCGACGAACAGCGTCTCTTTTTCGCTGCCTTCTACGTCGGATACAAAGCCCATGCCGAACGTCTCGAAGCTGCTCTGGTTTTTCGCAAAGCCGCTCGACTTGCACGATGCGTCGGTGGTGTTCACCCAAAAAATCTCGCCGCTTGAATACAGCACCCAGGCGCGCGCTTGCCGATCGACGGCCATCGAAAACGGCGTCGCTCTGCCACCGCCATACGAGCTTCCCGCCGGACATGACAGCGTACCAATCAGCTTGAACTCATACTTTCCGTCGCGCGGATTGAAGCTGAGCAAGCGATTGTCCGAGTCCACGACGTAGATCAGCTCTGAGCCGGGACTGCAAACCGTCGAGCAGCGACCGCCCGAGCACGCTTTCGGCTGGCAGGTTTCCTGTTCCGTGCCGATCGATCCGTCCGCGTTGCAGATGTGAACCTTGTCCCCGACGCAAGTGGTCGGTAGAACGGGTGAACAGTCGAGACAGCCACGCTTGGGATCGCAGATCTGACCGACGCCACAGATCTTGCTCGTTTTGTAGGTTCCACCGTCGCACGCTTGGAGCGCTCCGCCGTAGCAGCGCGTCTCGCCACGCACACAGCGATCGCCTTCGTTTTCGCCGGGATTGCCGGTAAGGATTTCGTCTCCCGCGCTGCGAGGATCGACGGCGCATCCTGACAGCGCGACGGAAAGACCCAGAATCAGACCGAGTTTGGTAAACCAGCTCGACGACGAGTGCCGCATCGGTGCCTCCGTGAAGAAAGCCTGAAACCGAAAAGTCGGCGCATCGTAGCGAGCGAGTCTGACCGCGACAAGCACCGATCCAGACTTCCGCACAAACAGCAGATCTCAGCGACGGAAATGAATAGCGATCGCGAGTGTTTACGAAGCAGGCAGCGTCTGACGACCTTCGGGCCCCAGATCGTTGGCAATGTGGATCAGCACCACCGTGATGTTGTCGTCGCCACCGCGCGCGTTGGCCAGATCGACCAGCACCTGTGGCACGTCGCGATAGAGCTGCCGACTGAGCACTTCAATCAGATCGGGCTCCTCGACGAAGTTTGACAGACCATCACTGCACAAAAGCAGACAGTCTCCGACGCGGATCGGCGTCACGCTGCCATCGACTTGAACATCGCGCTCAAAGCCGACCGATCGCGTGATGATGTGACGGAACCGCGACTCACGCGCTTCTTGTTCGGTCAGAAAGCCCGCGCGCACCTGCTCGGCCACCCACGAGTGATCGAACGTAAGCTGCTGAATCTTTCCGTCGCGATACAGATAGGCCCGCGAGTCTCCAACGTGCGCGATGTACGCACGCCGACCCTGAATCCACAGCGCGGTCAGCGTCGTGCCCATGCCTTCCAGATCGGGATCAGCTTGCGCCGCGTCGAAAATGTCCGCGCCCACCACCATCATCGCCGACGTGAGCGACGCCAGGTTTTCGCTCTTGGTGGCCGATCGGATCGGCAGCTTGACCTGCGCTCGCAGCTTTTCGATCGCCAGCCGACTGGCCATCTCACCCGCTTGGTGCCCGCCCATTCCATCCGCGACCGCGAACAGACCCAGGTTCTCCGCGACAAGAAAGTTGTCCTCGTTGTGAGCCCGTTTTCGCCCCACATCGGACAGTGCATAGGGAATCAGTCGCATGACATTGACCCATACCACGAGGCCCCGTTCCCGGCGACCTTCGACTAACGCTCGAGCCCAACCACTTTCCAGCCTTTGTCGGTCGGCTCTAGAAGCAGGATCAGATCTTCTCCGCCCTGCTCGATCCACGCAAACGCAACCTCGTCGCCTTCCGCACCACGCGGCGCCCGCCCGAGTCGCGCCTGAACTTCTTTGAGCGTGTAAAACTGTAGCCGATCGTGCCCAGGCACACCTTCGGCCATCATCTCTTCAAAAAACGTACGCAGCGCCACCGCATCGCTCGCCACCGTCTTACCGCCCGAGGTAAACGGCAGCGCACTGCCCGCGCTCATCTTTTTTGGCTCTTTGTGCTCCAGCGCGTCCAGCCAGCGCTGAGCCGCCGTCTTCGCTTCGTCCGGCACTTTGGTCAAGGCATTGGCGCGAACCGGCACCACGGGCGGCGCAGCATCGACAGCTGCCCCACGAGCACTCCCGCTCCGAGGCAGACCGAGCGCTGCACGACTTGGCTCCACCGGCAGCGGCGATCCAGCTTCCGATTCGGGACGCAGCTTGCTGGATGCGGCCACAACCGGCTTACTCGGCGTCGGTAGCGAGCTGCCCGGCTTCGGCGGTGTCGTCAGGATGTGCGCATTGACAAAGTCCGTCGCACACTGCCGCTCATCGCGGTGAAAGTGCCAGGTGATGTAGACGTTTCCGTCTCGGCTCTTGATCGCCACCGGAGGCTCCCCAAACGGCGCCGCGCTACCGACGGCATCGATCGCCGCCGCATCAAACGCCAGCACCCCCGATGCCTTCGCGATCATCACCTGATTCAGCGTTCCATCGGGCTTGATCGAGATCTCCAGCGCCGTCACCAAGCTTCGATCGTAGGCATCTTTGCCCGGTCGCCGATCGAGATCCGCCAAAAAGCCATCGCCCCAAAAGCGATGGATCTGACGGTGAACCTGCGCAATGTAGGCCGCAAACGGATGCGCGCGTGTGCCCAGCTCACTTTGGTTTCCGACGCGCACGTTCGGCGTAAAGTTTTCGAGCGACGCCCGAAACAGCGCTTGCTTGGCCATGATCCGATCCCAGCGACCCATGCCTTGCGAGCGCTCGGCCCGCGCTGCCGCTCGTCGCTCGGACTCGGCCACGTCATAGCCAACGATCCGATCGTAATCCTGATAGCGCAGCCGCGACGGACTGAGCCCCGGCGCACCGGCCAGACCTTGCGCTTGCTCCGACTTGCCTTGCGCTTCTCGCGACTCCGCTCCGCCGCCTGGCTTCAGCTGCATCTGCCCGTCGCCCAGCATCGTCTCGCCACCCGGAGACTTTTCTGGACCCACGCTCTGTGCCTCGGGCGTCTGCTGCTGCTTCGCAGGCTGCGCGTTCATCGCCACCGCTTGGTTCGGATTCCGTAGAACCGGCGTCGCTGCGGGCGCAAGCTGTGGCAACCGCTTCGGATCGCCAGGACGATCTTGAAGCTCCGCCGACTTCTGCTGCGCTTCACCGATCTGCGCGGAGCGATTTTCCGACGGTGCGCTCGCTTCCGTCTCACCCGGAATGTTCTGGATCAGGTTGCGCGTGTTTGCCTGCGTATCGACGGCAGCCGCATGGTTCTTCTGCGCCAAAAAGCGCGCGTTCTTGTTGTCTTGTTCGTCGGGAAACTGATCCTGATCCACCATCTTGAGGTGCGGAATCGTCGTCACCTCCAGCGGCTTCACTTCCGGCGGTTTCTGCTCGGGAACCTTCGGCTTGTCCCGTCGCTCCGCCAGCTCCTCTTCGATCGGATCTTTTTCCTTCTTCGGCGGATCCAGCGTCGGCGACTTCGGTGATTCTTTCGTCTCAGGCTCTGTCGTCCCCGGATCGCTATCCTGGGACGGACTATCGACGGGACCGTCCGGCTCCAGATACGTCAGCTCTAGCTGTGGCTCGATCTTTTCCGTCAGACGCGCCAAGAGCGACGGCAAAAGCAGCGCATGTCCCACCATCGACAGAACCAGCGCCGATATCCACCTGCGGCGACGCTTGACCGTCACCGAGGCCTGACTCGGACTCGCTTGCTCTGCCATCCTCTTACCCTACCAAGCCAGCGTGCGACTCGGCAAACCGTCTGCGCGCACGCAGCGTCGATTCTTGCCAATCGACTGCGCTGCCTGTGCCCGCGCTGCCTGTGCCGACGTAGCGTCTGTGGTGTGTCAAGGTGGTTCCGTCGCAGCGGAAAAAAGATCGGTCCGAAGGATGCGCACGACCGCTGAGCGATGTCCCACACCGAGCAGGACATCCGCCCATTCGCATTACATGCCAGCGTCGCGCTGAAGCTTGTATTTGCCTTTGAAGCCGCCCATGCCGGAGCCTTCGCCCATTCCTGAGCTGCTATGCGAATAGGCAAATTCACAACCTACCACATAGTATTTTCCGTTAAAGCGACTTTCTTTGCCACCGAGCTTGAGCTCAATGACCTTGCCTGGCTTGATCTCGGCATTGCCCAGGCCCGTTGCTTCCGCATTGATGAAGTTCATCTGTCGTTCTTCCAAGATTGACTTGGCCAACAGATCGCCTTCTTCTTTGGAACGGAACGGAATGTCGAAGACATGCAGTTCTGGACTATCGCCAAATGCACCGCTGCCGCCTTCACCACCGAGCGGCGAGCCTCCGCCTTCGGCCTTACACTCCATCATCTGTGCCTTGCGCGTAGACTGGAATGGATCCCAGCCGTGACAGACGACCTTCTTGACCTGTCCCGCCGTTGACATCTTCGGCTTGAAGTTTTCCAGCGCGCCGCTGCCCTCGGTGTTGTAATCGAGCGTAGCGACCGGACCTTGGTCCTTTTCGCGCTTGGTATAGAAGATCTTCTTGTCTTCACAGAAAATCACACGACCAGTTCGGGCTGCGCGCATACGCAGAAACTCCAAATCAGTCATGTTGTTTTGGTGCAAATGCTCATGTCGAAGCGTCGGCGGTTCGCGACCGAAGTCTACTGACAAACCTGCTTCACTGATCACCTTTTGAATGATCTGCTGATCGGTTTGATTGGTAAACGTTCGCGTCTTTCGGCCACGCGATAGCTTGTGCATTGCATTCATGCCTTGAAGATCCGTTCCTACTGGCGAGTGCGCATCGTAGGTTGGATCATCGCCATGCACATAGCCTTTGAACAGCTCTTGCTCGCTTTCGCCTTCAACCTTGATCTTGACGATCAGGTCCGTTCCAGGCTTGAGCGACGCAGAGAACTTATCGCCGCCGCTTTCACCGTCAGCAAGGTTCGAGAGTGAGATTTGCACATAGTCGGGTTGATCGAGGTCCTTCTTGACCACTAAGCTAGAAATATTGCTTAGCTCAATCTCTTTTCCACCGACGATTACTTTCGGTAGACTGACCTTTGGGCTTTGGGTGTCCGCCATGACTAGCCTCTCTGACTGACTTACTTCTTGCCGGTCTCTGCAGACTTGGCCTTCTTCATCTTCACAGTGGCCTCGCAGCGAACCGGAGTACCATCCCGCAGAAACATCGTGAATTTCTGCTGAACGGATTCAACTACGCCTTGAAACACAAACTTGCCCCAGACAAATTTACACAGTGGCGGTCGCGGCTTCTCTTTGCTGATAATCAGCGCAAGCTTTTCCACCTGTGAGGTATATTGCATCACAGAGGACTTTTCCTCATAGGTGTCAAAGTGCAGCGTGACCGTCAAGTTCGCAGGGGTCGGCTTGGTGAACTCCTCGGGGGGCTCATCATTCATGGCGCCCTCTTTTTGGGTCCACTGAACCTGCTTTTCGACCGTAAACTCTTTGGGGTTAAAGAGCACCGTCAACTTGCTGCCACGGTCGCAGTCGTGGAGCTCTGCTTTCTCTAGTTCAGCCATGTGATCCGAACCTTTCCTTTGCAATCCGCTTGGACTTTTCCAGGCTTTCAAGCGCAAGCTCTGCTACCTTCTTGAGCTTTGTCTCAAAGCCTTTCCGGTCCTCCATGAACTTCTTGTTTGCAGAATTGTCGATTGCCTTCTTCAGCGGATGCGTATCAGGCGTATGCTCTGCGTGAGCCGCTGCCGCTGCCATTTGCTTATTGCTATCTGCAAATGCAATCAAGGTCAAATCGCCCAGCGATATGCGGTTATCGGAAGCAATGGCCTGACTGGCAGCTTGGGCTCGAACCGCATCCAGCAGCCGCGTTGAAGCATCCAGCGCCGCACGCTGAGCCGCCGCCGAAGTTCCACCACGCGACGAACCGCCCGATTCATCACCCGACTGACCCGCCAGCACTGGCATCGCCGGTCGCTCTCGCTGTGCGCGCTGGCTTTCCAGGTGGGTGTGCAGATCGGCCTCGACGGCGCTGACCACCGGCTTGAGATCCGCCTTCGGCAGCGTGCTCCACAGCGGTGCCGACGACTCACGCTGCTCTTGAAGCTGCATCGCCATCCGTGTCACCGGCGGCGTCCACACAGCCTGAAGCTGCGGCAGTGGCTGCTCGCTGCGCGACGGAGCCGCGCTCTTCTGATCCGCAACGACCCGATCGCCCGAGGCTGCGACGGGCATCGCTGGAGACTCACCCTTGGCTGGCCGGTTTGCAGACGAAGGTGAGCCGCCTTGCAGACGACCCATCACCGACCCGAGCATCCGCAGCGAGGCTGAGGTGCCCAGCGGCGCAAAGTCCGGTGCCGACGAATTTCGCTCTGATTCCGACATGGTTAGCCTTCGTAGGTCAGCTCTTCGTGAGCGATTTCAATCGTCTCGACGGAGATTTCGTTCTTCGTAGCGTCGAACTCTGGGCCTTCCCACTTACAAATCCAGGCTTTGCGAAAGCGCCATTTGTGAAGACGCTTACCGCCTGGACCATAATGAACAATCAAGCCGTCGATGCGCTGCATCTTTTTGCCTGGTTCATCATTGACATAGTTCTGCCGCAGAGACCAAAGCTCGGGACCAACAAATCCTTGCTTGAGGATAATGTTGGAATATTTATTGACACCCATCAGCTTCAGTTCAGTCGTGTTGACTCCGCCTTCTTGAATCGTCACAACTTCGGATTCCGACTTCAGCCCAGCGCATGAGCGAAAGAAGCCTTGTTGAATCCCTTTGATCTCAACGGCGAAGTAATAAACAGGCAATGCCTCGCGGCGTGACATGTCTTAGATACCTCTCTGCTCAGCGCGGTTCAACGCGTTCGCCCATTTGTTGATCAATCGTAAAGTAGATAAATTCAGCCGGAATTGCCGGTGCTACGCGAATCTCGGTAACGAGACGACCGCTCTCGACAATTTCGCGCGGGTTCGTTTCTTCGTTACATTTCACGATAAAAGCCTCTTCGGTCGAGTTTCCAGCGAAATACCCTTTAATGTAGAGATCACTCAAGAACGATGAGACTTCGCGTTCAATGAGCGACCAAGTTTCTACCGTATTGGGTTCAAATGATATCCACTGTGTTCCTTTTTCAATGGCACGACGCAGCATAATAAACAAACGTCGCACATTCAGATAACGCCATTCGTCTGCATCGGAACAGCTCCGAGCGCCCCAGATGCGAATGCCTCGTCCCGTCATCGAACGAATCGTATTAATCCCCTCGGAGTTGAGCTGTCCAAGGTGATCATCGGACAGCGGCAGCGTAAGTTGCGTGAGGCCCAGGATCTGCTCGTTGGCGGGCGCTTTGTGAACGCCACTTTGCTGCTCGGTGCGCGCGTACACTCCGGCGACATATCCCGACGGTGGCACCTTGTGCTGCGTCCCGTTTGGACCCGCGACGACGACCCACGGAAAATAAATCGCCGCAAAGCTGGTCGTCAGCCGCTGACGCATCCGTCGCACTTCTTCGATGTCGCGCGTGTCCGGTGCGTCGAGAATGGCAAAGCGGTCCTGCGAGCGCTCACAGACCCCGATCATCGCGTCGTGGATGTGCTGAACGTAGCTGCGGGCCTCGGGAACCGACATGCTCTTGTAGGCCAGCATCGCGTCGGGAACGCAGATCACGCCAACGTCCTCGACGTGCTCCAGCGTCATCAGCCCGCGTCGATCGTCGAGCCCGTTGTCGTAGCCAATGAAGTCTTCGGCGGTGATGCCTTCGGTTCCGTCGCGTCCACCCGTCAGCTTATCGAGCGCGGCTTCGAGCGGCAGGTTGTTCGGCCACGGCGAGCTGGAGCTGAGATCTTCCAGCCGAATCAGGTACGACTCTTCGTTGATGATGCGCGGTGCGTAGCGACGGGACAGCGGATGAAGCTGAAGTCCCCGGAAGACTTCCCGACGGTCACGCAGCGAAGCATAGACCTCGAACTCGATCACCTCGACGTAGGTGGGAGCCGCCGCCGCATAGCGACGAACCACCGGCGTCTCCGGTCCCCACGACAGCACCTTGTTCTTTTCGTCGATGTCGGTGACGACGATGTAGTCGCTGTTGTCGCGGTCAAAGATGCGCAGAAGCGATCCTTTTTCAATGCCGCGCGTCGAAGTCACCCGCGCTTGCCCGGCTCCGACGGGAAGATCGAGCGTGAGCAGCGTCTTGGCACCCGTGCTGCGAGCAGTCTTGACCCAGACGCTGTTGCCCCAGCGTCCTTCGTTGAGCGCCAGCACCCGCAGCGTCGGCTTGTCCCAGGCATCTTTGAGCACTCGCTCGGCTTGCAGCGCATGATACGGCTCGAGACGCTGACCGATGCGTGGCCGACGAGCGACTCGCACCACAAAGCACGATCGCCCGCCGTTTAGGAAGAAGCCTTCGACGGCACGCGCCAGATAGCCTTCGCTGCTCGCGCCGTAGACTTCGACAAACTCTGCCCACGACTGAAGCTGAACCGGCACATCGAGCGGACCACGGTTGGCAATTCCGACGAAGCCAACGACATGCGTGTCCGCGATGGTCAGCGAGGTAAAGCGCGCGCCCGCACCGAGTGGATATACGCCAGGGGGTCTGATCTCTCGGGGTGCCATGCAAGTTCCTTTGACGAGCTGAGTGGGTGCCTCGTCCCAGCGCTTCGGGCCGAGGGCACCAAAGTCCATCGTCATCACGCCCTGTGCAGACAGAATCACCGTCGCACAAGAGCGGAAGATAGAGACAAGTGCGCGACTATTTTACCCGACAACGTAGGCGCTTTTCTTGAAAAAAATACGTTTCTTTGCACACCAAATGATGTTGCTCACCAAATGATGTTGCACACAAACGGCACGCAGCCGAGCCACGCAGCGACGCTCGAAGTGGGCGAAGACTCGGCAGGACAGGACGTAGGGTGTGGGACGAAACGTGTCGGGGACTTTCTGGCTAGCCGCGCTTGCGGGCGTCGTTGATCTCGCGGTTGATGCGAGCGATCTCACGCAGCCAGATGTGCCGCTCGTCGTGCTCCATGTTGAGCACGTCTTCCAGCGGCCAGTGGAAGTGATAGGCGATGTAGGCTACCTCCCGGTACAGCTGCTCCAGGGGGTAGCTCGTTATCCCCCCTGGCCGACAACGCGGCCATCCCCTCCCCCGAGCAAGTCGATGTCGAACTCGTGCTGGCAGGAGGGACACTTGGCGTGAACGCGGGGCGCGCCTTCCTCGTTGATGCGCCGATAGAACTCTTGCAGATACGCCAGGTCGGTCGAAAACAGGTTCTCGATGACCTCGGTATCTACAACTGCCAAGTCGCCCAGCTTGCTGATCACGCGGCTGAGCAGCACGATGACCAGGTACGCGCGGTTTGACTGAACGCGATAGTCCTGAAGCGGAACGATCTCGTCCTTGGCAGTGGCCAGCCGCATCACACCATTGCGATGCAGCTTGCCTTCGCTGTCGATATAGCCTTTGGGGAGCGTGAACGGAAACTCAGTCTTGAATGCCATGCTTTCACTCTCTGCGGTTATCCGTATACTGCCTGGTTGTTGTACGTGAACTTCATCTTCTCACAGTACATCTCAATCTTAACGCTCCGAATCTTTTCCGAGCCAGCCTCGGCTTTGTCGGGCGTGAACTTGATGATACCCAGGTTTTCCAGCCCAAGCGTAAAGAGCGTTTGCGCCAGATCCGAGCTGAGATATTCAATCCCACCTTGCTTTTCGCTGGCAGAGTAGCTCTTTCCCTCGATGACAAACTCTTTGTGCCACTTATACCATTTCTCAGCATCGGACTCTGGAACGGTCAAGATGACATTCGGAAAGTCAATCTGGGCTGGCTCTTTGTCAAAGATCAGCTTTTCGCCAATCGTGTTTTCAATCACGTTTTGCTTAATCGTGATGGCTTCAACCTTGGAGATGTTTCGGCACACATCTTCCAAGCCATCGATTCTCACACGGAAGTTGGAAGGAGTCCACAGCTTTTGTTTGGGTGGGCTCAGAGGTACGGGCTGCACCGACCTTGTCCCACCGCTGTACTCCAATGTACACAGCTCTGGTGAAAACTTGATCGTCATCTTCGCAGTCTCTTTGCTGGTTGCATCGAGCGCAGGAAGTCCGATCTCGGTAATCAGCGCACGCTGAAACGTCTGTCGAACAATCTCTTTGAAATCATAATTGGTATGAACAACAGCACCGTCTTTGCGCGAATGCTGATATTGCATACTGTCTTTGATCCAATCGTAGAACTTGGATGTCATACCAGTTCCACACGTCACTGTAATGTCATCGACTTTGACATTGCCAGCATGTTTGCGAACTGGATAACCGCCTGCCATCCGCTCGTTGACGGACTCAGTTTGGACGTGTCCCCCGTCGGCAGAGAACAACCAGCCAGAGGGCTGATCCAGCTCCAGATAAAAGCGACTGTTTACATAACTACGAGCATGGGCGGCCACTTGAATCCCTCGCTGTTCAGATAGATAAACTCACTACCCCTGAAGCAAGACAGGCGACTGAGTTCCCCCAGCCGCCTGTCTCTCTTACATTCTCTGCCACATCCGCATTGTTATTCACGCTACGAATGTGACATACTGACTACTTGAAGGTCGCGCTGGAGTTGTAGCTGAACTTGATGTCTTCGCAGTACATCTCGACCTTGACGCGACGGATCGACTCGCCAGCGGCCTCGACCTTGTCCGGAGCCACCTTGAACACACCGAGCTGGGCAAAGTTCAGCGTGAACAGAACGGTGGACAGGTCCGGGGTCAGGTACTCGAGGATGCCCTGCTTTTCCTGATCCTGGCCGTTGCGTCCGTAGATCACGAAGTCCTCGTGCCACTTGTAGAACTGGTCGGCGTGCGACTCAGCCAGGGTGAGAACGAGGTTCGGAACTTCAACGCTCGCGGCTTCCTGCTCGTAGTCGCGGATCTCGCCGACGGCGTTTTCCACAACCTTCTGCTTGATGACCAGGGCTTCGATCTTGTTCACCTTCGACAGAGCCTGATCGAACGCCGAGTCCGTGAAGCGGATGCGGAAGTTCGAGGGCAGCCACTTCTTCTGCGCCGAGGCATCCATCTTCGGGTTGCCGACCTTGCCCGAGCCCTTGATGACCTTGCGGGTGATCTCCGGCTTGAACTTGACGGTCATGAGCGCCGCGTCCTTCGACGAAGCGTCCAGCGCCGGCATACCGAACTCAGTGATCAGACCATTGCGGAACTCAAGCGCACTCAGCAGATTGTAGTCGTAGTCATAGTGATTGATGGCGCCCGTGCGACGGCCCGCATCATTGTGGGTGTGATTGAATGCAGTGTTGATCCAATCATAGAAGTCAGTGGACATACCCGTGCCGCACTGGAACGAGATGTCCTCGTACTTCACAGTGGCAAGGTGCTTGCGGGCGATGTGATCGGCGCCCATCTTCTCGACCACGACGTCGGCGGTGGCATTACCACCTTCAACGCTCTTGATCCAGCCAGCGTCCGTGTGACCGTCGAAGGTGAGGTTGTATTTGCCGCCCGTATAGGCACGGGCGTTCTTCGTGATCGCCATTGTTCGTCCTCCCAATTTGACGACGGGGTGCCCTAGCCCACTCGGGCCAGGGCGGATCCCCGCCCTTTACAGAAAACTACTCTTGGACGCCGCCGCCAGCGGGCATCTGGCCGATCCGGAAGATCACGAACTCGGCCGGCTTCACCGGAGCGAGGCCCACTTCGACGATGAGCTGACCCACGTCGATGACCTCCGGCGGGTTGGTTTCCTCGTCGCACTTGACGAAGAACGCCTTTTCCGGCGTCTCGCCCATCAGTGCGCCCTGGCGCCACACCAGGGTGAGGAAGCTCGCAATCGTCCGCACAACACGCTTCCACAGGCGGAAGTCGTTCGGCTCGAACACGACCCACTGGGTGGCGCGCTCGATCGAGGTTTCCACCATGATGAACAGACGGCGGACGTTGATGTAACGCCACGACGGGTCCGAAGACAGCGTGCGGGCGCCCCAGATACGGATGCCGTTGCCCTGCATCAGACGGATGCAGTTGATGCCGCGCGGGTTCAGGATGTCCTGCTCGCCACGGGAGACCTGATAACGCAGGCCGAGTGCGCCGCGCACGATCTCGTTGGCCGGAGCCTTGTGAACACCGCGCTCGTTGTCGGTCCGAGCGTACACACCAGCGACGTGACCCGCAGGCGGAATGTAGACGTTGCCGCGCTCCGGATCATAGACCTGGATCCACGGGAAGTAGTACGCACCGTACTTGCTGTCACGCGGACGCGGCAGCTTGTCAACGCCGCCCTGAACCGTCTCGGGGCTGTCGAGGATGGCAAAGCGATCCTTGCGGTTCTCACAGTGGGTGAGCAGCGCGTCCTGGACCGCAGCCGAGATGATGCCCGGAGCCGCAACCAGCGAGATCTCATCGATCTCCTCGAAGCACTTGAGACCCGTGCGAGCGCCAGGACCGTTGTCCTTGCCGATGTAGCGGGCGTCGTTGTCCACCTTGGTGCCGGTCGATGGCGAGCCTTCCGCCTTGACAGCAGCAGCCTTCTCGGCAGCCGCCTTGGTGTCCGCTGGGCTCAGGTCCAGGTTCGCCGGGGCGCCGACGTTCACAACGTAGCAGCGCGAGCCGCCGTTGTTGAAGAAGCCGTACACCGCATGCGACAGGAACGTGGACTGGGTGAAGTCGCCGAAGGTCTTGACGTACTGGGTCCAGTTGGTGACCAGCACCGCCTGGTTAACGGGACCCATCATCGACTCGCCAAGGAAGCCCACGGTGTTGGTTCCAACTGCTTCAATCGGCTTTGAACCGCGATCTACTTCCTCAACGTATACGCCCGGCGAAAGGTAACTAGTGGCCATGCTGCGCTCTCCTTGCTGATTTGCCTACCGTCAGATGATCCCCAGGGTTGCCTTCCGCGCTGGTCCAAGTGGTCTCGCAGAAGGTTATCGGTACGGC
>JAEUKB010000072.1 GCA_016794365.1 Myxococcales bacterium
AGTTTGTGCGCGGTCAAAACCTAGACGCGCTGCCGAAGCCAGTGCCGTGGACGCGCGCGGTGGAAATCGGGCTGGGGCTGGCGCGTGGCCTGGCCGCTGCGCACCGTCGCGGCGTGCTCCATCGTGACATCAAGCCGGGCACTGTCGATTCCGTCGCAACATCGGATGGACACTTCCCGGCTTCGTCGAGAACTGGGTGGGGAAGCGCTGCGCCTAGCGAATGCCAAAGCCGAGAGACACGACCAGCGCGTGCAGCCAGTTGTAGGTGTAGCCGTCTCCGCCGAGGTTGTCGGAGCCGCTTGCGGAAGTTCCGTTGCCACCGCCGCCGAGATAGCGAAGGTTCACAAACGCATCGAGGAACGAGGTCAGGGTCACACCGGCTCGCAGCGACGCATCCCAGATTGCGCCTTCGACATCACTGCGTCCGCCATTGAGCCCGCGAATGTTGGCGTAAAAGCCATCGGCTTCGAGTCCCAGCCAGACTCCGTTGGAAAAGGTATAGCGTCCGCGCAGTCGCAGCAGCGGCACAAAGCCAAGGTCATCACTGACGCTACGCTGCCGACCATCGACGGAACCAAACACGATCTTGGCATTGCGGAGCTGTCCGCCCAGGCCAAACGCCAGCTCGTAGCGCGCGCTCTTGAAGATGTCGAACTGATAAGTCAAGCGATAAAAGTCAAAGCCGTAGCGAATGTCGATCGGTGTGCCGGTTGGGAACTTCACTTGATCGAAGCTGACATCGCGCTGGGTGACGGCCTCGGTGCGCAGATCGATCGGCTGATACACAAAGATCAAAGAGTGTCGCTTAAACAGATTCAGCTCCGCAGAGAGCCGCAGAAACAGAAACATCGTGGACTGATTGCCTTCCTTGCGTAGATCGAACAGGGTTCCGTTCTTTCCACTTTGGAAGGTGTGATGCGCAAAGCCGAACGCTCCCACTTCGGCGTAGGCAAACAGTGCGACGTTTCCTGCGGGATTGTTCAAGCGAAAGCTGGATGGAAACATCGCAACGTCATCGCTCGATGAAACGGACCGAGCCGGAAGCGGCGCTGGTGGAAGCGCGGCATCGGAAGCCGTCCCCGGTGCCGGTACGGCGATGGAATCGGACGGACGCGCGTCAAGCGGAGCGATCTGCGGGGTTGCATGCGCCGCTGAAGCAGATACACAGAGCGCAAAAACCGTAGAGCAGACAACGGATCGAACGTGAGCAGACAGGTTGTTTTTCATACTGGCTATAGATGCTGCTGCGGGCTCACTTGCTTGTGAGAAATCACGACAAGGATCAAACGAAACGCGCACAGCCAATCCTGTGCGCTGATGCGCAGTCCGAGTCATCGCACGCAGCGGATCACACAGCAGACCAGGAATCGCGCACAGCAACCATGCATCGGATGCGCTGTCGGTCCGTTGTCGCAAGTCGCACGACGTATCGGCTTCCCAGCGACTTCCCAGTGGAACCGTGAGCGACGCTACATCCCTCGAGAAATCGGAATCAGACAGCCAGCCGGGCAACGTCATCATCTCGAACGATGGTGAGGTCAAGCTGCTCGACTTTGGCTTGGCAGAGTTCTTTGACGCCGACGGACAAGGTGCTGATCCCGAAGATCTGATGTGGAGCCAGGCCGCCGAGATGGCGTCGGTGT
>JAEUKB010000039.1 GCA_016794365.1 Myxococcales bacterium
GGACGTAAACGGCGATGGGAAGATGGATTTGGCGTTTGCTGCGCCGGTGGGGAATGCGATTGGAGTGGTTCTGGGAACCGGAACCGGAGCCTTTGGGAATGAGAGCTTGGTGAGTGTTCCTGCAGGATCGAATCCAGCGTACCTGGCAGCCGCTGATCTCAACGGAGACGGAAAGCTCGACTTGGTGACGGCCAATCAGGGCAACGACACCGTGAGCGTTCTGCTTGGGAATGGCAGCGGAGGATTTTCACCAAGCACTGCACTCACCACTGGAAACAGTCCGCGCAACCTGGTCATTGGTGACATCAACAACGACAGGCTGCCCGATGTGGTGGTCAGCAACGGACTCGCCAACACGCTAAGCGTCTTCACCCAGCGCTGTCAGTAGCGAATCCGTAACGCCAACGTAACGCCAACGTAGCGCTCACCACACGACTCCCTTCGCTACAGCGATCAGAATCCGCCACGCAGACCCAGCGACGGGAGAATCCAGTTGAAGCCAAGCAGTTCTGCGGACTTCTTTCCTGCTGCAATGTCATCACTGCTCGGATATGCCAGATACAGGTTTGTGCGCGAAAACGTCGCGTTCACAACCTCTAGGAATGCGTGCAGATACCACTTTCGGAAAGCCCAGCGCTTGTCGATCCGTACATCCAGCTGAACATAGTTGGGAAGCCGCATGTTGTTGCGCAGAACACCACTAGATCGACCCTCCGCAGCCTGCTGAAGCGGAGACGATGGATCGCTATCGATAGGAATCAGCGTCTCGGGTCGTCCGGTGTTGAACTGAATGCGGAATCCCGCCACAAAGCCACGCGGAAGCTGCGCTTGCGCAACCACTTGCAAGACATGCGTTTGATCGTAGTCAGCCGGACGCACTCCACATGGATAGGAGCGCTCCGAGCGACTGAGTGTGTAGGCAATCCAGCCAGTGAATCTTCCGACGCTGCGACGCAACCAGACTTCCATTCCGTACGCATTTCCATCTGCCACCCGAACCAAAGTAGCCGTCGTTCCATGCAGGGACTCTGGAGGCGGAGCCGCACAGACAGAGCTTCCCAGCGGAGGCATGTCTGTCATGTTGGAAAAGCGCTGATAGAAGCCAGAAAGTCGCAAAGACAGACTCAGCGGAAGCTGTAGATCTTGACTTATCACCGTCGAGCGTGAACGCTGAAGTCCCAGCTTCAGTGCGAACGTATCAATGCCCGGAAGCAGAACCGGAAATGCTGGTGGCTGCTGATAGACACCGACCGCCGCAGAAAAGGAAAGCCAAGGTGTCGCAACGAAGCGAAGCTGTACGCGCGGATCAAAGCCAATCAGAGTCTCTTCCGCAACGTGATAGACATCCAGACGTCCGCCCGCGCTCAGCAGCAGCCGCTGCGGCCACAACGCCAGCTCACTATGAAGATAGAAGCTGGAGGTCACACCGACGCGCCGACTGCCGATTTCTCCCAGCTCATCAGGTGTCACATCGGGATCTTTTCCGCTGATCCGCGCCGGTCCTTCTGCATTGCGAATGAACGCAAGAGAACGCAGACCGACATCGAAGCGCTCCCCGGAAAAACGCGCGACTTCTACTTCCGTTCCAAGCTGCAAGGTCAAGCGCGACAGACGCAAGCGCACAAAGCCGCGCACTCCAGCCATCAGCTTATCGACACCCCGACCCGAGACGTCCCCCGCGAGATCGTACCCGCCAAACACCGCACCTTCCCAAGCCAGCTTGTCGCGCTCTCCGTGCAGTCGGAGCTGGGCGCGATGAAACATCATCTTGGTGCTCTGCGGAGACGAGTATTCCAGATCCTGATTAATAGACAGCGCAAGTGCATCATATCCGCCCAGCACCTGAAAGGTCAGGAAGCGCCAGTCCAGTCGCAGCTGATAGTCCCAGTAATCAATCTGGATGCGATCATCAAACGCTTTCAAAAGGGGCCCCGGATAGCCGTAATGACCCGAGACAGAGATGCGCACTCCTTTGGGTAAGGAGAACTCTGCAAGGCCCCCAATGTCATACAGACGCAGCGATAGATCCAGGTGCTGTCCGTCGGAACGAGCCGGTCTGGTGGTTGCAGAGACGATGCCTCCGGCTGCCTTTCCCATCGTGACATCGTAGCCACTTGGATAAAAGTCCACCCGATCGATCAGGTCGGCATGAACGACGCCCCCACCAATCAGCAGATGGAAGAGCTGCGGCAGTCGCATTCCGTCCAAATAAAATCCAGTGGTGCCCGGACTTGCCCCACGAATCGACCACAGCGGAAGTCCAGCAATCGGCGCGACCACACCGGGCAAGAGCTGAATCACACGGAACGGATCGCCGAGCGTGCCAGGCTGCGTACGTACAGACTCACCACTTACTACAGACAGATCCCCGGTCTTTATACGATCCGCGACCACACGCGCACCAAACGAGGAAGGGGCCGCATCGGGCGACTCCTTGCCATCGCTTGGATCACTTGCAGTGGCAGACGCAACCTGAGCAGGACTCCCAAGTCCCGCCAGACCCCCAAGCCCCAGGATCACCCCAAGCAGAAGTGGACACTTTGCCACGACTTTATGATCGGAAAAACCCAAGCCAAAGTCAGCACTTATTTCGCGCGATTCCCAAGTGCTCGACAGGACGGCCAAATCACTGCGTCTGCCGCACCTTGGCTGCGATTCCCATACAGCAGATCCGCTACAGAATCGTCACAGAACTTTTGATTCAGCCCGTCAGGAGAGCCGATGTAGGATGCGCGCCATGAAGCCTACACTCGTTGCACGTACGCAGATTCTTGGATGCCTACTTGGTTGTTTGGCTGGCTGTCATCCGGCTCCGCTTCCGGGAATCCCGGGCAGTGAGGAAACCAAGGTTCAGCTCATTCACTTTTCCGACTATCACGCACACGCGATTCCGTTCTACAGCGAGCACCGCGCCGATCAAGGAGGACTCGCCCGCACGATGGCATATATCGGCGGACTCCGCGCCAAAGATCCCAATGTCTTGGCGTTGTCTGGCGGTGACATGTGGAACAGTGGAACACCCGCTTGGTCAGACAAGTACTACGGAGGCTGTCAGGACTTCCGCTGGCTCGGTCAGTACGTCTCTGCGATGGCGTTTGGGAATCACGATGTGGACTACGGCTGGGAAGCGCTGGCGCGCTGTCAGAAGCAGAGCGGCATTCCGATCCTGTCAGGAAACCTCGTTGATGCCGAAGGAAAGCTGCTGCTTGGTCATGACAGCAAACCGTACATCGTGCGTCAGGTTGGCGGTGTCCGCATCGGTCTGTTCGCACTGTCAGGAAGTGACTTTTCCCGATTGGTCAAGCCGACAAACCTTCCCCCTGGTGCCAAGTTCCTGGATCCGCTGTCCGCAGCCAAAGACATCGTGTCTACGCTCCGTGAAAAGGAACAGGTCGCTGCCGTGGTCTTCATCGGACACCAAGACAGAGAGTCCGACTTCGCGATGGCGCAAGCAGTGCCCGGCATTGATGTGATCTTGGGAACGCACTCCCACTACAAAGGAACGTTTACGCAGATCCCCGGAACCAGCACGTACTTCATCAGTCCCTATCAGTACCTGAGCTACCTAAGTCACGTCGAGCTGTCATTCCGAAGCGGCAAGCTCGCGCAGGTGAGCGGCAAGCTTGTGCGCATGGACTCGACGCTGCCGCAAGATGCAGAGATCGCGGGACAGACCAGCACGATGCAAAAGGATCTGGAACAAGATCCCAAGTACGCGCCGCTGTTTCAAGTGATTGGGAGTGCCTCCACAGAGCTGGACATCGACGGAATTGATCAGAATGAATCGACGCTTGGTAACTTCGTGATGGACATCGTACGAGACACCGCACAAGCGCAGTTTGCCGTGTCTTCCGCCAGCTCGTTTCGCGCATCGATTCCGCCGGGACCGATTCGCAACGAAGACTATCTGACCGCCCTGCCCTACAAGAACAAGATCCTAACCTTCCAAATGAGCGGAGCGCAGCTTCAGCAGCTCCTCGATGTGGTGGCCAGTCGCAAAGGCAGCGACCTGTTTGGTGTGACCTCGGGAGTCCGCTTCACCATCGAAAAGGAACGCGCAGTCCAGGTCATGGTGCGCAAGAGTGCGACCGATTCCGAGCTGATTCCTTTGCGCAGCGATGCGACCTACACCGTGATGGCTACCGACTACATGGCCAACATCGCAACCGGCTACAAAGACATCTTTGCGCAGGTACAGCCCGCCAAAGACTCCGGCAAGATCGTCAACGACACCGTGATCGAGTTCATCCAGAAACAGAGCCCGGTGTCGAAAAGCCGCGACGGCAGAGTCAAGCCGTAGGAAGGCTCCTAGTTCGCCTCGCTCGCGATGCGGAGAATCCGTCCATAGACTTCCCCAGTCTGCGGATCGATCTCTGGATCCAAAAAGATGCGCGTCACGTTCATGTTGTGAAGCTCCGACAGACCTTGCGGAGACAGCAGCTCCTTGGCTGGAACGCCGGTCGGCTGTAGCTCAAACGAAGACTGCATCTTCGGAGCGAACGCCGCCGCCGCATCTGCCGTCGAAAAAAAGAATCCGTACGGAACCCGGCACCACATGTCGCGCCCGTTTTGGGTCAAGTACCAGACCACATCGGGAAGAACGGAAAAGACTTCAGGAGACATCTCGACAATCGAACACAAGCGCGTACGGGACGCAAGCGCTGCGCACTGGGAATCTAGGCTGAAGCAACTGTGTGCGCTCGCCAGCAGACTGCTGATAGGATGCGCGCATGCAAGCTGTCTGCGTTGAGCACTGGATCGCCGCTCCGATTGATCAGGTCTGGCTTCATTACACCAACCATCGCGGCTGGGAACAGCTGATGGGGGCAGGACAAGTGATCCTCGATCCAGAAGGCCAGTCCGAGCCCAACGGAGTCGGCTGTGTTCGACACGTTCGCGTCGCAGGACTGGAGATGGTTGCCGAAGAGATCACCCGCTTTGATGCGCCCTCGCGGATGGAATATCGCATCGTGAAGGGAGGCGGACCGATTCGCAGTCACGCGGGCGAAGTCCTGTTCCGCGAGCAGTCAGGGGGAACGCTGGTAACGTGGCGCTGTCGCTTCGAGTCGTCCGTCCCTGGAATGGGACCGCTGATTGCGTGGTCGGTGAAGCAGTTCTTTACGTTCCTGCTCCGCCGCCTGGACAAGCACCTGACGCGCTAGCACGAGCAGCGCCCTCTGTCTGCGACGAGCGCCAAGCGGATACAGCCGCACCTTGTTTAAACCCGTGCGGCTGCAGAGTCCTGCGGGATCACACGATGCGCCAGCGGACTCCGTCCTTTTTGTCGTCCAGCTCAATCCCGCGCGCAGCCAGGAGCTTGCGTAGCTCGTCGGCTTTGGCAAAGTCCTTGCGCCGGCGCGCCGCAAAGCGCAGCGCCAGGATCTGCTTCACTGTCTCTGCATCTTTGCCTTCACCGGGGCTTTGACCTTCTGCCAGCGTAGCCGCCAGCGCTTCCAAATCCGTCGCCGAGATGTTGCCACCGCGCGGTCCACGCGACAGCACCGCAAAGATCTCATCGGCTCGATCAAGGAACGCACGAACCCGCTCTGCATCACCGCCCGTGCAGTCGCGCTGGTTGGCATACGACACCACGCCGAACACCGCAGCCAGCGCTCGCGGCATGTTCAGGTTGTCACCCAGTGCTTCGTCAAACTCTGTGGTCGCACGATCCACTTCACTCGACAGCGCTGGATCGACCGGACCCGCAGCACTTGCCGCAGCCACCCGATCATACAGGGACTGAAGCCGCTCAACCGACGAGCGCGCTTGCAGTAGCACATCCAGCGTAAAGTTCATCGGCTGCATAAACGGGGTCGAGATCAGCGCAAAGCGCAGCACCAGCGGGGACACGCAGCCTCCCGCAAAGCCCAGCGACTCCAGCTGCTCGGCCAGATCCGGACGCTTGTTCGCGCGCGGATTGAACAGATCCCGCACCGTGATGAACGTGCCATCCCGCTTGGACATCTTCGCGCCATTGACCAGCAGGTGACGAGCGTGAACCCAGTAGCGACAGAAGTTGGAAGGCGACTCCGGGTTCTCACGCGCTCCGTAGCTCTGCGCGATCTCACACTCATGATGCGGAAAGATGTTGTCTTCCCCGCCCGTGTGAATGTCGATGACAGCTCCGAGCCGGGCCCGCGACATCGCAGAGCACTCAATGTGCCAGCCTGGGAAGCCTGCCTTCACTGCCGGATCCATTCCTGAAGGGAGCAGCGCCCGCAGCCGCTCGAACTCCCCAGCGCGCCAGCCCGCGTCGCTGTGCGGATCCCACTGCATCAGGTGCTTGCCATCGACCTTCCACAGCGCAAAGTCGCGTGGATCGCGCTTTTCCGCCCGGACACAGATGCGCGCACCGGCTTCCAGGTCTTCCATCACCTTGCCGGACAGACGCCCGTAGTCCGCAAACGTCTCGACGTTGAAGTAGACCTGACCGCTGTCATCGACATAGGCATGGCCACGCGAAAGCAGCGTCTGGATCATCGCGAGCATCTCAGGAATGTGCTCGGTGGCGCGCGGATGCAGCGTCTGATCCACAGACTCTGTCTCGCTGTAGTTCTTGAGCCGCAGCAGCTTCGCATCCTCGACAAACGCCGACTCATAGTGCGCTGCGACTTTGTACGGATCCCAGCCCAGCTCACGCGCGGCTTTGGCCAGCTTGTCTTCTCCGGTCGCATCCGCCAGGTGATCTTCGGTCATGTGACCCACGTCGGTGATGTTCATGACGTGGCGGACCTTGTAGCCGCGCTGCTCTAGCACCCGACGCAGCACATCGCTCAGCAGGAAGCTGCGGAAGTTTCCAATGTGCGCGTACGAATAAACCGTCGGACCACAAGAGTACAGCGTCACCCGACCCTCGGGATCGAGCGGCACGAAGTCTTCCAGGTTCTTCGAGTAGGTGTTCTTCAGCCTCAGTCCAGCCACCGCAGCTCTCCTCGCGTAAGGAGGATCATCCTAGCTGCAACCACCGACCCTGTCGAGCGACTAACGAGCCTTGCAGCAGCGGAACCCCGCTTCGTAGCTGCGAAATGTGCCAGGATGTGCGGGGTTTACAAAGCCGCAGCTCGGTGGTGATCCGCCGTAACATCCCGCCCAGTAACAGCCTTTCATGACGTGCTCGTAGTTGTTGGCATTGGGAAAGGACCGTGTGACCCACTCTGCGACGTTGCCGGTCAGGTCTTGCACTCCGTCTTGCGATGCACAATCACGCCGTGATCCGCTCGGTTCCGCTTGATACAGACGCGCCGCTTCCGCTTGAGCCGCCGCGCTCGGCCACGTTCCCAGCACCGTCCAGTTTGGCGACTTCCACACCTTGTCATCGACGCAGCGCCCTTTTTGATAGGTCTTCCCATACGGATAGGGGAGCCCGGCTGGTCCTTGGCAGGCAGACACCCACTCTGCTTCCGTACACAAGCGCTTGCCGAGTGCCGCGCAGAAGTCCGATCCATCTTTGGCCGTTCGCATCGCGAGCGGAGCCACTCCCACTTGGTTGGGAGCCTCATAGCGGTCCATGCAGAAGTCCGCAAACGTCACCATGTCCGCAGGACACCGCGCCGCGCTGCCATCTGCTCGGCTCCCATCATCTGGCGACGCCGCATCACGCAGACTGCCATCACTGTGCGCCATCCCTTCATCAACTTGGGAGCCCACAGACAAGTCCGATTCCGGCTCCAAGATCAGCGGAACCTCGACTGTGCAACCAGACAAGACCAGCGCCAACGAGCCAACCGACCACAGCGCAACACGCATCCCCGCATCAAAGGGGCTCTGCGAGCTGCTGTCAACGACCGCGCCGCACGTACAAGCCGCAGCGACGCGATAAAGTGCTCTGCTTTAGGATGCCACGTCGAGCGAACGGACCAGATCTTCTCCGCTGAGCTGGTCCGCCGACAGCCCTGTCATGTACTTGAGCAGGCCCGCTTCTTCATAGCGCGGCAGGATGCGCGGACTCATCAGCCCAATCTCTCGCAGGTTTGGAACCAGACGCGAAAACATCACCTGTCGGAACTGAATCATACCGGGCGCATGGCTCACCATGTGTCGCCACTGCTCGCGCGACATCTTGCCTTCGCCCCACTCCTCAAACACTTCGTAGGCCATAAAGCGGTTGCGCATGAGCAGCGCCACTTCCAGAGCCCAGTCTTCCCGCTCGTTTTTCTCTCGCTCGGTCAGCTCGTTGCGAATGTGACTGCGCAGCGCCAGCACACCGTAGTGAACATGCCGCGCTTCATCCTGAATCACCATCTTTAGCAGCTGCTTGAGCAGAGGCTCTTTGGTCAGCTTGTAGACCACGCCAAACGCACCGAGCGCCAGTCCTTCCACCATGATCTGCATGCCCAGGAACTTCAGATCCCAGCGACCATCGGCCATCAGCGCATCAATGATCACGAACAGGTTGTCGTTCACTTGATACAGCTTGCCGAGCTTCTGGGTCAGGTAGCGATGGAACACTTCGACGTGCCTTCCTTCGTCCATCACCTGCGTCGCACCGTAGAGCTTCCCATCGAAGAACTGCACCGCTTCCGTCACCTGCGCCGCTGCAAACAGAGCCCCCTGCTCACCATGCAGAAACTGGCTCAGCATCCACGCCGTCACGCTATGCAGCAGTCTCCGCTTCTCTGTCTCCGTCAGCCGAATCCCCGCCGCTTGCAGCTCATCCCAGCCAATGAAGTTGTCAGGAATCAGCGGCACTTCTGGATTTTCAGGATCTACGCTCGTCTGCCACGGCAGCATGTCCGCATCCCACTGTCCTTGCTTGGCGCGCTGGTACAGCGTCTGCATATCCGGCTGATCCGCTGGATACGTAAAGTCAAAGTGCGCGCTGTGAGACGCCTGAACCTTGGTAGGGACTCCCTGCTTGCCGCGCTTCCAGATAAGCCCGCGCAGCCCCGAAGGTCCGAGCGACAGCAGAACCCGAGGATCCTGAATCTCTTTGAGCAGTGTCAGGATCTCCACCGCTTCATCCATGCGATCGCGATAGCGAACCGGAAGTAGACGTTGCAACGTGTTGAGATCGAACATCGGGAATCCTCCTCTGCTGCTGGCCAAAAGGTCAGATGGCGCTCACAAAGCTTGCGATCTTGGCGTCGTGAAGCCGCGTCAAGATCTGGTTTACGATGGGCTGGACGCGCTGCACGATGAGCGCCACATCACTTGGCGTCATGTGGGTCAGTCGCTCGCTGATCAGCGCGATCTCTTTGACAAACACACCCGCGATGGCTTCCTCAAACATCAGCAGATCATCGGGACCAAAGCCGAGCGCTGCGCTCAGCCCGGACTGCCGAAGCTGCGCCAGCGACTCGATCAGCCAGATGTCACTCTCTGCGACCTGAAGCGCTCCGTGTAAATCCTGCGTAAGGCTCAGCAGTCCCAGCTCCGCCATCCGCTCTACTTCTTGGCGCGTCACCCCGACCCGCTGACACACCGGATCCAGCGCCAGCTTGCGCGGAGCCGAGGTCACCAAGCTGGTTCCCACAAGGTGCTGCTTGACCTCTCGCAGCAGTCGCTGCTGCGCATCGCTAAACGATCGATCCTTGGCCCCCAGCACCGCCTTGATCGCGCGCAGCGGCAGAAACCGTTCCTCTTGCAAGCGACGGATGAGCTGGATCCGCTCGATGTGTTCTTCCCCGTAGTAGGCCATGTTGCGCCCGGTCTTGTGACCTTCAGGAAGCAGTCCTTCGCGGATGTAAAAGTGAATCGCTTGGCGAGGCAGTCCGGTCCGCTCGCACAGCTCCTTCATCCGATACTGAGCTTGGCTGCGACGACTCATGGCACCGTGATTCGGCAGCGCGTGCGCGGATGCGAGACACAGAGCAGCACCTGCCCCGCTTGCCGTTCTTGACTGGTCAAACAGTTTGGCTCCGGCTGCGCCACGCTTCCTTCCGCGAGCTTCGCCTTGCAGGCCCCACAGCCGCCCATCGTGCAGGAAAACGGCAGCATCACCCCGTGCCGCAGCCCCGCTTCTAGGATCGTCTCTGTGGGCGCCACCGACACCAGCGTGGTCTGTCCCTTGTGCGCAAGCTCGACGGTCTGCGTGGTGCTGGGAAGTTCCTCTTGCGCAAGCTGCGGTGTCGCAAAGCGCTCTTCATGAATCCGAGCTGGCGCGACCCCTTCCCGCAGCAGCACCGCCCGCGCCGCTTCCATCATCGGCTGCGGTCCGCACACAAAGTAGTCCGCGTCCCTTCCCAGACAGCCCAGTGCGCCCAGCTCCTGCGTGATGGTTGCTTGGTCAAGAATCCCCGACCCCGATGCGAAGTCCGGCGAAGGCTCCGACAGCACATGGCGCAGCACCAAGCGCTGCGGATGTGCCTTGCCCAGCTCACCCAGCGCGTCCGCAAAGATGATGTCGGCACGACTCCGGTTGCCATACAAGAGCGTCACGGTGGACGCCGCTTCTTCCGCAAGCACCGCCTGCGCAATGGCCCACAGCGGAGTGATTCCCGATCCACCCCCAATCAGCACCAGCTTGCGCGCAAGCCCCGGCTGCGGCGTCACCCCGAACTGTCCCGATGGCCCCAGCACTTGCAGCAGCATCCCCGGATGCGCGTACTCATGCAAAAAGGACGACACCTTGCCACCCGCAATCCGCTTACAGGTCAGCGCCAGCCGCGATCCATCGGCCACATAGTGACTGGCTGAATACGCGCGCCGCTCTAGCTTGCCAGCCACGGGAACCAGCACCGTAAAGAACTGTCCGGGCAGACAGCGCAGCGCAGCGCCACTTGGGTCGGTCAGCCACAGCGTCAGCGCATCCGGGGTCTCGCGAACCACCTGCTCTACCCGCAGCGCCCGAGGCTGCACCGCACTCTCTGTCACTGCCTGCGCCGCGATCGGAATCAGCGGTGGCGGGTGCTTCCCTTGCAGGAGCAAAGAGATCATCCCCAGGTCGCGCCGGGTGCTGGCCCAGCGATCCTTCACAAGGCGAGGAAGCCGCGCAAGGTCGATCATATCCAAAGCGTAGCAGCGGCCTGTTTTGTGTAAAGCGACACTTTACACTTTGACCAAGCAGCGACGATTGATCAGGGTCCGTCGGGGGAAGTTAGGCTCTCCATCGGGCGCGGACAGGGAACATCCCACCCATCAGGCGCAGCCAGAAAGGACAGCCACAGGTGGACCCCTTCCGGCAGCGCCGCAGCGAGTCGATCAGAGTCCGTTCGGAAGAAGAGAAAGGAAGAAGGAAGGTAGAACCGGGAGGCGACAGACTACTTCTTCGGAGCAGCAGCCGGAGCGGGCGCAGCGGGCTTGGCCTGGTTGGCCTCGATGTCGATGGTGATCGTGACTTCTTCACCGACCGCCACACCACCGGCTTCCAGCGCCTTGTTCCAGGTCAGCCCGAAGTCCTTGCGGTTGAGCTTGCCCGTCGCCGAAAAGCCGCGCTTGACGTTGCCCCACGGGTCTTTGACCGTGCCAGCAGGCGCATCGACCGTCAGCACCACCGGTTTGGTGACACCGTGAATCGTCATGTCGCCCGTCACCTTGAGCTGCGCGCCAGCCTTTTCCACCTTGGTGGACTTAAACGACAGCTTGGGAAACTTGGCCACATCGAAGAAGTCCGGGCTCTTCAGGTGCTCATCGCGCTTGCCGTCGCGCGTGTTGATCGTGGTCGCATCGACTTCCGCCATGATGCTGCTCTTGGTCAGGTCGGCATCATCGACCGTCACAGAGCCCGACAGGTTGCCGAACTCGCCACGGACGTTGCTGATCATCATGTGACGGACGGAAAACCCCACGCTGCTGTGTGAGGTATCGATCTTCCACTCTGTCGGGGCCGCCAGCAGAAGGGACGGGACCATCGACAGCGCGCACAGGGTCAGGACTTTGGCAATCGAACGAAGCTTCATCAGCGTTCTCCTTGGGTTTTACGATCAGCGTGTACCGCTACTTGAAGTAGGAATGAGATGACACCCAGTGGCTACTGCGGCGCAAGGAACGTGCGCTCGCTGCGAAACGTGCGGCTTGGTGAAAACGACCACAGCACCCGCCGAATCCGGCCCGTGATGCGCGCGGCGGCAATCGGTCCGAAGTGCCGACTGTCGTGACTGTTGTCGCGGTTGTCCCCGAGCACGTAGACCTCACCGGGTCCGACTTGCACCGACTGGGCCGCCTGCTCGGTGAGCGGAGGATCATCCCAGCTCACGACATAAGAGCGACTGCCCAGCGTCTCGATCACTGCACGACACTTGTGCAGCACACCGGGCGGCGGCTGCTTTTCCTCAATCGCACGATATTCGCACGGCGCTGGACCTGGCTGCGCCGTCACCGGCTGACCATTGCGCCACAGGGCTCCTTGCCGCAGCTCGATGCGATCCCCCGGCAGACCCACCACCCGCTTGATGAGCAGCGCGGGCTGATCGTCGCTCTTAGCAAAGACCACCAAATCCCCAAGCTGCGGCAGGCTGGCCGACACCGCGTCCGCCTTGCCCAAAATCCGCAGTCCGTAGTCGAACTTGGTGGCCAGCACCAAGTCACCGGGCAGCAGCGTGGGATGCATCCCCGCCGAAGGCAGCCGATAGGTCTCGATCACCGAGGTCCGCAACAGCAACGACAAAAGCGTCGGCAGTCCAAGCGCCACCATCGCGCTCAGCCACGCCCGCTCACCGCTCTGCGACCCCAGCTTCTTGAGCCCACTGACGATGACGCGCGCGCCGAGCAGCAAGCCCAGCGGCAGACCCACAAACGGCACGATCATGAGCGGCAGCATCGCCTGCGCAAAGCCCACACCCGCCACCGCCAGATCCCAGCCGCCCTGCCCGCTCACCGGATGAGGCCCGAAGATCCGCACAAACGCTGACTCCATCGCCAGCAGCAAGATGGACAGCAGCGGCCCGCTCACCAGCAAGATGAGCGCAATCGGTCCAAACACCCCAAGCTGACCCAGGGACAGACCAATCACCGACAGGCCCAGCGCAGCCGCGCCGTACGACAGCACAAACATGGCCAAGGCAAAGCGGGTTGCGCGCTGCCGGGTGGCCGCCAAGTCCTCGCTCACAAAGAGCTGCGCCGGGTCTTGCCAGGCCAGGACAAACGTCGAAACCACCGATGCAAAGCCTGTCATCGGCGCTGGGCTCGGGTCTGCCATGTCTAGTAAACGCTCGGGACCAGCAGCTCACCTTTGCCGAGCAGCTCGCGGCTGATGACAAGGCGCTGGATTTCATTGGTGCCTTCGCCGATCTCGCACAGCTTGGCGTCACGCATTGCTTTTTCGACGGGGAACTCCCGCGTATAGCCGTAGCCGCCGTGGATTTGCACCGCCGTGTTACAGGCGCGCATCGCCGCTTGTGCTGCGTACAGCTTGGCCATCGACGCTTGCAGCCCAAAGCGCAGACCCTGGTCATGCATCCACGCCGCTCGGTGCAGCAACAGCCGAGAGGCATCTAGCTCCATCACCGCCTGCGCGATCATGTTCTGGATCGCCTGGAACTCCGACAGGGACTTGCCAAACTGCCTGCGCTCTTTGGCGTAGCGGATCGCCGCATTCATCGCACCAACGCCCAGACCGAGCGCCATCGCGCCAATCGTGATCCGCCCCTTGTCGAGGATGCGCAGCGTATCGATAAAGCCGCTGTCGATCTCGCCAAGGCGCTGGCTGTCCGGCACCCGCACATCATCCAGGGTCAGCTCGGCAGTGTCCGACGCATGCAGGCCCATCTTTTCGATGCGACGGCTGGCCGAAAAGCCCGGCGTGCCGTAGTCCACGATGAAGGCCGTGATGCCGCGCTGCTTCTTTTCAGGTGAAGTCACCGCCAAGATCACCGCGACGCCACCGACCGAGCCCTGGGTGATGAAGGTCTTCTGACCAGAGAGGCTCCAGCTACCATCAGCAAGGCGCGTCGCCCGGGTCCGCGCACCGGCGGCGTCCGACCCCGAGCCCGGCTCCGTCAGGCCCCACGCCCCCAGCTTCTTGCCCGACGCCAGATCCGGCAGGTAGCGCCGCTTCTGATCTTCGTTGCCAAACAGGTTGATGTGCCCGGAGCACAGGCCGTTGTGGGAAGCGACCGTAATCGCCACCGAGCCATCGACCGCTGCCAGCTCCTCGATGACCACTGCGACATCGAGCAGCGACATCGCCGCGCCGCCATACTCGTCTGGCGTCATCATGCCGAGCAGGCCCAGGTCCCCCAGCTTGGGAATCAGCTCGAGCGGAAAGTGCGACTCGTTGTCCCACTTGCGGCAGTGGGGCGCGATCTCCGCAGCAGCGAAGTCACGCACCGACTTTTTCAGCACTTTTTGGTCTTCGGAAAGCTCAAAGTCGATCATGGTTCTCTCGTCGAGAAGGGTCTGTGAAACAGCGCAGGCTGGGGCACAAGCGACTACTTGAGCCGACTGGCTTCTGCGCGCGGACGAACCACCCGCTCCACCCAGTCGATGATGTCGCGGGTCGAGGTTCCCGGCTTAAACAGCGCCGACACACCGATGCGCTGAAGCTCTGCCTCATCCTCTTCGGGAATGATGCCGCCGCCGAAGACCAGCACGTCACCGACGCCTCGGCTCCGCAGGGCATCGAGCACCGCTGGAAACAGCGTCATGTGGGCTCCCGACAGGATCGAAAGGCCGACCGCATCCACGGCTTCCTGCACCGCAGTTGCTGCGATCATCGATGGCGTCTGGTGCAGACCTGTGTAAATCACCTCGTAGCCCGCATCGGACAGGGCACGCGCCACCACCTTCGCGCCCCGGTCGTGACCGTCTAGGCCTGGCTTGGCAACCAGGATCCGAAGCTTGGTCTTGGCACTGCCAGATGGAGTGTCAACTTGCATGATCAGAGAACTCCTTCAGCACGGAACGAGCAATCACCACTCGCTGAATCTCGCTGGTTCCTTCGTAGATTCGTGACACGCGGACATCGCGCAGGTATCGCTCGACCGGAAACTCTTGGGTATAGCCGTAGCCGCCGTGGACTTGCAGGGCCATGTCGCAGATGCGACCCGCTGCTTCGGAGGCATACAGCTTGGCCATCGCTGCTTTTTGTGAAAACGGCTGGCCACTTTCCTTCAGGAACGCAGCCCGCAGCGCCAGAAGCTGAGCGGCGTCTAGCTGCGTCCCGGCATCTGCCAGCATGTTCGCAATCGCCTGGAAGTCGCACAGCGCCTTGTCAAACTGCTTGCGCTCTTTGCTGTAGTCCTTCGCAGCCAAAAGCGCCGCTCTGCCGATGCCAACCGCCTGGCTGGCGATGCCGATGCGCCCGCCGTCGAGCGCCACCATCGCGATCCGAAAGCCATCGCCCTCTTTGGACAGCCGCGCCGAGTCCGGCACAAAGCAGCCATCGAGCGTCAGCGGCACCGTCGTCGAGCCTTTCAGCCCAAGCTTGTGCTCCGGCCGGCCTGCGACAAGTCCCGGCGTACCGGCTTCGACCAAGAAGGCCGAAAGACCCGCCGCCTGGTTGCGCTTATCGACCGGCGCTCCTGCATCGGTACGGGCCCAGACCACAATCACCCCCGCGCGATCGCCCGAGGTAATCCACTGCTTGCTTCCCGTCAGTCGATAGCCGCCATCGACCTTCTCGGCCACGGTCTTTAATGACGCCGCATCCGAGCCAGACTGCGGCTCCGACAGTGCAAACGCGCCTGCTACCGCATCGCCCGAGCACAGCCGAGGCACATACTTCTGCTTCTGCTCTTCTGTTCCGAAGGCGCAGATGACCTCGGCGACCATGTTGGTGACGGCCATCGCCACCGAAACCGATGCGTCGGCCTGCGCAATCTGGCTGAGCGCCAGTGAGTACGCCACCACACCCGCCTGCGAGCCGCCGTACTGCTCGGGGACGTTGACCCCAAGTAGGCCCAGCTCCCCCAGCTTGCGCAGCTCTTCTTCGGGAAACAGGCTCTTTTGGTCACGCTCCGCCGCTTTGGGGCGCAGCACCTCGGCGGCAAACTGCCGGGCCGCCTGCTCAATCAGTCGCTGTTCTTCGCTTGGCTCAAAGTGCATGTTGTTTTCGATTCATCGACAGCAGCGCTACTCGCTGTCGTTTGGTCCACCGAGTGAATACTCGATCTTGACGATCTTGCCGAGAGGGTCCGCCAGCTTCAGTTGCCGCACCTTGGTGTCCAAACACGCCGTGACCCCTTCATCGAGCGGGTCTTTGGGCGAAGAAAAGCCCACCGCCGCCACCTGCCCACCCGGCGCAACGTACATCGTCAGCCGCAGCTCCTCGATGTGAGCCCGCCTTTCGGTGCCGCCCTTTTTGGCTTTGCTCTGACAGGTCAGCAGCTTCTTCTTTTCTTTGTCTAGGTTCTCTGCCACTTGCTCGCGGCCCCAGGCACCGAGCGGTCCGCGCCCCGCAAAGTCCATCGGATAGGTGATCTCGCCCAGGCCGCCCTTTGCCGCTGGGTACTCGATCTTTTGCAAGGTCTGGACAAGGCAGTGCTCGACTTCGTAGCTGCCGACATTGGACTTCTGCGTGATGATGCGCTTGGCCTTGCCGTCGGTCCCAATGAACAGCTTGAGCTCAATGTGACCGCTCAGAAAGTACATCCGCGAGGCCACCTCGTCGTAGCACTTCTTGAGATCCGGCTTGGCCTGCTCTAACACCCGCTCGCAAGCGGGCGCATCCAGCTGACCGGCGATGCCTTCCACCGCCATGTCTTCCGCAGCCGGGGCTGGAGCTGGCTTGACCACCTTCTTTTTGGACTCAGCCGTCCCCAACAAGGCTCCGCACAGCAGCAGTCCCCCAAGCGCTACCTGCACAACCTGTCTTTGACCCCGAACCAACATCGAATCTCCTTGTTATTGACTGGAGCGCAGATGAAAGTCGCAGCGCACCGTCGCATTGGACGTTCCTTCGGGATAGCTCCAGCTTCGAGCCGCATCCGCCACGCACTGCTCTAGGCTCTGTAGCTCTGGCTGGGGAGAGGAGACTTCGACCTTCTCCGCCCGGCCATCTGGTGTGATGTAGAGCATCAAGGCAATCCGCGCGTCCAGCTTGCGGTTGTGGGTTCGCTCTACCTCGGCCATCCAGCAGTTGATCGGCTCGATCGACGCTTTGCGCTTACAGAATCGCTCCACCGCAGCGGAGCGCTCCGTCGCGTTTTCGCTCGACTCGACATAGCCACCGCCTGGTGCCTGCGGCGGGGTGCTGGTCTTCACCGAGCCGGAACGCAGCGGCGCCGTGCTCTGCCGCGTCTGAGGCGACTTGTCATCACAGGCCCCAAGTAGGACCAAGGCGCACACAAGGACACCTCCCAGCCCACGCTTCGCAGAAAGAGACTGCCGCTGCGACAATGTACGAGAGAAGGTGAACAACTGCATGGTGCGACTCCTTGGTGACGGACGGCTTGACTGCGTACCTTATTCTTTCAGTAGCGCAGACGAGATGACGATGCGCATGATCTCGCTGGTGCCTTCGTAGATCTCGGTGATCTTGGCATCGCGGTAGTGGCGCTCCGCAGGGTAGTCCTCGACGTAGCCGTTGCCGCCGAAGATCTGCACACACTCTTTGGCCGCGCGGTTGGCACACTCCGAGGCGAACAGCTTGGCCATTGCCGCTTCCTTGCCAAAGCGCGCGCCCCGATCCTTGAGCGAGGCCGCTCGCAGCGTCAACAGTCGCGCCGCATCCAGCTCGGTCGCCATGTCGGCGAGCTTCCACTGAATCGCCTGGTGGTTGGCAATCGGCTGACCAAACGTCTTGCGCTCTAGGGCGTAGCGGCCTGCATCTTCAAACGACGCCCGCGCAATGCCGAGCGCCTGGCTGGCAATGCCGATACGACCGCCATCCAGCGTGGACATCGCCACCTTGAAGCCGGTGCCCACGTCCCCGAGCAGCAGGTCTCTGCCCACGCGAACATCATCGAGGAAGATCTGGCAAGACTGCGAGCCGCGAATGCCCAGCTTCTTGTCGGCTGGACCCGTGCGCACCCCCGGCAGATCCATCGGCAGGATGAAGGTCGTAATCGCCTTGTGACCGGCCTGCTTGCCCGGCGGGTCCGCCATGCACTGCAAGATGCAGACGTTGGCGTTGGGACCGTTGGTGATCCAGTTCTTGACGCCGTTTATCACCCAGCCATCGCCGTCTTTGAGCGCGACCGTCTTCTGCGCCGCAGCATCGGAGCCAGCATCCGGCTCGGACAGCGCAAAGCAGCCAAGGAGCTGACCCGAAGCGAGCGGTGCCAGCCACTTCTGCTTCTGCTCTTCGGTGCCGAACTTGAGCAGCGGGTCACACACCAGCGAGTTGTTGACGCTCATGATGACGCCGGTCGAGGCACAGGCGCGCGAGATCTCCTCCAGCACCAGCACGTACGACACCGTATCGAGGCCCGATCCACCGTACTGCTCGGGGATCGCGATGCCTAAAAAGCCCAGCTCGGCCATCCGGCGCACCAGCTCCGCCGGAAAGCGATGTTCACGATCAATGTCGGCAGCCCGAGGCAGCACCTCGCTCTTTGCAAACTCAGCCGCCGTCTTTTGGGCCATCAGTTGCTCGTCAGTCAGACGGAGATCCATGGCAGTCGTCGTTCCTTGGTAAAAAAAGTATCAGGCGGTCTAGCAGACCGCCCTCGCCATCCTTAACACGTTCTCACACCCCGAGGAAGCCCAGCAAGCCCCGCCCCGGATGGGAAGGAACGGATGATGCATCGGGTCCAGCACTGTGCCTGAGCTGCTTCATCACCTGCTCACTCAGGGTCTTCACCCTCCCCAAACTGCTTCATCACCTGCTCACTCAGGGTCTTGACCCTCCCCAAACCGCTGCATCACCTGCTGACCTTGGGTCTTGACCCTCCCCAAACTGCTTCATCACCTGCTGACCTTGGGTCTTGACCCTCCCCAAACCGCTTCATCACCCGCTGACCTTGGGTCTTCACCCCGTGCAAACTGCTTCATCACCTGCTGACCTTGGGTCTTCACCCCGTGCAAACTGCTTCATCACCTGCTGACCTTGGGTCTTCACCCTTTGCAAACTGCTTACCGCCCAGGTTGGGGGGGCGAAAGACCCTGACCGAAGGGCATGGAAGGACGCAGCGCGGGCGCGGTACAGTGTCCACAAAGGAGACTGCGATGAAGGTGATTGGAGCGGGACTTGGGCGAACGGGGACGATGTCGTTACAGGCGGCGCTGGTGCAGCTTGGCTTTGGGCCGTGCTACCACATGACAGAGGTCATTGAGCATCCCGAGCATGTGCCGACCTGGCTCCGGGCAGCGGATCGGCAAGAGGTAGACTGGGCGACGTTCTTGGCGGGCTATCAAGCGACGGTGGACTTCCCCGGCTGTAGCTACTACCAGGAGATGATGGCGGCGTTTCCCGATGCCAAGGTGCTGCTGAGCGTCCGGGACCCAGCGCGCTGGTACGCAAGCTGCCTGGAGACCATCTACGCCATCAGCCACAAGCCGCCGATGCGCTGGATCGGTCGGTACATGCCCCGGATGGGCGCAGTGATGGGGATGGCCAACCGGATTGTGTGGCAGCAGATGTTTGAAGGGCGGTTTTTGGACCGCGACTTCGCCATCGCTCGCTTTCATCAGCACACCGAGGAGGTCAAGCGGGTCGTGCCAAAGGACAAGCTGCTGATCTTCGATGTCAAAGAAGGCTGGGAGCCGCTGTGCAAGTTCCTGGGCGTGCCGGTGCCCGAAGGCGTGCCGTTTCCTCACCTCAACGACACAGCGGAGTTTAAGCAGCGCATCGTCCGCATGCAGGTCATCCAAACGGCGGCGCTGGGGCTGCTGGGGGCGGCAGCGCTGTGGCTGGGGTGTCGTCTGTGGAAGCGCTGGCGTTAGCGGGCTTTTTTGCGCCAAGCGGCCAGGTCGCGCACGCCTTGGCCGGTCCAGCCTTCGATGAGGTCGGCCCAGGCTGCGCGCGAATACGGTCCCAAGGTGGACTCGTAGCGATCGCCGCAGGCTCCGGCGTGATAGGCCTTGCCCTGGACCGACTCAAAGAGGCCGACGACGACTAGGTTTTGGGCGTCGGCATCCCCGAATCGCAGCACATGCTCGATGACCGCAAAGACCGCGCGCACCCAAGGAGCCTGACAGCCGCTGCAAAAGGCGGCAAAGTGCTCGCAGCCTAGCTCCGCGATGCCGGGATGGTTCAGCCAGGCATCGGCCTTTCGTTCTTGCGCAAGCTTGCGACGGAAGCGCGGCCAGCGTGCGGCAAAGCAAGCGAGTGCGCCGTCCGCGCCTCGTGGATGCGGGTCAAGTGGCTGCTCTTTGGGCGGTGGCGTTCGGTGGATCAGGCTGGCAGCGATCCCGTTGGGAAGCGGTGCGGGGTCCAGATAACCGGCTTGCACCGCCCAGCGCGCAATCAACCAGCTCTTGTGACGGGATCGCCAGCCGCGCCGCTTGGGCTGTCCCGACAAGACCATCGCCGCCAGGGACGCCCGGGCAGCGGCATCGATGGCGGGATGAACCAGCGCACAGGCAAAGGCATCGTGGGCGTCATAGCGGCGCTCGCTGCGAGGCTGGGTACGAAGGTCGCCGCCATAGCCGGACTGCGCCACGCGACAGAGCGCGGCGGGATCAAAGGCGCCGGTCGAGGCCAAGAGCAGTCGTGCCAGCTTAACCGGGGCACGAGGAAACAGGCCCGGCCAGACGGGCTGACCCGGTTCCCCCGCCGACAGTACACGCAAAGCCGATCGCTCTGCGTCGGACACTTCCGGCAGCGGTCCAGAAGGAGGAAAGGCAGAAGTGGCAGCAAAGGAAAGGGCCGACACGACCCCGCCAGGATCGCACAGGGCCAGCGCAGAGACGATTGCTGACTACGTAGCGAGGGGAGTAGGCCCAGCGCAGGCTGCGCTTACTTGCCTTGATAAGACGGGGGCCGCTTGTCGAGGAAGGCGCGCATGCCTTCTTTTTGATCCGCCGTGGCAAACAGCTCGGAAAACAGCTGACGCTCTTGGGCGTTGCCATCGGCCAGCGAGCCTTGCCGCGAGGTGTGAAGCGCTTGTTTGGTCTTGGCCACCGCGACCGGAGCCCGCGACGCAATCTTGTGGGCCAGCTTCTTCGACTCGGTGAGCAGCTCGGACTGCGGCAGCACCCGGTTGACAAGGCCGATGCGCAGCGCCTCTGCCGCCGTCAGGTTGTCGCCGGACAGCAGGATCTCGGCAGCCATCCCAAACGGCACGCGGCGCGGCAGACGCTGGCTGCCCCCGAAGCCGGGCATGACACCGATGTTGACCTCCGGCTGGCCAAAGCGAGCGTTTTCCGCAGCCAGCAAGATGTCACAGGACATCGCCAGCTCCATCCCACCGCCCAGCGCAAAGCCGTTGACTGCCGCGATCACCGGCTGCGGCAGCGACTCCAGGGAATCCATGACGCGGTGACCCAGCTCGGCAAAGCCCAGCGCCTCGGCAGGCTGCATCGCCGCCATCGCCGCAATGTCTGCGCCCGCCACAAACGCCTTTTCCCCTGCGCCGGTCAGCACCACGGCCCGAACCAGCGAGCTGTCCTTGAGCGCATCGCTGAGCCGAAGAAGCTCCGTCAGCACCTGCTGGTTCAGGGCGTTGAGCGCCTTGGGTCGGTTGATCGTCACCACAAGCACGGGACCGTCGCTCTCCACGAGCAGCGTCTCAAACTGACTGTTCATCATGCTTCCCCTCTCGGTTGGTCTACTTGGGCCGACACTGTAGCGCCTACCGTCGAGTGGCACAACCGGCGAGCGCGCAGGGTGAAGCGGACGGCGGGACTACAGCGCTTGGGGCGGAGCGACCGGACTCGCCGGGAGATACGGATCGATCTTGCGGGCCAGCAGCGGACGGACCTGGGCAAGCTGCTTTTGCAGCTCGGTCGCGCGGGTGGTGAGCCCTTTTGCATCGGCCTTGGGATCGAGCTTGGCCTTGTGCAGCAGCAAGATGGCCAGCTCGACCTGTCGCTTCTTCTCGGTGTCTATCATCTTTGGAACAAACTGCTCGGTCATCGCCAGGGCGCGCGTAACGGCAGCCAGCGCACTCGTCGGCAGGAGCGGGCTCTTTGCGGGCTTTACGCCAGGCTTCATCAGCCACTCGGCATAGCGACGCATGGCCTCGATTCGGGATAGGTGCCGATCCATCACCTGCGCGCCCTTGGCCACCGACTGGAGCGGCGTGTACGACAGCAGCGCCAACAGCGAATCCGCCGGAGACTGACCTTGCTGAATCAGCGCGCGCATCTTCATCAGCTCCAGCTGACCGAGCTTGTCTTGGCGCAGACCCTCCGCAATGGCAGCGAGCTTCGGTCCTTTGAGCAGCGTCAGGGTTTCATCGATCGCGGCCAGCGCAGGCTGCTGAAGCTGGAGCAGCGCCGAGCACCGCGTCAGCAGCGCATCCAGGTAGTGATATTGAACCCCAGCCGTGTCCGGGTACTTTTGCAGGAGCTGCGACGCTCGGTCCATCAGCTTGGGCAGCATGTCGGCGCGGACCTGCCCTGTCTCGATGCGATAGCGCACATCTTCGCTCTGGAGGCTCATAAGGTTTTCCTCTGCCAACAGAAAGCTCGGGTTCTTGGCCAGCGCAGCGTTCAGGATTTCTACGGCTTGCTGACGGATCGGCGCGGGATCTTCTCCGTGTGACTGAGCGATCTCGGCCAGCATCATGTGGTAGGCCGCCAAGTTGTTAAACCACAGCAGCTTGGCCGGGTTTTGCTTGATCGCACGCTCTTGCAGCGCGATGGCCTGCCGCAGGTCGCTCCGCGCATCGATTCCGTACATATGGCGATTGACCCCGAGCATGGAAGTTGCCAGCGAAAACTGAGCCCAAGGATCTGCTTCTTGCGGCGCTAGCTCGGTGATCTTGCGGGCGGCGCTCAGTGCGGACTCTAGCTCTGCCGTCGCGTTTTCCCCGATGAACTCGAAGTAACGAGCGCGCGCATGGTGAAGGCCCATCTCGCCCAGGAAGGTTGGCACCCGCTCGGGCTGATACTTCTTCGCTTCTGCCAGCACGAGTAGCCCGTCAGAAACCACCGGACGCGGATCGTGGTTCTTCCACGCCATTGAAAAGGCCAAGGACGTATGGATCCCGAGCAGCCCATCCAGTGGCTGACCGCTCGCCGGAAGGAGCTGCGCCCACGTCTTCGCATACTCAATCCCCGCGCGATAGGTTCGGTCTGACGGATCGAGCGATCGCGGGTCCACGTAGTGGCTGCGCAGGCGGGCCGCCACAAACGCCGCGTGCATGTCGTAAAACGGCGGATAGCTTCGCACCGTGCTGATCGACTGCTCCAAGGTCGCCTGCATCTTGTCCATCTCGGGCTCGCTCGGTCGCTGCGCCGAGAGCATCTCGGCTCGTACTTGCTCGCTGAGAATCCGTAGCTCCAGCGTCATCGGCTCTAGCTGCCACGGCGATGCCTCTTTCGCTCTGCGCGCTGCGTCCAGGGCTTTTTGCGGGCTCGGAGGGTCGGCATAGCGCCACAGCAGCGCGTCAATGTACGCGTTTGCCCCCTGGTCGGCCTCTTTGCCAAGCTGAAGCTCTTTGCGGGCCCGAGGCAGGAAGCGTGCGCCCAGCTCGTCGAGCTTGCGCTGGGTCTCCGCCGGATCATTTTGACGCCGCACGTCTTCCGCCATCGACTGATAGAGCTGCGTCAGCGCTTCGCCGAGCGCCAGGTGCGTCCCCGTGGTGTTTTCCCCAAGCTCAATGGCGCGCTGAAGGTGCAGCACCGCAGGCTCGAACTCCTCTAACGCCAGATAGCCTTGTCCGAGCGCACTCTCGATCGTGCCGTGAAGGAATCGATCCGAGGTCTGAAGCTGCTTGTCCAGCTTCCGCAGCCGCTCGCGAACGACTTCTTTGTCCCGACGAAGATCATGCGGAGGCAAGCTGTAGGCGACGCGCAGAAACAGCTTCATCTCGGTCACGCTCTGCCCAAGCTGAACCGCCAGTCGCTCTTGCTCGGCGGCCTGCTGCTCTGCCTGCCTGCGCTGGGCGCGCGCCTGTCCCCACATCGCAAGCAGCGTCACCATCGATAAAAACACCACCAGACCCACCGCAAACGGAGCGCGATGCCGCGAGGCCAGCCGCCTGAGCTTATACAGCGTCGAGGCCGGACGAGCCATGATTGCCTCGCCGCGTAGATAGCGCCCCAGATCCTCCGCCAGTGCCTGCGCCGAGTCGTAGCGCTGTCCGGGTTCTTTGCGTAGGCACTTGTGGGCGATGATCTCCAGATCCACCGGAATGCTCAGGTCGCGCTGCCGCAGCGGAATTGGATCTTGGTGAAGCACTGCCATCAGCAGGTCCACTTCGTTTTCCGCCTCGAACGGAGGCTTGCCACAGAGCAGCTCGTACAGCATCGCCCCCAAGCTGTAGACATCCGCCCGACGATCAAGCTGCCGAGCCATCCCACGCGCCTGCTCCGGTGCCATGTAGTGCGGCGTTCCCATGATCACGCCGGTCTGCGTCAGTCGCTGCGGTCCAAGCGAGTCACGCGCCAGACCAAAGTCCATCAGCACCGGACGCAGAACCCCCGCCTGACTCGGCGAAGAGTCCAGCCCCTGCTCACACACCATCACATTGGCTGGCTGATTGTTGGATCACATAAATTCCGTCGAGAAATAGTTGAATCTGATCGCAATCGGGAAGTGCGAGGGAAACTGCTATGTGGCTCCATTTTCCTCGATATGTCCTCCAGACTGACATCCAGACCGAAGGCTCAGCAGCAGGCGATCCAGTTCATCACTAGGCATATTTTTTAGTAAGTTTAATAGCTCTTTTTCTTTCGGTACTCCGGCAAGTGCTGCGGCGACACGTCCCGACTCATTGTTGGCGACGCTCGACGCGCTGGCGTAGTGGGTCTTGGTCATCTCGAAGCTGCCGTGACCCAGCGCCTTGGCGACGGCATCACCTGTTGCTCCTCCTTCCAGCGCGAGCGTCGCATGCATGCCCCGAAGGCTGTGCGGACAGATGACCGGCACGCCCGCCAATCGACAGAGCCGCGCCAGCTGCACCACATAGTAGTTGCGGTGCTGATACGAGTGGTGCTGCGGATAGAAAAGGAGCGCCCCAGGTTCCTGATTCACAGTCCTTGCGAGCACCAGCGGGCGAATCTGCTCGGGAATCTTCAGCCGTCGCCGCGCATTCTTTGTCTTTCCCGACGGAATCCACAGCACCCGTCCATCGTCGTCGATATCACGCGCCACACGCGCTGTGACCTCTCCCTGCCGCAGTCCCAAGTACAGCATCAGGAGGACTCCCAACGCAGCGGTGTCGCCCTCTTGCGCTCTCTGTATCGCCACCGCTTCGAGCTTGCGCGCTTCATCAATCCGAAGCTGCGGCTTCCCGACATTCGCTCTGCCCACCTTGCGGACTTTCATCCACGGATTCTGTCTCGCATATCCCTTTTCCATCGCCCAGATCCAAAAGTGCCGCGCAACCCACAGGAACAGATGCTGTGTTGCCGTC